>NZ_JBPKBH010000005.1:352241-374344 GCF_051388915.1 Yinghuangia sp. YIM S09857 | reverse complement strand
CCCCCCCCCCCCCCCCCCCCCCCCCCCCCCCGGGTCCCCGGCCCGTTCCGCGACCGCCGGAAAGGAGGTGCGCGCGTGATCACCCGTCTGGAGATCGACGGATTCAAGTCCCTGGTCGGCGTCGAGCTGGACGTCCTCCCGTCGCTGGTCCTGGTGGGTCCCAACGGGGCGGGCAAGTCCAACGTCTTCGACGCGCTGCGCCTGGTCGCGGACTGCGTCGAGGACAAGGTCGAGCGCGCGTTCGCCCGGCAGGCGCGCGGGCACGGTCCGGACCTGTTCCACCGGACCGCCGCCGGAGGGGACCCGCCGCCGATGCGGATCGTCGTCGGCATGCTGCTGGAGACCCCGTTCGGCCCGATGCCGGCCCGGCTCCGCCTGGAGGCCGAGTGGCGGGACGGCGAGCTGTTCCCGGGCGAGGCGGCGGTGTGGTTCTCGGCACTCCGGAACCGATCCTGGATGACCCGGCTCGGCCTCTCGTCGGCGTGGACCGAGGCGATCGACCGTACGGCCGCGGAGCTGCGGCGCCGCGAGGAACGCGACCACATCCGCCTGGGCAGGGGCCCGGTCCCGGGCCTGCTCTGGGAATCGGTGACGCGTGAGTGCCTGACCTGGCGGCCGCTGGAGCTGCGGCCTTCCGCGATGCGCGACCCGGTCCCGGGGACCGGTTCGGACGGCGACCTGATCCGTCCGGACGGGTCCAATCTGGCGTCCGTCCTCGACCGGATCCAGAAAGCGGGCCTGCTCGACGACCTCAACATCGATCTCGCCGCCCTCATCTCCGGAGTCCGCGAGGTCGACCCGGTGTTCGACCGGCGCCGGTTCGAATACGACTTCGACGTGGTGCAGCGGGACGGTCGGCGTTCGGCCCCGTCGGTGCTGTCCGAGGGCACGTTGCGCGTCCTGGCACTGCTCGCCGCCGCGTACGATCCGCACGCCCCGGGGGTTCTGGCGGTCGAGGAGCTGGAGAACGGCCTGCACCCGAGCCGCCTCGCCGAGGTGGTACGCCGACTGCGCCGCGACGTCGCGGACTACCAGGACGCGCCGCCGCCGACGGGTCCCATGCGGCAACTGCTCATGACGACCCACTCACCCGTCCTGGTGTCGGCGTTCCGCGACGCCCCCGACGCCACGCTGGTGTTCGTGGAGCGGAGCACACGCTTCGCCCCGGGTGGGGTCCCCGGCGACCAGGCCACGATCGTCCGCCCCGTGCGTGCCAGCCCGCCGCCGGACGCCGATCTCGGCACCTACGCCACGGACTTCGAGGTGCGGCGTCTCCTGGAGACGGTCCCCGGGGGAGAGCGGTGAGCCGTCCACTCGTCGTCGGGCTGATAACCGAGGGCAGAAGCGACCGCTACTTCCTCGAACCGCTCGTGCTCCGCCAGGTCGGCTCGCTGCTGGAACAGGGGGCGCGTCGCACGGTCGCCCTGGCCGACGACGTGGCCACGTGTCCGCGCGCCACCATGGTCTCGGACGAGGCGCTGCTGCATGTGGAGGCGGCGGAACTCGCCCGCCGGTGCCATTTGTTGTTCGTGCACAGCGACTGGAACGAGCGGGGCAAGGCGGAGAAACTCGCGGAGTCGCTGAGCGGAGGACAGGCCAGGACCGTCGTGTTGGCACCCCGCCGGGAGACCGAGGCGTGGATGTTGGCCGACGCTCGGGCTTTCCGGCGATTACGAGGGGCCGATGTCGCGTATCTGCCGACCGCGTCGGAGGCGGTCGAGAAGGAACCTGATCCCAAGTCCCGGCTGAGACAAGTGATGGCTCAAGTGACCCACAATCGGGCCGAGGACTATTTTGAATCCCTGGGCCAGAGCGTCGATCTGACGGCGCTCGCGAAGGTACCCGCGTACGCCGACTGGGTTACCAGGACCACGCTGATCCTGAAGGAGTTGCACTTCCTGTGAGCACGACCGAACTCATGTCGTACGAGGAGGCGTTGGCCTCGTACGACCCGGTGATGGGCCTTGAGGTCCACGTCGAGCTCGGCACGGACACCAAGATGTTCTGCGGGTGTTCGACGGAGTTCGGCGGCGAGCCGAACAGCCAGGTGTGTCCGACCTGCCTCGGCCTGCCCGGCGCGCTGCCGGTGGTGAACCGCACGGCGGTGGAGTCCGCGATCCGCATCGGCCTCGCGCTCAACTGTGAGATCGCCGAGTGGTGCCGGTTTGCCCGGAAGAACTACTTCTATCCGGACATGCCGAAGAACTTCCAGACGTCGCAGTACGACGAGCCCATCGCGTTCGACGGCTACCTCGACGTCGAGGTGCAGGGCAAGACATGGCGCGTCGGCATCGAGCGCGCGCACATGGAGGAGGACACCGGCAAGTCGACCCACGTGGGCGGCGCGACCGGCCGCATCCACGGCGCCGACTACTCGCTGCTCGACTACAACCGGTGCGGCATCCCGCTGATCGAGATCGTCACCAAGCCGATCGAGGGCGCCGGCGACCTCGCCCCCGAGATCGCCAAGGCGTACGTCGCCGAGCTGCGCGACCTGATCAAGGCGCTCGGCGTCTCCGAGGCCCGCATGGAGCTGGGCCAGATGCGCTGCGACGCCAACCTGTCGCTGCGCCCGCACGGCCGCGAGAAGTTCGGCACGCGTTCGGAGACGAAGAACGTCAACTCGCTGCGCTCGGTGGAGCGGGCCATCCGGTTCGAGATCCAGCGGCACGCGACGGTGCTGTCCGAGGGCGGCACGATCGTCCAGGAGACCCGGCACTTCCACGAGGACGACGGCAGCACCACGGCCGGGCGCGTCAAGGAGGAGGCCGAGGACTACCGGTACTTCCCCGAGCCCGACCTGGTGCCGGTGGCTCCGTCCCGGGAGTGGGTCGAGGAGCTGCGCGCCACGCTGCCGGAGAAGCCGTCGGTGCGCCGCAAGCGCCTCCAGGCGGAGTGGGGCGTCTCGGACTTCGACATGCAGTCGCTGGTCAACGCGGGTGCGGTCGACGTGATCGTGGAGACGGTCGCGGCCGGTGCGGACTCCGACGCGGCGCGCAAGTGGTGGCTGGGCGAGTTGGCCCGCAACGCCAACGAGCGCGGCGTCGAGGTGTCCGCGCTGCCGATCACGCCCGCGCAGGTCGCCCGGGTCGCCGCACTGGTCAAGGCCGGTGAGCTGAACGACAAGCTGGCCCGGCAGGTCATCGAGGGCGTGTTGGCCGGGGAGGGTGAGCCGGACGCCGTCGTCGAGAAGCGCGGCCTGAAGGTCGTCTCGGACGAGGGCGCGCTCGGTGCCGCGATCGACGACGCCGTCGCCGCGCAGGCGGACGCCGTCGCCAAGATCAAGTCCGGCAACCTCGGCCCGGTGGGCGCGCTCATCGGCGCGGTCATGAAGGCCACCCGCGGCCAGGCCGACGCGGCGCGCGTCCGCGAATTGATCCTGGAGAAGCTCGGCGTCTCCTGACGCCCCGCCGAGACCGCGCGGCGCGGACGCGCGGCACGCACGATCGCCACGCACGATCGGAACGGACGAGCGGCAGGCACGCGCGGCACAGACGCGCGGCCCAGACGAAGGGTGCCGCCCCAGAACGGGGCGGCACCCTTCGCGCAGTGGGTCGCCTCAGCCCAGCAACTGCGCCTGCAAATCCACCGCCTGGTCGAACGGCACGCGCGAGACCCCGGCAGGCGACCGGGTGAGCACGACGGCCACGACNCCCCAGAACGGGGCGGCACCCTTCGCGCAGTGGGTCGCCTCAGCCCAGCAACTGCGCCTGCAAATCCACCGCCTGGTCGAACGGCACGCGCGAGACCCCGGCAGGCGACCGGGTGAGCACGACGGCCACGACGTCCCCGCTCTGGATGACCGCGACGCGCCCGAACAGACCTTCGGCGTCCGGGACTTCGCTCAGACGCCCGCGCAGCGTCGTGAACGTCGGTTTCCGGAACCCCTCCGGCGGCTTGTAGGACGCCTCCCCCTTCTCGACGGCGACGGGCAGCGCCTCGGACCCTTTGTTCCGGTAGTACATCGACGCGATTTCGTGTGAGTCGAAGTGCAGCAGGTACACCTCGGTGCGCATGCCGTCGGACGTCCGCCACGCGTCGGCGGCGATGTGGCGCAGACCGTGGTCGCGCAGCACGCCCGCGATCGGCGCCGGATCGGCGTACAGCGACAGGTACTTCTCGGTCGCCAGCCACCCGTCCCGCCCTGGGAAGGTCGTGTCCGGCAGCGCGCCCTTCGGCCTGGGCAGGAGCACCAGGCGGATGTCGTACAGGCGTCGCGTCGCCGTCCCGTCCCCGAACTCCGACCGCACGATGGGCGGTACGGACAGCGCCGGGTAGTCGTGGCGGCCGTCCGACTCCGTGCCCAGCCCAGGCAGCGTCCTGCGGTCCGGGAGGGTCGTGAGCACGGTCGCGCCGCCGGCGACGGCGGCGAAGACGAGGAAGGCGGACGTCCAGCGCAGGATGCCGCGCAGCCGTCGCGGGCGCGGAGCGGGTCCGGCGTCGGCCGGGAGGGCTCCCGGCACTTCGGCAGCCACGGTGGCCCCCGCGACAGGTTCCGGCGCGGCTCCCGCAACGGCTTCCGGCACAGCGGCCGAGGCGGCCAACGGTTCGGCAGTGTCCACGAGTTCAGGCTCGGACGTGGCTCCGACGGCTTCCGGTCGACCGGTCACGCGGCAGCACCTCCCTTGCGCAGGTGAGCCACCTGTTCGCGGAACAGGACGGCCGCCGACTCCAGCGAGCCCTCGTACCCGCCCAGCGCGACGAAGTGGACCTGGATGTCGCCCACAACGGCGCCGCAGGTGAGCTCGATCAGACCCGAATCCGGGTTCGCGGCGCGCAGCGCGCACCAGACCTCGGCGCCGCTGTCGGTGACGCCGGAGGGGAACGGCGCCGTCCCGGGTTCGGTGGCGCGCCGCAGGCTGTCGTTCGCCGTCTTCGCGCCCTCGGGGGCCATGCGCGTCACCTCGATGCGCACGTCGGCGGTCGCGGACCTGCCGCGGTACTTGCGGAACGCGCTTGCGTCCCAGCCCTGTTGCCGCATCACCTCGGCCGCGTCGGTGGGCGGCACCCCGATGGTCGCGGCAAGCCGGTCGAGGGTCGCCTGTACGCCGTCCTCGACGTCCTCGCGGGAGAGCGCACCGCTCACGCCCTTCTCACCGTCGTCGCCGCCGGGCCTCCAGAGCAGCGAGTACGGGGCCAAACCGTGCTCGATCGGTCCGGTATGCGTGCCGTCGGCGCCGAGGGACAGTACCGGGGCCACGAAGGCCGGTTTGTCGGCCGTACCGGCGACGACGGGCCGCTCCTGCGCGGACGGGCCGTCCTCGTGGAAGAGCCGGTAGCCCATGAAGCCGAGCCCGGCGGCGACCAGCAGCAGGGCCCAGCCGACCGCCGCGGCCACCCATTGGAACGTACGGGAACTCTTCACAGCCGCGCCGCCTGCTGCCGCGCGGTCTCCAGCGCCTGCGCCTCGTCGATCGGCGACGGCGCGTAGAACCACACCGCCATGTAGATGTCCCCGCGCCATGCGGCGGCGCGCGCGGAGTAGGGCGCGGAGTTGCCCGGCGCGGTGTCGCGCGGGAAAACGGTCAGGCGGCCGGATCCGGTGCCGGGGATGGCGGGATCCTGGCCGGGCGAGGCGCCGGACCTCTGGTCGTAGGCGAGATCGGATTCGATCCACCGGCCGGCGGAGGGCGCACCGTCGCCGAACTGGTGGAGCGTGACGTTGACCAGCACCCGGTTGGGTTGCACCCACGAACGGGCGGCGGTGCGCCGCCAGTTGTCTCCGAAGAGCTGGGACATGGCGGAGATGTTGTTCTTGACGCTCGCGAGGTATTCGGGGAGCGAGAGCCAATTGTCCCCGCCGTGGTAGGCGCTGTATTCGATGCCGCCGTCCGGTACCGGCAGCAGCAGTTCGCGCAGGTCGCCGTCGCGGCGCACCTTGTCGTCCTGTTCGGCGGGCAGGACGAACGGCCGCACATCCGGGGCCGCGTAACGGATTTCCGGGCTGTCGCCGATCAGCGGCGGCACGGGGTCGGCGGCGCGGGACGCCTGGATGCCGTAGCCGATCCCGGCACCGGCGAGGACGCCCAGCAGCGCCGCCCAGGAGAACAGGGGGCCGGTGAGGATCCGGCGTCTTCGGCGCACGGCGGCCGGCGGCGGCCCGCTCGGCGGCGCTTGGATCACGGGCGGTCGGATCGGCGGCGGCCCGGTCGGAGGCGGCTGGATCGGTGGCGGCTCGGCAGTCGGTGAGGACGCTGACAAGTCGAAGCTCCCGGGGGAGAAAAAGGTGACGGCGCGCCGATCCCGGACAAGTCGTCCGATTGGTTGGCGCGGTCAAGGGAGCGGCATCATGCCAGTCCGAGCGACCGGCCGCCACGCAGTTCCGCGGCCTCGCCCGGCAGGGCCTCAGGCGCCCGGCGGCCGGACGGCACCCGTCCTAGGTACACCCGGGCGCCGCCTTAGGGGGCCTTAGGCCGTGTCCACGCGCCACTAAGGCCCCCTAAGACGTCCCCGGCCGTTCAAGATCGGGCATCCGCCCGATGCCCGGCACCCGTCTGGGACGCGAACCTTATGACATGCCCCGAGAGGGCCTCCGAAGCGGAGAAGCCGCCGAGGAAACCGTCACAAGGAGAAGCCGAAATGCTGGAGTACGAGATGTTCCAGGCCCGTCAGGCCGAACTGCACCGCACCGCGGCGCACGAGCGCCGGGTCCGCAAGGCCCTCCGCAACCGCCGCGAGGCCCGCCGCCTCGCGCAGGCCGCGGAGGAGAGTTCACGCGCAAGCGCCGGTGGTATCGCCGGGTCAGTACGACCCGCGGTATGACCGGAGGCAGGTCGGCAAGGCTTTCGAGGAAGGGGGGCCGAGCCGACCAGGGCCGGAAGAAGGGCCCAGGACACCGTCGGGGGTGCTCCTGGGCCCTTCTCGCGCCTATTGGCCACCCGCCTTCGCGTCCGGTCGCCGTCCCGGTTCGCGTCCAGCGGCCTTGACCTGCGACAACAAGTTCGCCTCGGGAGAAAAGGGGGCGCTTCGTGTCCGTTTCGCATGGCATGCTCGACCTCGTGTCCTCTGTCGCGGTCAGCCCCGTTTTCGTCGGTCGCCTCCCCGAGTTGTCCCAGCTCGCGGACGCCCTGCGCGACGCCGACGCGGGCACGCCCGGCGTCGTCCTGATCGGTGGCGAGGCCGGGGTCGGCAAGACCCGCCTGCTCCAGGAGTTCGTGGACCAGGCGGAGGCCAAGGGCGCGGTGACCGCGATCGGCGGCTGTCTGGAGCTGGGCGCCGAGGGCCTGCCCTTCGCGCCGGTCTCCGCGGCGATGCGCGCCCTCACCGACGCGCTCGGCCCCGAGCTGGCCAGCGCCGTCGCGGGCCGCGAGCAGGACCTGTCGTGGATCATGCCGCACCTCGCGCCGATACCCTCCGGCATCACCTCCGGCGATTACGACCGCGCACGGCTCTTCGAGCTGATGCTGCGCGTGCTGGAGCGGCTCGGCGAGGACCACACCCTCGTCGTCGCCTTCGAGGACCTGCACTGGGCGGACGCCTCCACACGCGAGCTGCTCTCCTTCCTGGTCCGCTCGATGCGCCGCGGCCGGATCCTGGTCGTCGGCACCTACCGCGCCGACGCCATCGACCGCCGCCACCCGCTGCGCCCCTTCCTCGCGGAACTCGACCGGATCCGGTCCGTACGCCGCCTCGACCTCGGCCGCCTCACCCGCGCCCAGGTCGGCGAGCAACTGCGCGGAATCCTCGGCGAGGAGCCGTCCCGCCGCCTGATCCGGCAGATCTTCCAGAAGTCCGAGGGCAACGCCTTCTTCGTCGAGGAACTGGCCCGCGGCGTACGCGCCGGGCGCCTGGCCGGCCTCTCCGACACCCTCCGCGACCTGCTGCTGATCCGCGTCGAGGAACTGCCCGACAGCACCCAGCGGGTGGTCCGCACCGCCGCCGTCGGCGGCAGCACCGTGGGCCACGCCCTGCTCAGCGAGGTGGCCGGACTCGGCGGCGCGGAACTGGACGAGGCCCTGCGCGGCGCGGTGTCCATGCACGTGCTGGTACCCACCAAGGACGGCGACGGCTACCAGTTCCGGCACGCCCTCGTCCGTGAGGCGGTCCGCGACGACCTGCTCCCCGGCGAGCGCATGCGGATGTACGTCCGCTACGCCGAGGCCCTGGAGCGCAACCCCGAACTGGTGCCCTGCGACGAGCACTCCAGCCGTCTGGCGATGTACTGGTACCACGCGGGCCGCGCCACGGAGGCACTGCCGGCCGTCCTGGCCGCCGCCGACACCGCGCGCTCCCGTTACGCGTTCGGCGAGCAGTTCCGCCTGCTCGAACGCGCCCTGGAGCTGTGGGAGCAGGTCTCCGACCCCGAGGAACTGACCGGCATCACACTGCTCGACCTGCTCTTCACGGCGATCTCCCCGGCCCGCTTCGACAACGCGTTCGACAAGGCCCTCGCCTTCAGCCGCCAGGCCCTCGACCTGGTCGACGTGGACGTGGACCCCCGCCGCGCCGCCGCGCTGTGGACCATCAGGGCCGGCCTGCTGCGCGGCAGCAACCGCTCCAGCGGCCTGGCCGAGCTCCAGAAGGCCGAGCACCTGCTCGTCGGACTGCCGCCGTCCATCGAACACGCCCGCGTCCTCGGCCAGATCGCCCGCGACCAGATGCTCGACGGCCCCACCGAGGATTCGGTCGAGACCGCCCGCGAGGCGCTGGCCATCGCCCGCAGCGTCGGCAGCCCGGCGGACGAGGCCACCATCCTCAAGACGCTCGGCTGCCTCCTGGTCAGCCTCGGCCGCCCGCACGAGGGCCTGGCCGAGTTCGAGGAGGCCCGCTCGCTCGCGAAGCGCGCGTCCGAACCGGACATCATGTGCCTGGTGCTCAGCAACCTGTCGTCGGTGCTGGAGGGACTGGGCAGGCACCGTGACGCGGCAGAGGCCGGGGCCGAGGCGCTGGCTATCGCGCGGGAACGCGGACTGGTACGCGGCATCGGGGCGTTCACCATCGGCAACCTCGGCGAGAGCCTGATCTCGCTCGGTGAATGGGACGAGGCCGAACGCCTGCTCGACGAGGTGTTCGAGTACGAGACCAAGCCCGAGACCGCGGGCCACGCCAACCGCCTCCTGGTCGAGATCGCGCTCGCCCGCGGCGACATCGCGACCGCCACGCGCGTCCTGGACGAAGCCCGCCAGATCGCCGACGCGACGTACGTCGAACCGCAGTTCCGCATCCCGCTGCGCACGCTGGAGGTCGCGGTGGCGCGCCGCCTCGGCCGCCTCGCCGAGGTGCGCGAGCTGATCGCGCCCGATCTGAGCGCCGATTCCCCGACCGGGCACCAGCGCTACACGTGGCCGTTGCTCGTCGAGTCGGCGCGCGCCGAGGGCGACGCGACCGAGCTGGCCGGGTACCCGCGCGGCGGCGCCGAACTGAAGGCCCGTCAGGAGGTGCTGAAGCGCATCCGCGCGGTCGCGATGTCGCTGGCCCGCGACTGCCCGCTGGACGAGGCCCACGCGGTCAATCTGCGCGCCGAACTGGCCCGCGCCGAGGGTGAGGCGACCGTCGAGCTGTGGGAGGAGGCGGTCGCGGCCTGGGAGCAGACCGCGCAGCCGTACGTCCTCGCCCGGGTCCGCTGCCGCCTTGCCGCGGCGCTCATCGCCGCCGGGGACCGGGTGCGGGCCACGAGCGTGCTGGCCCAGGCGCACGCGAGCGCGGTCGCGTTGGGCGCGCGCCCGCTCACCGAGGAGACCGAACTGCTGGCCCGCCGGGCGCGGTTGCCGTTGGACGGGTCGGCGGTGGCGGGCGTACGCCCCGACACGCAGCCCGCCGCCGAGCTGCCCGAGGGGGCGATGCTCACCCCGCGCGAACGCGACGTGCTGCGGCTGGTCGTGGACGGCCGCAGCAACCGGCAGATCGCCGAGGAACTGTTCATCAGCGTCAAGACGGCGAGCGTGCACGTCTCGAACATCCTGGGAAAGCTGGAGGTCTCCAGCCGAGGCGAAGCGGCGGCGCTGGCGCACCGCCTCCAATTGGTGGACTCCGCCTGAGGGTCGGTCCGCAGCGCGGTGTGCTCCAGAAGCCCGGTTCCGGGCCCGCGCGGGAGTCGCGCAGTGAAGTCCGGGCGCGGCAAAGCCATCCGGGGGGCGGCCCCGGAGCACCGCGGGCGGTGCACCGCGGTTCAGCCCAGCGACACCTGCAAAATGCGGTCGTCGCCGTCGCGGACGTCGCCGCGGCCGTCGGTGTTGCTGGTGGACACCCACAGCCCCGTGCCGCCCGGCGCCACGAGGACGGTGCGGAGCCTGCCGTACTTGTCCTTGAACAGCGCCACCGGCTCGCCCAGTCGGTCACCCTGGATCGGTACCTGCCACAGGCGCTCGCCGCGCAGTCCCGCGACGTAGACGACGTCGCCGACGATCGCGATGCCGCTGGGCGACGCCTCGGCGGTCGACCACTGCACGAGCGGGTCCACGTACTTCGGGTTCTTGGCGATGCCCTCGACGACCGGCCAGCCGTAGTTGGAGCCGGGCGTGACCAGGTTGACCTCGTCCCACTCGTTCTGGCCGAACTCCGCGGCCCACAACCGACCCGACGAGTCCCACGCGAGCCCCTGCACATTGCGGTGCCCGAGGCTGTAGACCGGCGAGCCCGGGAAGGGGTTGCCGGGTGCGGGCTTGCCCTCGGGGGTCAGCCGCAGGATCTTGCCGCCGAGCGAGTCGAGGTCCTGCGACAGCGGCTCGTCGCCCGCCTCGCCGGTGCCCGCGTACAACATGCCGTCGGGGCCGAACGCGATCCGCCCGCCGTCGTGGCGACTGCCCGCCGGGATCCCGCTGAGCAGCACCTCGGGCGAGGTCAGCCCGCCCTCGCGCGTGTACTTCATGCGCAGGATGCGGTTGTCGTCGTCGGTCGTCGTATAGATGTAGACCCAGCCGTCGCGGGCGAAGTCCGGCGACAGCGCGAGGCCGAGCAGCCCGCCCTCGCCCTCGTGCCGCGAACCGGGCACCTCGCCCACCTCGGTCCGACCCGGCGTCCCCGGCCGGAACCGCGACACCGTCCCCTCGTTGCGCGACGCCACGAGCACGTCGCCGTCGGGCAGCGGCGCGATGCCCCAGGGCGAGTCGAGGCCCGTGACCACGTCGCCGGTCACCGCGGCACCCGGTACGCCCGGCGCGGTCGGCCCCGGAGGAGTCGGCGCGGGTGACACCGGTGTCTGCGCCGCCGCCTTCCCCGGGTCGTCGTCGCCACCGCCGTCGTCGGAGCACGCCGACGCCGCGAGCACCACCGCCACGGCTACCGCGGCCAGTCTCGCCGCGGGCATTCTTCGCGTGCGCTTGCCTGGGACCACCGTCTTACCGCCTCACTGAGCGATCGTGCGCTCTCCCGGCCGTACCACCCGACTCGACGACGCGTGTGGCGACCGTAGAGTTCCCCGCATGGCCGCTTCGACAACCCCCGCCGAGCCGCACCGCGCCGCACCGCCGCCCGGGCGCGTCCGCATGCCGTACCACCCGACCGAGGTCGGCGGGCTCCCGGCGGCACTGGACGTCGAGGTCTACGACGGCGTGGCGCCGCCCCCGACCGAGCACGACGGAGTGGAGTTCTACGTCCTGCCGTACACCTTCGACGAGGCGCCGTTGCGCGTGCTCGCCGCGATGCCGGACGTGAGGTACGTGCAGACGCTGACCGCCGGGTACGAACACGTGCTGCCCCACCTGCCGCCCGGCGCTAAGCTGGCCAACGGCCGAGGCATCCACGAGAGCAGCACCGCCGAGCTCGCGGTCGCGCTCACGCTGGCGTCCCTGCGCGGCATCCCGTCGTTCGTCCGCGGCCAGGACGCGGGGGAGTGGCGGGCCGGCTTTTACCCGGCACTCGCGGACCGGACCGTGCTGATCCTGGGCTACGGCTCGATCGGTGAGGCAGTGGAACGCCGCCTCGGCGGGTTCGAGGTCGATGTCGTACGCGTCGCCCGCCGCGCCCGCACCACCGCCGACGGCGCCCCTGTGCGGGCGATTTCCGAGCTCCCGGCGCTGCTGCCGACCGCCGACGTCGTCATCGTCACAACCCCGCTCACCGATGCGACCCGCGGCCTCGTCGACGCCGAGTTCCTGGCGCGCATGCGCGACGGAGCGCTGCTGGTGAACGTCGCGCGCGGGCCGGTGGTCGACACCAAGGCGCTGCTCGCGGAGCTGGCCGCGGGGCGGATCACCGCGGCCCTGGACGTCACCGACCCGGAGCCGCTGCCCGCCGACCACCCGCTGCGATCCGCGCCCGGCGTGCTCATCAGCCCGCACGTCGGCGGCAGTTCGTCCGCCTTCCTGCCGCGTGCGCAGCGGCTGATCCGCGCACAGGTCACGGCGTGGGCGGAGGGGCGCGAGCCGGACAACATCGTCGCGGGGCCGGGGGACGGACGCGGGGCCTGATCCGGGCGCCTCCGACGAGGGGCAGTCGGGCGCGGTGTCGGGCGAAGTGTCGGGCACAGGGTCAGGCGCGGTGTCGGGCGAGCGCGTCCGACGCGGACGCCCGAGGACGCGTCGCCGGACGTCCGCTCCCCGACGGCCGCCACGGACGGGTGACACCGCGAGGAAACCGCTGTCCGCCGACAACCTGGTGATCAGGATGACCCGTATCTGATTGGTAGGGTCTGGGGCCGTTGTCCACGGCGGGGTCGCGGCTGCTCACGGCGGCCGGTGTACGAGGCGGAGAGACATGAACATTCCGGCGAGCCGGGTCGACGGCGGCACGGTCGCGGGGGGATCCGCCGACTCCGGGACCGCACAGGCCGTCGACGCGCCGGGAGGCATCGCCTCCGACACGCGTGACGCCGGTTCGGGTGCGCCCAAGGCGTCGGCACGCGGCGCCGCCCTGGACCGCTTCCGGCTGGGACCGGGAGCCGTCCCGTACCTCATCGCGGCCGCGTTCTTCCTCGTCTACACCACCTATGCGCTGCTCAAGCACCGGCGCATGGACACGCACGCGTACGACGTCGGACTCTTCGAGCAGGTGGTACGCAACTACGCGCACTTCCGCGCGCCCGTCTCCGACATCCGCGAGCCCGGCTTCAACGTGCTCGGCGAGCACTTCCACCCGATCCTCGCCCTGCTCGGCCCGTTCTACCGGGTGTTCCCCGGGCCGGGCACGCTGCTCGTCGCGCAGTCGCTGCTGATCGCGCTGTCGATCGTGCCGATGACGCGGATCGGGGTGCGGGCGTTCGGGAACCTCGGCGGTGCCGCGTTCGGTGTGGCGTACGGACTCGGCTGGGGGTTGCAGAGCGCTGTCGCGTTCGAGTTCCACGAGATCTGCTTCGCGGTGCCGATGCTGGCGTTCGCGCTGGAGCGCTTCCTGCGCCAGGAGTACCGCGCGGGCGTGCTGTGGCTGCTTCCGCTGGTCCTGGTCAAGGAGGACCTGTCGCTCACGCTCGTGGCGGCCGGCATCTTCCTCGCGATGCGGCGCCAGTGGCGCTGGGCCGCGATCTCCGCCGGGGTCGGGATCGCCGCGTTCGTGATCGTCGTGTTCGTGATCCTGCCGTCGTTGAACCCGACCGGCGAATACCCGTTCTGGGGCAATCTGGACGGGGGCGAGGCGCGCTCGGGCAATGCCACACCCGGGGCGCCCGCCGAGGACGTGCCGGTCAGCGAACTGGTCCTCGGCCTGCCGTACGACATGCTCTTCCCCAGCGTGAAGTGGATGACGCTGTTCACGCTGCTGCTGCCGACCGGCTTCCTGGCGCTGCGCTCACCGATCTTGGTGATGGTGCTCCCGACCCTGCTGTGGCGGTTCACGTCGAGCAATCAGTACTACTGGGGCGTCCTCTTCCATTACAGCGCCGTGCTGATGCCGATCGTGTTCGCCGCCTTCGTCGACGCCGTGGTCAGGCTCCGCCGTTCGCGTCACGACTGGCTGCGCCGGTACGCGGCCAAGGCCGTGATCGTGCCGCTCGCCGTGTCGGTCTCGCTCTGCCGCGACTTCCCGATGATGGAACTGCTGCACAAGAAAGCGTGGTTGGTCGACGAACGCGTCGAGCGCGCCGAGGAACTGGTCGCGCAGATCCCCGACGACGTGCAGGTGAGCAGCACCGAGCGCCTGGCCACCCGGCTCACCTCGCGGGCGCGCGTCACGAGCTTCCCGACCGTGCTCCCCGGGCCGGGCTGGGCCGCGGTGGACGCGTGGGACGGCAAGGAGCAGTGGGTACGGAGTTGGATCACGTATCTGGAGCGGCAGGGCTTCGAGCGGGTGGCGTCCGGCAAGGGCGTCGTGATCCTGCGCCGGGACTGACCGGTCCGCGAGATCGCACGGCTGCCTGCCGCCGGCATCCGGCACGGCCGCGTGGGAGCACGTACCGCGGCCGGTGGCCGGAATCCGCATGCGTGTCTGGCCGAAAAGCGCGGCGGGGGCATCGCGTCCGGTTTCTTCCGCGCCACCCTCGTCACCAGGAACGGTTCCGCTGGTTCGCCACCCCTGCGCGGCCAACCGTGGGCATTTCCCGCACACTTCGTCACAACTTCACTGGAACAGGGCGTGCGCGTGGTGAAAGTTAGTTACTCTGTGTTTTGGGAAGCGAGCACACAGTGACGGAAGTGGTGTATCGTCCGAATCGTGGAACGCCGAGGGGGCTGAACGGGTCCGCCAGGTCCGCCGCGTCAGCAGGACCCGCGCGAGGCCGGCCACTTCCGGACTCGGCGAGGAGGGGAGTCGTCAATGCCGGGGGACTACCGCGTCGATGCCCGCCGCACTCACCGGAGAGCGACCCGCGACGGGCGCTCCGAGCGGGCGTGACCGCTGATCTTGTCCGGAATCCGTGCCAGGCGGCGTGCCCTGTCCGTCGCCGTCCCGCTGTGCGTCGCCTACGCCATCGGCGCGCTCCTGGGGTGGGGCAGTCCCACGGTGTCGCTCACGATGGGCGACTTCGGGCTGGCCGCCGCCGCGGGCGGCGCCGCCGTCTCGTGCCTGGTGCGCGCCGCCCAACTGCGCGGCAGGGCAGGGCTGTCCTGGGCCCTGCTCGGCATCTCGGCGTGCATGGTCGCGGTCGGCAACGGCATCTGGGGCTGGTACGAAGTCGTGCTCGCCACCGAGGTGCCGACCCCGGGCCCGGCCGACTGGTTCTTCCTCTTCTTCGCGCCCCCCGCGATCGTCGGCCTGCTGCTGATCGCCCAGCGCCCCAAGGGAGTTGCCGCGTGGGCCTGCCTGGTCCTGGACGGCTGGCTCATCGCCGGGTCGCTGTTCACCCTCGGCTGGAGCATGGCCTTGGCGCGGACCGCGAACGGCGACCGCACCGACGCCCTGAAGATCGCGCTCACCCTCGCGTACCCGGTCATGGACATCCTGCTCGTCAGCATGGTCCTGGGCCTGCGCTTCCGGGCCGGCAGCGGGGACCGCGCGGCGCTCAACGTCGCCCTCGTCGCGCTCGCCGTGACGGTGATGAGCGACGCGTTGTGGACCACGCCCGGCCTGCACGGCGGCTACCGCTCGGGTGAACTGCTGGACGCCGGCTGGTTCGCGGGCAGCGTCCTGCTCGCGGTGGCCCCGTGGATGGGGGACGCCACCCCGCCCGCGGTCACGCCCTCGGGCGGCCACCGCACGTTCTCCATGCTGTCCGCGCTCACCCCGTACATCGCGGCGGCGGTGTGCACCGCGGGCGTGCTGGGCGACGCGGTCGCGGGGCGGCAGCCGGACCCGGTCGTGCTGGTCGCGGGCGGCTCGGTGCTGGTCGTCCTGGTCCTGCGGCAGGGCATCACGCTGGTCGACAACGTCTTCATGGCCCAGGAACTGGCAGTCCAGGAAAGCCACTTCCGCTCCCTGGTGCAGGGTTCGAGCGACGTCATCATGATCGCCGCCAAGGACGGCGTGCTCCAGTACGTCAGCCACGCCGTCCGCCGCGTCTACGGCTTCGAGCCCGAGGAACTGGTCGGCACCCGCCTCGAACTGCTCATCCACCCCGAGGACGACGCGCGCGTGCAGCGCGAACTGCGGCGCTTCCTCGACGAGGCGGCCCAGCCCGCGATGACCCGCATCGAGTGCCGCATCCGCTCGGCCGCCGGGACGTGGCTGCACACCGAGTCCGCGGTCAATCGCTACGGCGACGGCATCATCCTCAACAGCCGCGACGTGACCGACCGGGTCAAACTCCAGACGCAGCTCGAACACGACGCGTTCCACGACCGGTTGACCGACCTGCCCAACCGCGCGCTGTTCGAGGACCGCATCCAGCACGCCCTGGCGCAGCGCCGCGGCGTCACCCCGACGGTCGCCGTGCTGTTCCTCGACCTCGACGGCTTCAAGGCGGTCAACGACGCGGGCGGGCACGCGGTCGGCGACGAGCTCCTGGTGCAGGCCGCGCGCCGCCTGGAGCGCGCGGTGCGCGTCGGCGACACCGTCGCGCGGTTCGGCGGCGACGAGTTCGCCGCGCTGCTGGTCGGGGACGCGTCGCCGCGCGCCATCCGGGAGATCGCCGAGCGCCTGCTGAGCACGTTGTCGGCGCCGTACCGCATCAACGACCAGGAGGTGCGCGTCGCCGCGTCGATCGGCATCGCCTTCTCCACCCCCGACATCGACCCGGCCGACCTGATGCGCAACGCGGACCTGGCCATGTACCGCGCGAAGTCCGGCGGCAAGGGCCGGGTCGAGGTGTACGCCCCGCAGATGCACGTCGACGCGGTCCGCCGCGTCGAGCGCGCCGCACGCCAGCGCCGCGCGCTGCACGAGAAGCGCCTCACCGTCCTCTACCAGCCGGTCGTGGACCTCGCGACGGGCCGCGTGCGCGACGTCGAGGCGCTGCTGCGGCGCCGCGACGACCGCGGGGCGCTGGTCGGCGCGGCCGAGTTCATCCGACTGTCCGGCGGCGCCGACGCCCCGATGCCGCCGCTGGGCCGCTGGCTGCTGGAGGAGGTCGTGGACCGGACGACGCGCTGGCGGGCCGCGGGCCACGACGTGGGTGCCAGCCTCAGCCTCCCGGCCCGCCAGGTGACCGGGCCGGGCTTCGTGGACGTGGTCGACGGGGTGCTGCGCCGCTCGTCACTGCCGCCGCAGGCGCTGACGCTGGAGATCACCGAGAACGTGCGCGGTGAGAGCGCCGACGAGCTGATCGACCGGATCGTGGCGCTCAAGCGGCTCGGCATCCGGCTGTCCGTGGACGACTTCGGGACCGGGCAGTCGTCGCTGGCGTATCTGCGGCGCATGCCCATCGACACCCTCAAGATCGACCGGTCGTTCGTCGCGGAGGTCGGCTCGTGCCCGCATCTGACCGCGCTGACCTCGACCATCGTGCGGCTCGGGCTCGACCTCGGGCTGACGCTGGTGGCGTCGGGCGTGGAGACCCCGGACCAGGCGGCGATCCTGCGCGAGATGGGCTGCCAGCGCGGGCAGGGGTTCCTGTACTCGGGGCCGCTGGAGGAGGAGGGCGTCCTCCAGGTCCTCGGGCGCGACGACATCGGCATCGCGATGGTGGACGGGCTGGAGCGTCCCCCGGTGGTGCCCGTGCAGCGTCCGCAGGTCTGAGCGGTGTGACGCGCGCGACGCCCGAACGGCCCGCACCCGGACAGAATGTCCGCATCGTGAGACCCGATTGGCCGCTGCTTGACACGTACCCTTGCTCGGAGGAAAGGTCAGGGCATGCAGACCCGCATCCTCGTAGTAACGGCGCGCGTGAGCTGAGCACCCGACAGCCCACGCGCCTCCCCTCGCATGCCTCACGGCTCGAGGGGTTTTTTGTTGCGGTGACGACGGGGGCAGCCCGTCCGCCGCGGCCAGACCACACGAGATGCCGACCGCGATCGAGAAGAGACAGAACCCATGACTGAGCAGGTGACAGGAGCACAGGCGCTGATCCGCTCCCTGGAAGCCGCCGGTGTAGACACCGTCTTCGGCATCCCCGGAGGTGCGATCCTTCCCGCGTACGACCCGCTCCTCGACTCGACCAAGGTCCGGCACATCCTCGTCCGCCACGAGCAGGGCGCCGGCCACGCCGCCACGGGCTACGCCCAGGCGACCGGCCGCGTCGGGGTCTGCATGGCCACCTCGGGCCCGGGCGCGACCAACCTCGTGACCCCCATCGCGGACGCCCACATGGACTCCGTGCCGATGGTCGCGATCACCGGCCAGGTGCCCAGCGGCGCGATCGGCACGGACGCCTTCCAGGAGGCGGACATCTGCGGCATCACGATGCCGATCACCAAGCACAACTTCCTGGTCACCGACCCGGCGGAGATCGCCCCGACGATCGCCGCGGCGTTCCACATCGCCTCGACCGGCCGGCCCGGCCCGGTCCTGGTCGACATCTCCAAGGACGCGCTCCAGGCGCAGACCGAGTTCGTCTGGTCCGGCACCCCGGAACTCCCCGGCTACCGCCCGGTCACGCGCCCGCACGCCAAGCAGATCCGCGAGGCCGCCCGCCTGCTGTCCGGCGCCAAGCAGCCCGTGCTGTACGTCGGCGGCGGCGTCCTCAAGGCGCACGCGTCCGCCGAACTGCGCGTGCTGGCCGAGCTGACCGGCGCCCCGGTCGTCACCACTCTGATGGCGCGCGGCGCGTTCCCGGACAGCCACGCCCAGCACCTGGGCATGCCCGGCATGCACGGCACCGTCGCCGCGGTCACCGCCCTGCAGCGCGCCGACCTGATCGTCTCGCTGGGCGCCCGTTTCGACGACCGGGTCACCGGACGGCTCGACACCTTCGCGCCGAACGCGACCATCGTGCACGCCGACATCGACCCCGCGGAGATCTCCAAGAACCGCACCGCGGACGTCCCGATCGTCGGCGACGCCCGCGAGGTCATCGCCGACCTGGTGGTCGCCGTCCAGGCCGAGCACGAGGCCGGCCGGCGCGGCGACTACGAGGCGTGGTGGACGCAGCTGAACGACTGGCGCGACCGCTACCCGCTCGGCTACGACCTGCCGGACGACGGCACACTGTCGCCGCAGCTGGTCATCGAGCGCCTGAGCGCGATCAGCGGCCCGGACACCGTCTTCGCGGCGGGCGTCGGCCAGCACCAGATGTGGGCGGCGCACTTCATCAAGCACGAGAAGCCGTACACCTGGCTCAACTCGGGCGGGGCGGGCACGATGGGCTACGCGGTCCCGGCCGCGATGGGCGCCAAGACCGGCATGCCGGAGACCACGGTCTGGGCCATCGACGGCGACGGCTGCTTCCAGATGACCAACCAGGAGCTGGTCACCTGCGCGCTCAACAACATCCCGATCAAGGTCGCCATCATCAACAACGGCAGCCTCGGCATGGTCCGGCAGTGGCAGACACTGTTCTACAACCAGCGCTACTCCAACACCGACCTGCACAGCAAGCACATCCCGGACTTCGTGAAGCTCGGCGAGGCGATGGGTTGCGTCGGGCTGCGCTGCGAGAGCCCGGACGACCTGGACGCCACCATCAAGCAGGCGATGGAGATCAACGACCGCCCGGTCGTCGTCGACTTCGTCGTGCACCAGGACGCCATGGTCTGGCCGATGGTCGCGGCCGGCACGTCCAACGACGAAATCCTCGCCGCCCGGGACCAGCGCCCGGACTTCGGCGACGGCGAAGAGTGACGAGGACTCAGGAAGGCTTTCAGACCATGTCCAAGCACACCCTCTCGGTCCTCGTCGAGAACAAGCCGGGCGTCCTGGCGCGCATCACGGCGCTGTTCTCGCGGCGCGGCTTCAACATCGACTCGCTCGCCGTCGGGACCACCGAGCACCCGGACATCTCGCGCATCACGATCGTCGTGGCGGTCGAGGACCTGCCGCTGGAGCAGGTGACCAAGCAGCTCAACAAGCTGGTCAACGTCCTCAAGATCGTCGAGCTCGACTCGTCGCAGTCGGTGCAGCGCGAACTGCTGCTGGTCAAGGTCCGTGCGGACCACGAGACCCGCTCGCAGATCGTCGAGATCGTGCAGTTGTTCCGGGCCAAGACCGTCGACGTGTCGCCGGACGCCGTGACCATCGAGGCGACCGGCGGCTCGGACAAGCTCGACGCCATGCTGCGCATGCTGGAGCCGTTCGGCATCAAGGAGTTGGTGCAGTCCGGCGTCGTCGCGATCGGGCGCGGCGCGCGCTCCATCACCGACCGCTCGCTGCGCCCGGTGGAGCGCAGCGCCTGACCACCCCGTGAGCACGTCGGTCTCACACTGCAAACCACCGGCACCGACCCACCGCATCGTTTGCAAGGATGTGCACACGGGTCGCGACCCGCAACACGTGTCTTAAGGAGAACCCCGAAGTGGCCGAGCTGTTCTACGACGACGACGCCGACCTGTCCATCATCCAGAACCGCAAGGTCGCGGTGATCGGCTACGGCAGCCAGGGCCACGCCCACGCGCTGTCGCTGCGCGACTCCGGCGTCGACGTGCGCGTCGGTCTGCTGGAGGGCTCCAAGAGCCGTGCCAAGGCGGAGGAGGCCGGCCTGCGGGTCGTCACCCCGTCCGAGGCCGCGGCCGAGGCCGACGTCATCATGATCCTCACGCCGGACCCGGTCCAGGCCGACGTGTACACCCAGGCGATCGAGCCGCACCTGAAGGACGGCGACGCGCTCTTCTTCGGGCACGGCTTCAACATCCGCTTCGGCTTCATCAAGCCCCCGGCGAACGTCGATGTCGCGCTGGTCGCCCCGAAGGGCCCGGGCCACCTGGTCCGCCGCCAGTACGAAGAGGGCCGCGGCGTCCCCTGCATCGTCGCGGTCGAGCAGGACGCCACCGGCAAGGCGTTCGAGCTGGCGCTGTCGTACGCGAAGGGCATCGGCGGTACGCGCGCCGGCGTCATCAAGACGACCTTCACCGAGGAGACCGAGACCGACCTGTTCGGCGAGCAGGCCGTGCTGTGCGGCGGCACCGCCGCGCTGGTCAAGGCCGGCTTCGAGACGCTGGTCGAGGCGGGCTACCAGCCCGAGATCGCGTACTTCGAGTGCCTGCACGAGCTGAAGCTCATCGTCGACCTCATGTACGAGGGCGGCCTGGAGAAGATGCGCTGGTCGATCTCCGAGACCGCCGAGTGGGGCGACTACGTCACCGGCCCCCGCATCATCACCGCCGACACCAAGGCGGAGATGAAGCGTGTGCTCGCCGAGATCCAGGACGGCTCGTTCGCGAACGCCTGGATGGCCGAGTACAAGGCGGGGCTGCCGAAGTACAAGGAGTACGTCAAGGCCGACGCCGGGCACAAGCTGGAGACCACCGGCAAGGAGCTCCGCAAGATGATGAGCTGGGTCAACGAGAACGCCTGACCCGCACGTCATTTGCGCTGAGCGCCCCGAACTCCGAACGGTTCGGGGCGCTTTCGCGTCGGCTCCCACGGGGCCGCGCTTCCGCGTCGGTATCGACGAACTGCGGGCGATCGCCACCTCGCCGCGCATGCCGCGGTCGACGGTGATCCCCGGTCGCCGGCGCCGCGCGTGGGCTCCTGGCAGGGCGACGGAACATGCTTGGGACGTACGGCACTTCGCGACGCACGAGGACGCCGGGACGGTGATGTGCGTCTGCGCGCATCCGCGCGGCGGGGCGAACTCACCGGGAACTCGACCACCCGGCCGACGGCGATCGCGGTCACGGTCGCGAGTACGCCGGTCCGGTTCGTGCCGGGGCCGGGCGGCTCGGATGCCGTTATCCACAACCCGCTCCGTCGGCGGTTCCCGGCTCCGACGACGGGACAGCCGCCGGGAACGCGGCGCGGGACGTGCCGAAAGGGCCGTTCGCGAAGGACATTCGCGACATTATCGGTTGACACGCCGGCCGGGAAGCGAAACCTTCTGCCACGGGTTATCCACAGGTGTGCTTGATCGCCTCACCGGTCGGCCCCCGAGTAGGGAACAATCGAACTCGCAGGGGGTGGACCCGTGTCACGGGGCGCCCGCAGGCGCGATGCTGGTGGCACCGTTTCCGCCGCACCGGAGAACCGTCCGGACCGACCTCGTGGAGCGTGAGGCAGATGAGGGGCAGTGGGGACTCCATCCGCCGGGAGGGGGCCGCGTCGGCCCGCGGTGGATTGCCGCCCGGGGGCGGTGCGCTGGGCCGTGGCCCGGCGGCGCCGGGCGGGAGACACGGCACCGGCGGCTCCGCCGCGTTCGAACGCACCCTGCGGCAGGACGAGTTGCGCGCGCCCGGCCGCGACAGTGAGCGTACGGCCCGTGTGTCGGCCGGAGGAGGAGGCGACGTGGACCGCCCGGGTGCGCCGCACGGCGATTCCCACCGCGATTCCGACCG
>NZ_JBPKBH010000005.1:326794-352009 GCF_051388915.1 Yinghuangia sp. YIM S09857 | reverse complement strand
CGCCGTTCGGCGACCGCCGCGTCGGCGACGGCGACTCCGCGTCGTCGGTACCCCGGGCGGCGGCCGCCGACCCCGGGCCCGGCGCGGGCGACGACATGTTTGCCGACCTCTACCTGGACTTCGACGACATGGCGGACCTGCCTGCGACACCTTCACGCCCCGTCCCCCCGCCGCCGGCGCACGGCGCGCCGCCGCGCCGGGGGCCGTCGGGCGGCGCCCCCGAGGCACCGCGCACCGAGCGGCCGTCGACCCCGGCGCCCGGTCCGGTGCCCGCCCCGTCCCCCGGCCCGCAGGGCGACCCCGCGGGCGGCGGGACGCGGTCCGGCGTGCGGCGTCCCGCGCCACCGTCCGTCGCGCCGCCTCCCCCCGCACCGGTGCAATCCGGGCGACCGGCGCAAACCGCGTCACGGGAGGGCTCGTTGGGCGGTCAGGCCAGTCCTGCGGAAGGCGCCCGGCCGACCGCCCACGCGGCGGTTCCCGCGTACGACCCGACGCCCCGGCCCGGCGGCAACCGGGCGGGCGCGGTCGGCGGTTCGCAGGCCGACCCGTACGGCACCGCGGGCCATGACGCGACGGTGCCCTCGATTCGGGCGCTCCCCGGCGACACCCCGGCGGTTCCGCCGCCGCCCGGGCCGATGCCGCCGGCCGAGGCCGACGAGGAGACGTCCCGCACCGACAGCGTCGCGCGCCGCCGCGACCAGGACGCCCGGCCCGTCGCGGTCGACGTGGAGGTGCAGGCCTCCGCCTGGTCCGCCGCGTCGCACCCGGGCCGCCGCCGCGCTGTGCGCCGCGAACGCCTGGGCCTCGGGCCGGAGTTGACCGCCCGCGACAACGACGACCGCTACGCGGCGACGGGCAGCGTCTTCGTCGTCGCCGACGGACTCGGCGGTCACCCTTCCGGGTGGTATGCGGCCGACGTCGCGTGCCGCACCCTCGTCGCCGACCTGGCAGCCGCCGACCTGTCCGCGGGGTGGAGCGACCGGCTCCGCGCCTCGATCGCCGTCGCCGACCTCGCGGTGCGGCGGCACGGACACGGCCAGACGTACGAAGGGATGCGCACCACCGTCGTCGCCGCGGTCATCCAGGACGGGCGGCTGCATCTCGCCGGGTGCGGCGACAGCGTCTGCTGGCTGGTCCGCGGCGGGGCCGCGTTCCGGCTCACCGAGCAGGGCAACGCGGCCGATCTCGGCCGCCCGTGGCTGCTGACCTCGACCCCGCTCGGCGGCTCGCAGCAGCCCGACCCCGAACTCCAGCGGATCGAACTCCACCCGGGCGACCGGGTGGTGCTCGCGACGGACGGCGTCGGCCACCTGCCGGACGAGACCGTCGCCGACCTGATCCACGGCGACCCCTTCCACGCCGCGACCACGCTGACGGTCACCGCCGTGCAGAGCGGGGACGACGACGCGACGGCCGTGGTCATCGAGTGCGAGGCCCTGCCCACCGCCTCGCACGCCGCCGCGCCGCCGCGCGCGAGGCCCGCCGAGAGCGGCGCCGACGGTCCCGTCCGGGGACCCGAGGATTCCCCCGGGAGCGGGTAGGTCGTACGGTCGGACCGCGACCATGGTGCACGAGGAGCCCCCACAAAGGGCCGAGACCGGACGGATGGCGATGCTCGAACTAGTCCTCCAAGCGGCGACGTCGGACGACGCCGACCTGCGCGACCAGGAACTGCCCAGGTCGCGTACGGTCAAGATGCCCAGCGAGCCGGGCCAGCGGCTCGGCGTGGGCCGCGACCCGTCGCGCTGCGCGCTGGCCACGCCCAAGGACTGGCGCTTCGTCTCGCGGGTCCACCTGGAGTTCGTGTTCACCGACGAGAAGCGGTGGACGGTCGAGTGGCTCCAGGGCTCGCACACGCGCCCGGTCGCCCTGGTGCAGATCGACCGCGAGGGCGTCTCCGAGCCGGTGCCGTACGGCGCGACGCTGCCGCTGGGCGGGCAGCGCGCGGGCCGCATCGTGGTCAGCGACCTCGCGCGCAGACGCCGCGTCATCGTCGAGTGGCGCCTGACGCTGCCGCAACTCGCCGGAGACGAGGAGACCGAGTCGGACGTCGGAGTGCCCGAGACGCAGGACGTCGCCCCGTTCGTCCTCCAGAACCGCCTGTCCGACACCGAGATCGAGGTCCTGACCGCGATGTCGTGCGACTGGATCCACGGGCGGCAGGTCAAGCGCGCCAAGTCGACGCGCGAACTGTGTGAGCTTCTGCACCTGTCGGCGGCCACCGTCGAACGGTGCAAGACGAAACTGCGCCGCGAGTTCTACAGTTCGGGTCTGTGCCCCGAGCTCAACGAGCTGCTCGGGCCGAACTACCTGGACACCGTGCGACACGTGCACGGCGGATGGGACCTCATCGCGCAGACCGCCGTCACCCACGGCATAGCGGGACGCGGGCCCTGCCCTTGCGGCGGCCAGCCCCCGCGGCGCACCACCGGGACCTGACCGGGGGGCAACCAGAGGTTTTTCGGGAGGGGAAGAACCGGTGCTCGATCTGAATATGGCCTCGACGTCGGGCGCCGACGACGCGGCGACCGTCGCCATGCTCATGGCGAGTGCGCCGACACGGCCCGGCGCGACGCTCGCGGTGGGCCGCGACGCGTCCCGCTGCCACCTCGTGACGCCCGCGGACTGGCTGTTCGTGTCGCGCGTGCACCTGGAGTTCCACTGCGACGACGCGAACGCGTGGTTCGTCACGTGGATACGCGGGTCGCAGGACGCCCCGGTCGCGGAGGTGCACGTGGACGACGGCGTGCGGCGCGTCCTCCCGTACGGCGGCAGCCTGCCGCTCACCAGGCCGGGTTCGGGCGAGGTGGTGATAGGCGACCGCGGCGGGCAGCGGCGCGTGACGATCGGCTGGTTCCTGGCCGCGGACTGACGCCGTCCGGTCACGTCCCAGCCATCGGACGACTGTGAAGGCATTCACAATGCGGCACTAGACTCGTGCGCGCGTCAGACCCACCCGACCCCGCGCACCCGGTGCGTCCGGGGTGCGCCGTCATCGCTGCCGACGAAGAAAGCAAAGGATCGCAGTGAGCAAGCCCGTCGTCCTCATCGCTGAAGAACTGTCGCCGGCCACGGTCGACGCGCTCGGTCCCGACTTCGAGATCCGGCACTGCGACGGCGCCAACCGCGCCGAGCTGCTGCCCGCGATCGCCGACGTCGACGCCATCCTGATCCGCAGCGCGACCAAGGTCGACGCCGAGGCCATCGCCGCCGCGGGCCGCCTCAAGGTCGTCGCACGCGCCGGTGTCGGCCTCGACAACGTCGACGTCGCGGCGGCCACCAAGGCCGGCGTGATGGTCGTCAACGCGCCGACCTCCAACATCGTCACCGCCGCCGAGCTCGCCTGCGGCCTGCTGATCTCGGTCGCGCGCAACATCCCGCCGGCCAACGCCGCGCTCAAGAACGGCGAGTGGAAGCGCAACAAGTACACCGGCGTCGAACTCGCCGAGAAGACCCTCGGCGTCGTCGGCCTGGGCCGCATCGGCGTGCTGGTCGCGCAGCGCATGTCGGCGTTCGGCATGAACATCGTCGCGTACGACCCCTACGTGCAGCCCGCGCGCGCCGCACAGATGGGCGTGCGGATGCTGACTCTCGACGAGGTCCTGGAGCAGTCCGACTTCATCACCGTGCACCTGCCCAAGACCCCCGAGACGCTGGGGCTCATCGGCGACGAGGCGCTGCACAAGGTCAAGCCCACCGTGCGCATCGTCAACGCGGCGCGCGGCGGCATCGTGGACGAGCAGGCGCTCGCCTCCGCGCTGAAGGAGGGCCGCGTCGCGGGCGCGGGCCTGGACGTGTTCAGCAAGGAGCCGTGCACGGACAGCCCGCTGTTCGAGTTCGACAACGTCGTTGCGACCCCGCACCTCGGTGCCAGCACCGACGAGGCGCAGGAGAAGGCCGGCATCGCGGTCGCGAAGTCGGTGCGCCTCGCGCTCGCCGGCGAACTGGTGCCGGACGCCGTCAACGTGCAGGGCGGCGAGATCGCCCCCGACGTCCGCCCGGGCCTGCCGCTCGCCGAGAAGCTCGGCCGCATCTTCACCGCCCTGGCCGGCGGCGTCGCGCAGCGCCTCGACGTCGAGGTGCGCGGCGAGATCACCCAGTACGACGTCAAGGTGCTCGAACTGGCGGCCCTCAAGGGCGTGTTCTCCGACGTGGTCGAGGAGTCGGTGTCGTACGTCAACGCTCCGCTGCTCGCCCAGGAGCGCGGCGTCGAGGTGCGCCTGACCACCAGCTCGGAGAGCCCCGACCACCGCAACGTCGTCAGCGTGCGCGGCACCCTCACGGACGGCACCGACGTCTCGGTCTCGGGCACGCTCGCCGGTCCCAAGCGCGTCGAGAAGGTCGTCGAGGTCGGCGGCTTCGACGTCGACCTCCAGTTGACCGAGCACATGGTCTTCCTGCGCTACGCCGACCGCCCGGGTGTCGTCGGCGTCATCGGCCGCCTGCTGGGCGACGCCGGTGTCAACATCGCGGGCATGCAGGTCAGCCGTGCCGCCAAGGGCGGTGTCGCGCTGGTCGCCCTGACCGTGGACTCGGCCATCCCGCCGGCCGTCCTCGCCGAGATCGGCACCGAGATCGGCGCCGACTTCGCCCGCCCCGTGAACCTGAGCGAGTAACCCGCCAGTCCACCGGGCTGCCCCGGGTGGCCGGAACACACCACCGGCCACCCTCCGACCGACGACGTGGCCGCCGACCCGCCCGACCCCGCTGAACCGGTCGAGCAACCCGCCGCCACAACCGGTCCTTCGGCCTGGTCCCGACCCACGCGAACGGCCCCGGAAGCAACCGCTTCCGGGGCCGTTCGCGTGTTCGGCCGACTCCGATGGAGTACCCGCGCATCTCAGATAGTAGGAACTCCGAGTAAATTGCGGACAGCGGCCCACCCTGTCGCTTACCGTGAAGGAACCACCTTCCTATCGACCACTAACTCCCGGTTCGACAGGAATTGCGGGACGCGGGTGCCCACGAGGTCCACCGCATTTGTCCTCGCAGTCCGACGTGGTCCCCCCGCCGCCGACTCCTCCGAGGGTCCGCCGAGATGCGCCCATCCGCGCCGCGGGACACGTCGCCGCCAATCCCGCTTCCGCGGATTCCCGCAGAGCGCCCGCCGCTCGACCTCGTGGAGTGCACCATGGACGAGACCACCCGCAAGAACGCAGCCCAAGCCCTGCAACGCGCCCTCGACCGCCGCGACAACGGCGGCGACGTCGGCGGCGACCGCCGCTAGCACAGGGCGGCGCCGGCTGACGCGCCCGCTACCGGTTCCCGCGGCGGGGACGCCCCCGCCGCGAACGGCACCCGCCGCCAACAGCACCGTCCCAGCATCCGGAACGCAAATGTCAGCACCTGGGACGAGGAGTAAGGTCCGGCACATGTCTCGCAACGCCAACAGCATCCGTCTCGCAGTGGTTCCCGGCGACGGCATCGGCCAGGAGGTCGTCGCGGAGGGACTCAAGGTCCTCGCCGCGGCGCTGCCCGCCGAGATCGCCCTGGACACCACCGAGTACGACCTCGGGGCCCGGCTGTACCACCGTACCGGCGAGACGCTGCCGGACAGCGTCCTCGACGAGCTCCGCGGCCAGGATGCGATCCTGCTCGGCGCCATCGGCGACCCGTCGGTGCCGTCCGGCGTGCTGGAGCGCGGGCTGCTGCTGAAGCTGCGCTTCGCGTTCGACCACCACGTCAACCTGCGCCCGGCCAAGCTGGGCCCGGGCGTCACCTCGCCGCTGGGCGCGGACGCGCAGATCGACTTCGTCGTGGTCCGCGAGGGCACCGAGGGGCCGTACGTCGGCAACGGCGGCACGCTGCGCACCGGCACCGAGCACGAGATCGCAACCGAGGTCAGCGTCAACACCGCGTTCGGCATCGAGCGCGTGGTGCGCGACGCGTTCGCCCGCGCGCAGGCTCGCCCGCGCAAGAAGCTCACCCTCGTGCACAAGAACAACGTGCTGGTGCATGCCGGCCATCTGTGGACGCGCGTGTTCAATCAGGTCGCCGCCGAGTTCCCCGAGGTGACCACCGACTACCTGCACGTGGACGCGGCCACCATCTTCATGGTGACCCAGCCCGAGCGCTTCGACGTGATCGTCACCGACAACCTGTTCGGCGACATCATCACCGACCTCGCGGCGGCCATCGCGGGCGGCATCGGCCTCGCCGCGAGCGGCAACATCAACCCGTCGGGTGAATTCCCCTCGATGTTCGAGCCGGTGCACGGGTCCGCCCCGGACATCGCGGGCCAGGGCAAGGCCGACCCGACCGCCACGGTCCTCTCGGTCGCCATGCTCCTGGAGCACCTGGGCCACTCCGAGGCGGCCCGCCGCGTCGAGGCGGCGGTCGACGCCGACCTCGCCGAGCGCGCGTCCCTCGGCACCCGCTCGACCAGCGAGATCGGCGACGCGATCGCCAAGCGAGTAGCCGGCTGAGTCGCCGGTACCGCGTTTTACGCCGACCAGCCCGACCGGGCGCCGTCGGCGCGAGACCACCCGGAGCCGACCGGCGGTTCAGTTGCGGCACCCCGGCTTCCCGCTGCCGTCCGGCACCGCCCCCTCCTGTTCCGGGGGCGGCGCCGAGACGGCGGCCCGTGGCCGTGCCTGTCGGTGTCCCGGTGGACTGCGTTAACGTCTGGAACCGATAGGCGGCACCACGATGCCCCCGTCAATCCCTCGGTGAAGGACACTGGAACCCATGACGACCTCCGTGACGATCGATCTCAAGCCGACCGCGCATCCGCTGTCGGATGCCGAGCGCGCCGCTCGCATGACGAACCCCGGCTTCGGCCGCGTGTTCACCGAGCACATGGTGACGATCCGGTGGAGCGCGGGTCGGGGCTGGTACGACGCGAAGCTGACGCCGTACGCGTCGCTGGAGATCGACCCGGCGAACATGACGCTGCACTACGCGCAGTCCATCTTCGAGGGCCTCAAGGCCTACCGGCACGCGGACGGCTCGGTGGTCACGTTCCGCCCGTACGAGAACGCCCGGCGCTTCCAGGCCTCCGCCGCCCGCCTCGCGATGCCGGAGCTCCCCGAGGACCTGTTCGTCGCCGCCGTCGACGCGCTGGTCAAGCAGGACCACGCGTGGGTGCCGGGGGAGGAGGAGCAGAGTCTGTACCTCCGCCCGTTCATGTTCGCCACCGAGGTCGGCCTCGGCGTGCGTCCCTCGAACGAGTTCCATTTCATGGTCATCGCGTCCCCGGCGGGGGCGTACTTCGCGGGCGGCGTGAAGCCCGTGTCGGTCTGGCTGTCGAAGGAGTACGTGCGCGCCGCCCCCGGCGGTACCGGCGCGGCCAAGTGCGCCGGAAACTACGCCGCTTCGCTCGTCGCCCAGGCGCAGGCCGCCGAGCAGGGCTGCGACCAGGTCGTGTGGCTGGACGCCAACGAGCGCCGCTGGATCGAGGAAATGGGCGGCATGAACCTGTACTTCGTGCAGGGCAGCGGCGCCGACGCGCGCATCGTCACACCGTCCCTCACCGGCTCCCTCCTCCCGGGCATCACGCGCGACTCGCTGCTCCAGCTCGCGGCGGACCGCGGCTACGGCACCGAGGAGCGCAAGATCTCCGTCGAGGACTGGCAGGCGGGCAACGCGGACGGCTCGATCACCGAGGTCTTCGCGTGCGGCACCGCCGCGGTCATCACACCGGTCGGCTCGGTGAAGTCCAGCGACGCGTCCTGGCAGGTCGGCGACGGCGGCGCGGGCCCGGTGACCCTCGAACTGCGCAAGGCGCTGCTCGACATCCAGACCGGCGAGGCCGCCGACACGCACAACTGGCTGCACAAGATCGTCTGAGCCGGCCGCCCCGGTACGCCCCGCCGATCCGGTACGCCCCGCCGGGCGCCTCACCCAGGTGCCCGGCAGGCGCCGGGCCGTGTCCTGCCATGTCCTGCCGTGCCCTGACGACACGCTCTAGCCCAAATGGTGAGACTCGGATACCGGCCGTCGGATCGTGTGGCAGACTTCCGACCATGCAGCAGTGGCTCATTATTAGCCGCAGCGTGCCGGCACCGGGCTGACCCCCCACAGGGGGCAAGCGTCATTCAGCCCACCGCCCGCACGCAGACCTCTCGCGACCGCGAGGGGTCTTTTGTTTTGGCCGGACACCCCTCGGCCGGACAACGCGTGCGGGCCGCCACCGCACACCCGGACCTGAACAGTCCACCCGCATAGAGCGCGTCAGGAGACCCACGGACATGACCGACGACAGTTTCCACGTCTTCGACACCACGCTGCGCGACGGCTCCCAGCGTGAGGGCATCAACCTCACCGTCGGGGACAAGCTCACCATCGCCCGGTACCTGGACGAGTTCGGCGTCGGCTTCATCGAGGGCGGCTGGCCGGGTGCGGTGCCGCGCGACACCGAGTTCTTCCGCCGGGCCCGCACCGAACTCGACCTCCGGCACGCCAAGCTGGTGGCGTTCGGCGCGACCCGCAAGGCCGGCACCACCGCCGCGGAGGACCCGCAGGTCCAGGCCCTGCTGGACGCGGAGGCCCCGGTGGTCTGCCTGGTCGCCAAGTCGCACGACAAGCACGTCGACCTCGCGCTGCGCACCACGCTGGACGAGAACCTGGCGATGATCCGCGACACGGTGACGCACCTGCGCGAGCAGGGCCGCCGGGTGTTCGTCGACTGCGAGCACTTCTTCGACGGCTTCAAGGCCAACCCGGCGTACGCGACGAGCGTGGTCCGCACCGCGTACGACGCCGGCGCCGAAGTGGTCGTGCTCTGCGACACCAACGGCGGCATGCTGCCCAGCCAGGTCCAGTGGACGGTGGCCCGCGTCAGGGCCGAGACCGGCGCGCGCCTCGGCATCCACGCGCAGGACGACACCGGCTGTGCGGTCGCCAACTCCATCGCGGCGGTCGAGGGCGGCGCGACGCACGTGCAGTGCACCGCGAACGGGTACGGCGAACGCGTCGGCAACGCCAACCTGTTCCCCGTGGTCGCCGCCCTGGAGCTGAAGAAGGGCATGCAGGTGCTGCCCGAGGGCCGCCTGCGCGAGATGACCCGCATCTCGCACGCCATCGCCGAGGTGGTCAACCTCGCCCCGTCCACGCACCTGCCGTACGTCGGCGTCTCGGCGTTCGCGCACAAGGCCGGGCTGCACGCGTCGGCCATCAAGGTCGACCCGGACCTGTACCAGCACATCGACCCGGCCCTGGTCGGCAACGACATGCGGATGCTGGTGTCGGACATGGCCGGACGCGCGTCCATCGAGCTCAAGGGCAAGGAGCTGGGGTACGACCTGTCCGGCGACCGCGACCTCGTCGGCCGCGTCGTGGACCAGGTGAAGTCCCGTGAGGCCAACGGGTATACGTACGAGGCCGCGGACGCGTCCTTCGAACTCCTGCTGCGCGACGAGGTGGTGGGCGCCCGCGAGCGCTTCTTCACCCTGGAGTCCTTCCGCGCCATCAGCGAGCAGCGCGGGGACGGCACGCAGTTGAACGAGGCCACCGTGAAGCTGCACGCCAAGGGCGAGCGCATCGTGGCCACCGGCGAGGGCAACGGCCCTGTCAACGCGCTGGACCGCGCACTGCGCCTCGCGTTGGAGCGGATCTTCCCGGAGCTGGCGTCGTTCGAGCTGGTCGACTACAAGGTCCGCCTGCTGGAAGGCCGGCACGGCACCGACGCCATCACGCGCGTGCTCGTCGAGACGAGCGACGGCAAGAAGGAGTGGAGCACGGTCGGCGTCGCGGAGAACGTCATCGGGGCCTCGTGGCAGGCCCTGGAGGACGCGTACACGTACGGACTCCTCAAGGCCGGGCTCACGCCCACCCGGGACCTCTGACAGCCCCGGAGAACGCCCCACGGGGCCGCCCCGCCGCACGCGGGACGGCCCCGGCTCTCCCCGCGGACGCGGGGACACGACGAGCCCGGGAGGACGCGGGGACACGACGAGCCCGGGAGGACGCGGCCGCGAATACCGCGGAAACGCGTCCGACCGAGGAACCCGGAAACCAGAAATCCCCCACCGAGGTGAGGGATTTCGTTTGTGGTAGCCCCGACGGGATTCGAACCCGCGCTACTGCCTTGAGAGGGCAGCGTGCTAGGCCGCTACACAACGGGGCCCTAGCCCATCCCCGAGGGGATGGTGTCCGTCGCATCGTCTCCGACCGAACGGCGAGGCGCTCCGGAGAACGCCTCGGTGTGAATTGGAGTAGCCCCGACGGGATTCGAACCCGCGCTACCGCCTTGAGAGGGCGGCGTGCTAGGCCGCTACACAACGGGGCCAAACTCAATCTGCCGATCACCTTGCGGTGATCGCCAGCCGCGTCACCTTGCGGTGACACCGCTGGGGTACCAGGACTCGAACCTAGACTAACTGGGCCAGAACCAGTCGGGCTGCCAATTACCCCATACCCCAATGCTCGACCCCGTGAAAGGGATCTTGCTGGCTTGTCCCGGCCCCCTGCGGGGCGGAACGAGTAGAACTTTACCCGATCAGGCGGGCCCGACCAAAACGGGTTCCCGGCGGGTGTGCGCACCGCCCTCGGAGGGAAGTGCGCACACCCGTACGTACCGGACGCCGACCGCCCCGTTCAGCCTCGCGCGACGTCCAGTGCCGAGCGCAGGCGGGCCAAGGTCGTCTCACGGCCCAGGAGTTCCATCGACTCGAACAACGGCGGCGACACGCGGCGGCCGGTGACCGCGACGCGCAGCGGCGTGAAGGCGTTCTTCGGCTTGATGCCCAGGCCGTCCACCAGCGCCTCGCGCAGGACCGCCTGGATCGGGTCGGTGGCCCACTCCACCGACTCCAGGGCGGTGACGGAGGCCTCCAGGACCGGCGCGGCGTCGGCGGTCAGCACCTTGGCGCTGTCCGCCTCGTCGCGTACGAAATCCTCCGGCGCCACGAACAGGAACCCGAGCATGCCGACCACCTCGCCGAGCACGACCATGCGCTCCTGGGTGAGCGGCGCGGCCTTCCCCAGCAGGTCCAGCTGCTCGGCGCTCGGCTGCGCGGGCAGCAGGCCGGCGTCCTGGAGGAACGGGACCAGGCGGTCGCGGAAGTCCTCCGGGGCCAGCGCGCGCACGTGGTCGGCGTTCACGGCCTCGCACTTCTTGAGGTCGAAGCGCGCGGGGTTGGCGTTGACGTCCGCGATGTCGAAGGCGGCGACCATCTCCTCGATCGAGAAGTAGTCGCGGTCGGGCGCGAGCGACCAGCCGAGCAGGGAAAGGTAGTTCAGCAGGCCCTCGGGGATGAACCCGCGCTCGCGGTACAGGTTGAGCGACGACTGCGGGTCGCGCTTGGAGAGCTTCTTGTTGCCCTCGCCCATGACGTACGGCAGGTGCCCGAAGCGCGGCGTCGTGCCGTTGCCCACGCCGATGTCGGCGAGGGTCGCGTACAGCGCGATCTGACGCGGCGTCGAGGACAGCAGGTCCTCGCCGCGCAGCACGTGGGTGATCTCCATGAGCGCGTCGTCGACCGGGTTGACCAGCGTGTAGAGCGGCCGGCCGTTGGCGCGCACGATGCCGTAGTCGGGCACGTGCTCGGGCTCGAAGCTCAGCTCGCCGCGCACCAGGTCGGTGAAGGTGATGGTGCGGTCGGGCATGCGGAAGCGCAGGATCGCGTCGCGGCCCTCGGCGCGGTACGCCGCTACCTGCTCGGCGCCCAGGTCGCGGCAGTGGCCGTCGTACCCGGACGGCTTGCCCGCGGCGCGCGCGGCCTCGCGGCGCCGCTCCAGCTCCTCGGTGGTGCAGAAGCACTCGTACGCGTGCCCGGCCTCGTGCAGGCGCTTGGCGACGTCCGCGTAGATGTCCATCCGCTGCGACTGGCGGTAGGGCGCGTGCGGGCCGCCGACCTCGGGGCCCTCGTCCCAGGTGAACCCGAGCCACTTGAGGGCGTCGAGCAGCTGCTCGTACGACTCCTCCGAGTCGCGCGCGGCGTCGGTGTCCTCGATGCGGAAGACGAAGGTGCCGCCGTGGTGCCGGGCGAAGGCCCAGTTGAACAGGCACGTGCGGACCAGCCCGACATGCGGGTTGCCGGTGGGGGAGGGACAGAAACGGACGCGCACATCGGCGCCCTGGGGCTCGCTAGCCACGCTTGATCACCCTGTTGGTGAGAGTTCCGATGCCTTCGACGGTGACGGCGACCTCGTCGCCCACCTGGAGCGGGCCGACGCCCGCGGGGGTCCCGGTGAGGATCACGTCACCGGGGAGCAGCGTCATCGCGGCCGTCACGTGGACGACGAGTTCGGTGATGCTGCGGACCATCTGCGAGGTGCGCCCGGCCTGCCGCAGCTCCCCGTTCACCGTGCAGGTGATCGCGAGGTCGGACGGGTCCAACTCGGTCTCGACCCACGGCCCCAGCGGGCACGAGGTGTCGAAGCCCTTGGCCCGGGCCCACTGCCCCTCGCTGCGCTGGAGGTCGCGCGCCGTGACGTCGTTGGCGCACGTGTAGCCGAAGACGACCTCGGGCACGCGCTCCGGGGGCACGTCACGGCACAGGCGCCCGATCACCACGGCCAGTTCGGCTTCGTGGTGCACCTCGGTGGAGATCTCCGGATAGACGACCGGCGCGTCCGGGCCGATCACCGCGGTGGACGGCTTGAAGAACACGATCGGCACCTCGGGTACCTCGCCGCCCATCTCGGCGGCGTGGTCGGCGTAGTTCTTGCCGATCGCGACGACCTTGCTGGGGAGGACCGGGGCGAGCAGCTGCACGTCGGCGAGCCGGTGGCTCTGCCCGGTGAGCGAGATGCCGGCATACGGGTGCCCGTCGAGTTCGGCGACGACCAGCTCGCCGGGTTGGTCGCGGGGGCTCCCCACCGCGCCGAACGAATAGGAGTCGCCGGTGGAGAACCTGACGATGCGCACGGGCCGGGACCTCGGGATCAGTCGGGGGACGTTCTGGTCGTCCCCAGGCTATCCCGCGGGCCCCGCCCGGAGCGCCGCGGTTTCCCGGCCGCCCACGCCGCCCGGCTCTCTGTCGGGCGGCGTCCGCGGCGGCGCGTCAGTTCTGCTGCTCCATCAGGTTCGTGCGGCGCGGGTTCGCGGTCGGGCCGGTCTCCAGCGGTACGGGAGTGGTGTCCTCGTCGAGGCCCTCGGGGCGGACCGGCACGGTGTCGAGCTGCGTACGGCGCGGGTTGGCGGTGTTCGTACGGTGGGTGCTCAGGCTCATGACGGAGTCGTCCCGCCCCTTCAGATCGTTCGGACAGTGGGCACGCCGGCGCCACGTGGGCATTCCCACGCGGCAGATTGCGTGCGCCCCCTTGAATATCAAGGTTACGGATGGTTACGTCAGTCGGGCCCCGTTGCACGGGGCGGGCAAAGGCTACGCTTGCCGAAGTTTTACGCACGGTGCTGTGATAATTGCAGTGAGTAACCGAGTTCCCCACGGAACCTGTGATGTTCACCTCTGTGGATTCCAGCCAAACCTGAGTCCTTATGTCCGATTGCGACCGGTAATACCGGGTCAAGCACGGGCGAAAGGATTGTCTGGCCCAGTTCTCTGGAATCCGGATTTTTCCGGACCCCGCTATCTTGTTGCGGCCTCTGGGCTGTGCTGAAATGCGTGCGACCACGGGGGTGGTTCCCAAGCGCGATCCCGTCCGGGATCTCCGCACACAAGCCTCGCCGATCCGGCGGGTCAACGACTGGTCACAAGAGGTTGCGAAGCTAGTGCAGGGACGTCGGAAGAGGCAGCAGGACTCCGCGGAAGCCCCGGCCGCTGTCGGGCCCGCAGACATGCGCCCACCCCAAGAGCTCACCGCCAGTCGAGCCCCGCAGGCTCCTTCGCGGTTGAAGCTGTTGTTCTCGATCAAGAACTGGCGCATCCGTACGCGCATCACCGCGCTGCTGCTGCTGCCCGTCGTCGTCGCGGCGTTGCTCGGTGGACTGCGCATCCAGTCGTCCATCGACACGACCCGCGAGATGGACGTCGTGCAGAAGGCGGGCGCGGTCATCGACGAATCCACCACGCTGGTCGGCTTCCTCGAAGAGGAGCGCGACTTCAGCGCGATCCCGCTTTCGCGGCGAGAGGCCTCCGGGCGAGTCGACCCCCAGGCCGAAGCCGAGATCCAGACGCGCTACCAGCGCACCGACGAGCAGTACGCGCGCTTCCAGGCCGCCGTCGCCAAGATGGACCTCAGCGACCTGCCTCTCATAGCCGCCACGGTGGGCACCATCGGGGAACGGATGGGCGGGCTGGCGAACATCCGGAAGAACGCCTACCAGCAGTTCCCGTTCAGCACGGTCAAGTCGTACCAGGGCGTCATCACGGCGTTGCTGACGATCAACCAGCAGGCGCCCGAGATCACGCGCGACGCGGATCTGGTGCAAGGTGCCCGTGCCCTCGGCCTGTACGGCGAGCTCAAGTCGCTGATCTCCGCCGGCCGGGCCATCGGCGCCGCCTACGGTGCCCGTCCCGACGTCCCGTTCGGCGACGCGGCCGAGGGCTTCAAGAGCCTGGACCAGGGCCAGGACGACGCGATCCGCGCCTTCCAGGCGGTGGGCACGCCCGAGGAGGACCGGAAGTTCGACGACGTCGCCAACGTCGGCAAGGCGAGCGAGGTCGCCGGCCTGCTGACCGCGATGTCCAACCACATGGTCGACAGCGGCGACGGACAACAGAAGGTCGTAAGTGGCGTCAACGGTACGCCGGGCTTCACGACTCCCGAGGCCTGGTACAAGCTGGCGAGCGACTACCTGTCGCACATGATGCAGGCCGAGACCGAGATGGGCGACAAGCTCCTCGGCAAGGCCGACAGCCTGCGCGACGACGCCCGCAAGGACGCGCTCGTCAACACCGTCCTGGTCGTGGCGGCCCTGCTCTTCACGATCATCCTCGGTGTGATCGTGGCGCGTTCGCTGGTCCGCTCGCTCAACACCCTGCGCCGCAGCGCCCTGGAGATCGCCGAGCAGCGGCTGCCGGAGACGGTCCGCCGCCTGGCCGAGTCCGAACCCGGCGACGTCGACCTGAGTGTCGAGCCGATCGGCGTCTCCACGCGTGACGAGGTCGGCCAGGTGGCCCGGGCGTTCGACGCGGTCCACACCGAGGCCGTGCGCCTCGCGGCCGAACAGGCCCTTCTGCGTGGCAACGTCAACTCGATGTTCGTCAACCTGTCGCGCCGCAGCCAGAGCCTGATCCAGCGTCAGCTCGCGCTCATCTCCGACCTGGAGAACCGCGAGGCGGACCCGGACCAGCTCGCGAACCTGTTCAAGCTCGACCACCTCGCGACCCGTATGCGCCGCAACGGTGAGAACCTGCTCGTTCTCGCCGGTGAGGAGCCGGGTCGCCGCTGGACGCGCCCCGTCCCGCTGGTCGACGTGCTGCGCGCCGCGGCCTCCGAGGTGGAGCAGTACGAGCGCGTCGAACTGGGCGCCCTGCCCACGACCGACATCGCCGGCCGCGCCGTCAACGACCTCGTGCACCTCCTCGCCGAGCTGCTGGAGAACTCGACCACCTTCTCCAGCCCGCACACCAAGGTCCGCGTCACCGGCCACATCCTCCCGGACGGCCGCGCGCTCATCGAGATCCACGACAACGGCATCGGCCTGACCGGCGACGACCTGGCGGACGCCAACCAGCGCCTCGCCCGGCCGCCCGTCGTGGACGTCTCCATATCCCGGCGCATGGGCCTCTTCGTGGTCGGCCGCCTCTCGACCCGGCACGGCATCCGCGTGCAACTGCGCCCCGGCGACGGCGGCGGCACGACCGCGCTGGTCATGCTGCCGATCGAGCTCATCCAGGGCGACCGCCCCGGCGGCAACTGGGACAAGTCCAACGGCCGCGCGGCGGTCTCCCCGGGCTGGGAGCCCGACGCGTTGACCGCCTCGCAGGAGATGCAGGCGCTGCCGGCCGCCGCGGCCGGACCGCAGCGCCCGGGTCCCGACGCCGGCCGCAGTGAGGCCCCGCGCCCGCTGCCGCAGCGTGCGCAGGCTCCGCAGAACGGCGCGTACGAGCAGGCGTCGGCCTTCGCCGAGGGCCCGGCCACGCACGACACCCCGTTCCCGGGTACGCCGTTCCCGCAGCAGAACGACGCGGACAACCCGTTCGCGCCGGTGTCGCCGCAGAACCCGCAGGCCCCGCGCGGCGCGGACAGCCGCCCGGTGGACGGCTCGACCGCGCAGTTCGCCTCGCCGTTCGCGCCGGAGCAGCCGCCGCAGCACCAGACAGGGCGGCAGCAGAGCCCGTACGACACCGGCCAGCACCAGACCGGCCAGCACCAGACCGGTCAGCAACCGGCGTACGACCGCCCGCAGTTCGACCAGCAGCAGCCGGCGCAGCAGCCTCTCGGCGACTACGCGCAGCCCAGCGCGTACGCCCGACCGGACTACGAACAGCCGTACCAGCAGCCGCGGTTCGACCCGGAGCCCACCGAACACGGCGGCGCCGACCGGGGCCAGGGCGGCGGCTTCCGCCGCGGCGACCAGGACACCGGCATGACGCCGATGGCCGAACCGCAGCAGCCGCAGCGCGCGTCCGCGTGGTCCGGCCCGGAGTACGACAGCCTGTCGCCGGTCGCGCCGCCGCCGCAGATGCCCGCGTACGAGGCACCGCAGCGCCGCGGCGACGGGCAGCGCGACACCGGTGTGCGTCCGCAGCAGCAGCCCGCCTCGGGTGACGCGCTGCCCGCGCTGCGCACCCCGAACTCCCCGGTCCGCCAGCAGCAGCCGGCACCGCAGCAGGCTGACGCCCGTACCGCGCAGCAGGACCCGCGTGCGCTGTACCAGGACGGACGCCCGCCTCAGCAGGGCCGCCCCGCCCAGCCGGAGCCGCAGCAGGCCCGCGGCCTGCCCGCGGCACCGCAGCACCAGGTGCCCCAGCAGCTGCCGCAACAGCCCGCGCCGCAACGGCAGTTGCCGGCACCGGAGCCGGTGAACGCGCTCGACGACTCGGTCGCGCTGCCGATGGCCGTCGAGGACGAGCGGTCGCCGATCTTCGAGACCCTCGAATCGGACTGGTTCCACCGTCGGACCGGTCGCGGCGGGCGCATGCGCGCCGCGCAGGTGCGCACCTCGCGCACCGACGCCGACGAGGCCGCGGGTTCGCCCGCGGCAGCCGAACCGCAGTCGTTGGACCGGCGGACCCCCGGAGGCACCAACCCGCCGCTCCAGCACCGTGGTTCGGAGCAGGCGTCGCTGCCGCGGCGCTCGCACGCGGGACCGGCCGCTCCGGCCGAGACCCAGGGTGTTCCGCAGCAGCCGCTGCGCCAGGCGGCACACGCCGCCCCGGTGGAGCAGCCGCAGCAGCCCGCCGCACCGCAGCCGGGTCGGCCGGCCGCGGAGCAGGCGCCGTCCGGGTGGTACTCGGCCGGCGACGAGGGCTGGCGGGCGGCGGAGGCCGCGCGCGAGCCCGCCTCGGGCGGTACCACGACGGCCGGCCTGCCGCGCCGCGTACCGCGCGCCAACCTGGTTCCGGGCGGCGTCGGGGGCGCCGCGCCCCAGGCGCCGGGCCCGGTCCCCGGTGCCCGCGCCGGCGGCCCCGCCGCGCCGCTCACCCCGGGCATGTCCGGTGGTGCGGCGCAGGTTCCGCCGCAGGGGGCGTCCGGCCTGTCGCGCAACCCGGACGACGTCCGCGGTCGACTGACCAACTTCCGCCGAGGCATTCAGCAGGGTCGCACTGCCGGGGCCGGGGGAACGGCCCCGCAGCCTCGTGACGAGAACAACCAGGAGCAGGCATGACTGAGTTGAGCCAGGCCGCGCAGAACCTGAACTGGCTGATCACGAACTTCGTGGACAACACCCCCGGTGTCTCCCACACGGTCGTGGTCTCCGCGGACGGCCTGCTGCTCGCCCTGTCCGAGGGCTTTCCACGGGACCGCGCCGACCAGCTCGCGGCCGTGGCATCCGGCCTGACCAGCCTGACCCAGGGTGCGTCCCGCATCTTCGAGGGCGGGCACGTCACGCAGACGGTGGTCGAGATGGAACGGGGCTTCCTGTTCATCATGTCGATCTCCGACGGGTCTTCGCTGGCCGTGCTGGCGTCGCCGGAGTGCGACATCGGCCTCATCGGCTACGAGATGGCCCTGCTGGTCGACCGCGCCGGCACGGTCCTCACTCCGGCATTGCGCGCGGAACTCCAAGGTGCCCTGCCGCGATGACGCATCCGGAGATGTCCGAACACGGCGACCAGGAGTTCCACGAGACCCTGGTACGCCCGTACGCCATGACGGGTGGTCGCACCAGGCCGCGGTACCAGCTCGCGCTGGAGGCCCTGGTGACCACCACGCCCCAGGTGGCGAACCCACCTGGCCTGCTGCCTGAGCACCAGCGCATCTGCGACTTGTGCCGGCAGGTCAAGTCGGTCGCCGAGATTTCGGCCCTGATCTCCATCCCCCTCGGCGTCGCCCGCGTGCTTGTCGCGGACCTCGCGGAGGCCGGACTCGTGGTCATCCATCAGCCGGGGAACGACCAGGGGCAGCCGGACGTGACGCTGCTCGAAAGGGTGCTCAGTGGACTTCGCAAGCTCTAGCCCGGGACCGGTCCCGGCGCCGCGGTCCTCCACGACCTCCGCCAAGATCGTCGTGGCCGGCGGCTTCGGCGTGGGCAAGACGACGCTCGTGGGGGCGGTCTCGGAGATCGCGCCGCTGCGTACGGAGGCCGTCATGACCTCCGCCAGCGCGGGGATCGACGACATCGCGGCAACCCCCGACAAGGGGACGACCACGGTCGCGATGGACTTCGGCCGCATCACGTTGGACGAGGACCTGATCCTGTACCTCTTCGGTACGCCGGGTCAGCACCGGTTCTGGTTCATGTGGGACGACCTGGTCCGCGGCGCCATCGGCGCCGTCGTCATCGTGGACACTCGCCGCCTGGCGGACTGCTTCCCCGCGATCGACTACTTCGAGAACAGCGGACTGCCGTTCATCATCGCCCTCAACTGCTGGGACGGTGTGCAGACGCACCATGCGGACGACGTCCGCGAGGCGTTGCAGATCGGCCCCGAGACCCCGATCGTGAGCTGCGACGCGCGCCGCCGCGAATCGGCCAAGTCGACGCTCATCACTCTCGTCGAACACGCACTCATGGCGCGTCTGCGCTGATACCGGATCCGGGCCGAGCCCCGGACCCCCGCACAACCGGAATCGGGCGGCGCCTTCCAAGGCCCGCCCGATTCCGTTTTCCCACCCTGCCTGCCCGGAAAGTTTCACAGCTTGGTGACAAGGTCATGTATCCCGGACCCCGGAACCCCCACGGCATGCCGTGCGTTGCTACTGTCGTGCCCACAGAATCCGTTGCCCAATTGATATGCGGCTGATCGCGGGCACGGAACGGGTACGACGGACTGAGATGGGGGTTCGGTGGACGACAACCGCTGGCGCGCTGCACAGGCCGCGCGTGAGCCTGTGGTGGAGGGTCTGACGCACTCGGGGCTGCCCCGGCGCATGCCGCAGGCCAACCTGGTCCCGGGGGCCGCGGTGGACGCCGTCCCGGGCCTTGCCGGCGGCATCCCGCTGGGCATGTCGCGGGATCCCCAGGATGTGCGCACCCGGCTCGACAGCTTCGTCCAAGGACGCGAACAAGCCCGATCCGGAGCGGAACCGCCGCTCCCAGCGGTGCCCCCGAACCCGATGACGGCCCCCAGCCCGCTGGCCACCGCACCGGTCCAGACGCCGCTGTCCAACAAGCCCGTGCAGCCTGCCGAGCCCACCCCGCGCCGAGCGCCCGCCACCCCCCGCGCACCGCGAGTCCCCGCCGCCCGCAAGCCCCAGCAGCCGCGCGCTCCCAAGCCGACCCCCAACCCCGCCCCGGCCACCCCGGACGAGCCCTGGGGCGACGGTTGGAAAACCTTCAGACCCGGCCAGTAGCCCACCCACTTGACCACTCCGTAATCATCCCGTGACCCCCCGCAGCCCCCTCCGGGGGGTCGGCCCCGGAGGCAAAACCCAATTCCCCAGGGGCGGCCAGTGGGCCGGATCAATCAGCACACCAAGCCCGCCACGCAACAAGCCGCCGACCCCGAGCACCAGTTGGCGCGCATCCAACGAGGCCCCGCAACCGCCCGCAACGCCCCAGGGGCGGCCAGTGGGCCGGATCAACCAGCACACCAAGCCCGCCACGCAACAACCTGCCGACCCCAAGCACCAGTTGGCACACATTCGACGAGGAAAGCCCCGCAACCGCCCAGAGCTCGTCGGCCCCCGGCCGAAGCCGAGCATCACGCACCACGCGCGAACGGGGCAGAGCGCGGGACCCGCAGCGGAGTGCTCCATGAGCTGCGATCAGGCGAAGGTTCCGTGTGACCCTCGCGGATTGCAGGAGCGGCGGCAATGCGCGAGCCCGCTTGCCCGGGCGTTCACACACCGACAGCCAGGCGCCTCAGATCCGCAACCACCTGAAGTTGCCCCCGCGCTCGGTGGCCGCGGCTTGAGAGGACGGGCCGAGCGCCCCCCGGGCGCGAGCGGCCGCATTGCGCACTCTTGTGCCTGCGAGCCAGGCGCAGCCCGATCCGGTGCCCACGCCGCTCGCTCGTGCGCAATCGCCCGCCTCGTGCACGCGCATCTGCCGTGCGGTGCGGCGCAGATGCCGCGGACGAGTCAACTCGCCGCTGCGGGGTCCTTGCTCGCCAGTTGCACGCGATGGCCATTCAGAAGCGCGGCTGTCCCACGGCGCGGGTCACGCCCGGTCGGCCCTCGGCGGCACGCGCGCGGGCTCGTCCGCCCGGGCATCCTGGTCAGGTGCACCGTTCGTAGTCGGCGGTCCACACTCGCCCGCGCATGAAAGTGGCCGCTGCGTAGGGGAGTTCGGGCGTTCCACGCGACGCGCGTGACCTGTTCGTCGGGCTGCACGGCCAATTCGACGCGTGCACCGCGGGATGGCAGCGGTCGCAAGCGCTTTTGGGGGTGCGGCTTCCTCTGACCCGCCGTCCGGGATTGCACCAATGACCTTGAGTCGGTTGGCAGTTCGCGTCCCGGAAAGTCGCCGGCTTGCCCCGTTCCCGGAGGGGGGCGGCCCAAGGTGCGCGCAGGCTCCTGCTGACGTGCGGCATCGGAGCCGGCGCGGATGCGCCGGGGGTCAGACGTCTACCTGGGCCTTGCGGAGCGCGTCGGAGAGTTTGGCGGCGGCTTCCATGACGGCTTGGGCGTGGAGGCGGCCGGGGTGGCGGGTGAGGCGTTCGATGGGGCCGGAGACGGAGACGGCGGCGACGACGCGGTTGCTGGGGCCGCGGACGGCGGCCGAGACGGAGGCGACGCCCGGCTCGCGTTCGCCGATGCTCTGGGCCCAGCCGCGACGGCGGACGCCGGAGAGGGTGGTCGCGGTGAAGCGCGCGCCCTGGAGGCCGCGGTGCAACCGCTCCGGCTCCTCCCAGGCCAGGAGGCACTGGGCGGCGGAGCCGGCCTTCATCGGGAGGGTGCTGCCCACCGGCACCGTGTCCCGCAGGCCGGAGAGCCGCTCCGCCGCGGCGACGCACACTCGCATGTCGCCCTGGCGGCGGTAGAGCTGCGCGCTCTCGCCGGTGACGTCGCGCAGGTGCGCGAGGACCGGGTGCGCCGCGGCCAGCAGACGGTCCTCGCCGGCCGCCGCCGCGAGCTCCGCCAGGCGCGGGCCGAGGACGAAGCGTCCCTGCATGTCCCGGGCGACGAGACGGTGGTGTTCCAGCGCCACCGCGAGGCGGTGGGCGGTGGGTCGGGCCAGTCCGGTCGTGGCGACGAGCCCCGCCAGCGTCGCGGGACCGGCTTCGAGCGCGGCCAGCACGACAGCGGCCTTGTCGAGCACGCCGACTCCGCTAGAGTTGTCCATGCTCTGATATTGCCGTCTCGAATGACGAGACGCAAGTCCGTTTCGGACGGCTCAGGTGGCAGAGTTCGGACCGCGGGCGCGCACGCTGCGGGTGGGCAGCCGGGACGCGGCCGCGGAACACGACACAGGAAAGTCGGCAATGACGCCGACCGGAGGGACAGCGATGGGACGGACACTCGCGGAGAAGGTCTGGGACGCACACGTCGTGCGTCGCGCTGAAGGAGAGCCGGACCTGCTCTACATCGACCTGCACCTGCTGCACGAGGTGACCAGCCCCCAGGCCTTCGACGGCCTGCGCCAGGCCGGGCGCCCGGTCCGCCGGACCGATCTCACGATCGCGACCGAGGACCACAACACCCCCACCCTCGACATCGACAAGCCCATCGCGGACCCGGTGTCCCGCGTCCAGTTGGAGACGCTGCGGCGCAACGCCGCCGAGTTCGGCGTGCGCATCCACTCGCTCGGCGACGTCGAGCAGGGCGTCGTGCACGTCGTCGGCCCGCAGTTGGGCCTGACGCAGCCGGGCATGACCGTGGTGTGCGGCGACAGCCACACCTCCACGCACGGCGCTTTCGGCGCGCTGGCGTTCGGCATCGGCACCAGCCAGGTCGAACACGTCCTGGCCACGCAGACGCTGCCCATGGCGCCGTTCAAGACCATGGCCGTCACGGTCAACGGCGAACTGCCCCCCGGGGTCACGGCCAAGGACCTGATCCTCGCGGTGATCGCGAAGATCGGCACCGGCGGCGGGCAGGGCTACGTCATCGAGTACCGCGGCGAGGCCGTCCGGAACCTCTCGATGGAGGGCCGGATGACCGTCTGCAACATGTCGATCGAGGCCGGCGCCCGGGCCGGCATGATCGCGCCGGACGACACGACGTTCGCGTACCTGAAAGGCCGCGACCACGCGCCGCAGAACGCCGACTGGGACGCCGCCGTCGAGTACTGGACGTCGCTGAAGACCGACGACGACGCGGTGTTCGACCACGAGGTGGTCATCGAGGCGTCCGAGCTCACGCCGTTCGTCACCTGGGGCACCAACCCCGGCCAGGGCGCGCCGCTGTCCGCGAGCGTCCCCGACCCGGCGTCGTTCGCCGACCCGTCCGAGCGCAGCGCCGCCGAGAAGGCCCTGGAGTACATGGGCCTGACCGCCGGGCAGCCGCTGCGCGACATCAAGGTGGACACGGTCTTCATCGGCTCGTGCACGAACGGCCGTATGGAGGACCTGCGCGCGGTCGCCGAGATCCTGCTCGGCCGCCGCATCGCCGACGGCGTGCGCATGCTCGTCGTGCCCGGTTCGGTACGCGTCTCGCTGGAGGCCGTCAGCGAGGGCCTGGACAAGGTGTTCACCGAGGCCGGTGCCGAATGGCGTTACGCCGGCTGCTCGATGTGCCTGGGCATGAACCCGGACCAGCTCGCCCCGGGCGAGCGCAGCGCGTCGACGTCCAACCGCAACTTCGAGGGACGGCAGGGCAAGGGCGGCCGTACGCACCTGGTCTCGCCGCAGGTCGCCGCCGCCACCGCGGTGCTGGGCCACCTCGCCGCCCCCGCCGACCTCGAATCAGCCGTGCCCGCAGGAGTCTGACGCCATGGAACCGTTCACCACGCACACCGGCACGGCGATCCCGCTGCGCCGCAGCAACGTCGACACCGACCAGATCATCCCGGCCCACTGGCTCAAGAAGGTCACCAAGACCGGCTTCGAGGACGGGCTGTTCGAGGCCTGGCGCAAGGACCCGGCCTTCGTGTTCAACCAGGCCGAGCGCGCCGGGGCCACGGTCCTGGTCGCCGGACCGGACTTCGGCACCGGCTCGTCGCGCGAACACGCCGTGTGGGCCCTCCAGAACTACGGCTTCAAGGCCGTGATCTCGTCCCGCTTCGCGGACATCTTCCGGGGCAACTCGCTGAAGGGCGGCCTGCTGACGGTCGTCCTGCCGCAGGAGACGGTCGACCGCCTGTGGGCGCTGACCGAGGCCGACCCGACCGTCGAGATCACCGTCGACCTCGTCGCGCGGCAGGTCCGCGCGGGGGCCGGAGAGGCCGCCGTGGTCGCCGATTTCGAGATCGACGACTACACCCGCTGGCGTCTGCTGGAGGGCCTCGACGACATCGGCCTGACCCTCCGACACGAGGCGGACGTGACCGAGTTCGAGACCGGCCGGCCGTCCTGGCTGCCGCGTACGCAGACCGTCTGACGGTTCGCGGACGACCTCCTGACCTGCGTCGGGAGGGCCGAACGGGGTTCCGCCGACTGGCTTGTTCCAGCCATCGGGAGGGCAACCCCGGGAAGGGCCAACTGCCTTGCGGAAGCGGCGGAGCGCACCTGTGCCCCCCCGCTTCCGGCTTTTCCCGGACGGGACAAGAGCGTTCCCCCGATCCGGCCCAACAGGCCCATTGTCGGATGAGCTGTCACAATCACGGTGTGGACCAAGCAGCGCATCCCGACAGCCCCGACGAAGTCCGGCTATACGCCGAACTCGCCACCCGGTTGAAGGAGGCGCATGCGCGGGTGCGTAAGCTCGACATACCGGACGGCGCGAAAGTGGCGCTGGTTCGCCGCCTCCTGGTCGTCACCGATGCCGCAAAACACGATCTGGCGGACGCCGCACGGCGTCTGACCAAGCTCATGGATGAGCTCGACGAGGATCCCGCGCTCGCCGCGGACACCGCCGAGGTCTGTAATCCGTTGCGACACAAGGGTGATTCGTCCGTTCGGTAATTGCTTCAGCACAATTGGGCGCTTAGCGTGCCCAATGCCGGACTATCTGATACGGCATCGGTTTTAGAAGGGGAAGACGTGAACAAGGCTCAGCTTGTCGAGGCGGTCCAGGACCGACTGGGTGGCCGCGCGGCCGCCGCAGACGCGGTGGACGCCGTCCTCGACGCCATCATCCGCGCGGTCGCGGGCGGAGACCGCGTGTCCATCACGGGGTTCGGCTCGTTCGAGAAGGTCGAGCGTGCCGCCCGCTACGCGCGCAACCCGCAGACCGGTGAGCGCGTTCGGGTCAAGAAGACCGCGATCCCGCGCTTCCGTCCGGGGCAGGGCTTCAAGGACCTCACCTCGGGCACCAAGAAGATGCCGAAGTCGGGTAGCGCGGCGGCCAAGGCCAGCCCCACTCCCCGTCCCGGCAGCGCCAAGCCGGCCCGCAAGACGGCCGCCAAGGCGACGGCCCGTACGGCGGCTCGCAAGACCACCGCCGCCGCGAAGCCCGCCGCGACCCGGAAGACGGCTGCCGCCGCCAAGCCGGCCGCGACGCGCAAGACGGCCGCCGCGAAGAAGGCCACCACCGCGAAGAAGGCCACCACGGCCAAGAAGGCGGCCACGGCCAAGAAGACCGCGGCGAAGAAGACCACGGCCAAGAAGACGGCGACCAAGCGCGCCGCGAAGTAGCAACCGCGCCAACCCCGGCGCGGGATCCCGACCCGAGGTCCTGAATCCGGGATCCACACCGGGGACCGGCAACGGTCCCGAGCACGGCCGGACCCGAACCGGAACACGCACCGCGCGACGGGCCGGACCCTCATCGAGGGTC
>NZ_JBPKBH010000005.1:295573-326720 GCF_051388915.1 Yinghuangia sp. YIM S09857 | reverse complement strand
CCCCCCCCCCCCCCCCCCCCCCCCCCCCCCCCCCCCCCCCCCCCCCCCCCCCCCCCCCCCCCCCCCCCCCCCCCCCCCCCCCCCCCCCCCCCCCCCCGCGTCCGGAACCCCGGATTCCGGACGCGGGTCGGCCGGGGGCCCGACGGGGCAGGGCCGTTCGGGTCGGAGGGCCCCTGCGGCACGGGAATCGGCCTTGCCGCGCCGGGGCCGTTCGGGTGCAAGCAGCCCCGCGCACAAGGCGACTTCGCCGTCCGGGGGCGGTGCGTGCGGCTGGGGCTGTGTGGTTCGGTACGGCGCCATCGGCGGTGCGTCCGGGCACGTGACGGGGGTGCCGGGTGCCGCCGGGCCGTGACTTCGGGCCCGTCGCGGTCGTTGCAGCGGATGCGGGGAGGATTCTGCCCTCGGCGGCCTTGGGTCGCACGCGGGGTCGTCGGCGCGGGTTGCCGGGGCTCCCGCGGGTCTTGCGGGCTTGCGGGGCTTGCCACTTCGTCGGTGGACGCGGTGCTGCGGGCCGGTGCGGTCTGGTTGCGGACCGCAGTTGCCCTGCCACGGAAGCGAGTTGGTGGGACGTTCGGGTTCCGCCGTGTCGGGGGGCCGGATGGCTGACGGCGATGCGGTGCGCAGTTGCCGGGTCACAGCCCGGAGTTGGGGCGTTGGGCCGGAACGCGCGAGGACCGCACTTGCGTGCAGGTGCCTTGATTCGCACGCATGTTCGCTGGTCCGGACGGCACCCCCCGCATCCATGCACAGGCGTACGCAAGGCCGTTGGCCATTCGGGCGCGACATGCGTCCGGTCGGATCAGCCCGCCACCCTTATGCCGCAGGGCCGTTCGGGCAGGACACCAATCCACGCAAGGCAGCCGCGCCGTCCTCCCGTCGCTCCGGTTGCGGCGCTGCGATCCTTGTGCAGTGGGGCTGTTGGGGCTGCTGATCCGTTCCCGATCGGAGGTGGCACGCCTCGGGCTCACCGCCACCGACGGCCTTCGGGTCCTGTGGGGCAGGCGAGTTGGAGGTCACCTCGTTGGGCCATCGGGGTGGCGGTGACTGTCCGGGAGGATGAATACCAGGCGTTTCGGGGGCACTTCGTGAAGCGGGTGCGGCGTCCGGGGCGGGATTGCTTAGGCCGTACGGGTGTTCGTGCCGGTGCGCGTGCGCACTCGTGCGCGGTGCTCACATGTGCGGATCGGACAGCGTCGCGATCGTCAGGAATACCGCCGCCCTCTCGGCCCCTTCGCCTTCGACCTTGAGCCGCACCCGCTGGCCGGGCCGCAGCAGCCGCAGGCCCGACGCGTCGAAGGCGGAGGCGGGGTAGGGGAGCGAGGTGCCGTCGTCGAGCAGCACGGTGCCCGAGCGGGTGGCGGCGTCGAATGTGTGCACGGTTCCCTGCATGGCTTGAGGGTACGGCCCACCGGGATTCGAGCCCGCCCGGTTCTCGCCCGCGTCGCTGTACGCCCCGCTGAGACCGCGAAGTGCGCCGCGGGCGCCCCGAGGGTGCCGGAGGCCGTGCACGGGCGTCTCGCGGGCGGCTGTGCGCCTTCTCGGCCGTGGTGGCTTGAACGCATCGGGTGCGCCGGCCGCGCGGGGCGGGCACCGCCCTGGGCGGCCCCCCTCGCCAACTGCCGTCGGTGACCCGTTCTCGGCAACTGGCGTCAGCGACGCCCTCAGTCCCCGCCTTGCGCGACCGCCCTCAGTCCCCGCCTTGCGCGACCGCCCTCAGTCCCCGCCTTGCGCGACCGCCCTCAGTCCCCGCCTTGCGCGACCGCCCTCAGTCCCCGCCTTGCGCGACCGCCCTCAGTCCCCGCCTTGCGCGACCGCCCTCAGTCCCCGCCTTGCGCGACCGCCCTCAGTCCCCGCCTTGCGCGACCGCCCTCAGTCCCCGCCTTGCGCGACCGCCCTCAGTCCCCGCCTTGCGCGACCGCCCTCAGTCCCCGCCTTGCGCGACCGCCCTCAGTCCCCGCCTTGCGCGACCGCCCTCAGTCCCCGCCTTGCGCGACCGCCCTCAGTCCCCGCCTTGCGCGACCGCCCTCAGTCCCCGCCTTGCGCGACCGCCCTCAGTCCCCGCCTTGCGCGACCGCCCTCAGTCCCCGCCTTGCGCGACCGCCCTCAGTCCCCGCCTTGCGCGACCGCCCTCAGTCCCCGCCTTGCGCGACCGCCCTCAGTCCCCGCCTTGCGCGACCGCCCTCAGTCCCCGCCTTGCGCGACCGCCCTCAGTCCCCGCCTTGCGCGACCGCCCTCAGTCCCCGCCTTGCGCGACCGCCCTCAGTCCCCGCCTTGCGCGACCGCCCTCAGTCCCCGCCTTGCGCGACCGCCCTCAGTCCCCGCCTTGCGCGACCGCCCTCAGTCCCCGCCTTGCGCGACCGCCCTCAGTCCCCGCCTTGCGCGACCGCCCTCAGTCCCCGCCTTGCGCGACCGCCCTCAGTCCCCGCCTTGCGCGACCGCCCTCAGTCCCCGCCTTGCGCGACCGCCCTCAGTCCCCGCCTTGCGCGACCGCCTTCGGTCTCGCGTTGCGCGACCGCCCTCGGGTCCCGTCTTCTGCGACTGGCCTCAGGCTCCGCTTCTGCGACCGCCCTCAGGCCGCGCCTTTGCTCGACCGCCGTCAGCAGCCCGCCCTCAGCAGCCCGCCGTCAGCAGCGGCAGCACCGCCCACGTACGCGGCCCGACGCCGAGTTCGACCGCGCGGGCCAGGTCCTCCGCGGTGTCGACGTCGCGGCGTACCGAATCCACGTCCGGCGGCGTGAGTTCGTGGGCTCCCGAGGCGCGGTGCCGGGCTCGGGAGGCGCCGCCGAAGGCCGGGGCCAGCGGGACACCGGGCGCGGCGGCCAGCAAGGTGGTGCCGATTCCGGCCGCGTCCGGCAGGAACGAGCGGTGGTGCGCGCTCGCTTGGCCCAGCACGCGGTCCAACTCCGCGGAACGCAGCGCGGGCAAGTCGGCCGACAGTGCCGCGGTCCCGGTCCCCGGCCACCGCCGGGCGGCGAGCGCGCCGCCGTGCGCGAGCGCGGCGTTGAGTCCGCCGCCCACATCGGCGACCGTCTCCGCGCCCTGCGCGCGGACGGCTTCCGCGACCAACGCGTCGTCGGTGACGACCAGCACCCCGTCGACGTGTGCGCAGGCGAGTGCCGCGCGTACCGTGTCCGCCGCGAACGCCAGCGCGAGTTCGCCGCGGTGCTCGCCGGTCGCCGGGGCGAGCCGGCTCTTGGCCAGCGGCAGGGGTTTCACCGGCACCACGAGGCGCCAGCGGCGCGCGGTCGGCGGGACGACCGGAAGACCGGGGCGTACCGCGAGACCAGGGGTCACCCGGGGTTCGCGCATCCGTCCTCCCTGCATCGTGTCGATTCCGCACTGCCCGCTCGGTCGATCTTGCGCGTTCGCGGTCGGTTGCCGTCAATAGCGTTCGCCGGAGTGCCGGCGCCGCGCTTCACCGGCCGCGTTTCGCGCCTTCCGCGCGCGGTCCGGCCGCGGTGTCGGTCCGGACGCTCGTTCGAGGCCGCCAAATACCCGGGTCCGGAGTCTGCCGGTGCAGTGGACGTGCGCCTTTCTCGACATCGCGACGATTCTCACGGGAAACTACGGGCGTCGGCCGGCGCTCGGGGGGTTGCGCCCGGGTGCGATCACACCATGGTGTTCCCTTGTACATAATCGGCATCCGCTCGGCCGGGTCGCCCTTTGTGTGAGCAGGGACACGGCGCAACACGACTCAGGAGGCTCGCTACTGATGGCCCGCAGAAGGATCGGCTTCTGGTACCGCGTCGTGGTCGTGGTGGTCAAACCCCTGCTCGTGGTGTTCACCAAGCGCGACTGGCGCGGGATGGAGCACATCCCGGCGGAAGGCGGCTTCGTCACCGCGGTCAACCACATCAGTTATGTCGACCCGCTGACTTATGCGCATTTCCAGTACGAGTCGGGCCGCGAGGCGCACTTCCTGGCCAAGTCCTCGCTGTTCAAGATCCCGGTGGTCGGACGCATCATCAAGGGCGCCGGGCAGATCCCGGTCTACCGCGACTCCGCGGACGCCGCGCTGGCCTTCCGCGCCGCCGTGGAGGCCGTGGAACGGGGTGACTGCGTCGCGGTCTACCCCGAGGGCACCATCACGCGCGACAAGGCGATGTGGCCGATGACCGGCAAGACCGGAGCCGCGCGCATCGCGCTGACCACCGGCGCGCCGGTGATCCCGGTCGCGCAGTGGGGCGCGCAGGAGCTGCTGGCGCCGTACGCCAAGCGCCCGCGCCTCTTCCCGCGCAAGACCATGAAGGTGCTCGCCGGACCGGCCGTCGACCTCGACGAGTTCCGCGGGCGCGAGCTCACCGCGGATGTCCTGCGGGGCGCCACGGACCGCATCATGGACGCCGTGACCGAACTGCTCGCCAAACTGCGCGACGAACCCGCCCCGCCGCGCGACAACCGGCGCAAGCCCAAGAACGCACCCGCGACGGACGCGGATCCGGCGGCTGCGGCCTCCGACCACGCCGACGCGCCCGCCGACACCGGCACTTCCGCCGCCGCAGGTGAAGCCGTCGACAGCGGCGCCGACGCGCCCGCCGACGCGGCTGCCGACACCGGCACCGACGCGCCGGTCGACGCCGCCTCCGACACCACCCTCGACACCGCCAAGCCCGTCACCAGCCCCGACACCGCCAAGCCCGCCACTCCCCGCCCCGCCGAGGACGGCGCCGCATGACGCGCTGTGCGGTGTTCGGCGCCGGTTCGTGGGGCACGGCCTTCGCGATGATCCTCGCCGACGCGGGATGCGACGTGACGCTGTGGGCGCGGCGCGCCGAGGTCGCCGACGCGATCAACAAGGACCACCACAACCCCGGCTACTTCCCCGGGGTCCGTCTCCCCGAGAACGTCACCGCGACCGTCGACCCCGCAAAGGCCGCGGCGGACGCCGACTTCGTGGTGTTGTCCGTACCGTCGCAGTCGCTGCGCGGGAACCTCACCGCATGGGCCCCGCTGCTGCCGCCCGAGGCGGTGCTCGTGAGCCTCATGAAGGGCATCGAACTCGGCACCGCCAAGCGCATGAGCGAGGTCATCGGCGAGGTCGCCGAAGTCGGGCAGGACCGCGTCGCAGTCGTCAGCGGGCCCAACCTGGCCGCCGAGATCGCCCGCCGTCTCCCGGCGGCCAGCGTGGTCGCGTGTGCGGACGAGGACGTCGCCCGCAGGCTCCAGGCCGCGTGCATCACGCCGTACTTCCGCCCGTACACGAACACCGACGTGGTCGGCTGCGAACTCGGCGGCACCGTCAAGAACGTCATCGGCCTCGCCGCGGGCGCCGCCGACGGACTGGACCTGGGCGACAACGCCAAGGCCTCGCTCATCACCCGCGGCCTGGCCGAGACGATGCGCCTCGGTGCCGCGATGGGCGCCGACCAGCACACGTTCGCCGGACTCGCGGGGCTCGGCGACCTGGTGGCCACCTGCTCGTCCACGCTCTCGCGCAACCACACCTTCGGCATGAACCTCGGCCGCGGCATGACCCTCGAAGAGGCCACCGCCGCCGCGAGCCAGACCACCGAGGGCGTCAAGTCGTGTGTCGCGGTGCAGGAACTCGCGCGCCGGCACGGCGTCGAGATGCCGATCGTGGACACCGTGGTCGCGATGGTCAAGGACGGCAAGTCCCCGCGCCTGGCGGTCAAGGAGCTGATGTCGCGCAGCGCCAAGCCGGAGCGGTACGACGTCCACGGCTGACGCGCCCGCCGAAGCCGGCAGCCGACATCCGCGACCGAAGGCCGACCTCCGCGAGGTGCCTCCCAGCGCTCGCACACATGTGGCAGTAGGGTTCTGCCCACCATGAACGACGTCACCTCCGCTTCCGGCACCCCTGGCACCACCGGCACCCCCGCAGCCGCCGGCACGCGTCCGCGCGTCGCCGTCGTGTTCGGCGGACGCAGCTCCGAGCACGCCATCTCCTGCGTCACCGCGGGCAGCGTGCTGGCCGCCATCGACCGCGAGAAGTACGACGTGCTCCCGCTCGGCATCACGCAGGACGGACGCTGGGCCCTGGTCGCGGACGCCGCCGAGCGCCTCGCGATCGGCAACTCCGGGCGGCTGCCCGACGTCACCGACGTCGCGGAGCCCGGCGGTTCCGTCGTGCTGGCCGCCGACCCGACGCAGCGCGAACTCGCGCTGATCGAGACCGGCCAGGTCACCGACGTGCTCGGCGGCGTGGACGTGGTCTTCCCGCTGCTGCACGGGGCGTACGGCGAGGACGGCACCATCCAGGGCCTGCTGGAGCTGGCCGGGGTGCCGTACGTCGGCTCCGGCGTGCTGGCCAGTTCGGTCAGCATGGACAAGGAGTACATGAAGCGGGTCTTCGAGGGCTTCGGCCTGCCCGTCGGCCCGTACACGACGATCCGCCCGCGCGACTGGGAGCGCGACCCCGCCGCGGTGCGCAAGGCCGTCGAGGCCCTCGGCTTCCCGGTGTTCGTCAAGCCCGCGCGCGCCGGTTCCAGCATGGGCATCAGCAAGGTGCACGACCTCGACGCCCTTGACGAGGCGATCGAGACCGCGCGCAAGCACGACCCCAAAGTCATCGTCGAGGGCATGCTGACCGGCCGAGAGATCGAGTGCGGCGTGCTGGAGACGCGGGACGGCGCAATCGCCAGCGTGCCCGCCGAGATCCGGGTGCGCGGCGACCACGAGTTCTACGACTTCGAGGCCAAGTACCTCGACGACGTGACCGAGACCGATGTCCCGGCCGACCTCACGGACGAGCAGACGCGCGAGGTACAGCGCATGGCGGTGGCCGCGTTCGACGCCCTCAGTTGCGAAGGGCTCGCGCGCGTCGACTTCTTCCTGCTGGACGGTGGCGGCGTGGTCATCAACGAGGTCAACACCATGCCGGGCTTCACGCCCGTGTCGATGTACCCGCAGATGTGGAAGGCGAGCGGGGTCGAGTACCCGGAGCTGGTCGACCGCCTGATCAGCGCCGCACTGGAACGCCCGAACTCCCTTCTGCGCTGAGGGAGTTCACGGCGCAGGACGACCGGGCGCCGCGACCGGGGGTCGCCGACACGCCGCGACCGGGGCCGCGGCGGTACGCCCGTCCCGAAGCGGCCGAGGCGTCAGCCCTCGCCCATGGTGGCCGGGACGGTCTGCTTCACCGGCTCCGCCAGGGCCGTCAGCGGGCCGGTCGGCTGGCCGTACTTCGCGGGCACGGTCACCTCGATGTTCACCTCGCGGTGCAGCGTGGTGAAGCGCACGCCCTTGCCCTCGCCGAGGAACGTGAACGTCCAGTTGACGCCGTTGACCCCGGCGGCGTTCTGCTCGGGGTCGTAGCGCGGGTCGTCCGGACGCAGCGACACCGGCGTCGGCACCCCGCAGCGCAGCACGATCGCCGGGTCGCCCCACGCGGCGATCAGGTCGGAGTCCGGGACGGTCTTGCGCGTCCCGGCGTCCAGCACCTTGTCGGGGAGCCGGTGTTGCAGGTCGCGGCAGACACGGTCGATGTCCGCGCGGACCTCGGATGGGGGCTGCGGGAGCTTGACCTTGACCGGGTCCGGGTCGCCGTCGAGCAGGGTGATCGCCGTCAGTACCAGGCCGCCGGCGACCACGGCGCCCGGCAGGACGTACTTGAACAGCCGGGCGCGCGGGTCGCGGCCTACCGGCTCGGGCCCGGTCGAAGCCGACTCGGGCGCGGCGGGCCCGGGCGGAGCCGGGGTGGCGGTTTCGGCGGGGGAATCGGGCGCCTCGGGCGCCTCTGCGGCGGGCGCGTCGCGGTCGGTCACGTGCCGATCCTAGGCACCGCGCCTCGGCGTCCGCGCACGGGGGATGCGGCACCGGTGGCGACCACCGGTGCCGACACGCACACACGCGGTCAGCCGAGGTTCACCACCGGACAGGTCAGGGTGCGCGTGATGCCTTCGACGCGCTGCACCTGCGCGACGACCAGGCGCCCGAGTTCGTCGACGTTGGAGGCCTCCGCGCGCACGATCACGTCGTACGGCCCCGTCACGTCCTCGGCCGCGGTGATGCCCGGCAGCCCCGCGATCTGCCGGGCCACCGCCGCCGCCCGACCGACCTCGGTCTGGATCAGGATGTATGCCTGTACCACCACGGCCTCCCGGCACGCCAGGATTGAGGGGATCCGCGCGGCCCCCGGAAGGGGACCCGCCACCGCGCCGCGCGATTGGGCGCGGCCGGATGCAACCATTGTCGACCGCGTGGCCCCGGGCGACCATGTCGCGATCGGACTTCGGGGGAAGTTTGTGCAAACTTTCGATGAGTCGCGAGCGCCGCCCGCCCGCGCATTTGAGCACTTCAGCGACCAGATCACGACATCACCGGACCGGCGACCGGACGGCACTCGACAGGACGGGACACCACCCATGAGCGGGACGTTGGGCGACCTCGGCGAGTTCGGCCTCATCGGCGCGCTCACCGAGCGGGTCCCCACCGGCAGACACGTGCCCCTGGGCCCCGGCGACGACGCCGCCGTGGTCGCCGCACCGGACGGGCGCGTCGTGGCCACCACCGACCTGCTGGTCGAGGGGCGGCACTTCCGGCGCGACTGGTCGACCGCGTACGACGTGGGCCGCAAGGCCGCCGCGCAGAACCTCGCCGACATCGCGGCCATGGGGGCGGTCCCGACCGCACTGCTCGTCGGCCTCGTCGGCCCGGCCGAACTCCCGGTGGCCTGGGCGCTCGAACTGTACGACGGACTCCGCGACGAATGCGCGGTCGTGGACACCGGCGTGGCGGGCGGCGACGTCGTCCGCGGAGCCTCCGTCATGATCTCGATCACCGCCCTCGGCGACCTCCAGGGCCGCGCCCCCGTGACGCGCGGGGGCGCCCCCGCCGGGGACATCGTGGCCGTCGCCGGATGGCTCGGCTGGTCCGCAGCCGGTCTCGCGATCCTCAGCCACGGCCACCGCAACCCGCGCGCTTTCGTCGAGGCGCACCGGCGGCCGGAACCGCCCTACGAGGCGGGCCCCGCAGCGGCCCGCATGGGGGCGACCGCGATGCTGGACGTCAGCGACGGCCTGGTCGCCGACCTCGGCCACCTCGCGCGCGCCTCGGCGGTGCACGTGGACCTGCGCGCCGACCTGCTCGACCTCCCGGCGCAAATGCGCGACGTGGCCCGGGCCCTGGGGGCGGACCCGCTGCACTGGGTGCTCACCGGGGGAGAGGACCACGCCCTCGTCGCGACGTTCCCCGCCGGAACCGCGCTGACCGCGCGCTGGCGCGTCATCGGGCAGGTGCTCGCGGGCGGGCCGGGGGTCACGGTCGACGGCGAGGAGTGGTCCGGCGGGGGCGGTTGGGACCATTTCGGCGGCTGAGGCCGGGGCGGAAGGCCCCGGGTCGGTCGATAGGCTGACAAGCATGGTGCAGACACCCGCCCGCGTGCTCACGATCGCGGGGTCCGACTCCGGCGGCGGCGCCGGCATCCAGGCCGACCTCAAGACGATGCTCGCCCTCGGCGTGCACGGCATGAGCGTCATCGCCGCCGTCACGGCGCAGAACTCGCTCGGGGTCCAGGGCTATTGGGAGTTGCCCGCGGAGGCGGTGCGCGCGCAATACCGCAGCGTCGTGGACGACATCGGCGTACAGGCGGTCAAGACCGGCATGCTCGCGTCGCCTGTGCTCGTCGAGACCGTCGCAGAACTCCTGGCCGACCAGCAGGCCGCAGTTGTCGTCGACCCCGTGTCGGTGTCCAAGCACGGCGATGCGCTGCTGGCCGAGGAGGCGTTGGACGCGGTGCGCGGCAAACTGCTGCCGACCGCAACTGTCGTCACACCCAATCTGTTCGAGGTCCAGCAGCTCACCGGGCTTGAGGTGCGCGAAGAGGCCGACATGCGCAAGGCGGCCGACGCGGTGCTGGCGTACGGCCCCAAGTGGGTGCTGGTCAAGGGCGGGCACCTGAAGGGCGAGGCTGCCGACCTGCTGTTCGACGGCTCGCACGAATTCTGGTTCCGCAGCGGCCGCTTCGACAACCGGCACACGCACGGGACGGGGTGCACGCTGGCCAGCGCGATCGCGTCGTACCTGGCGCTCGGCCGCGACGTGCCGAGCGCGGTCGGTGCCGCGAAGGAGTACGTGACGGGCGCGATCCGCGAGGGCTTCCCGCTGGGGGCGGGGATCGGCCCGGTGGACCACGGCTGGCGGTTCCGCGGCTGAACGCGGGCGGTCCGCCGCGTCGGTGCGGTTGCCGCGGTCATCGGGCGCCGCGTTGCCGCGGCGGGCCGACATCATGTCCTTGTGTGCGGGAACAGCAAACGGCCGGACCGCCTTGCGGTGGTCCGGCCGTCCGGTTCAGCTCAGGTCAGCGGGTAACCTTGCCCGCCTTGATGCACGAGGTGCAAGCGTTCAGGCGCTTCGGCGTGCCGCCCTGCACCGTGCGGACCGTCTGGATGTTCGGGTTCCAGCGACGGCGGGTGCGGCGGTGCGAGTGCGAGATGTTGTTGCCGAAACCCGGCCCCTTGCCGCAGACGTCGCAGTTGGCAGCCACGGGAGACACTCCAAAGACGATTAAGGATTGCGCGTACGTTCACGTGCCTGACAGGTGCCGGGCAACCGAGGAAGAGTAACCGACGAGAGGCTGGGGATGCCAATCCGCCTACAGGACCCGAATGGGTGGCAACGGACATCCGACTAAACTCGTCACGCTTCGCCGCCAGCTTATCGCATGGTTGTCGGCACTCTCCCCGGCCCCTGGGCAGATACGCTGCATCAGCAACGACGGGCGGGGCGCATCGAGGAGAACGGCGAGGTGGGCGTGCTGGGAGAGCTGGACGCTCCGGCGGTGCGCCGCTGGTGCCGGGCCGGGCTACAGCAGCTGGGGCGCGCGCGCGAGGAGATCGACGCGCTCAACGTCTACCCGGTCCCGGACGGCGACACCGGGACGAACCTCTTCCTCACCCTCGAAGCCGGCATGACCGAGGTCGAGGCCCTGTTCAACCGCGAGAGCCGCGACAACTGCGACGCGGCCCACGATAGCGACGACCCCGGCCTCCCCGGCACCATTCGCGCCCTCGCCCACGGCGCCCTCATGGGCGCCCGCGGCAACTCCGGCGTCATCCTCAGCCAGCTCCTGCGCGGCATGGCCGACCAGATCGAGGCCGAGTACCGCGACGCCCTGGCCGAGGGCACCGCGCGCGAGAGCGGCCCCGTCCTGCGCCGCGCGCTGCGACGGGCCGCGGAAGAGGCGTATGTGGCCGTCGCCCGCCCGGTCGAGGGCACCATGCTGACCGTGGCCCGCGCCGCGGCCGCCGGGTGCGAGGCCGCCGACGACGACCTGACCGCGGTCGTACGCGGGGCCGCCTCCGCCGCCCGCGACGCCCTCGCACGCACCCCCGAGCAATTGGACGTCCTGCGCCGCGCCGGCGTCGTCGACGCGGGCGGACGCGGCCTGTGCGTGCTGTTCGACGCGCTGGTGGCCGTGGTCACCGGCGAGCGGCCGACCGCCCCGCGCACGCACGTGCCGGTCCCCAGGGTCGTCGAGCCGGAGGTGCGCTGCGCCGAGGGCCCGCAGGCACCGTCCTTCGAGGTCATCTACCTCCTGGACGCCCCCGACGACGCGATCCCCGCGCTGCGCGACCGCCTCGACGGCCTCGGGGACTCGCTCGTCGTGGTCGGCGGCGAGGGCCTGTGGAACGTCCATGTGCACGTCGACGACGCGGGCGCGGCCGTCGAGGCGGGGGTCGAGGCGGGCCGCCCGCACCGCATCCGGATCACCCACCTGGCGGTCTCCGACGCCGTACCGCACGAGGGTGCGCTCGTCGCCGCCGGCCGCGCCATCGTCGCGGTCGTCCACGGCGACGGCCTGGCCGCCTTGTTCACCGAGGCCGGTGCCCATGTCGTCGAGGCCGGTCCGGGACGCGCGCCCTCGACGGGTGCCCTGGTCGAGGCCCTGCGCGCCACCGGCGCCCGCGAGGTGGTCCTGCTGCCGAACGACCCGGACGGCCACGCGGTGGCGGGGGTCGCGGCCGAGCAGGCGCACGCGTACGGCATCCGCGTCCAAGTGGTCCCCACCAAGGCCGCGGTGCAGGGCATCGCCGCGCTCGCGGTGCACGAACCCGGACGCCGCTTCGACCAGGACGTCGTCGGCATGACCTCGGCGGCCGGCGCGACGCGGTACGGCGCGCTCACCACCGCGACGCGCGAGGCGTGGACGATGGCCGGGGTGTGCCAGGCGGGCGACGTCCTCGGCATCATCGACGGCGACATCGCGGTCATCGGCCAGGACCTCGCCGAGACCGGCAAGACCGTGCTCGACCGCATGCTCGCGGGCGGCGGCGAGCTGGTCACCCTGGTCACCGGCGCGCAGATCGACACCCGCCTCGCCGACCAGCTCGTCACCGCGATGCGCGCGGGACGCCCCGAGGTCGACGCGGTCGTCTACAGCGGCGGCCAGTCCGTCTACCCGCTGCTGATCGGGGTGGAGTAGCCCGCCGCGCTGCCGCGCCCGGGGGAATGACCGTGCTTGTCCGCCCCGGCGGGTAACGTCGCGAGGGCCGCTAGTGCGGTGAAGGTTTGTGGCCACCGCACTAGGCACACCGTCGCCGGCCAGCCAGGGAGAACGTACGTCGTCATGTCCCGCCTCGATGAACCGCTGGCCAAACTGGTCGGGGACCGGACCGCGAAGGTGCTGGCCAAGTCCCTCGCCCTCGACACCGTGGGCGACCTGCTGCGCCACTATCCCCGCCGCTACGCCGAGCGCGGCCGCCTGACCGACCTCTCCCGCCTGGAGGTCGACGAGCACATCACGGTCATGGCCGAGATCGCCAAGGTGACCGCCCGCCAGTTCCGCAACCGCCGCGGCAACCTCCTCGAAGTGGTGGTCACCGACGGCCGCGGCAACCTCAAGCTGACCTTCTTCAACCAGGCCTGGCGGGAGCGCGAACTGCGCCCCGGCATGCGCGGCCTGTTCGCCGGCAAGGTCGCGCGCTTCCGCGACGAACTGCAACTCAACCAGCCCGACTACCAGTTGATGGACCAGGACGACGAGGACGACTCCGGCGCCGCACAGATGTTCGCGGGCGCCCTGATCCCCGTCTACCCGGCCGCCGCGGCGATGCCGTCCTGGAAGCTGGCCCAGTGCGTACGCGTCGCCCTCGACACCCTCGGCGAGGTCGGCGACCCGCTCCCCGCCGAACTCCTCACCCGCCGCGGCATGCCCGGCCTCCGCCAGGCCCTCCAGTGGATCCACCTGCCCTCCACCTGGCCCGAGGTCAACGCCGCCCGCGACCGCCTCAAGTGGGACGAGGCCTTCGTCCTCCAAATCGCCCTCGCCCAACGCCGCCTGGCCGCCCAGTCCCAAACGGCCGTACCCCGCGAGGCCCGCTCCGACGGCCTCCTCACCGCCTTCGACGCCCAACTCCCCTTCACCCTCACCGAAGGCCAGGTCAAAGTAGGCACTGAGATCGCCGCCGACCTGGCCGCCGAACACCCCATGCACCGCCTCCTCCAAGGAGAGGTCGGCTCCGGCAAGACGATAATCGCTTTGCGGGCGATGTTGACGGTTGTCGACGCCGGGGGACAGGCGGCGATGTTGGCGCCTACTGAGGTGTTGGCGCAGCAGCATCATCGGTCCATCGTGGAGATGTTGGGGGCGCTGGCCGAGGGGCCGGGGATGTTGGGTGGGTCCGAGGTGGGCACGAAGGTGTCGCTGCTGACCGGGTCGATGGGGGTGCCGGCGCGGCGTGCGGCGCTGCTGGACCTGGTGACCGGCGAGGCGGGGATCGTGATCGGCACGCACGCCTTGATCGAGGACAAGGTGAAGTTCCACGACCTGGGCCTTGTCGTCGTCGACGAGCAGCACCGGTTCGGAGTCGAGCAGCGCGACGCGTTGCGCGGCAAGGCGGAGCGGCCGCCGCATCTGCTGGTCATGACGGCGACGCCGATCCCGCGCACGGTGGCGATGACGGTGTTCGGCGACCTGGAGACGTCCGTCCTGGACCAACTGCCGTCCGGGCGCTCGCCGATCGCGACGCATGTGGTGCCCGCCAAGGAGAAGCCGAAGTTCCTGGACCGGGCGTGGGAGCGCGTACGCGAGGAGGTCGCCAAGGGGCACCAGGCGTATGTGGTGTGCCCGCGGATCGGCGACGAGGAGGACGCGCCCAAGGCCAAGAAGAAGGCGAAGGGGAAGAAAACCGTCGAGGAGGACTTGCCGCCGGAGGCCTATCTCGACGATCCGGACGACATGGGGGCGGACTCCGACGACGGCGGCGAGAAGCGGCCGCCGCTGGCCGTGCTGGATGTCGCCGCCGGGCTGGAGAGCGGGCCGCTCAAGGGGCTCCGCGTCGGCGTACTGCACGGGCGTATGACGCCGGACGCGAAGGACGACGTGATGCGTCGCTTCACGGCCGGTGAACTGGACGTGCTGGTCGCGACGACGGTGATCGAGGTCGGGGTCAACGTCCCGAACGCCACGGTCATGGTGATCATGGACTCCGAACGGTTCGGCGTCTCGCAGCTGCACCAGCTCCGTGGGCGCGTCGGGCGCGGCAGCGCGCCGGGGCTGTGCCTGCTGGTGAGCGACATGCCCTCGGGTACGGCGGCCCGCGAGCGCCTGGACGCGGTGGCCGCGACCCTCGACGGGTTCGAACTGTCCCGCATCGACCTCGAACAGCGCCGCGAGGGCGACGTGCTCGGCGAGGCGCAGTCCGGCAGCCGCTCGTCCCTGCGCATGCTGGCCGTGGTCCGCGACGAGGACGTCATCGTGGCCGCGCGCGACGAGGCGTCCGAAATCGTGGCCCGCGACCCGGAGTTGGCCGAGCACCCGGAGCTGCGCAGCGCGCTGGCCAGTCTGCTGGACGAGGACCGCGCGGAGTACCTGGACAAGGGCTGAACGGCACACCGCCGGGGCACACCTCGCCGCGCGCGTGATCGCAGCAGTCCCGGGCCGCTAGCGTGGTGCGCATGAACGACCTGACGGCGGCGGCTTGCGGGACGCGCCCGTGACGCGCGTGATCGGCGGCTCCGCGGGCGGCCGCCGCCTGGCCGTGCCGCCGGGCGACGGGACGCGGCCGACCTCGGACCGGGCCCGGGAGGGCCTTTTCTCGACCCTGGTGTCGCTGCGCCGCAGCCTGCACGGCGCGCGGGTGCTGGACCTGTTCGCGGGATCGGGTGCGGTCGGCCTCGAAGCGTTGTCGCGCGGCGCCGCGCACGCGCTGCTGGTGGAGGCCGACGCGGGGGCGGCCAAGGCCGTACGCGCCAATATCGCCGACCTCAAACTGCCGGGTGCCGAACTGCGGGTCGCGCGGGCGGAGCGGGTGGCCGCCGAGGAGGCGCCCGCGGAGGCGTACGACATAGTCTTCCTCGACCCGCCGTACCAGCTCCCGGACGCCGACGTGGCCGCGCTCCTGACCGCGCTCGCCGCGGGCGGCTGGCTGGCTTCCGAGGCCCTTGTGGCCGTCGAGCGCGCCACCCGCGGCGGGGTCTTCGCCTGGCCCGCCGGATTCGAGGAGATCAGGTCCAGGCGATACGGCGAAGCGACCCTCTGGTACGGTCGCGCCGCGCGCTCGTAACCGGGGTCGGACAGAGCCCGGAACGAGCCTGAACAGGGCCTCAGGATCCGCGATCGAGGGGAAGAAACCCGTGCGTCGAGTCGTCTGCCCCGGGTCGTTCGACCCGGTGACCAACGGGCATTTGGACATCATCGGCCGGGCGTCCAGCCTGTACGACGAGGTCTACGTCGCGATCGGTTTCAACCGGGCCAAGCGGTCCGGCCTGTTCGACGTCGAAGAACGCGTCGAGATGATCGAGGAAGTCACCGCGCACTACGGCAACGTCAAGGTCGAGGCGTTCGAGGGACTGCTCGTCGACTTCTGCCGCCGCCGCGGAATCCCGGCCATCATCAAGGGCCTGCGCGCGGTCACCGACTTCGACTACGAGTTGCAGATGGCTCAGATGAACTACGGTCTGACGGAGGTCGAGACGTTGTTCGTCGCGACCAATCCGCTCTACAGCTTCCTGTCGTCCAGCCTCATCAAAGAGGTCGCGACCTACGGAGGCGATGTGTCCGGATACCTGCCGCCGACCGTGCTCCAGCGACTGACCGAAAGGTTGGAAGCGAAGTAAGGCGGCTCCTGCTCGTACGCTGTGGTGTCTGACCGGCACCGGGAGAGAGAGCAACGCCAGTGGACGTATCCCCGAAGCTCGACGAGCTGATCGCTCTGGTCGAGAGCGCCCGTTCGATGCCGATGTCGGCCTCGTGTGTGGTGAACCGGGCCGAGGTCGTCGCGCGCCTGGAAGAGGTCAAGAACCTCCTGCCGGAGGAGATGGCGGAAGCGCGCCGCATCATCACCGACCGCGACGCGGTCATCGACGAGAGCCGCCGCGAGGCCGAGCGCGTCGTCGCCGGCGCGCGCGAGGAGCGCGGTGCGCTGATCGCCGACACCGACGTGGCGCGGGAGGCGTACGCCGAGGCCGAGCGCATCCTCACCGCGGCCCGCCTGGAGGCCGAGCGCATCCGCGGCGAGGCCGACGACTACGTCGACCAGAAGCTCGCCAACTTCGAGGTCGTGCTCACCAAGACGCTGTCGGCCGTCGGCCGCGGCCGCGACAAGATGCGCGGCCGCAAGGCGATCGACGACCTCGGCGCGTACCTCAAGGCCCAGGACGAGGCCGAGGGCACCGGCCAGCACCAGGTCGGCAGCCTCCAGGCGCGCCTGGACGCCGACGAGAACGCCCCCTTCCTCGGCCAGTCCGCCCCGGTGCCCGCGCAGCAGCAGGGCGGCTACCCCGAGCAGCCGCCGCACCCGCAGCAGCCCCCGCACCCGCAGCAGCCGCAGTACGTGCCCGCGGCGGCGGCCCCGCAGCAGGGCGGCTACTACGACCAGGGGTACCCGCAGCAGCCGGTGTACGACCAGAACGGCTACGAGTCGGGCGGCTACGAGATCCCGCAGTACCAGCAGCAGGGCCAGTACGGGCAGGGCGGCGTACCGCAGCAGGGCGGGCACGTCGAGCAGCGCTACGACGCGGCGCTCGACGAGACCAGCTTCTTCGACACCAGCCTCATCGACGTGCGCCAGTTCAACCCGGACGGCCGCCAGGGCGGCTGACCGCCGCCCACCACAGCCCCGCGAGCCCGCGATACCGGGGCCCGTCGCCCCCGTTTGGGGGACGGGCCCCGACTTGCGATAGTCTTGTGGACCGGCCCTGCTCGGGATGCCTGCCAAGGCGGCAACCCCGGGGCCGACAATTATGACCGCCACACCTCCCTCCGGATCCGGGGGCGAGGTGTCCACCGCATGAGGCAGGACACCCTGGAACGCCTGGACCACCGCAACCCGCTCGTCGTGGACACACGCGAGCTGGGTCGTCGGCCTGGGTCCATGCGCAAGGTGTCCCGTGAGGTGCCGGCTCCGGCGGACATGAGGATCGAGGTGATCGGCGTCCCCGAGGGTGTGCCGCTCGAGCTGGACCTCCGGCTCGAGGCGGTCATGGAGGGGGTGCTGGTCTCCGGCGTCGCCGAGGTGCCGTTGGCCGGTGAGTGCGTACGGTGCCTGGAGCCGCTTGAGCGCGAGCTCAAGGTCGAGTTCCAGGAGCTGTACATCTACCCGGACACCGAGACCGAGGAAGACGACGCCCCCCGGCTCGTGGGCGACCTGTTCGACCTGGAGCCGGTGCTGCGCGACGCGGTGGTGCTCGCACTGCCGCTCGCACCGGTGTGCCGCGAGGACTGCGGCGGGCTGTGCCTCGAATGCGGGGTTCCGCTCGACGAGAACCCAGGGCATTCCCACGACACCGCCGACCCCCGGTGGGCGGCCTTGCAGGGCCTCTTCGACGGATCGACCGCCGAAGCCGACGACAACGGCGCGCCCAGCGCCGATGAGAACCAGGAGAAGTAGCCGTGGCTGTTCCGAAGCGGAAGATGTCGCGCAGCAACACCCGCCACCGCCGCAGCCAGTGGAAGGCCGTCACCCCCAACCTGGTGACCTGTGAGAGCTGCCGTCAGCCCAAGCTGGCCCACATTGCCTGCCCGACCTGCGGCACCTACAACCGCCGCCAGGTCCTTGAGGTCTGAATACCCGGGTAGGTCTTCCCGGTGACGGACTCGCTTGCGAAGTACGCGGATCTGGAAGGGCGGCTCGGCTGGACAGTCGACGCCGCCCTTCTGGAGCGCGCGCTCACACATCGCTCGTACGCGTATGAGCACGGTGGCCTTCCCACCAACGAGCGCCTGGAGTTCCTGGGCGACTCGGTGCTGGGGCTCGTCGTCACCGACACCCTCTACCGCGCGCACCCCGAGCTGCCCGAGGGCCAGCTCGCGAAGCTGCGTGCCGCGGTGGTCAATTCGCGCGCCCTCGCGGGCGTGGGCCGCAAGCTCGACCTGGGCCGCTTCATCCGCCTGGGCCGCGGCGAGCAGGGCACCGGCGGCCGCGACAAGTCGTCGATCCTCGCCGACACCCTTGAGGCGATCATCGGCGCGGTCTACCTCGACCAGGGCCTGGACGCCGCCTCCGAGCTGGTGCACCGGCTGTTCGACCCGCTCATCGAGGCCTCCGCGGGTCTCGGCGCGGGCCTGGACTGGAAGACCAGTCTCCAGGAGCTGACCGCCGCGACCGGCATCGGCGTACCCGAATACGTCGTGTCGGAGACCGGGCCGGACCACGAGAAGACCTTCACCGCCCTCGCGCGCGTCGGCGGCGTCGACTACGGCACCGGCGTCGGGCGCAGCAAGAAGGAAGCAGAGCAGCAGGCGGCGGAGAGCGCGTGGCGCGCGATCCGGGCGCAGTACGGCGACGGCACGACGCCGGTCAACGGCGCGGCGCCGGAGTCGACCAAGGCCAACTGAGCGTCCCCTCCGGAGGTCGAGCGTGCCCGAGTTGCCCGAGGTCGAGGTGGTACGCCGGGGCCTGGAACGCTGGGTCGTCGGCCGCACCGTCGCCTCCGTCGAGGTGAACCACCCGCGCGCGGTACGCCGTCACGCGGCCGGTGCCGACGACTTCACCGCCGCGCTCAAGGGCGCGCGCGTCGAGGCGGCCCGGCGCCGCGGAAAATATCTGTGGCTCCCGCTCACCGCGCCGGACGCGGACGCCCCCGAGGACGCGCTGCTCGCGCACCTCGGCATGAGCGGCCAACTGCTGGTCAACGACCCGGCCACACCGCGCGAGAAGCACCTGCACGTGCGCTTCACCTTCACCGACGGCGGCCGCGAGCTGTGGTTCGTCGACCAGCGCACCTTCGGCGGCGTCTCGGTCGAGCGCGGCGGTGCGGTGCTCCCGCCGTCGATAGCGCACATCGCCCGCGACGTCCTCGACCCGCTGTTCGACGACGCCGCCTTCCACGCGGCCCTGCGCCGCCGCGACTCCGAACTGAAGCGCGCGCTCCTGGACCAGTCGTTGGTGAGCGGCATCGGCAACATCTACGCCGACGAGGCCCTGTGGCGCTCCCGCCTGCACGGTGCGCGCTCCACCGCGACCATCACCAAGCCGCAGACCGGACTGCTCCTGGCCTCCGTCCGCGACGTCATGAACGACGCGCTCGCCGTCGGCGGCACGTCCTTCGACAGCCTGTACGTCAACGTGAACGGCGAGAGCGGCTACTTCTCCCGCTCCCTCGACGCCTACGGCCGCGAAGCCGAACCCTGCAATCGCTGCACCACGCCGATCCGCCGCATCACCTTCATGAACCGCAGCAGCTACTACTGCCCCAAGTGTCAGCCGACCCCAAGGGCGCGGCGCCGGGGGTAGGGCGGCGGGGTAGGGCGGCGGGGCAGGGCCAGGACGCGCCGTCGCGTCCGCTCGGCGTCGCGGCGGGGGAAGGCCGACACGGCGCCGAGCCCGCTCGGTGGTGGTGGCAGGGCCTGCGCCGCACATCGCCAAGGAGCCAAACGCGTTGCCGTGCGCCGTCGGCCACCCCCGCGAGCCCGACGCCTGTTGCCGAGCTTGGCGGGGAGTCCGTCCGGCGTGTCTTCGCGGAGCGACCGCGCACGGGCGGAGGCGCGCCGCGCGGGTCCGTCCTGTGCCGACGTCCCGCGGTGGGCTTGCGGCGCGAGCAGGCGAGCGCTCTCCTGTACCCCGGCGTCGACGTCGGGCGATCCGGTCCGCCGCCTTCTTCTCCTCGTCAGCGGCCGAACTCCTGGGTCCACCACGGACCGCCGGAGCCGGTCCGCACACCCACTCCCAACTTCCCGAAGCCGCAGTTGAGGATGTTGGCGCGGTGGCCCTCGCTGTTCATCCACGCTTCCATGACCGCTTCGGGGGTGGCCTGGCCGCGGGCGATGTTCTCGGCGGCGAGGTAGTCGATGCCGGCGGCCTTGGCGCGGTCCCAGGGGGATTTGCCGTCCGGGGTGTCGTGGGCGAAGTAGCCGCGGTCGGCCATGTCGCCGCTGTGGGCGCGGGCGAGGTCGCGCAGCGCGGCGTCCGCCAGCAACGGGCCGCAACCGGCCGCCGCGCGCTCGGTGTTGACCAGCGAGAGAACCTTGTCCTCGTACGCGGCCCCTGTGTTGCCGGAGCTACTCGCCGTCGGTGCCGGCGACGGGCTCTTCGAGGTGGGAGCGGGCACCGCGGTGGTCGGCACCGGGGGCGGGCTCGTGGTCGGCGACGCCGCAGGCGGTGTGCTGGGCGGCGGTACGGAGGTCGTCGCGGGCGGTGCGGCGGGGGACGGCGGCGGCGGGCTCGCGCTGACGGCCGCGCCCGGGCCGCCGGCCACGGCCTCGGGTGTGCTCGGCACGCCCGGCGCCGCCCGGTCGGGGCCGCCCGTCGCGGACGTGGCGGCGGTCGCCTCGGCCGGTGCCGTGCGGCTCGCCGCCGAGCCGCCGTCGTCGAGGACGCTCAGCGTCAGCCGGGTGCCGACGGCCGCGAGCGCGATGCCCAGCAGGACGACCGCGACCCGCAGCGGGCCGACGCGGCGGCGCCGCCGGTGGGTGCGTCGCCGGGTCGTCGGGCGTCGGCTGTGCCGGGCCACGGCCTCCCCCTCGGTATGCCGTACGTCGTCAGGCCGTACATCGTCCGCTGCGCCGCGTCCGCATCCCGGGTGGGCACCCTCCCGACACGCCGGGACCGGCGTCGGTCCTCACCCGATCGGGTGAGCTTGCGCAGGCGACTCTAGAGCACCGCACGTTCGGCGCGAGGCCGGATCCGGGTCGGCCGCGGGACGTTGTCCGCGCGCGGCCGCGTCTCCTGGGAAGCCCGTGACGGACGGGATCCGGGTCGATTGGCGAGGTGGGAGCGACAAGCGTGAAACCGGGGGCGGAAGGGCCCGGCCGAGCGACCGCCGAACCAAGATCATCCGCGGCCTCCGGAAAACCCCGGAGCGCCCTGGTTGTGCTGCCGATATGTTCTTGACTGCCAAGAGAATTGATGATCTCGTACAGCCAGACGAGAGCCGTCCCGTCCGCGTGACCATGCCGCCGACCGGGTGACGGTTGAGTTATCGCGCCGTGATCATATTGACCTGATGGGCTTTTGGTGCGACGCTGGAAGCCCGCGCACCCTATCAGGAGCCACGTGGCCGGGTGCGTAATTTCGACCCGCAGATGCCGGTCGGTCACTCAGCGTGGAGGACCCTCTAATGGCGAAGGCGCTTCTCGGCTACGTCGGCGGCCCCGATCCCCGGCTGCTCTCCGAGATGCGACGGCTTCAGCAGCGCGTACGTGACCTGGAGACGGAGCTTGTCCGTGTCCAGGCGGAAAACGACGCGCTCTACGCCGCCGCGGACGATCGGTTCGACGTGGCCCAGGTCGAGCCGGCGCTCTCCCGGGCGTGAGTTCGATCCGATAAACCAGGGACGCCTTCGGCGTCCCTTTGTCGTTCCCGGGACTTGTACCCGGCCCGCCTGTCCGGCACCGCCGCGTACCCCGGGCCCGAGCAAACCCCGAGCCTCTGCTTCCGCTTCCCCCGCTGCCCCCCGAAGTGCCCTCGTGCGCCTGGTGCGCGATCCTGCGTGCCGTCCCGACGGGCCGTGGCAGGCCGTCGTGTTGACGTGATACCCCGGCACATCCCGTGTCACACACCAACCCGACACGCCGTCAGGTCGGTGTTCTGCGACTTCCCCGGCGATGTGTCCCGGTACGCTGCGGCGGGTGCACCTCAAGAGCCTCACCCTCCGCGGATTCAAGTCCTTCGCATCCGCGACGACGCTGCGGTTCGAGCCGGGCATCACCTGCGTCGTCGGTCCCAACGGATCCGGCAAGTCGAACGTCGTCGACGCGCTGAGCTGGGTCATGGGCGAGCAGGGCGCCAAGTCGCTGCGCGGCGGCAAGATGGAGGACGTCATCTTCGCCGGCACGGCGGGACGTCCGCCGCTCGGCCGTGCCGAGGTCAGCCTGACGATCGACAACACCGACGGCGCGCTGCCGATCGACTACACCGAAGTCACCATCACGCGGACGATGTTCCGCAACGGCGGCTCGGAGTACGCGATCAACGGCAACACGTGCCGCCTGCTCGACATCCAGGAGCTGCTGTCCGACTCCGGCATCGGCCGCGAGATGCACGTCATCGTCGGACAGGGCCAGCTCGACTCGGTGCTCCAGGCCGACCCGATGGGCCGCCGCGCGTTCATCGAGGAGGCGGCGGGCGTCCTCAAGCACCGCAAGCGCAAGGAGAAGGCGCTCCGCAAGCTCGACGCCATGCAGGCGAATCTGACGCGCGTCGCCGACCTCACCAACGAGCTCCGCCGCCAGCTCAAGCCGCTCGGCCGCCAGGCCCAGGTGGCCCGGCGCGCCGCGGCCATCCAGGCGGACCTGCGCGACGCGCGGTTGCGGCTGCTCGCCGACGACCTCGTGCTGCTGCGCCGGGACCTGGAGTCGGAGATCGCCGATGAGGCCGCGCTGCGCGAGCGGCGTGCCGTCGTGGAACGCGAGCTCGGCGAGGTGCAGACACGCGAGGCCGCGCTGGAGGCCGAGGTGAAGGCCCTGACGCCGCGCCTTGCCCGGGCGCAGGAGACCTGGTACGAACTCTCCTCGCTCGCCGAGCGCGTGCGCGGCACCGCGGGCCTCGCGCAGCAGCGCGTCCGGCACGCCACCTCGCAGCCCGCCGAAGAGCGCCGCGGCCGCGACCCCGAGGAGATGGAGCGCGAGGCCGAGCGCATCCGCGAGACCGAGGCCGAGCTGAAGGAGGCGCTCGAGGAGGCGATGGTCCAACTCGCCGAGACCACCGAGCGGCGCGGCGAGTTGGAGCGTGCGGTCGCCGACGAGGAGAAGCGCCTGCGAGACGCCGCCCGGGCGATCGCCGACCGCCGCGAGGGCCTGGCCCGGCTGAGCGGGCAGGTGAACGCCGCCCGCAGCCGCGTCGCCGGGGCCGACGCCGAGATCGGACGCCTGACCGAGTCCCTGACCGCCGCGCGCATCCGGGCCGAGGCCGCGCAGCGGGAGTTCGACCAGTTGCAGGAGCAGACCGGCGGGGCCGAGGAGGGCGACGACGGCGGCGGCGGCCGCGGCGGCTCGGACATCGAGGCGCGCCTTGCGGAGGCCCGCGACCTGCTCGCCGAGGCCGAGGAGGCTCTTGCCGAGGCCCGCGACGTGGAGAAGGAGTCGGAGCGCGAGCGCGCCGCCGTCACCGCCCGCAAGGAGGCCCTGGAACTGGGGCTGACGCGCAAGGACGGCGCCGGTGCGCTGCTGGCCGCGGGCGACCGGCTCTCCGGTGTGCTGGGCACGGTGGCCGCCCTGGTCACGGTCGAGCACGGCGCCGAGACGGCGGTCGCCGCCGCGCTCGGGGCCGCGTCCGACGCGATCGCGGTGTCCGATGTCGGGTCGGCCGTCGACGCGTTGCGGCTGCTGCGCAAGGACGACGCGGGCCGGGCCGGGATGCTGGTCGGCGACACCGCCGGTCCGGAGCCGTCCGGCGCCGCGGACTGGCCGGCCCTGCCGCCGTCCGCCGTCTACGCGGTACGCCTGCTCACCGCGCCCGCCGACCTCACCGGTGCGGTGCACCGGCTGCTGGACAAGGTTGCCGTCGTCGACGACCTGGCCGCCGCCGCGGACCTGCTCGCCGCCGTGCCGGGCGTGCGCGCGGTCACACGTGAAGGCGACCTGGTCGGACCGGACTTCGCGCACGGCGGGTCGGCGTCGGGGGCCAGTCTCCTGGAGGTCCAGGCAGCCGTCGACGAGGCCGAAGAGCGCCTGGCCGCGCTGACCGGGCGCTGTGCCGCCGCCAAGGACGAGCTGGCGCGTGCCACGGCCGCCCGCAAGGACGCGTCCGCCGCCGTCGAGCAACTGACCGCCGAGCGGCGCGAGGTGGAGAAGGCACGTTCCGCGGCGGCCAAGGAACTGGGGCGGCTGGGCGGCCAGGCGCGGGCTGCGGCAGGAGAGGCCGAGCGGTTGGCCGTGGCCGTCGCGAAGGCGGAGAGCGCCAAGGAGCAGGACACCCTCGCCTACGAGGAGCTGTCCGCACGGCTTGAGGCCGCCGAGGAACTGCCGGACGAGGAGGAGCCGGACGCCTCCGAGCGCGACCGCCTGGCCGCCGGGGCGACCGCGGCACGGCAGTCCGAGATGGAGGCACGCCTGTCGGTGCGCACCCACGAGGAGCAGGTGAAGGCGCTGTCGGGCCGGGCCGACTCGCTCGACCGCGGCGCGCGCATGGAACGGGAGGCGCGCTCGCGGGCGGCCGAGCGGCGCGAGCGCATGGCCGTCGAGGCACGGGTGGCCGGGGCGGTGCTCGCGGGCACCCAGTCGCTGCTGCGGTACGTCGAGGCGTCCCTGGCCCGCGCCGAGGCCGAGCGCTCGGCGGCCGAGGCGGCCCGTGCCGCGCGCGAGCAGGAGTTGGCGCGCGAGCGCAACCGGGTACGCGAACTCGCGGGCGAGCTGGAGAAGTTGACCGACTCGGTGCACCGCGACGAGATGCTGCGCACGGAGAAGCGGCTGCGCATCGAGCAGTTGGAGGCCAAGGCCCTCGAAGAGCACGGTATGGACGCGGCCGGCCTGGTCGCCGAGTACGGCCCGGAGCAGATGGTGCCGCCGACGCCGCCGGCCGAGGGGGAGGAGCGCGACCCGGAGTCCAAGGAGGCCCAGCCGCGCCCGTTCGTGCGCGCGGAGCAGGAGAAGCGGCTCGCGGCGGCGGAGAAGGCGTACGTCCAGCTCGGCAAGATCAACCCGCTGGCCCTGGAGGAGTTCGCGGCGCTGGAGGAGCGGCACAAGTTCCTCACCGAGCAGCTTGAGGACCTCAAGAACACCCGCCGCGACCTGCTGCTGGTGGTCAAGGAGGTCGACGAGCGCGTCGAGCAGGTGTTCACCTCGGCGTACCACGACACCGCGCGCGAGTTCGAGGGGGTGTTCTCGCGGCTGTTCCCGGGCGGTGACGGGCGCTTGGTGCTCACGAACCCCGAGGACATGCTGACCACCGGGATCGAGGTCGAGGCGCGCCCGCCGGGGAAGAAGGTCAAGCGGCTGTCGCTGCTGTCCGGCGGCGAGCGCTCGCTGACGGCCGTCGCGCTGCTGGTGGCCATCTTCAAGGCGCGGCCGAGCCCGTTCTACGTCATGGACGAGGTCGAGGCCGCGCTCGACGACACCAACCTCCAGCGGCTGATCCGCATCTTCGCCGAGCTCCGGGAGAGTTCGCAGCTCATCGTGATCACCCACCAGAAGCGCACGATGGAGGTCGCGGACGCGCTGTACGGCGTATCGATGCGCGGCGACGGCGTCACGACGGTGATCAGCCAGCGGCTCGCGCGCGAGGACGAGAAGGTGACGATCGTGGGTTCGGAGACGGTCACGGCCTGAAGGCGGGCCACCGGAAACGCCGCGCAACGCCGCGGAATCATGCGGAATCACCCGGAAGGACGGCCCCCGGAGTCCCGGGGCCGCCCTTCCGCATGTCGCTGCCTGTCTTTGCCTGTGCCTACTCGGGCTTGTTGTGCGGCATGACCTTGTCGTTGAAGAGCTGGAGGCTGGCCCAGCCGGCGTCGATCGGGAGGCCGCCGCACAGCGGGTGGAGGATGATCGCGTCCGTGAGCCCGGCGCTCTTGGCGGTGGCGATCAGCTCGTCCGGGGTGAGGCAGGCGTAGATGCCCTCTTCACGCAGCGCGTCGACGCTGTGTGCGGAGGACTCCATGACCGACTCGATGTCGGGGGTCTGCCAGGCGGAGTAGGTCTCGGCCTCGTGCAGGAAGTACTTGCCGTACTCCGCCCACGCCTTGTCCGGGTCCTCGGTGCAATAGACCATCTTGGTCGCGGCCGACGGCAGCATGGCGAAGCCGCCCTCGAAGCCCTCCTGCGCCGCGAGCTCGTAGTAGTACGCCTCCAGCTCCGGCAGCGGGGCCGCGGCGAAGAACGGCAGGCGGAAGCGGACCGCGCGCCGGACCGAGGCCTTGGCGGTGCCGCCGATCATGAGCATGGGGTGCGGGTCGGTGAACGGCCGCGGCGTGACGCGGACGGTCTGGCCCCTGTACTCGAAGGGCTCGCCGGTCCACGCCTTCAGGAGAGTGTCGATGATCTCGTCCTGGATCTTGCCGCGGCTCTTCCAGTCCTTGCCGATCGCCGCGTACTCCTCGGGCCGGTAGCCCAGGCCCGCGACCAGCGAGAAGCGGCCGCCGCTGATGTTGTCCAGGACGGCGATGTCCTCGGCCAGGCGGATCGGGTCGTACAGCGGGGCGAGCAGCGCGGAGATGATCACGCCGATGCGCTCGGTGGCGCCGAGGACCGCGCTCGCGGTGGTCATCGGCGACGGGCTCCAGCCGTTGTCCGCGCCGTGGTGCTCCTCCAGCGTGACCATGTCGAAGCCGTTATTGTCCGCGAACTTGGCCATCTCGATCGTGGCCTGGTAGCGCGAGGCCACGTCGGCACGGTCCAGGCCGGGCGTCACCTGGTTGAACCGCAGATTCGTCACTGCCATGGGGGCTGCACACCTTCCGATCAACCCGTCGCCCCGGCGGGTCCGGCTCGGGCGACCAGGGCGCATGCTTGGCCCCGGCAAGCTATCTGACAGTCAGTCAGGATTCAACGGTTGACAGAACGTGATTCCGCGGGCTCCGCGACGCGTCCGAACGGGCCTGTGGACCCGTGCGGATGAGGTCGGCGTGCGGGGCGTCTGGGAGACTGGAGCTCCTATGGAGATTCTGATCCTTTCCGTCGTCATCGCGGTTGTGGTGCTCGGCGCCGCCGGCTGGTTCGTCGTCGGCTCCCGCCGTCGCGGCTCCGTCGCACCGCCCCCGCCCCGCACCCCTGTCGAGCCGAGCGTCGGCGAGGATGCGCAGCCCCTGCCGGAGCCCCCGAGGCGTGGCGTCGACACGCTCGACCTGCCGGAGGCCGAGGCACCGCCGGAGGCGCCGACCGTACCGGACACGGTCGAGGAGGCGCCGCCCGCGCTGGAGGTTCCCGAGCCGACCGCGGGCCGGCTGGTACGCCTCCGGGCCCGCCTCGCGCGCTCGCAGACCAGCCTCGGCAAGGGCCTGCTCGCCCTCCTGTCCCGCGACAACCTCGACGAGGACACGTGGGAGGAGATCGAGGACACGCTGCTGACCGCGGACGTCGGCGTCGCGCCGACCCAGGAGCTGGTCGAGCGGCTGCGTACGCGCGTCAAGGTGCTCGGCACGCGGACTCCGGCGGAGCTGCGCGCGCTGCTGCACGAAGAGCTGCTGGCCCTGATCGGCACCGACTACGACCGGTCGCTCAAGACCACCAAGACCGCCGACGGCAGCCCGGGTGTGCTCATGGTCGTGGGCGTCAACGGCACCGGCAAGACGACCACGACCGGCAAGCTGGCCCGCGTGCTGGTCGCCGACGGGCACACGGTCGTGCTCGGCGCCGCCGACACCTTCCGTGCGGCGGCCGCCGACCAGCTCCAGACCTGGGGCGAGCGGGTCGGCGCGCGGACCGTGCGCGGGCCCGAGGGCGGCGACCCGGCGAGCGTCGCGTTCGACGCCGTCAAGGAGGGCATCGCCGAGGGCGTCGACACCGTGCTCATCGACACGGCCGGGCGCCTGCACACCAAGACCGGCCTCATGGACGAGCTGGGCAAGGTCAAGCGGGTCGTCGAGAAGCACGGCCCGCTCGACGAGGTGCTGCTCGTGCTGGACGCCACCACCGGGCAGAACGGCCTGGTGCAGGCCAGGGTGTTCGCCGAGGTCGTGAGCATCACCGGCATCGTGCTGACCAAGCTGGACGGCACCGCCAAGGGCGGCATCGTGGTCGCCGTGCAGCGCGAACTGGGCGTGCCGGTCAAGCTGGTCGGCCTCGGCGAGGGTCCGGACGACCTCGCGCCGTTCGAGCCCGCGGCCTTCGTGGACGCCCTCATCGGCGACTGATCCGCGGCCCGTCGCCCGCGGCACCGATCGTGCGGCGCACGTACCGGACGTGTCTGGAACGCGAGTTCCGGATCCCGGACGTGCGCCGCACGCGTCTCCGGGGCGTGGTCAGGCGGGACGGTCGGCGAACCGGGTGTCGGCGAGCCGGGTGCGGGAGGTCGCGGCGAGCGGGGCGGCCCCCGGCAGAAGCCGCCGGCATCGCGCGGTCCGTCGTGCCGCCCCGGCACTTCGACGCGGCCGTCGGAGTGCGGTCGGAGGGCGCCCGCCGGGCAAGCCTTCCCCGCGACGGAGGCCGCGGGGTCAGGCTGTGCGCCGAACGCGGCGGATCAGTCTGTGCGCCGAACGCCGCGGGTCAGGATGCGAGCCACATTCCGCTGCCGGTCCGGGCGCTGTTGCGGTGGCAGGCGTACGCGAGGGTGCCGAGCAGCAGCCGGGCCTCCGGCAGGACCAGTTCCTCGGCGTCCGGCGGCCGCACCCATTCCGCGGCGCCGAGCACGCCGAGCGGTGACGGGGGCGCGAAGATGTAGTCGCCCTCGCCGTGGCAGCGCAGGTCGAGTTCGGCGTCGTCCCAGCCCATCTGGTAGAGCAGGTGCGGCAGTTCGGTCGCCGCACCTGAGGCCACCAGGAAGAACATCCGCCCCGTCGGCGTGCCGAGCACCGGGCCCAGCGGCGTGCCCATGCGCTCCAGCCGAACCAGGGCCCGCCGCCCCGCGTGCCGCGGCACGCTGATGGCGTCGAAGGCGTGGCCGGTGGGCAGGACGACCGTGCTGTCCGGCCATTGCGACCAGAGGTACCGCGCCGCGGCGGGCGTGCTGGTCGCATGTGCGGACCACTGCGGGTCCGACGGATGCATGCCGGGGGCGGCACAGGCCGTCCGGCCGCAGGAACAGCGGGTGCTGCGCCCGTCCCGCACGAGGTACGTGCCCTGCGTGACGGGCCAGCGCCGCTGCTCGACATACTCCGACACCGCCTGCCACAGGGCAGTCCGGGTGCGTCGGCGCGATCCGAGCATGATGTCCATGACCTCCCAACGGCTCCCGTCACGTTTGGTTACGGTCCCGGTGCGCTCCCGCGACAGGCCCGTGAACCCGCCGTGTACGGAGCGTGCAGCACGTCCGCCGGAGCCCGCCGCCGACCTCGGCCGAGGCTCGGCCGAACACCGCCGCGAGCGCTCCGGAGACGCTCCGCGGACACCCAAGTCAACCGCGAATGACCGGGGGCGGGCCCCTGGCGCGAGGGGTGGCGAACACTGGCGTTTTGCCGTTCCCACCCCGGGAGCCGGGCGAGCGGCCTACTTTCGGCATACGGGACATTGCGCACGGTCTTCCCGGACTGTGTGGGTTGGACAGGGGGGAGAAGCCGGTGACCGTGACCCAGGCCGAAGCCGACGCACGAGCCGAACGCCCGTCCGGCGCACCAGCCGACGGGCGGTTCGGCGACGCGCTCCCGGCCGCGTTCGCCACCACTCGCATGCCTGGCGGCAAGCAGCCCAACGAACGCCTCGCGTCGTGGTTCGAGCGCACCGGCTGGTCCAAGGGCGAGTTCGCCCGCCAGGTCAACCGGCGCGCCCGGCGCCTCGGCGCGCTGCACGTCTCCACCGACACGTCGCGGGTGCGGCGCTGGCTCGACGGCGAGCAGCCCCGCGACCCGATACCGCGCATCATCTCGGAGCTGTTCAGCGAGCACTTCGGCTGCGTCGTCGCGGTCGAGGACCTCGGATTCAAGGAACCGGGCGCGCTGTTCACCGGATCGGGCGTGGACCTGCCGTGGGCCCCCGAGTCGGTCGTCGAGCTGCTGGGCGAGTTCTCGCGCAGCGATCTCATGCTGGGCCGCCGCGGCTTCCTCGGCGCCTCGCTCGCGCTGTCCGCGGGCCCTGCCCTGGTCGAGCCCATGCAGCGCTGGCTCGCCCCCGCGCCGGTGCCGCCCTCGCCCCCGAGGACACCCCCGGCGCCGGGTCGCCTCGGCACCGGGGAGATGGAGCAACTGGAGGCGACCGTACGCCTGTTCCGGAGCTGGGACATGCAGTGCGGCGGCGGCCTGCGGCGCAAGGCGGTCGTCGGCCAACTCCAGGAGGTCACCGACCTTCTCCAGGACGCCTATCCGGCGCCGGTGCGCGAGCGCCTGTTCCGCCTCACCGCCGAACTCGCGCTGCTGGCCGGGTGGATGTCGTACGACGTCGGCATGCAGCCCGGCGCGCAGAAGTACTTCGTGCTCGCCCTGCACGCCGCCAAGGAGGCCGGCGACCGGCCGCTGGGCGCCAATGTGCTGGGGGTGATGAGCCGTCAGATGATCCATTTGGACCGGCCGTCGGACGCCTTGGAGCTGATCCATCTCGCGCAATACGGCTCGCGTGACACCGCGGGCCCGCGCACCCAGGCGATGCTGTACGCCGTCGAGGGCAGGGCGCACGCCGCGCTCGGCCAGGCCGACAAGTGCCGCCGCGCGCTCTCCGTCGCCGAGCAGTTGCACGCCGACGCGGCTGACGCGCCTGGCACACCCGGCGTGCCCGCCGCACCCGGCATACCAGGCACCCTCGGCACACCCGGCAGGCCCGGGGACGTGGCACCGGACGGCGGCGAACCCGACTGGATCCGCTACTTCGGCCGCGCCGAGCTGTCCTGTGAGACCGGTCCCCCGTTCCGCGACCTCGCCTACCGGGGTGCCGCGCCCGCCGAGAAGGCCAGGGAGCCGCTGGAGGAGGCCGTACGCCGCTTCGCGGACGCCCCGGAGTACCAGCGGTCCCACGCACTCGCAAACGTCGGCCTGGCCGCCGTGTACGTCCTCGTGCGCGAGCCCGAGCGGGCCTGCGGCGTCGCGGGCACCGCACTGTCGCTGACCGCCCGGGTGCGGTCCGAGCGTCTCACCACCCGCCTGCGGCGCACCGTCCGGAGCGCCGTCGACCTCTTCGGCGACCAGCCGTGTGCGCGCAGCCTCGCCGACCGCCTCCAGCGCGAACTGCCCGAGGCGGCCTTCCCCCTGGTGTGAGGCCGCGGCGTACGGGTCCGAAAAGGGGCTGCGCCCC
>NZ_JBPKBH010000005.1:289802-295523 GCF_051388915.1 Yinghuangia sp. YIM S09857 | reverse complement strand
CCCCCCCCCCCCCCCCCCCCCCCCCCCCCCCCCCCCCCCCCCCCCCCCCCCCCCCCCCCCCCCCCCCCCCCCCCCCCCCCCCCCCCCCCCCCCCCCCCCGGGGCCGTGCGGGACGCGTCAGCTCTTGAAGCCGATGCGGTCCATGAAGACGACGCCGGTGTTGTACTGCTGGACACCGGTGACCTTCTTCGCGTAGATCGGGCCGATCAGCGAGTCGGCGTACACCCACACCGGCAGGTCCTTGAGGATCTGCTTCTGGAGCTCGTTGTACGCGGCCTTGCGCTCGTCCACGTTGGTGCTCGCGCGGCCCTTCTGGAGCGCCGCGTCCGCCTCCGGGTTCTTCCAGCCGATGAAGTTCAGCGGGCTGGCGGAGTGGAACGAGTTGAAGAGCTGCGGCTCGGGGTCGACGATCCACTGCTGGAACAGCATGGCGGTGAAGTCACGGGTGATCGCGTACTTCTGGATGTACGCGCCGATCTCCAGCGACTCGATCTCCATGTTGACGTTCTGCATCTGCCGCAGGCGGCTCTGCATGTACTCCGCGACGGCCTGCGACGACGGGTTCTTCGGGATGAGGAACGTGAAGTCGAGCTTCTTGCCCTCGGCCGCCAGCTCGTTGAGGAGGCGCTGCGCCTCCTCCTTGTTCTGCGGCTCCTGGACCTGTGTCGGGTCGAAGAACGGCGACGACGGGTTGAAGTAGCTCTTGGCCGGGACGTACCCGTTGTCGAGCGTCTTCGGGATGTCGTTCGGGTCGAAGGCGAGCGCGAGGGCCCGGCGGGCGCGCGGGTCGTCGAACGGCGCCTTCGTCATGTTGAACTGGATGAGCTGGCCGCCCAGGTCGGCCATCTTCTGGACCTGGAGCTCCTTCTCGGCCTCGGCCAGGCGCGCGCCGTCGGAGCTGTGGAAGATGTCGGCGCCGCCGGCCTTGATGGTGTTGTACTGCTGCTTGATGTCCGGGACGTTCTTGATCGACAGCTCGTCGAGCTTCGGCAGGCCCTTGTCCTTCTGCCAGTAGTTCGGGTTCTTCACGAACTGCTGCTCGCTGCCGCGGACCCAGTTCTTCAGCATGAAGGGACCCGCGCCGACCGGCTGCGCGCCGGCCGCGTCGATGCCCTTGTTGATGGCGGACGGAGCCTCGATGTACGTCAGCTCGGTGGCCACCGTGCGGTCGAAGTTCGGGTTCGGCCCGGTGAGGTTGGTGATCTTGACGGTGGTCGGGTCGACCACCTCGGTCTTGATCATCGCGGCGGCGGCGCGGTGCTGCGACTGCGTCTCGGGCTTGGCGTGCGTCTCGTAGTTGAGCTTCACGGCCTCGGCGTCCAGCGGGGTGCCGTCGCTGAACTTGACACCCGGGCGGAGCTTGAGCGTCCAGGTCGCTCCGCCGTCGGTGGTGGCCAGGGACTCGCCCATGTGCGGCTCGACCTTGCCGGTCTTGGTGTCGATGTAGAACAACGGGTCGTACAGGGCCGCGAGCCGGGGCTCGTCGGCGACCGCGACGTACGAGGTGCGGAAGACGTCCAGGGTCTTCGAGTCCTGGACCGCCAGCATGGTCATCTTGCCGCCGGCCTTGGCCTCGCCGCCGGGGCTGCTGGACGCGCCGCCGGAACCGGCGTCCTTGTCATCACTGCCACAGGCGGTGGCGGTCAGGGCGAGGGCCGCGAGGCCCGCCACGACGGCTCCGTGCTTGCGTACGCGGCTCAGGCCCGAGCCGCCGGATATTGCGGGTACCACCGTGCTGTTGGTGCGTCGTGCTGCCGTGCGTCGTGCTGACACCGTCTTGCCACCTCCGCCGAGAACATGACGACCGGACAGGGTCCGGTCGGATGGTGCTGTCGTGCTTGTGGAGCCAGGGCCGTGCTTCGGGGAGTTGGCGACAAGGCCACCCCCACCGGTGTGCGTAAGATCACGGATCTTGTCGCGCTGGGGGCCACCGTAGAAGTAGTTGGGCCAAAGTGCACGCCTCCGACGCCGATCTGTTACACAGTCAAGTTTTTTGGACGCCCCCCGGACATGTTGCGGCGCCCCTCCGTTTCGGAGGGGCGCCGGATGATCACTTGAGGTCATGGCCGCCGACGGGTCGTCAGAAACCCTGCGGGCAGGGCTCCGTGGGCCTCGTCGGCGGCTTCGGGACTACGCCTTCAGGCCGATCCGGTCCATGAAGAAGACCCCGGAGTTGTAGTGCTCGATCCCGGTGACCTTGTCGTTGAAGATGGCGCCGTTGGACGACTCGGCGTACACCCAGAACGGCAGCTCGGCGACGATCGCCTTCTGGAGGTCCGAGTACGCCTGCTTGCGCACCGCCGGGTCGCTGCTGCCCCGGCCCTTGGCGAGCGCCTCGTCGGCGGCCGGGCTGTTCCAGCCGATGACGTTGAACGGGCTCTTCGAGTACCACGCGCTGAAGCTGGTCGGTTCGGGGTCGACCACCCACTGCTGGAAGAGCATCGCGTCGAAGTCACGGGTGATCGCGTACTTCTGGATGTACGCGCCGATCTCCACCGAGTCGATCGACATCTCGACGTTCTGGAACTGGAGCAACTGGCCCTGCATCCACTCCGCGACGCGCACCGACGACGGGTTCTGCGGCACCAGGTAGCGGAAGCTGAGCTTCTTGCCCTCCGCGGCGAGCTCGTTGAACAGCTTCTGCGCCTGGGCCTTGTCCTGCGCGGCCTGGGACACCGCCGGGTCGACGAACGGCCCGGACTGGTTGAAGAAGCCCTTCGCCGGGACGTACCCGTTGTCCAGCGTCTTGGGGATGTCCGCCGGGTTCAGCGCGAGCGTGACGGCCTGGCGGGCGCGCGGGTCGGTGAACGGCCCCTTGCGCAGGTTGAACTGCACCATCTGGCCGCCGTCGGTCTTGAACTCCGAGGAGTTCAGCTCGTTGGCCGCGTCGGCCAGCAGCTTCTGGTCGGAGCTGACGAAGATGTCCGCCGAGCCGGACTTCACGCTTGCGTACTGCTGCTTGATGTCCGGGACGTTCTTGACCGTGAACCCGTCCAGCTTCGGCAGGCCCTTGTCCTTCTGCCAGTAGTTCGGGTTGCGCTCGAAGACCTGCTCGGAGCCGCGCGTCCAGCTCTTGAGGACGAACGGGCCGGCGCCGATCGGCTGCCCGCCGTACACCTCCGGGCCCTTGGTGATCACGGACGGCGCCTCGATGTACGGCAGTTCCACCGCGATCAGGCGGTCGAGGTTCGGGTTCGGCGCGCCGACCGGGGTCAGCTTGACGGTGAGCGGGTCGACGACCTCGGTCTTGAAGGTGGACGCCGCGCCGATGTGCACGGAGCGCGTCGCCATGTCGGCCTGCTTGTCGTAGTTCACCTTGATCGCCTCGGCGTCGAACGGCGTCCCGTCGCTGAACGTCACGCCCTGGCGCAGCTTCAGCGTCCACGTCGTGCCGTTGTCGGCAGTGGTCAGGGACTCCGCCAGGTGCGCGGCGACCTTCTGGTCCTTGGGGTTGATGTAGACCAGCGGGTCGTACAGGGCGGCGAGCCGCGGCTCGTCGGCGACCGCGACGTTCGACGTGCGGAAGACGTCGAGGGCGGCCGAGTCCTGGACCGCCAGCATGGTGATCTTGCCGCCGACCTTCGCGTCCGCGGTGGCCGGCGGATTGCCGCCCCCGGGGGACTTGTCGTCGTCGTCGCCCCCGCAGGCGCCGGCCACAAGTCCGAGGGCGATCACGCCGGCGATCGCCGCGCCGCGGCGCGCCGGGCCCCCGCGGCCCAGCGTCGCGAACCGGCCGAGCCCGGGTCGTACCGTACGTCGTGCTGACACCGTCTTGCCTCCTCCTGGCGAGTACGTGGCGGCCGGACCGGGCCGGCCTGATCGTGCTGCCGTGCGGTTCCCGGACGCCGGGGCGGGCCGGGAGGGTGGAGCCTGTGCAAGGGTCGTGCGAGGTGTGCAGAGCGTTTCGTGCGTGGTACGTGCGGTGGTGCGTGCACCGGCGCAGGACGGTGATCCCGCGCCGGTGCGTGGTGGTGTCCGGCCACCGTAGGCGGATGCCGCGGGGAAGACACCTTGTCGACGCGAATCTGTTACATCGTCAGATTCGGATGTGCCATTGATCAACGGCACGCGCTGTAGCGCCCGGACCGGTCGGCGCCCGTGTCAGCGAACGATGACAGCGGGGCCGCGGCCGCGCGCGCCCCGGACGGGGCACGCGACCGGTCCGGGCGCCCGGTTCAGCCGCTCACCCCGACCCGGTCCATGAGCATGCCGCCGTCCTGCACGCCGACGATGCCGGAGACCTTGGGACCGGACACGATCACGGTGACCGCCTCCTGGTAGGCGACCACCGGGAAGTCCGTGACGATGGCCTTCTGGAGCGCCGCGTACGCCGCCCTGCGCTGCGCCTCGTCGGCGGTCGCGCGGCCCGTCTCCAGCGCCTTGTCGACCTCGGGGTTGGCGTAGTGCAGGAAGTTCTCGGGGCTCTTCGAGTACAGGAACTTGAACAGGATCGGCTCGACGTCGCTCGCCCAGACCTGGTACAGCGCCGCCTGGTAGTTGCGGCCGATCTGGAGCTTGTTGGTGTACTGCTTGACGTCGACCTTCTCCAGCTTGACGCTGACGTTCTCATAACCGTTGAGGGCCGTCATGGTGTACTCGGCGGTCCGGTTGGACGCCGGGTTCTCCGGCACCATGTAGGTGAAGTCCACCTTCTTGCCCTCGGCCGCCAGCTCGTTGAACAGCTTCTGCGCCTCGGCCCGGTTGGTGGCCGGCTGCACCGAGGCCGCGTCGAAGAACCGGCCCCGCGAGTTGAAGATGCTCTTCGCCGGCACCGCGGTCCCCGAGAAGACCCGCTCGTTCAGGTCGGCCGAGTCGAGGGCCAGCGCGACGGCCCGCCGCGCCCGCGGGTCGTCGAACGGCGCGACCTTGCTGTTGAACGCGACCATCTGGCCGCCGTCGAGGGTGAAGGGCGTGATGCCCAGGCCCTCCTTCTTGGCGTTGGCGGTCTTCTCCGGGTCGATCGTGAAGAACACGTCGGCGCCGTTGGACTTGACGGTGCTGAGCTGCTGCGCGACGTCCGGCACGACCTTGATCACGAGCCGGTCCAGGGCAGGCTTGTCGGGGCCCTGCCAGTAGTTCGGGTTCTTCTCGAACACCATCTGGTTGCCGCGCGTCCACTCCTTGAGGACGAACGGCCCGGCGCCGACCGGCTTCTCGCCCGTCGTGTCGGCCAGCGACGACGGGGCGGCGATGTAGGTCAGTTCGAGCGCGATCAGCCGGTCGAGGTTGGCGTTCGGCGCGACCGGGGTGATCTTGAGGGTGAGCGGGTCCACGACCTCGCTCTTCAGGCTCGCCGCCGCGGACACGTGGTAGCTGCGCGTCTCCGGGTTGGCGTGCATGTCCCAGTTCTTCTTGACGGCCTCGGCGTCGAGTGCCGAGCCGTCGCTGAACTTGACGTTCGGCTTGAGCTTCATCGTCCAGGTGGCGCCGCCGTCCGCGGTGGCCAGGCTCTCGCCGATGTTCGGGACGATCTTGTTGCTGGCGTTGTCCGTGTAGAACAGCGTGTCGTACAGCGCCAGCATGCGGTTGAGGTCGGTGACCGCCGCGTAGGTGGTCTGGAACGGGTTGAAGCGCTGGGCGTCCGACACCGAGAGCAGTGTCAGCGAGCCGCCCTTCTTGACTCCCGCGGTCGAGGACGGGTTGGCCGACGAGCCCGAGCCCGAGCCGCCGTCACCTCCGCCGCAACCGCCGAGCACCAGGGCCAGGGCCCCGGCGACGGCC
>NZ_JBPKBH010000005.1:287811-289559 GCF_051388915.1 Yinghuangia sp. YIM S09857 | reverse complement strand
CCGTCCGTACTGGGGGCGCGCCCTCGGGCGCGCGAACCGGGGCTACGTCACGGTCACTTCCGTACGCCGATCCGGTCGAAGAGCAGCAGCCCGTCGTTGAAGAGCTGGAGCCCGGTGATCTTGGGGTCGCACACGTAGGCGGCGACGGCCTCCTGGTAGACGTAGAACGGCAGGTCCTTGTTGAGTTCGACCTGCACGCGCGTGTACGCGTCGCTGCGCCGGTCGATGTCACTCGTCAGGCGCGCCTGACGCAGTGCCTCGTCGACGGCCGGCTTCTTGTAGCCGGTGACGTTCGAGAGGCCGCCCTGCGAGTGCAGGAACTGGTACATCGCGGGCTCGGGGTCGTCGGCCCACATCTGGAACACCGTGGCGTCGAACCGGCCTTCGAGGGACGTGCGCTTGATGAAGGTGGGGATGTCCTCGAAGACGAGGTTCAACTTGACGGAGCCCTTGGAGAGTTCGGAGATGCGGGTGCGGAAGAACTCCGCGATCGTCCGCGCCTTCGGGCTGTCCGGGACGGCGTACGTGAGCTCCAGCGGCTTGCTGCCGTTCTCCGTCACCTGCATGAACAGCCGGGTGGCCTCGGCGGGTTGGTTCTCCGGCGCGGCGAGCTGGATGCTGGCCAGCGGCGACGACGAGTCGAAGATGCCCTTGGCCGGGGTGCCGAGCCCCTCGTAGAAGAGCGTGTTGATCTCGGAGCCGCTGAGGGACAGCACGACCGCGCGCCGCAGATTGTACTCGGCGAACGGGCGCGGCGCGTTCTTCTCGCCCGGCGTCGTGCGGCCCACGTTGAAGGCGATCATCATGCCGCCGTTGAGCTGGATCTCGCCGACCGCGAGGCCGCGGTCGCGGGCGTCCCCGATGAGCACCGCGTCGGTGCTGATCGTCAGGTCGGCCTTGCCCTCGTCGATCATGCGGGCCGCGCCGGGGGCGTCCGGGTTGACGCGGAAGGTCACGCTGTCGAGGTACGGGCGGCCCTTCTGCCAGTAGTTCGGGTTGCGGTCGAACGTCATGTGGGACTTGGGGACCCACTCGCGCAGCTTGAACGGGCCGGCCCCGACCGGTGCGCGCGACGACGCGTCGATCGTCGCCTTGGTCGGCAGCGTCCTCGGCGAGGGTATGAAGTTGAGCACGCGCGAGACCATGCGGTCGAAGTTCGCGTTCGGGCTCGGTAGTTCGATGCGCAGTTGCAGCCGGTCGATCACGGTGAGCTTGACACCCACCAGGGCGGTCGCGCCCAGCGAGCGCAGTTCGGGGTTCAGGTGGGCCGCCCACGCCAGCCTGACGGCCTCGGCGTTCAGTTCCTCACCGTCCGAGAAGGTGATCCCCGGCCGCAGCGTCAGGGTCCACTTCGAGGTGTCCTGATCGGAGACCAGCGACTCGGCCATCTGCGGCCGTACCGTCCCGGTGGCCGGGTCGCTCCAGACCAGTACGTCGTACAGGGCCGACAGGCGACTGCCGTCCGCGACGTTGCTCGCGCTCGCGCTGTAGGGGTCCAGCCCCCGTGCGTCCCCGGGCAGGAAGATGTCCATCGTCCCGCCCTCCCGGGGCGTCCCATGGGGGTCCGGGGTCCCCCCGGACGACGACTGCGCGCACGCGGCGAGCAGCACGAGTGCGGCCGCGGCGCAGCCTATCCGTGCCCTCCGCAGAACCTGTCTGCGGGCCCTCCGTCTACGGACGTGCTGAATCACGGACGCCTGACCTCCACCTGTGTCGTGGGCTTGCTGCTGAGGTGCGTTCACCGGCCC
>NZ_JBPKBH010000005.1:283620-287659 GCF_051388915.1 Yinghuangia sp. YIM S09857 | reverse complement strand
CGGGGTCCGGTCGTGCTCGTCGTGCAGGCAGTGCTCGCGGTGCGGTGGTGCGGCTGAGCTGCGGTCCGCTACTTCCGGATGCCGATCTGGTCCCACTGGATGAGGCCGTCGTTGAAGAGGTTCAGCCCGGTGACCTTGGAGGTGTAGACGGCGGCGGTGATCGCCTCCTGGTACACCCAGAACGGCAGGTCCCGGTTGACCTCGACCTGGACCTTCGTGTAGGCGGCCCGTCGCGTCTCGGTGTCGGTCGAACGGCGGGCTTCCTCCAGCGCCAGGTCCACGGCCGGGTTCTGGTAGCCGGACGAGTTGCCCGGGCTCTTCGAGTGCAGCATGTCGTAGATCCCGGGCTCCGGGTCCTCGATCCACTGCTGGCCGACGGCGGCGTTCCAGGTGTCGGCGTCCTTGCGTACCGTCCTGATGTACGTGGGGATGTCCACCTGCTGGACCTTCATCGTGACGCCGCGGTAATTGCTCAGCTTCTGCTGCATGAACCGCGCCACTTCCACGGTGGTGGGAGCGGACGGTGCGATGTACGTGAACGACAGGGGCTTGGTGCCGTTCGCGGTCACTTCGTCGAAGAGGCGCTGGGCCTCCGCCGGGTTGTTCTCCGGGGCCGCCAACTGGATGCTGGCGAGCGGCGACGTCGAGCTGAAGATGCCCTTCGCCGGCGTACCCGCGCCGCTGTAGAACTGCTCGTTGATCTCCTTGCCGCTCAGGGCGAGCGCCATGGCCTTGCGCGCCTTGGGGTCGGCGAACGGGCCCTTCTTGTTGTTGAAGAGCACCATCGCGCCGCCGTTCAGGCGGAGTTCCTCGACACCAAGTCCGCGGTCGCGGCCCAGGACGATGTTCTCCGGGTCGACGGTGACGATCATGTCGGATTCCTTGCCGAGGCTGTCGAGGCCCCGCCGGACGTCCATGTCGACGCGGATGACGAGCTCGTCCAGGTAGGGGAGCCCCTTGTCCTTCTGCCAGTAGTCCGGGTTGCGGACGTAGACCTGCTTCTCGCCGGGGATCCACTCCCTGAGGAGGAACGGCCCGGCACCCACCGGCTTGTCGCGGAGTGAGCCCTTAGCTTCCGGCTTGAACGAGGCCGGGGACGCGTTGAAGGACAGATTGCGCGCCACGATGCGGTCGAAATTCGCGTTCGGCGTGACCAGCGTGATGCGCAGGACCAGTGGATCCTCCGGCGCGACGTCCAACTGCTTGATGTTGATGGCGGCCATGGTCTGGAACGACCCGATGGATATGTCCATGTGCCGGGCCCAGTTCGCCTTCACCGCGGCGGCGTCGTAGGGCTGGCCGTCGGTGAACTTCACCCCCGGCCGGATGCGGAGCGTCCAGACCGAGGCGTCGCGTTCGAATTGCAGGCTCTCGGCGATCTTCGGCCGGACCGTGCCGGTCGCCGGGTCGGTCCAGACCAGGGAGTCGTAGACGGCGGCCATGCGGCTGCCGTCGGCGACGTTGACGAACGAGGTCTGCGTGGGGTCGAAGCTGGCGGCGTCGCCCGGCAGCGTCATGGTGAGCGAGCCGCCCTTCTGCGGCGTGCCCGCAGGAGTGGGCGGTGCGTCGTCGGAGCCGCCGCAGCCGGCCACCAGGAGACCCAGGGCCAGTGCGGCGGCGACGATGCGACCCCGGCGGAACGAGGTATTCCGCCGGGGCGACGGGGGTATTCGACTTGCGCGGGAAGTACGAGTCACTACGGGCCAACCTTCACCTGACGGGCCGTCCGTTTGGTAGGGCGGCGGTGGTGCGCGGGGCCGGTCGCGTTCGGGCTGCCGTCGGGGGATGGTCGGCCGGAACGGTTCCGGGTGGTGCGTGGTTCGCTGTGCTGGGTTCGTGCTCCGTGCTCCCGGGTACTCGTGTGGGAGGACCCGGGTCGTGCGGACGGCACCGGTCGTGACGGCGCCGTCGCCCGCGGGCGCGGGGAGGCAGGGCGGGCCGCGCGGCACGCGGCGCGTCCGACCTCCCCGAGGTCCATCGGGCTGCCCCTTTCTACTGCCTTGGGCCGGTGGGGTCCATCCGCGGGCGGCCGCGAGGCCCGGGAGTCACCGCTTCATGCCGATACGGTCGAACATGAAGACACCGTCGTTGAACATCTGGACGCCGGTGACGTCGGACGAGAACACGCCCACCGCGACGGCCTCCTGATACACCCACATCGGCATGTCGCGGTTCAGCGCGACCTGGACCTTGGTGTACGCGTCGCGCCGGGCCCCGTCGTCCGCGGTCCGCCGGGCGTCCGACAGCGCCTGGTTCACCCCGGGGTCGTCGTAGAAGCAGCAGTTGCCCGCGTTTCCGCCGGACAACAGGCCGAACAGCCCGGGCTCGGGGTCGTCGAGCCAGACCTGGTCGACCTTGACGTCGAAGCGCTGCTCGACGTTGGACCGGTGGATGAACGCCGGGAGGTCCAGGGGCTCGACGGTGATCTCCACGCCGGGGTACTTGGCAAGGGTGCTGCGCACGTACTCCGCGATCCGCACGGTGGCCGGCGTGTTGGGAATGATCAGCGTCGCCGTCAGCCGCCGGGTGCCGCCCGCGGTGACCTTGTCGAACAGCTTCGCGGCCTCGGCGGGATTGTCGCCCGGTGCCACCAACTGGATGCTGGCCAGCGAGGAGTTGGCGCCGAATATCCCGCGGGCGACCGTCCCGGTGCCCTGGAAGATCTGGTCGTTGATGGTCTTGCCGCTCAGGGCGTACGCCACCGCGCGGCGCGCGTCCGCATCGGCGAAGGGCCCCTTCGCGGTGTTGAACGACAGCATCTGCCCGCCGGACAGCGACAGGGAGGCGCTGCCCAGACCCGCGCGCTTCGCGGCGTCCGCGGCGAGCGGGTCGACGGTCACGGTCGCATCGGCCGCATCGTCCTCGATGGCGGCGATGCCGTGCATCGGATCGGGGTCGACCTTGAACACCACGCGGTCGAGGTACGGAGCCCCGGTCTTCCAGTAGCCGGGGTTGCGGTCGAGCGTCAGCGTCTGGTTCTTCACCCAGTTGCCGGGCCGGAGGATGAACGGGCCCGCGCCGACCGGGTTTTCCGCGAGCCTGCCGCCGGCGATGGCCTTGGGCGAGGCTATGAACGACAGATGCCGGGCCACCATGCGGTCGAAGTTGGCGTTCGGCTCCGGGAGCGTGACCTCCAGGTTCAGCGGGTCCAGGACGCGCGTCACCAGTCCGGCCGCGGCGGCGCGCTGTACGGACTGGGTGGCGGGGTCGGCGTGCCGGTCCCAGTTCGCCTTGACCGCGGCGGCGTCGTACGGCTCGCCGTCGCTGAACCTGATCCCGGAACGCAGCGTCAGAACCCAGGTCTTGGCCGTGGCGTCCCTGGGCGCGAGACGGTCCGCCACCTGCGGGTGCACCGACCCGGTGGCGGGGTTCGTCCACACGAGCATGTCGTACAGCGCCGCCATCCGGTTGCCGTCGGTCACGTTGATGTAGCTCGCGGAGAAGGGGTCGAGGCCGCGGGCCTCGCCGGGGAGCAGGATGGTCATGGAGCCGCCCTGCCGGGGGGTGCCGGCCGCCAGGGGTGTTCCCTTGGAGTCCGAGCCGCAGCCGGCGATCAGGACGAGGCCCGCGGCGGCGAGCAGGACGAGCGACTTGCGGATCCCGCCGGGGGAGCGGCGGGGAGGGAGGTGCGAGGGCCGTGCGTGTACCACTGCTGACAGGTTCCTAACGCGTTGCCCGGTCGAGGCGGGCCCGATCGGTGGTGCCGGTGCTGAGGTGCTGAGGTGCTGGTGGTGCGGGACGTGCGGCGTTGCGATGTGCTGTGGTGCCGAGTTGCTGTGGACGTGCTGAGGTACGGCGGTGGCGCCAAGTGGTCGTGCGCCCGTACCGGCTTGCCGTGGTGCTGCAGCGTGGTGCGGTGTGGTGCGGTGGTGCGGAACTTCCATGCGGAGCAAGGGTGTTGGCCTCGAAATCCGTCGCCCCCGCGAGGACTCGTGACGCAGCCCGTGGAGCGCGGTTACAGCCTGCGCATGGGCTTCCGTACCGTTGGAGGCGATTCGTCCCCCCGCCCCGGAAAGCGGTCCGCCGGGCCGCCGGACCC
>NZ_JBPKBH010000005.1:237090-283500 GCF_051388915.1 Yinghuangia sp. YIM S09857 | reverse complement strand
CCGGACCCGGAGGTCCAGGCGGCCCCCCGGCGCGCTGGTGGTGTCGCGGTACAGCAGTGGTGGTGCGTTGTGCGGGGTGTCAGGAGGCGTTCTTGGGCGCGTCGGACGCGTCCTCCGCCGACTTTGAGGTGTCGTCCTCGGCAGCCTTCTCGTCGGCCTTTTCGTCGGCCTCGCCGTCCGCCTTGGCGTCCTTCTTCGCGTCAGCCTTCGCGTCCGCCTCGGTGTCCGCCTCGGTGTCCTTCTCCGACTCGGCCTTCCCGTCCGCCGCGGCCGACTCCTCCGCCGCCTTCGGGGCATCGCCCTCGGCGGCCTCGGGCTTCGCCTCCACAGCAGTCTCGGCAGCGGCCTCGACCGGCTCCGGCGCCTCGTCCGCGGGCGCGGCCTCGGCCGAGGCGGAGACCTCGACCAGCTCCGGTGCCGCCTCCCCGACCAGCGGGTAGTGGCAGGCGACCCGGTGACCCGGCGCCACCTCGCGCAACTGCGGGACCTCGGAGCTGCAACGCGGCGACGCGAGCGGGCAGCGGGTGCGGAACCGGCAGCCGCTCGGCGGGTTCATCGGCGACGGGATCTCGCCCTTGAGCGCCGGGCCCGAGTGCTGCGCACCCGGGTTCGGCGCCGGGACGGCGTCCAGCAGCGCCCGCGTGTACGGGTGCGCGGGCGAGTCGTAGATCGCGTCCGTGTCCCCGGTCTCGCAGATGGTGCCCAGGTACATCACCGCGACCTCGTCGCTGATGTTGCGGACCACCGCGAGGTCGTGCGCCACGAAGATCATCGACACTCCGGTCGACGCCTTCATCTCGTCCAGCAGGTCCAGCACCTGAGCCTGGACCGACACGTCGAGCGAGGCCACCGGCTCGTCGCAGATCAGCAGGTCGGGGTTGACCACCATGGCCCGCGCAATGGCGATGCGCTGGCACTGGCCGCCCGAGAACTGGTGCGGACGGCGCTCGGAGACCAGGTCCGGGTCGAGGCCCACCTTGCGCAGCATCGCCGCGACGCGGGGCTCGATCTCCTCCTTGGGCACCCCGGCGATGACCAGGCCCTCGCCGACGATGTCCTTGATCTTCCGGCGCGGGTTGAGCGCCGAGATCGGGTCCTGGAACACCATCTGGATGCGGCGGCGCATGACGCGCAGCGCTTCCTTGTTGAGCTTGGTCAGCTCCTGCCCGTCGAACAGCACGGAGCCCGAGGTGGGCTTGGTGAGCTGGAGGATCGCCCGGGCGAGCGTCGACTTGCCGCAGCCGGACTCGCCGACCAGGCCGAGCGTCCGCCCGCGCTTGAGCTCGAAGCCGACCCCCGCCACCGCGTTCATCACGCCGCCCGGCACCCGGAAGCGCTGGACGAGGTCGCTCACGGTGAGCAGGACTTCGTCTTCCTTGGGGGACGGCGCGGGGGCCACCCCGTCCAGGGTGTCGGCGGTCATGCCGAGACCTCCTTGCTCAGACTCGTGTCGGCCTTCGCCGCGGCGTCGTCGGACGCCCCGTCCTCGGCCGCCCCGCCCCCGACAGGGTGGTGGCACGCGAACAGGTGCAGCGCGTTGCCGTTGGAGACCATCGGCGGCTGCTCGGTCGCGCACTTGTCGTCGGACGCCGCACAGCGTGCCGCGAAGGCGCAACCGCCCTTGAACGTCACCAGGTCCGGCGGCGTGCCCGGGATGGGCTTGGGCCGCTGGGCCTTCGGGACGTCCAGGCGCGGCACCGCGGCCAACAGGGCCTCGGTGTACTGGTGCTTGCGGTGCTGGAACAGCTCCTCGGTGGGGGAGTGCTCCACCATGCGGCCCGCGTACATGACCGCGATCTCGTCGGTGCGCCCGGCCACCACGCCGAGGTCGTGGCTCACCAGGATCATGCCCATGCCGCGGTCCGCCTGGATCTCCTGCAACAGGTCCAGGATCTGCCGCTGCACGGTCACGTCGAGCGCCGTGGTGGCCTCGTCCGCGATCAGCAGCTCGGGGTCGCAGGCGAGGGCCATCGCGATGGTCACGCGCTGGCGCATGCCGCCGGAGAGCTGGTGCGGGTACTGCTTCGCACGCTTCTCCGGCTCGGGGATGCCGACGAGCTTGAGCAGGTCCACCGCGCGGGTCTTGGCGTCCGCACGGGAGATGTCCATGTGCTCCCGCATCGACTCGGTGAGCTGACGTTCGATCAGCACCACCGGGTTGAGCGAGGTCATGGGGTCCTGGAACACCATGGCGATGTCGTTGCCCCAGGTCTTCCGCGCCTGCTTGCGCGGAATGCCCACCAGCTCGGTGCCGTCCAGCTTGACGCTGCCGCTGATCTTGGCGATCGCCGGGCTGATGCCCATCAGGGCACGCACGAGCATCGACTTGCCGGAGCCGGACTCGCCGACCAGGCCCAGGGTTTCACCCTTCCCGATGCGGAACGACGCGCCGTCGACCGCCTTGAGAACGCCGCGCGGGGTGTTGAGGTGAACCTTGAGGTCCTGCACCTCCAGCAGCGGGACATCCGACGCGGGTGCGTCCTTGTTCCGTTCCATGAATCGCTCCATGAATACAGTCCCGTTGTCGAGACTTGGGTCTGTGGCTGACTAGAGGCGCCGACTACAGGTTGGAGTCGCGCACATCGAACTTCGCCCGCAGGCGGTCGCCGATGACATTGAGCGAGAAGACGGTCAGGAAGAGCACGCCACAGGGGACGAACACCTGTGCGGGGTAGTCCTCCAGGGAGTCCTTCGCCTTGTAGACCATGCCGCCCCAGCTCGGCTCGGGGTCGGGGACGCCGACGCCGAGGAACGACAGGGAGCCTTCCGCCACGATCATGATCGCCATGACGATCACCGCGTACGACATGATCGTCGCGACGGTGTTCGGCATGAGCTCCTTGAACATGATCCGCCCGGGTTTCGCCCCCATGGCCTTGGCCACCACGACGTACTCGCGTTTGGACTGCGCGATCGCGTTGGCCTTGGTCAGCCGGTAGAAGCCGGGGATGGTCAGCACCGACAGGCCGAGGGTGATGGTCCAGACGCTCGGCGGGGTGAGCACCGACGAGAGCATGAGCAGGAGCAGCAGCGGCGGGAAGGCCAGCAGCGCGTCCGCGAAGATGTCGATCACGGTCTCCGCGATGCCGCGGAAGTACGCCGCCGTCAGGCCGAGAAGACCGCCGATGACCACGCCGCTGACGATCGGCACCGTGGACACGATCAACGAGGTCCGGGCGCCCGCCGCGATGCGCGACAGGGTGCTGCGGCCCAGGTAGTCCGTGCCCAGGAACTCGGGCCACGCCTGGAACGGCGACAGATTGGAGTCGCCGATCGGCCGGTCGTACTCGGCCGGCAGCAGGTCCGCGATGATCACCAGGAGGACGATCAGCGACAGCCAGGTGATGGCGAACCACCACAGCAGGCCGGCGGTCTTCTTCTTCTTTTTGCCCTTGCGCTCGGCCGCGGCCTCACCCGGCGTCTCGACGCCCGATTCGGTCAGGCCGAGGCTGTTCTCGGTATCGACGAGGCTCATCGCGCCCTCACTCTCGGGTCGATCAGCATGTAGGCGACGTCGACCAGGGTGTTCAGCAGTACGTAGCCGACGGCGATGATGACGACCGTGCCCTGCACGACGACGACGTCATTGCTCGTGATCGCGTCGACGATGTTCTTTCCGAGGCCCGGGATGCTGAAGTAGACCTCGACGATCACCGTGCCGCCGATGAGGCGGCCGAGAGTCAGGCCGGAGATGGTGATCAGCGAGAAGGACGACGGTCTGAGGGCGTGTCTGAACAGTACGTACGGTGACGACATGCCCTTCGACTTGGCCGTCAGGATGTAGTCCTCTTGCAGAGTGCCCAGCATGTCACTGCGCAGCAATCGCTGGAACTGTGGAATCTCCGCGAGTGCGAGGACGATCGCCGGGAGCATCAGGTGCTCGATATTCCCTGACAGGGAATCGGAGGCGTAGATCCAGCCGGTGTTCGGAAATACCTGTCCAAGGGTTCCGGGAGCGGCGAACAGGTAGACCAGCAGGATCGAACTGATGAACGGCGGCACGGCCAGGAGGCCTGACGACACGCCGCCCAGGATCTTGTCCGGTAGTCGACCCGCTTTCGCCGCGGCCCATACGCCGAGCGGTACGGAGACGGCAAGGGCCAGCAGCAGCGACACCAGCGCGAGTTCGAGCGTGACCGGGTACCGGTCCTTGACGCTCTCCATCACGGGCTGCTGGCTGACCATGGCGGTGCCCAGGTCGCCCTGGAGGGCGTCGCCGAGCCACCGCCCGTAGCGTTCGAACAGCGGCTGGTCGTATCCGTACTCGTGCTCAAGCGCCTTGACATCCGCGGGTGTCATGTCGGCGGTGAGCAAGGGCGCCACCGGAGTTGCGGACGAATCGCCGAGCTTCATGATGTCCGGCATCGCTGTGGTGGCGAGCGTGACCAGGAACAACACCGGGATCAGATGAAGGACCTTGCGACCGAGCAGGCGCAACACGACGGCGTCACCCCCTCTCGCAGGTCTGGTCGGCTGACGGTGTGGAAGATTTTCGGGGCTGTGTGGAGCTCTGTGCCGGTGCGGGACGCTCGGGGTGCGTCGCACCGGCCGCGCGCGGGGTGACGGGGCGATTCCGGTTGGTGACACGTGCCATGACGACCCGTCAGTTAAGCGCGGTGATTAATTACGGCAGTGAGTGCGATCAATGTCAATGCATTCGAGTGATCCGTCTCACCGGCCCGTCCAGGCTTTGCCAACCGTACGGTGGCAGTTTCCGCATCCCGTCTGACCAGTAACGATTCGGCTTCGGTCGGCGGATCTGACGGGATGTCATTCCATACGCACGCGTACGCGTGAGGTGCCGACCACGCCGCGTCGCGACGCGGCGTGGTCGGCCCCTCACGCGTACGCGTGAGGGGCCGACCACGCCGCGTCGCGACGCGGCGTGGTCGGCCCCTCACGCGTACGCGTGAGGGGCCGACCACGCCGCGTCGCGACGCGGTGGGTGCCGTCTGGCCGGCTCCGCGGCCGAACCGGGGCTGCGTATCCGGCCGTGAGCAGGCGTTCACGTTCCCGAAACACTCGTGCGGGAACCGTCACGCGTGCGAAACACGCGGCGACACGCCGTGAAACCTCACGGCTCGAAGCTCCTTCCCATGAGCCCCGGGGGTCGGCCGGGGCACGGAGAAGAGAGGCAGAGTATGGACACGGGTAACACCGCTTTCGTACTCCTGAGCGCCGCACTGGTCATGCTCATGACGCCCGGGCTGGCGTTCTTCTACGGCGGCATGGTCCGCGTGAAGAGCGTCCTCAACATGCTGATGATGTCCTTCATCTGCCTGGCCGTCGTGACCGTGCTGTGGGTGCTCTACGGGTTCTCGATGGCGTTCAGCACGGACGCCTTCGGCGGGCTGGTCGGCAACCTCGACCTGTACGGCATGCGCGACATCGGGCTCAGCGAGCTCTGGGACGGCTACTCGATCCCCATCACCGCGTTCGCGATCTTCCAGCTCATGTTCGCGATCATCACGCCCGCCCTGATCAGCGGCGCGGTCGCGGACCGCGTCAAGTTCGTCTCGTGGGCGGTCTTCGTGGCCCTGTGGGTCACCATCGTCTACTTCCCGGTCGCGCACTGGGTGTGGGCCGCCGACGGCTGGCTGTTCAAGAAGGGCGTCATCGACTTCGCGGGCGGCACCGCGGTGCACATCAACGCGGGCATCGCGGCGCTGGCCCTGGTCTTCGTGGTCGGCAAGCGCGTCGGCTTCAAGCGCGACCCCATGCGCCCGCACAACCTGCCGTTCGTGATGCTCGGCTGCGGCCTCCTGTGGTTCGGCTGGTTCGGCTTCAACGCCGGCTCGTGGCTCGGCGCCGACGGCGTCACCGCACGTGCCGCCATCAACACCCAGATCTGCACCGCCGCCGCGGTCCTCGGCTGGCTCGCCCTGGAGAAGATCCGCGACGGCCACTTCACCACCCTGGGCGCCGCTTCCGGCGCGGTCGCCGGCCTCGTCGCCATCACCCCCGCGTGCGGCGCGCTCAGCCCGATGGGCTCGATCGCCCTCGGCATCGTCGCCGGCGCGGTCTGCGCCTGGGCGGTCGGCCTCAAGTACAAGCTCGGGTACGACGACTCCCTCGACGTCGTCGGCGTCCACCTCGTGGGCGGCATCATCGGCTCGATCGCGCCCGGCCTGCTGGCCACCGGCAAGATCCAGAGCGACGCCGAGGGCCTCTTCTACGGCGGCGGCACCGAGCAGCTCGTCAAGCAGGTCACCGCGGTCGCCGCGGTCATGGCGTACTCCTTCGTCGCCACGTTCGTCATCGGCACCCTGATCCAGAAGACCATCGGGTTCCGGATCAGCGAGGACGACGAGGTCAACGGCATCGACCAGGTCGAGCACGCCGAGACCGGCTACGACTTCGCGAGCCTGGGCGGCTCGGTCGGGCGCCCGAGTGCGACCGTCGGCGCCGGCGCCCCGAGCGCGACCGAGACGACCGAGACGAAGGTGGACGCGTGAAGCTCATCACCGCGGTCGTCAAGCCGCACCGGCTCGACGACGTGAAGAACGCGCTCCAGGCGTACGGGGTGCACGGCCTCACCGTGACCGAGGCCAGCGGCTACGGCCGGCAGCGCGGCCACACCGAGGTCTACCGCGGCGCCGAGTACCAGGTCGACCTGGTCCCCAAGGTCCGCATCGAGGTCGTCACCGAGGACGAGGACGCCGAGGAACTGCTGGAGGTCATCGTCAAGGCCGCCCGCACCGGGAAGATCGGCGACGGCAAGGCCTGGGTGGTCCCGGTCGACAGCGTCGTCCGGGTCCGGACCGGGGAACGCGGCCCCGAGGCGCTCTAGTCGTGTCCGCAAATTCCCCGCGGGACCGTGAGGATCCGCGGGGCGCGCACCGCCCGCCCAGAACCGCCCGTGCGACATGCACCGCGACGCGAGCCCGCACCGCCCACCCGGCGGGCGGGCTTGCGCCGTCCCCCGACCGTGCCGTGGCCGGAAGGGCCCGCCGCTCGCGGCAGGCCCACGGCCGGGCACCGGTCGGCCGAGGCACCCGCCCGCCTCGGCCCGGCACCCGAGACGATCGCCGATCATGACTTACGGTGATCACGGCCGTCACCGACAAGGAGGGCCGCCCGTCGTGGAACCCCGCCCGTCGACCGCCCGCTACACCCGCGACCGCGAAGCGCTGCTCGGCGCCGACGACCAGACAGGCCCGACCAGACGGCGCGCCCTGGCCGCCCTCGCCGACCGCTGGCTCGCCGAACTGCTGGACGAGGCCGGAGGAGCCCGGCCGGGCGTGGCACTCGTCGCGGTCGGCGGCTACGGCCGGCGCGAACTGTCGCCCGGCAGCGACCTGGACGTGGTGCTGCTGCACGACGGCCGCGGCGACATCGCCGCCCTCGCCGACTCCGTCTGGTACCCCGTGTGGGATTCCGGCCTGTCCCTCGACCACTCCGTGCGCACCCCCGACGAGGCGCGCCGCGCGGCCGAGGACGACCTGCGCGTCCACCTCGGCCTCCTGGACGCCCGGCACGTCGCGGGCGACGCCGACCTGACCGGACAGGTCCGCACCGCGGCCCTCACGGCCTGGCGCACCAACGCCCCCAAGCGGCTTCCGGAGCTCCTGGAGTCGTGCGACGAGCGCGCCGCGAAGTTCGGCGAGCTGGCGTTCCTCCTCGAACCGGACCTCAAGGAGGCACGCGGCGGGCTGCGCGACGCCGCCGCGCTGCGCGCCGTGGCCGCCTCGTGGGTCGCGGACGCCCCGCACGAGGAGGTGGACGGCGCCCGCGCGACGCTGCTCGACGTACGCGACGCGCTGCACCTGGCCACCGGCCGGGCCGGGGACCGCCTGCTGCTCCAGGAGCAGGACGCCGTCGCCCGCGGCCTGGGCCTGCTGGACGCCGACACCCTGCTGCGGCGCGTCTCCGAGTCGGCCCGCGCCATGTCGTACGCCTTCGACATCACCTGGCGCGAGGTCAACCGCGTGCTGGCGGCGCGCGTCGGACCCGTGCGCCGGGTCCTGCGCGGGCGCGCGCCCGGACCCGAGCGCCGCCCGCTCGCCGAGGGCGTCGTGGAGCACGGCGGCGAGGCGGTCCTCGCGCACGGCGCGAACCCGGCGCGCGATTCCGGGTTGCTGCTGCGGGCTGCCGCGGCCGCCGCGCAGGCCGGGCTGCCGCTGTCCCGGCACGCCGTGGAGCGGCTGTCGGTGGAGAGCCCGCCGCTGCCCGACCCGTGGCCGCCCGCGGTCCGCGAGTCCTTCGTCGCGCTGCTCGGCGCCGGCCGCAGCGCCCTCCCGGTGTGGGAGGCCATGGAGTCCAAACACCTGGTGACCCGGCTGCTGCCGGACTGGGAGCGGGTGCGCTGCCGGCCGCAGCGCAACGCCGTGCACCGCTTCACCGTCGACCGCCACCTGGTCGAGACGGCCATCCAGGCCGCCGCGCACACCCGCCGAGTCGCACGCCCCGACCTGCTGCTGGTGGCCGCGCTGCTGCACGACGTCGGCAAGGGCTGGCCGGGCGACCACAGCGTCAGCGGCGAGGTCATCGCGCGCGAGGCGGCCGCCCGCATGGGCTTCCCCAAGGACGACGTCGACGTCATCGCCACCCTGGTCCGGCACCACCTGCTGCTGGTCGACACCGCCACCCGCCGCGACCTGGACGACCCCGTCACCGTGTCGGCGTTCGCCGAGGCGATCGGCGGCGTGGAGACGCTGGAGCTGCTGCACGCCCTCACCGAGGCCGACGCCGCGGCCACCGGACCGGCCGCGTGGAGCGACTGGCGCGACGCGCTGTGCCGCGACCTGGTCGCGCGGGCCCGGGCGGTGCTGGCGGGCCGTCCGGCCGCCGTCGGGCAGCCCATCGACACCGCGCGGGTACGCCTGGCCGAGCAGTTCGAGCGGGCCGGCGCGGGCGGCTTCGCGGTCACCCTGCAACCGCTGTCGTACGGCGCCGAGGTCACCGTCGCGGCCCCCGACCGGGTCGGGCTGCTCGCACTCGCCGCCGGGGTGCTGGCCCTGCACCGGCTCACCGTGCGCTCGGCGGTCGCCGACGTCGTGGACGGCACGGGCATCACGGTGTGGACCGTCGAGACCGAGTTCGGCGGCCTCCCCGACCCCGCCGCGGTGCGCGAGGACGTGCGGCGCGCGCTGGACGGCGGGCTCGACGTGGCGGGCAAGCTGGCGCGGCGGGAGGCGGCGTACGCCCCCCGGCGCGGGGCCGTCCCCGCGCCCCCGCGCGTGGAGGTCGTGCACGGCGCGTCCGAGACGGCCACCGTCCTGGAGGTGCGCGCCCACGACGGCCCGGGCCTGCTGCACCGGATCGGCAAGGCGCTCGCCGACGCCCGGGTGAGCGTGCGGCAGGCGCGCGTGAGCACGCACGGCGCGGACGCGGTCGACGCGTTCTACGTCGTGGACGGCGACGGGGAGCCGCTGGCCGCCGACGCCGCCCGGCAGTTGGCCAGGACACTGGAGAAGGCCCTCGCCTGAGGCAGGGGCGCCGCCGGGCCGCCCCCTGGGCACGGGCCGGCCCCCTGGGCATGAGCTGGGCCGACCCTTGGGCGGCCAAGACCCGACCCGGGGCGTGCGCCGGGCCGGCCCCTGGGCACGGGCCGGGCCGACCCTTGGGCACGGGCCGGGCCGACCCTTGGGCGGCCAAGACCCGCCCCCGGGACCGGGAGCCGGGCCGCAAGTCGGCCGGACCGCTCGGGACGTTTGCGAGCGCTCCCCGGGTAGGCTGGAGCGGACCGCAACCCCAACTCCCGCGACGAAGGACCTCTGCCGACGTGTTCGACACTCTTTCCGACCGCCTCGCAGCGACCTTCAAGAACCTCCGTGGCAAGGGTCGCCTTTCCGAGGCCGACATCGACGCCACCGCCCGCGAGATCCGGGTCGCGCTGCTCGAAGCCGACGTGGCGCTGCCCGTCGTCCGCGAGTTCGTGGCGCACGTCAAGGAGCGGGCGCGCGGCACGGAGGTGTCGCAGGCGCTCAACCCCGCCCAGCAGATCATCAAGATCGTCAACGAGGAGCTGGTCCGCGTCCTCGGCGGCGAGACGCGGCGGCTGCGCTTCGCCAAGACCGCGCCGACCGTGATCATGCTCGCGGGCCTCCAGGGCGCGGGCAAGACCACCCTCGCCGGCAAGCTCGGCAAGTGGCTCAAGACGCAGAAGCACTCGCCGCTGCTGGTGGCCTGCGACCTCCAGCGCCCCAACGCGGTCAACCAGCTCAGCGTGGTCGCCGAGCGGGCGGGCGTCGCGGTCTACGCGCCCGAGCCCGGCAACGGCGTCGGCGACCCGGTCAAGGTCGCCCGCGACTCGATCGAGTACGCCCGCGAGAAGCAGTACGACGTGGTCGTGGTCGACACCGCCGGCCGCCTCGGCATCGACGCCGAGATGATGCAGCAGGCCGCGGACATCCGCGACGCGGTGAGCCCCGACGAGATCCTGTTCGTGGTCGACGCGATGATCGGCCAGGACGCGGTGACCACCGCGCAGGCGTTCCTCGACGGCGTCGGATTCGACGGCGTGGTGCTCTCCAAGCTCGACGGCGACGCGCGCGGCGGTGCCGCGCTGTCCGTGGCGCAGGTCACCGGCCGCCAGATCATGTTCGCCTCCAACGGCGAGAAGCTCGACGACTTCGACGCGTTCCACCCGGACCGCATGGCGTCGCGCATCCTCGGCATGGGCGACATGCTCAGCCTCATCGAGATGGCCGAGCAGAAGTACGACGCCGACCTCGCGCTCAAGGCCGCCGAGAAGATCCAGAAGGGCGGCAAGGACTTCACCCTCGACGACTTCCTCCAGCAGATGGAGCAGGTCAAGAAGATGGGGTCCATCTCCAAGCTGCTCGGCATGCTGCCCGGCATGGGGCAGATGAAGGAGCAGATCGACAGCATCGACGACCGCGACCTGGACCGGGTCGCGGCCATCATCAAGTCGATGACTCCCGGTGAGCGCGACGACCCGAAGATCATCAACGGGTCCCGCCGCGCCCGTATCGCCAAGGGCTCCGGTTGCACGGTCACCGAGGTCAACAACCTCATCGAGCGGTTCTTCGAGGCCCGCAAGATGATGACCTCGATGGCGCGCGGCGGCGGCTTCCCGGGGATGCCCGGGATGCCGGGCGCCGGCGGCGGCAAGAAGAAGGGCAAGGCCCCCAAGCAGGCCAAGGGCAAGCGCCAGTCGGGCAACCCGATGAAGCGCAAGCAGGAGGAGCTGGCCGCGGCGCAGCGCCGCGAGGAGCGGGCCGCGAACGCCTTCCAGATGCCGGGCGACGGGGCCGCGGACCCGACGGACTTCGAGCTCCCGAAGGGATTCGAGGACTACCTGAAGTAGTCCGGGAGACGGACATGGCACTTCCCGTACTTCCCGTGCCGGGCGGGGGCCCCTCGTGACGGCGGCGTACACGCGTCCCGGGTACCGGGTCGGGATCCGGCCGGTTCGGGAGCAGGACGCGGCCGCGTACCGGGCCGCGGTGCTGCGTTCGCTGGAGCACATCACCGCGTGGAACCCGGCGCGGCCCGACGGGTTCCCGGAGATCCTGGCCGCACAGGGCGCGACGATGCGCACGTTCTTCGTCGTCGACCTCGCCGACGGCGGCATCGCGGGCAAGATCAACATCGCCAACATCGTGCGCGGCGGCTTCCGCAACGCGACGATCGGCTACGACGCGTACCTGCCGTACGCGGGGACCGGCCGCATGAGCGAGGGCCTGGCCCTGGTCGTGGACCGCGGCTTCGCCCCCGCGTCGCGCGGCGGACTGGAGCTGCACCGGCTGGAGGTCAACGTGCAGCCGGGCAACGAGCGTTCGATCGCGCTGGCCAAGCGGCTCGGTTTCCGGCACGAGGGCTTCTCGCCGCGCATGATCCACATCAACGGAGCGTGGCGCGACCACGAGCGGTTCGCGATGACCGCGGAGGAGTGGCCGGGACTCGGCTGACGGCCTCGCGGACGGGAGGCGTGGTGGGGCGCCTCGCGGACGCGTCGCGCGGCGGGGCGGTGCGGGGGTCGGGCGGGGGCGGCGCGGGAACGGGTTCGGACCGCGGCCGGGATGCCCGTACCATGTGGCCTCATGGCAAAGGCTCCCATCCTCACCCCCCAGGCGGACGACTTTCCGCGCTGGTACCAGGACCTGATCGGCAAGGCCGAACTGGCGGACAACGGGCCGGTGCGCGGCACCATGGTCATCCGACCGTACGGCTACTCGCTGTGGGAGCGGATGCAGGCCGAGGTCGACGCGCGCATCAAGGACGCCGGGGCGCAGAACGCGTACTTCCCGATGTTCATCCCGGAGAACTACCTCACGCGCGAGGCCGAGCACGTCGAGGGCTTCAGCCCCGAGCTCGCGGTCGTCACGCACGGCGGCGGCAAGCAACTGGAGGAGCCGGTCGTGGTGCGGCCGACCTCCGAGACGATCATCAACGAGTACTTCTCCAAGTGGGTGCAGTCGTACCGCGACCTGCCGCTGCTCATCAACCAGTGGGCGAACGTGGTGCGTTGGGAGCTGCGGCCGCGCATCTTCCTGCGCACGACCGAGTTCCTGTGGCAGGAGGGGCACACGGCGCACGCGACGTACGAGGACGCGCGCGCGTACGCCTCACGCATCCACCACGAGGTCTACGACGACTTCATGCGCAACGTGCTGGCCATCGACGTCGTGCTCGGCCGCAAGACCGCGCGCGAACGCTTCGCGGGCGCCATCAACACGTTGACCCTCGAAGGCATGATGGGCGACGGCAAGGCCCTCCAGATGGGCACGTCGCACGAACTCGGCCAGAACTTCGCCAAGGCCTTCAACACGCAGTACCTGGCCGACACCGGCGAGCGCGAGTACGTCTGGCAGACCTCGTGGGGCAGCAGCACGCGCATGGTCGGCGGACTCATCATGAGCCACGGTGACGACAACGGCCTGCGCATCCCGCCGCGCCTCGCGCCCGTCCAGGTCGTCGTCATGGCGATCAAGGGCGACGACGCGGTGGTCGAGGCGGTGCGCGCGCTCGGCGACCGCCTGAAGGCAGCGGGCGTGCGGGTCGTCGTGGACGACAGGACCGACACCCCCTTCGGCCGCCGCGCGGTCGACTGGGAGCTCAAGGGCGTGCCGATCCGCCTGGAGATCGGGCCGCGCGACCTGGAGGGCGGCACCGCGATGCTGGCCCGCCGCATCGCGGGCGGCAAGAGCCCGGTGGCGCTGGACTCCGTCGTGGACACGGTCGCGGCGGTGCTGGACGAGGACCAGGCGCTGCTCCTTGCGCAGTCGGGCGAGCGCCGCGTGGCGCGTACCGTCGACGTCACCTCGATCGGTGAGGCGGTCGAGGCCGCGGCCACCGGCTGGGCGCGGATGCCGTGGGCCGACCTCGGGGCCGAGGGCGAGGCGAAGCTCGCCGAGCAGGGCGTCTCGGTGCGCTGCCTGGTGGCCGACGACGGCGGGATGCCGGACGCCGAGGACCAGGCGGGCAACGTGGCGATCCTGGCCCGCGCGTACTGACGCGGTCGTCCGACACGGATATCTGACGGGGCCGGTCCGACGGGCCGGTCCGACGGGCTGGTCCGCCGTGAGTGTGTCGTTGTCGTGCGGACGCCCCGGCTCGGAGGCAGCGGTGCTGTCCCGGAGCGCGGGGCGTCCGGCGGCGCGGGTTGTCGTGGACGGGGGCGTCCGCGCGGTTTGGGATCCCGGGTGTGGGTCTGGCAGAATGGCCCGCTGAGTACCCGGAGCATCGTCGGACCCTCTCTCCGCATGACTTCGTGTCCACTGACCGGCCGGTCGCATGTCCCCACGTGACGACGCGGTCGCTCACCCACGTCAAGATGCAGGAGACACCACTCTCGTGGCAGTCAAGATCAAGCTGAAGCGCCTGGGCAAGATCCGCAGCCCGCACTACCGCATCGTCGTCGCCGACGCCCGTACCAAGCGGGACGGTCGCGCGATCGAGGAGATCGGTATCTACCACCCGATGGAGAACCCCTCGCGCATCGAGGTCGACTCCGACCGGGCGCAGTACTGGCTGGGTGTCGGCGCGCAGCCGACCGACGCGGTCGCCGTGCTCCTCAAGCTCACCGGCGACTGGCAGAAGCACAAGGGCCTGCCGGCTCCGGAGAACGCGCTCAAGGTCGCCGCGCCGAAGGCCGACAAGAAGACCCTGTTCGAGGCCGCCGCCAAGGAAGCTGCGGACGAGCCGAAGGACGGCGCCACCACGCCGAAGGCGAAGAAGGAGAAGAAGGCCGAGGCCCCCGCAGCCGACGCCGCTCCCGCCGCCGAGGCCGCCGCCGAGTCGGCGCCGAGCGAGGGCTGACCATGCTCGAGGAGGCCCTCGAGCATTTGGTCAAGGGCATCGTCGAGAACCCGGACGACGTGAAGGTCCGCGCGCGCAACCTGCGCCGCGGCCGCATCCTTGAGGTCCGCGTCCACCCCGACGACCTGGGCAAGGTCATCGGGCGCGGTGGGCGTACGGCTCGGGCGCTGCGTACCGTCGTGACCGCCCTGGGCGGCCGGGGAGTCCGCGTCGACCTCGTCGACGTCGACCAGGTGCGCTGACCCGAGCACCCGGCGCGCGTCACAGCGCAATGGGCGGCCCTCCACATCCGTGCGAATCCGTGCGAACGATGTGGGGGGCCGCTCTGTTTCCCGACCTCTGCCGACTTCTTCGGACTTCCACCTTCCCCGGCGGCGGACCGCACGCCGGGGAAGGTCCATGGCCTTTCCGCGCCCTTGAGGAGAGAACAGTGCAACTGGTGGTCGCCCGCATCGGCCGGGCCCACGGCATCAGGGGGCAGGTCAGCGTCGAGGTGCGCACGGACGAGCCGGAACTGCGGCTCGCGCCGGGCGCGGTGCTGATGACCGACCCGCCGTCGGCCGGGCCGCTGACCATCGCCGCGGGCAAGGTGCACAGCGGACGGCTGCTGCTGACGTTCGAGGGCGTCGCGGACCGGAACGGCGCCGAGGCGCTGCGCAACGTCCTCCTCATCGCGGAGGTCGACCCCGACGAACTCCCGGACGACCCCGAGGAGTTCTATGACCACCAGCTCGTCGGGCTGGACGTCGTGCTGGCCGACGGGACGGAGATCGGCGAGGTGCGCGAGATCGCGCACCTGCCGTCGCAGGACCTGCTCATCGTCGTACGGCCGGACGGCCGCGAGGTGATGGTGCCGTTCGTCGAGGAGATCGTGCCGGAGATCGACCTGGCGGAACAGCGCCTCGTCGTCACGCCGCCGCCGGGGCTGATCGACCCGGACGACGCGGAGGTGGCGTCCTCGCGCGACGACTCCGGTGGGGACGGGGCCGATGCCTTGGAAGGCGAGCCCGGGTCGTGAGGATCGACGTCGTCTCGATCTTCCCGGAGTACCTGGCGCCGCTCGACGTCTCGCTGGTCGGCAAGGCCCGGGCCAGGGGACTGCTGGACGTACGCCTGCACCAGCTCCGCGACCAGGCCCACGACGTTCACCGCACGGTGGACGACACGCCCTACGGCGGCGGTCCGGGCATGGTGATGAAGCCCGAGCCGTGGGCGGCCGCGCTGGAGGCGGTCGCGCCGCCGGACGGCGGGGAGGTGCCGCGCCTGATCGTGCCGACGCCGTCGGGACGGCCGTTCACCCAGGAACTCGCGGTCGAACTCGCCGCCGAACCCTGGCTGGTCTTCGCCCCCGCGCGCTACGAGGGCATCGACCGCAGGGTCATCGAGGACGCGGCGACGCGCATGCGCGTGGACGAGGTCTCCATCGGCGACTACGTCCTCGCCGGGGGCGAGGTCGCGGTGCTGGTGATCGTCGAGGCCGTCGCGCGGCTGCTGCCGGGCGTGCTCGGCAACGCGGAGTCCGTACGCGACGACTCCTTCGCCCCCGGGGCGATGGCGAACCTTCTGGAAGGGCCGGTCTACACGAAGCCGGCGGAGTGGCGGGGGCGCGAGGTGCCGCCCGTACTCCTGTCCGGGAACCACGGGGCGATCGCCCGCTGGCGCCGCGACCAGGCCCTCCGGCGGACTGCGGAAAACCGCCCCGACCTGCTGGAACGCCTTCCGGCGGAGGACGCGGACAAGCACGACCGGGCGGCTCTCGCGGCCGTGGGGTGGACGGAGCGGGACGGCCGGTTTTCTCCGGACGCCACCCCTGTGGCAGACTGAACAGCTGTTGCCGTACGACCTGATCCGGCGCCGCGCTCCAACCGCGGAGGCGCCGGGGTGCCCCTGCCACAGGGGGAGTACCACCGCGAAGGTCGACGGCCCTCTCTTCGTAGAAACCACGACATGCCGTGGGTGACCTGTGGCACCCGCGAGAAAGCGACGCCACCATGGCCAACATCATCGACGGCCTCGACGCGGCCTCCCTGCGCGACGACATCCCGGCCTTCCGCGCCGGCGACACCCTCAAGGTGCACGTGCGCGTCATCGAGGGCAACAAGTCCCGCGTCCAGGTCTTCCAGGGCTTCGTGCTGCGTCGCCAGGGTGCGGGCGTCCGCGAGACCTTCACGGTCCGCAAGGTCAGCTACAACGTCGGCGTCGAGCGCACCTTCCCGGTGCACACGCCGGTGATCGAGAAGATCGAGGTCGTGACGCGCGGCGACGTCCGTCGCGCGAAGCTGTACTACATGCGTGACCTGCGCGGCAAGGCCGCGAAGATCAAGGAGAAGCGCGACGCTTCCGGCCGTACCACGGTCTAGTCCCGAGAAGGCGGGCCGACCTGCCCGTTAGGCTCCTTCGCAATGGACGAAGCAGCGCGCGCGGTCGACACGGGGAAGACCCCGCGACCCGCCACACCGGACCCCGGCCGCGGCTCCACGGTGGAATCCTCCACCGGCGCTCCCCCCAAGGACCGCCCGGAGCCGCGGCCGCCCCACGCCCGGCCCCCGGAATCCGCCCGGCCCCCGGCCTCCGTCGGGGTTGCGGAATCCGCCGGGGCTGCGGCAGCCGAGCCGGATGCAGCAGCCGCCTCGCCCCCGGCCGACCCCGCCCCCGACCGCACGGTGCAATTGCGCGCCCCGCGCCCCGGCGGCCCGGCGGTCGAGTCGGAGGCCACGGACGGTCCGCCGCCGCGCCGCCGCGCCCCAGGCGACGCCCGGCGTCCTAACCCCGCACCGAAATCGCGCCCCGGCAACGGGAGTTCACCCGCGCCGGAGGGGTCCGCCGAGCCGACGGCCTCCGAGACAACTTCTCCGGACGCCGACCCCCCGACGCCCGACCGCACCGTGCAACTGCGCGCCGCGAGACCGGGCCGTTCGGCAGTGGTCGCCGACGACTCCGGCGCGTCGTCCACCGCCGAAGGCGCACCGCTTCGTCGTGCGCCGGGCACTCCGCGGCGGCCGGTCGCTCCGGCGAAGTCGCGTGACGGCGAAGCCGAAGCCGGGGCTGCCGACCGCGGCTCCGACGATGCGGCCGCTTCGGGCGACCGGACCGTGCAACTGCGCGCGCCCCGGCCCGGCGGCTCCGCGTCCGTCGACGGGCAACGCCCACCTGCTGACCCGAAGTCACGCGACGGCGGCGAGGGTTCGGCCGAAGCTGCTCCCCGCCGCCGCGCCCCCGGCGACCCCGAGCGGTCCGCTGCGTCGGAGTCCGGCGGTGACGACGGTTCGCCCGCTCGTGCCGGGTCGGCCGGATCCGCGACCTCCGATGCCAATCCCCCCGAAAGTGACACCCCCGCGCCCGACCGCACGGTGCAACTGCGCGCCGCGCGACCGGGCCGTCCGGCACCCGGTGACGGCTCCTGCGAGTCACCTGACGGCGAAAGCGGATCACCCCGCCGTGCGCCGGGCGAGCCCAAGCCGCCCGCCGACTCGGCGAAGCCGCGGGGGAGCGACGGCAGATCGTCGCCTGCCCCCACCAAGCCCACCAAGCCCACCAAGCCCGCTGACGCCGCCGACCCCGATCCCGACAACGGCGACGCCACCGGCACGGTTGACCGCACGGTGCAGTTGCGCGCCGCCCGTTCAGGCCGTCCGGTAGCCGACGGCCCGGGCGGGTCGCGTGCTGCTGGTGGTGCCCCGCCGCGTGGCGCACCCGGCGACGTCCGGCCGCCCGCTGCCCCGAAGTCGCGCGACGACGGTGAGGGTTCGGCTCCTTCGGCCGGGTCCGCCAAGGCCACGACCCCCGACGCCGACGAGACCGACTCGCCGCCGCCTGGCCGCACCGTGCGGGCCTCGCGTCCCGGTGGTCCGGCGGTTGCGTCTCCGTCCCGTCCCCGTCCGTCGTCCGGTGACGGGGAACGTCCGACGCCTGCGGCGAAGTCGCCTGACGGTGGGGGCGAGGCGTCGGCGGTTGCGCCGAAGGTTGACCTGACCAAGGGCGGGGTCGAGCGGTCGGTCGCGGATGAGGAAGAGGCGGACGACGAGGAACGGCGGCGACGGCGGTTGCCGGCTTGGGTGGAGTTGCCGCTCATGCTGGCGTTCGGGCTGCTGGTTGTCGTTGTGCTGCACTCTTATGTCGCTCAGCCGTTTGTGATCCCCAGCGGTTCCATGGAGCACACGCTTGAGGTCGGCGACCGGGTGCTCGTCAACAAGCTCGCGTACACGTTCGGCGATCGGCCGCAGCGCGGTGATGTGGTGGTGTTCGACGGCACCGGCATCTTCACCGAGCAGGGCAAGGGCCACTCCTCCAACCCGTTCGGCAAGGCGTTCGAGGGCGTCGGGTCGATGTTCGGGTTCGGCGACTCCGACGAGACCGACTTCGTCAAACGTGTCATCGGTGTCGGCGGGGACCACGTCATCTGCTGCGACGCCCACGGGCGCGTGACCGTGAACGGCGTGCCGCTCGACGAGTCCGGATACCTCTATCCCGGTGACGTGCCCTCGGCGATGCCGTTCAACGTGATCGTGCCCAAGGGCGAGTTGTGGGTGATGGGCGACCACCGCTCCAACTCCGCCGATTCGCGCGAGCACATCGCCGCGCCCGGCGGGGGCTTCGTTCCGGAGGACCGCGTCATCGGGCGCGTCGACTGGATCATCTGGCCGTTCGGCCGGATGGGCGGCGTCGACCGGCCGTCGACGTTCTCGCAGCCGGGCATCGGCCGGCAGGAGCCTGCGGTGGTCCCGGGCCGTGGGTAAGCGGGGAAAGCCCCGCGAGTCACGGTTTCCGGGCGGACGCGAGCGGTTGGGGGCCACCGGAGCGGGGGAGGCGGCGGACGCGGGGTCCCGCAACGGCGTCGCGCGCGACGGAGCCCTCGGTGTACCCCGTTCGGGTGGTTCTTCGGGAACGCCCCCCGGCGGTACGCCGTCCGGCCCGACGGCCCCCCGCGTCCCGGATCCCGCGTCCCTCGACGGTGGGACCCCGCCCGATCCGGAGGCCACCGCACAACTGCGCGCGGTGCCACCGGAGTCCCCGGAGCCCTACCGCGGCCGTGCCGCCGCCCGCGGGCGGACGCCGCGCCGGGGTTTCCGCCGCAAGGACCGCCCGGTGTCGCTGCTGCGCGAACTGCCGCTGCTGATCGTCGTGGCGGTGATACTCGCCCTGGTCATCAAGACCTTCTTCGTACAGGCGTTCTTCATCCCTTCGGGTTCGATGCAGACCACGATCGGCATCGGTGACCGGGTGCTCGTCGACAAGTTCACCCCCTGGTTCGGCGCCAAGCCGAAACGCGGCGAAGTGGTCGTGTTCAAGGACCCCGGCGGCTGGTTGAGCCAGAAGCACAAGTCCGAGCCGCCGCCGGGAGTGAAGCAGCTCAAGCAGGCCATGGTCTTCGTGGGGCTGCTGCCCTCGGACGACGAGCAGGACCTGATCAAGCGGGTCATCGGTGTCGGCGGTGACACCGTGGCGTGCTGCGACGCGACGGGACGCGTGACGGTGAACGGCGTGCCGCTGGACGAGCCGTACGTCTATCCCGGCGACGCCCCGTCCAACCTGCCGTTCTCCGTCAAGGTGCCGCCCGGGCGGCTGTGGGTGATGGGCGACCACCGCGGCGACTCCTCGGACTCGCGGGCCCACCAGGACCGTCCCTACCAGGGCACGATCTCCGAGGGCGACGTCATAGGACGCGCGTTCACGGTGGCCTGGCCGGTGAGCAGGTGGCGCGGTCTGCCGGTCCCGAAGACCTTCGAGGGGGCCGGGAAATTTACCAATCCTGGCAACACGGCTGCGGTTCTCCCGACCCTTCCGGTCGTTATGGGGGTGGCGGGTGCCGTTCCGGTGGTGCTGGTCCGTCGGCGTGTACGCTCGCGCCCGCGGGACCGGGACTTCCAGGCGCGCCTCCCCGGCACGTGATGCGTGCCGAATCGAGAAGCATGACGATGGACGGATGGCAGCGCGCCGGCACGCCGGACGACGCCGTCACAGGTACGAGGAGGCGCCGTGGGGGAAGTCGTGGTCGGAGCACGGTCCGCAGGTGGGGACGACGAGTCGGGTCGGCGGCCCGAGGAGCCGCGTCCGCACGATCCGCAGGGGGGTGACGGGGCGCGCGGCGTTCCGGCGGACGGTGCTCCGGTGCCTGATTCCGACTCCGCGGGGCCGTCCGTACCGCATCCCGGGACCGCGCCGGACCAGGGTGCCGAGGGGCGGCCGTCCGGTGCGGAGGGGGCCGTACCGCCGGGGACGCCGGGCTCTCCCGACTCTGACGCGGGTGCGGGAGGCGCCACCGCCGCGCGCGAGGGCGACGTGCAGGGCGAGGCGTCCGGGCGCAAGAAGGGCAAGAAGCCCAAGAAGCCCGCGAAGAAGGGCTCCTTCTGGCGTGAACTGCCTTTGCTGCTGGGCATCGCGCTGGTCCTCGCGCTGATCATCAAGACTTTCCTCGTCCAGGCGTTCTCGATTCCGTCGGAGTCGATGGAGGACACCATCAAGGTCGGCGACCGCGTGCTCGTCGACAAGCTGACGCCGTGGTTCGGATCCGAGCCGGAGCGCGGCGAGGTCGTGGTGTTCAAGGACCCGGGCGGCTGGCTTGAGGGTGAGCCCGAGCAGTCGAGCAACGGGTTCGTGCGCGGGCTGCAAAAGGGGCTGTCGTTCGTCGGCCTGATGCCGTCGACGAACGAGAAGGACCTGATCAAGCGCGTCATCGGGGTGGGCGGCGACACGGTGGAGTGCTGTGACGCGCAGAACCGCATCCTGGTCAACGGCGTGCCGCTGAACGAGACCTACCTGAAGCCGGGTGTGCTGCCGTCGGACAAGCCGTTCAAGGTGACGGTGCCCAAGGGCCGCATCTGGGTGATGGGCGACAACCGCAGCAACTCGCGCGACTCGCGTGCGCACTACGAGCTGAGCGGCGGCGACCCGGTGGCGGCGACGGTCGACAAGGACCAGGTCATCGGGCGGGCGTTCACGGTGATCTGGCCGCTGGGGCGCATGCACTGGCTGGGCGTCCCCGACACCTTCGACCAGAAGGGCCTGGCGTCGTCGGCGGCGCCGATGGCGCTGGGCGCGGCGGGAGCCGTACCGCTGCTGCTGTGGCGTCGGCGCTGGATCGAGGCGCGGCGGTCGGACGCGGGAGCGGGTGCGCCGCCGGCCTGACAGGCGTCGCCCTTTGTGCGTTCCGGTCCGCTTGCGGACCGTGGTCGGGAGAGGCCGGAATTCGTACGCCAGTGCGAATCCGGCCTCTTGTCCGTCCGGTGGGGGCACAATCGGCAGATGACTGCGAACGCCGCCGTCCCGCAGCCGGCGGGACACCTGAACCCGTGGCCGGAGGCATTGCCGCATCCGGTCCCCGACTACCCGCCGGATCTGCGGGTCGACCTGGTCCGGAAGGCCGTGCGGGTGGTCCTGCTGGACGCCTCGGACCGCATCCTGCTGTTCCACAACCAGGTGTCGGCCAGTTCTCCGGACGAATGGTGGGACCTGCCGGGCGGCGGCCTCGACCCGGGGGAGACGTACGTCGACGCGGCGGTGCGGGAGATCGCGGAGGAGACCGGCCTGCGCCTGGACCCGGAGGGGATAGGGGCGCCGTTGTGGCGGCGGAGCTCGACGTGGACGCGTGGGACGTACCGTCGGGTGCAGCATGAGTATGTCGTGGCCGCCAGGGTGGACGCCGAGGCGCCCGAGATCGACGCGCACGGGTGGACCGAGGAGGAGGTCGACGAGTACGTGGGCGCGCGGTGGTGGACCCTGGAGGAGATCGTCACCAGTCCGATGCACTTCTACCCCGGACGGCTCCCTGCGCTGCTGCCCGGGTTTTTGGCCGGAGAACTGGTGGACGAGCCGTTCGAGTGGTGGAACTGAGCGGTACCGCGCGAGTGTGGACCGGACCCCGGTACACAATGGGAACGACAGCGAAGCGCAGGAGCGAGGGGCGCGCATGAGTGCGGAGGATCTCGAAAAGTACGAGACCGAGATGGAGCTTCAGCTCTACCGCGAGTACCGCGATGTCGTCGGCCTCTTCAAGTACGTCATCGAGACGGAGCGGCGCTTCTATCTCACGAACCAATACGAGCTGCATGTGCGCTCGGCCGACGGCGAGGTGTTCTTCGAACTCGCCATGGCGGACGCGTGGGTCTGGGACATGTATCGGCCCGCCCGTTTTGTGAAGAACGTCAGGGTGTTGACCTTCAAGGACGTGAATGTCGAGGAGCTGACGAAGAGCGACCTGGAGATGCCTTCGGGTAACGAGGGATTCGGGACGTAGCGGTCGCGGGGTTGTGCGGGCCCGTGGCGGCATTCGGGATGTAGCGGTCGTGGGGTGTGCGGATCCGTGGCCGTGAGTGCGGTGAGTGCCGTGAGTGCGGTGAGCGCGGTGAGTGCCGTGGGTTGTCGCGGTTGCTTCGACGGTGGACCACAAGCGGCCGAAAGGGGGACTCCCCGTCCACAGGGCGGGGTTTTCCACAGGCCGGTGATCTTGAAAAGGCGCCTCCGCCCCCGGACCCGGCAGGGTCGGGGGCGGAGGTGGTCGCATGACCGGCAACGCGAAAATCCCGGGTCCCGGGCCTTCGGGGAGGGCTCCCCGCAACACCGCCGTGGGCGGGTACGGCGAGCGGGTGGCCGAGCGCCGCCTGGTCGAGGCGGGCTTGGTCGTGCTCGACCGCAATTGGCGCTGCGCGGCGGGTGAGCTCGACCTGGTCGCGCTCGACGGCCCGGTGCTGGCGGTCTGCGAGGTCAAGACCCGCAGCTCGGCCTCGTTCGAGCATCCGTGTGCCGCGGTCGGCCCCGACAAGGCCGCGCGGCTCAGAATCCTGGCGGAGCACTGGATCGCCGCGCACCCGCACCTCGTGCGGGCGGACTGCGAGGTGCGGATCGACCTCGTCTCGGTGATCCCGGCCGTCCGCGGCGCGGCCCTGGTCGAGCACGTGAAGGGGGCGTGCTGAGATGGCCTTCGCCCGCACCCGCTCGGTCACCCTGCTCGGCGTCGACGGCGTCCTGGTCGAGGTGCAGGCCGACATCGAGCCGGGTCTCGCCGTCTTCAACCTGGTCGGGCTGCCCGACAAGAGCGTCAGCGAGTCGCGCGACCGGGTGCGTGCCGCGCTGGTCAACAGCGACGAGGAGTGGCCGCCGAGACGCATCACCGTGGGCCTGTCGCCCGCGACCGTGCCCAAGACCGGCAGCGGCTTCGACCTCGCGGTGGCCTGCGCGATCGTCGCCGCCAATGGCAAGCTCGACCCCGACCGGCTGGCCGACCTCGTGATGGTCGGCGAGGTGGGGCTGGACGGCCGGGTCCGGTCGGTCCGCGGCATCCTGCCGTCGGTCATGGCGGCCGCGGCCGCCGACTGCCGCCGGGTCGTGGTCCCGGAGTCGGTGGCGGTCGAGGCGCGCTTGGTGCCGGACGTCTCCGTGCTCGGCGTCCGCTCGCTGCGCCACCTGCTCGCGGTGCTGCGCGGGCAGCCGGTGCCCGACGAGCCGACGCCAGACACGCGTCCCGGCCCCGATCCGGACACGGTCGGGCCGATGCTGGTGAGCGGACCGAGCGTGCTGGGCGCGTTGGCGCCGGACATGTCCGAGGTCGCCGGTCAGGCGAGGGCGCGGCGCGCCCTGGAGGTGTGTGCGGCGGGCGGGCACCACCTGTACCTCCTGGGGCCGCCCGGGGCGGGCAAGACGATGCTGGCCGAGCGCTTGCCCGGTCTGCTGCCGCCGCTGGACACCTCCGCCGCGCTGGAGGTCAGCGCGGTGCACTCGGTCGCCGGGACGCTGCCCCCCGACCGCCCCCTCGTCGAGGAGCCGCCGTTCTGCGCCCCGCACCACTCGGCGACCATGCCGAGCCTCGTCGGCGGCGGCAACGGGCTGCCGCGCCCGGGAGCCGTTTCCTTGGCGCATCAGGGCGTCCTATTTTTGGATGAAGCGCCCGAATTCAGCAGCCGGGCGCTGGACGCCTTGCGGCAGCCGTTGGAGAGCGGCACGGTCACCGTGGCGCGCAGTGCCGGGACGCTGCGGTTCCCGGCCCGCTTCCTGCTCGTCCTGGCGGCGAATCCGTGCCCGTGCGGGCGCTTCGCGGGCAAGGGCCTGGACTGCACGTGCTCGGCGGCGATGCGGGCGAAATACCTCGCCCGGCTGTCCGGGCCCCTGCTGGACCGGATCGACGTGCGCGTCACGGTCGATCCCGTCTCGCGGGCCGAGCTGCTGGAGCCCGGCGGCACGGGCGAGTCCACCAAGGTCGTCGCGGCCCGGGTGCGGGAGGCCCGGGAGCGCGCGGCGTACCGGTTCGAGGGCACACCGTGGGCCACCAATGCCGAGGTGCCGGGCCGGGAGCTGCGTACTCGCTGGGCGACGGAGCCGGACGCGTTGAGCACCGCCGCTCGTGACCTGGAGCGCGGCATGCTGACCGCGCGCGGCCTCGACCGGGTGCTGCGCGTCGCGTGGACCATCGCCGACCTCCGCGGGCGTGACCGGCCGTCAATGGAGGACGTCGACACCGCCCTGGAGTTCCGCACCGGCGTGCGGCGCGGCGCCGCCTCCGACGTGACGGCCACGGTCGGGCGGTCCGGTCGGGCGCCGCGCATGACCACCGACATGGCCCAGGCGACGCTGGCCCAGCTCGCCACGATGGACGTCGACCGGGAGCTGCACGATCCGGAGTACGAGACCGTGGGGGAGGCGTAGTGGACGGCGAGCGGGTGGCCAGGGCGGCGCTGAGCCGCCTCGCCGAACCGGGCGACACCGCACTCGGCGCGGCCTTGCGGGTCCACGGCCCGCACGAGGTGCTGCGCGCCTTGCAGGCGGACGGACCGCTGCCCACCGAGTTCCGCAGACGCGACCCGGACGGCTACCGGGTCCGGCTCGGCGGCCCGGCGGCGGCGGACGACCTGGCGGCGGTCACGCGCATGGGCGGCAGGTTCGTGGTCCCGGGCGACCGGTACTGGCCGACGCAGTTGGACGATCTGGGCGACGCGCGCCCGGTCGGGCTGTGGGAGCGCGGCCCGGTCCGCCTGAGACATGCCGTGCTGCGCTCGGTCGCGGTGGTGGGTTCGCGGGCCTGCACCGACTACGGGACCTACGTCACCCACGAGATGACGAGCGGGCTCGCCGACGGCAAGTGGACGGTGGTGTCGGGCGGGGCGTACGGCATCGACGGTGCCGCACACCGGGGCAGCCTCGCGTGTGGCGGGCCGACCGTGGCGGTGCTGGCCTGCGGCGTGGATGTGGCGTACCCGCGCGGCCACGAGCGGCTGCTGGCCCGGATCGCCGAGACCGGGACACTGGTGAGCGAACTGCCGCCGGGCTGCACCCCGAGCCGGGTGCGGTTCGTCGAGCGCAACAGGGTGATCGCCGCCCTGGCACGCGGCACCGTCGTGGTGGAGGCGGCGGTACGCAGCGGCGCGCTCGTCACCGCCCGCCGAGCGCGCCTGCTCGGCCGCGTGGTCATAGGCGTGCCGGGCCCGGTCACCGCCCCGCAGTCGGCCGGCGTGCACCAGCTCCTGCGTGAGGAGGAGACCGCCTTGGTGACCAGCGCCGCCGAGGTCATCGAGAACATCGGCGTGATCGGCGACGACCTCGCCCCGTGCGTGGAGGGCCCGCCACAGCTCTGGGACACCCTCGACCCCGAGCCGACACGCGTCCTGGAAGCGGTCCCGCCGCACCGCCCGGCCTCGGAAAGCGCCATCGCCCGCGACGCGGGGGTAGGCCGGACCGCAGTACGCCTCCACCTCCAGGCCCTCAGCGAACGGGGTTTGGTGGCGGCCCGGTTGCCTCCGGACACCGACGACGCGGGGGAGGACGCAGAGGGGGAGGAGACCTGGATCCGCACCATGCCGAAGTGACACGGAGATCCGCGACACCGACGAGCCACACCGAGCCACAGCTCTGACGCCGGCAACGTGTCTCGCCGCACGACCCGCGGGCGGCGGGGACGCTGCGCCGCGATGTCCCCAGCCGTGCGGCGGCCGCGCTGCGCCGCACATGGGCCAGGACAGCCGTGCGGTGGGTTGTTGCCGCCGTGCGGTGGTCGGGTCGACGGTCGTTGCGGTGGACCGCCGGGTTGCCGGCTGTCGGGCGGGGCGTTGCCGTGGCGGTTCCATCGTTCGGGTCGTTCCGGTTCGCTGGTTGGGGCCGCGCCCATTGGCCGTGGCGGTGCTTGACCATGGCTTGCGGACTGATCACCGTAAGGGGATGGCTCCCGGAGATGGTGCGGGCGGTGGCGCGCTGCCTGCTGAACTGGCTGATGCGGCTGAGGGCTTCACCCGGCACCTGCGGGCGGAGCGGGGGTTGTCGGCGCATTCTGTGCGGGCGTACGCGGGGGACATCGCCGCGTTGCTGGAGCACGCGCGGCGGATGGGGGTGACCTCGCCACGCGGCGTCGACCTCGCGGTGCTGCGGAGCTGGCTCGCGCGGTTGGGCAGCAGCGGACGGGCGCGCACGACCATCGCGCGGCGGGCCGCGGCGGCTCGGGCCTTCACCGGGTGGCTCGCGGCGAACGGAGTGGTCGACGTCGACGCGGGCGCGCTCCTCGCGACGCCGAAGGCGCACCGGACGCTGCCGCCGGTGCTGCGGCAGGACCAGGCCCGCGCGCTGCTGGAGGCGACCGGCGCCGCCGCGTCCGACCGTGGGGGCACAGATGACGGCCCTGAGCGCCCGGCGGAGCCCGACACGCCCGTGGACCTCCGGGATCGCGCGGTGCTCGAAGTGCTGTACGCGACAGGCGTCCGGGTCGGCGAGCTGGTCGGCCTCGACATCGACGACCTCGATCTCGAACGCCGGGTCATACGCGTGCTCGGCAAGGGCGGCAAGGAGCGCACGGTGCCGCTCGGCGTACCGGCCGTCAACGCGGTGTGCGCCTGGCTGGAGCGGGGGCGACCGGCGCTCCGGGGGGAGCGCAGCGGCGCCGCGCTGTGGCTCGGCGTACGCGGGCGCAGGCTCGATCAGCGGGCCGTGCGCTCTCTGGTGCACGCCCGTCTCGCGGACGTCCCGGGTGCACCCGACCTCGGTCCGCACGGGTTGCGGCACACCGCCGCGACCCACCTGATCGAAGGAGGCGCGGACCTTCGTAGCGTTCAGGAACTGCTCGGTCACGCTACGCTCGCGACCACGCAGATCTACACGCACGTCTCGGTGGAACGACTCAAGGCCACGTATGCCCAAGCACATCCCAGGGCGTGACGGCAGCACCACGACCGTGTCCGAGCCGGAAACGGCCGGACCGCGCGGTGGTGGTGACCCGAACCGCGCGTTGGACGCCCTCTGGCGTGAGTTCAAGCTGTCCGGGGACCCGCGGCTGAGGGAACGCCTGATCCTGCACTACTCCCCGCTGGTCAAGTACGTCGCGGGCCGGGTCGGCGTCGGCCTGCCCGCGAACGTGGACCAGGCGGACTTCGTCTCGTACGGCATCTTCGGACTCATCGACGCGATCGAGAAGTTCGACCTCGACCGGGCGATCAAGTTCGAGACGTACGCGATCAGCCGCATTCGCGGCGCGATCATCGACGAACTCCGGGCGCTCGACTGGATCCCGCGCTCGGTGCGGCAGAAGGCGCGGAACGTCGAGCAGGCGTACGCCACCCTCGAAGGCCGTCTCACCCGCACGCCCACCGACGCCGAGGTGGCGACGGAGATGGGCATCCCGCTCGACGACCTGCACGCCATCTTCAGCCAGCTCTCGCTGGTCAACGTCATGGCGTTGGACGAACTCCTGCACGCGGGCTCGGAGACCGGCGACCGGCTCAGCCTGGTCGACACGCTGGAGGACACCACCGCGGACAACCCCGTCGAGGTCGCCGAGGCGCGCGAGATGCGGCACCTGCTCGCGCGCGCCGTCAACGCGCTGCCGGAGCGCGAGAAGACGGTGGTCACCTTGTACTACTTCGAGGGGCTGACCCTCGCCGAGATCGGCCACGTGCTCGGTGTGACGGAGAGCCGCACGTGCCAGATCCACACGAAAGCGGTGCTGCAACTGCGCGGCAAGCTCTCGGATATGCGGTGACCGGGCAGGCCGCCGACCTGCGATTCATCACAGCGTGTTGCAAGTTGATCACTCTGAGGGCATAGGCTGTGCCGCGATGCAGCGCACGGATCTCCGCCTCCCGGCCCCCCGTCCCTCCGGCACGTCATCCGACGTCCCGCGCCACAGCGGACCTGGCGACGGGCCCGGCGACAGGTCCGACGACGGGCCCGAAGCCGGTGTCGGGTCGGGCCCCGAGCGCGTGTCCAGTTCGGAGGACGGTGCCGCGGGCCGTCCGCCCGCGCGCGGACGGCGCAAGGCCGCGGGCCCGCGGCCCTCGCGCGGGCGCACGTACATGCGTCGCGCGCGGCGACTCGTCGCGTGGACCCTGTGCGCCGTGCTCGCCGTCATCGTCGGCACCGCGGCCCGTGTGTGGTGGGTCGCCCGGCAGGACGCCCGTCCGACCGTCGACGCGATCCTCGTCCTCGGCGCGAGCCAGTACGACGGCCGCCCGTCCCCGGTGCTGCTGGCGCGTCTCGAACACGCGCTCGCGCTGTACCGGGAGGGCGTCGCGCCGCGCATCGTCACCGTCGGCGGCAACATGCCCGGCGACCGCTTCACCGAGGCGGGCACGGGCCGCCGCTGGCTGGTCGCCCACGAGGTGGCCGAGACAAGCGTGTTCGCGGTCCCCGAGGGACGCGACACGCTCCAGAGCGTGCGCGCGGTCGCCGAGCTGATGCGGACGTACCGCTGGAGCAGCGTCGTCATCGTCACCGACCCCTGGCACGCGTTGCGTTCGCGCTCGATCGCCCGGGCTGAGGGACTGGACGCCTCGACGTCGCCCGCCCGGCAGGGCCCGGCGGTCAGTAGTAGGTCCACGCAGGCGAAGTACGTCGGACGCGAGACGGCGGCGTACCTGCACTGGTGGATCCTCCGCCGCAGCTCCGGCTTCGGCCACGGCGTGGTCTGACCCGGCCCCCAAGCCCGGTCCTGCCCGGTTCGGCTCCGCCCGCGCCGAGCCCCGCTCGACCTGGGTCGTCGGCGTGGTCCGACCGCTCTTGTCCGATCCCCTACTTACTGTTGGACCATGCCCGACCGGATAAGCCGGATAAGAGTGCCCGCACAACCCCAGACCGAGTACGACGACGCCGACCGCGAGCGCTGGATCCCCGAGCCCGGCAAGCGTGTCGGACGTACCGCGTTCGAGCGCGACCGCGCGCGCGTCCTGCACTCCGCCGCGCTGCGCAGGCTCGCCGGGAAGACGCAGGTCGTGGTACCCGGCGAAAGCCCGCCCGACGGCCGCCAGGTCCCCCGCACACGCCTGACGCACTCGCTCGAATGCGGCCAGATCGGCCGCGAACTCGGCAAGGCCGTCGGCTGCGACCCGGACCTCGTCGAGGCCGCCTGCCTCGCGCACGACCTCGGCCACCCGCCGTACGGCCACAACGGCGAAGAGGCGCTCGACCGGGCCGCGGCGCCCTGCGGCGGCTTTGAGGGCAACGCCCAGAGCCTGCGGCTGCTCACGCGCCTGGAGCCCAAGACCTTCGACGCGTCGCGCAGCGTCGGCCTCAACCTCACCCGCGCCGGGCTGGACGCCGTGCTCAAGTACCCGTGGCCGCGCCGCGAGGGAGTGCGCACGTACGGCGTCTACGCGGACGACGTCGAGGTGTTCCACTGGATCCGCCGCGACGCCCCCGAGGGCCGCCGCAGCCTGGAGGCCCAGGTGATGGACTGGTCGGACGATGTCGCCTACAGCGTCCACGACTTCGAGGACGCGGTGTACTCCGGCCGTATCGACCTCGACCGCCTCAACGCTCCAGGCGAACGCGCCGACGTCCTGGCCCTGGCGGCCCGCCGCTACGCTCTCGCCCCCGAGGACGAGTTGGCCGAGGCGCTGGACCGCCTGCTGGCCACCGAGTTCTGGCCCACCGGCTTCGACGCCTCGCGCCGCGCGCAGGCCCGCCTCAAGAACACCACGAGCGAACTGATCGGCCGCCTGTGCCTGGCCGCCGAGACCGAGACGCGCGACTTCTTCGGCCCGATCCCGGGTGTGCGGTACGCGGCAGACCTCCTCGTACCGCGCGAGGCCCGTCTCGAATGCGCCGTCCTCAAGGCACTCACCGCGCACTACGTCATGGCCCGCGCGGACCTCGAACAACTGCGCGCCCGGCAGCGCGCGGTGGTGACGGACCTCGTGGAGATGCTGGCCGCGGGCGCCCCCGACGCGCTCGACCCGGCGCTGCGCCCGGATCACGAGGCAGCGTCCGACGCCGCCGCGCGCCTGCGGGTCATCGTCGACCAGGTCGCGTCGCTGACCGACGACGCGGCCCAGGCGCTGCACCGGGCCCTGAGCGTCTGACCCGCCGCCCCGCATCGCCGTCCACCCACCCTCCGCGCGAGCGAAACAGCCCGCTTCGTCCGTCATGGGAAACTGGACGCCGACGCCGGCACACCCGAGCGCCATCACGTACCAAAGCGGACGACCAGCCGCCGCCGCGAGAAGACGGAACGACGGAGAGAGATCACGTGCGCATAGAACATGTCCCGGTCGAGGAGATCTTCGACCTCCGCTGGTCGGTGCTGCGCGAAGGCCTCCCGCGCGAGACCGCGGTCTACTCCGACGACGCGCTGCCCGACACCTTTCACCTGGCCGCCTACGACCCCGACGGCCGCGTCGCCGGATGTGTCTCGTTCTTCCCGGACGAGCTCGACGGCGCCCCCGCGTACCGCTTCCGCGGCATGGCCAGCGCGCCCGACGTGCGCGGCCAGGGCTACGGGGCCGCCGTCCTGCGGGCCGGCATCGCCGAGGCGGCCGCCCGGGGCGCGGACCTGATCTGGTGCAACGGCCGTACGTCCGCGCAGGACTTCTACGAGCACCTCGGCTTCGCGCCCACCGGAGACCTGTTCCACCCGGCCCCGACCCACACGCCGCACTACGTCTTCACGTACAAGGTCACGCGGTAAGGCCGGTACCTCCACAACCCCGCAGGACCCCGTCACCCCGGCCCGGCCACGCCGCCGGAGGTGTCCCCCCGGAGACGTAGACTTCAGCCCATGGCGGGCCGGATTCGGGACGAGGATGTTAAGCGGGTCCGCGACGCGGCTCGTATCGAGGACGTGGTCGGCGAGCACCTCCAGCTCCGCAACGCGGGCGGCGGCAACCTCAAGGGCCTGTGCCCCTTCCACGACGAGAAGTCCCCGTCCTTCAACGTCTCGCCCGCAAAGGGTCTATACCACTGCTTCGGCTGCCAAGAGGGCGGCGACGTCATCGAGTTCGTGATGAAGGTCGACCATCTCACGTTCTCCGAGACGGTCGAGCGGCTCGCGGGGCAGTACAACATCGAGCTGCGCTACGAGGAGGGCGGCTACAACCCCGGGCGCCAGCAGGGGCAGCGGACGCGCCTCGTCGAGGCGCACAAGGTCGCCGCCGCGTTCTTCACCGAGCACCTGGGCTCCGCCGAGGCGATGATCGCCCGGCAGTTCCTCGCCGACCGGGGCTTCACGCAGGCGGACGCCGAGCACTTCGGCATCGGGTACGCCCCGGCCGGGTGGGAGAACCTCGTGCGCTTCCTGCGCGGCCGCGGCTTCACCCCCCAGGAGATGCTGACCAGCGGCCTGGCGAGCGAGGGCCGCAAGGGTCCCATGGACCGCTTCCGCGGCCGCCTGGTGTGGCCGATCCGCGACATCAGCGGCGACGTCATCGGCTTCGGCGCCCGCCGCCTCCGCGACGACGACAACGGGCCCAAGTACCTCAACACCCCCGAGACGCCGATCTACAAGAAGTCCCAGGTGCTGTACGGCCTCGACCTCGCCAAGAAGGACATCGCCCGCACCGGCCGCGCCGTCGTCGTCGAGGGCTACACCGACGTCATGGCCTGCCACCTCGCGGGCGTGACGGGGGCGATCGCCACCTGCGGCACGGCGTTCGGCGAGGAGCACATCAAGATCCTGCGGCGCCTGCTGATGGACAGCGGGGAGTTCCGCGGCGAGGTCATCTACACCTTCGACGGTGACGCGGCCGGGCAGAAGGCGGCGCTGCGCGCGTTCGAGGAGGACCAGCGGTTCGTGACCCGCACGTTCGTCTCGGTCGAGCCGAACGGCATGGACCCCTGCGACCTCCGCCAGACCCGAGGCGACCAGGCGGTGCGCGACCTGGTCGACGCGCGCGTGCCGCTCTTCGAGTTCGCGATCCGCAGCCGCATCGAGGGGCACGACCTGTCCACCGCCGAGGGCCGGGTCGCCGCGCTCGACGCCGCCGCGCCCATCGTCGCGGACATCAAGGACCAGGCCCTGCGCCACACCTACGCGGTACGCCTCGACTCCTGGCTCGGCTTCCTCGACGAGCGCTTCGTCGTGGGCCGGGTGGGCCAGTTGGCCCGCTGGAAGCGCGAGCGCGCCCGCGGCAACCAGCAGGGGCGCGACGGCCGTACGGCCCCGCCCGAGCAGCCGGCTCCGGCGTCTCGGCAGCACGGGTTCCGCCCGGACGCCCGCGACCCCCGGCACATGGTGCAGCGCGAGGTCCTGAAGCTCGCGTTGCAGTACCCGCAGCTCGTCGCCCGGGTGTTCGACAGCTACGGTGCCGACGAGTTCACCGTGCCGCCGTACGCTGCCGTCCGCGAGGCCATAGCGGCCGCCGGCGGGCCGAACGGCCCCTCCGCGCACGGCGGCTGGATTGCCGCGGTCCGCGAGGCCGCCGCCGACGACGCGGTGCGCGCGCTGGTCACCGAACTGGCCGTGGAGCCGGTGCGTACTCCACGGGCGCCCGACGAGATATACGCGGGGGTGTGCCTCGTCCGGCTGCGCACGTTCTCCGCCGACACGCGCATCGCCGACGTCAAGTCGCGGCTCCAGCGCCTTGACCCGGTGTCCGGCGCCGAGGAGTACACGGCGACGTGGCAGGAACTGCTCGACCTGGAGAAGTACCGACGGGCCCTCATCGACGCGGGTGCCGCCGCACTGTGACGTGCGGGGCGCCCCCCAGACGGTCCCGGCTCGACCTGGAGCGGTTCCCGGCCCAACCCGGCGACCGGACCGAACTCGGCGGCCGGACTCAACCTGGCGGCCGGACTCAACCCGGTGCGTGCCCGATCCGACCCGGTGCCTCGGTCGGGGCCATCGCCCGCGCCACCCGCGACGCCGGTACGAGCGCCAGCACCAGCAGGCCGATGCCCACCGCGTAGCTGATCTGGAACGCCGCCGGCGCGTCCGCCGCCGCGCGTCCCGACAGCGCGTTCGCCAGCACCAGCGAGATCAGCGCGGTCCCGGCCGAGGCGCCCACCTGCTGGATGATGTTCAGCAGCGTGCTGGCCACCGGCACGGCGTCCGGCTGGAGCGTCTGCATCGCGGACGTCATCGTGGGCATCATCGTCATCCCCATGCCCGCGCCGGTGACGAACAGCGATGCGCCGAGGGCCCAGTAGGACGCGTCCGACCCCACGAGCACCGCGAACGTGCTCAGCCCGACCGTCGCCAGCGACAGCCCGGTCAGCAGGATCCGCCGCGGCCCGACCTGTCCCATGAGGCGCGCGCCCAGCGGCATCGTGACGACCGTGCCGAGCCCCGACGGCACCAGCAACAGGCCGGTGGCGGTGGCGCTTTCGCCCCGCACCATCTGGTAGTACATCGGCGCGAGCAGCATCATCCCGAAGAACCCGCACATGAACAGCGCCAGCGTGGCCGCCGACGTGGCGACCGCCCGCTCGCGCAGCAGCCGCAGGTCGATCAGCGGGTGCTCGGCGCGCAGCGCGTGTGTCACGAACGTCGCCACCAGCAGCGCGCCCGCGGTGGTGGGCAGCGCGGCCGAGACGTCGGCGAAGTCGCCGTTGTGCGCGCCCGTCGTCAGGCCGAAGATCAGCGCGGACAGCCCGGGGGAGAGGAGCAGCAGCCCCTTGACGTCCAACGGCCGGGTGGGCGACGGCTCGTCGGGGCCGAGCACGCGCGCCGCGAGCAGCAGCGCGCCGATCGCGACCGGCACGTTCAGGTAGAAGATCCAGCGCCACGAGACCGCGTCGACCAGCCAGCCGCCGATCAGCGGTCCGGCCATCGGCGCGACCTGCATCGGGATGCCGACGACGGCCATGACCTGCGGCATCCGGTCGCCCGCCTGGCGAGCCATGATCGTCATCCCGACCGGCATGATCATGCCGCCGCCGAGGCCCTGGAGTACGCGGAAGGCGATCAGCGACTCGATCGACCACGCCGTGCCGCACAGCACGGAACCGCCGAGGAACAGCGCCACCGAAGCCATGAACACGCGCCGCGTGCCGAAGCGGCCGATCGCCCATGCGCTCACCGGGATCACCGCGGCCAGCGCGAGCGTGTACGCGGTCGCGACCCACTGCACGGTCGCCAGCGAGGTCGAGAAGTCCGACGAGAGCCTGTTGAGCGAGACGTTGACGGCGGTCATGTCGAGCCCGGTCATGGCCATGCCGAGGACGACCACCAGTGCGACAGCCAGCAGGTGCCGCCCGATCTTCCCCGGCGGCCCAGCAGCCTCGCCTTCCGCCCGGTGGGTCTCCGTGCTCCCGAGGCCCGGGGCGGTGCCGGGCCCCGGCGCGGTGCCGGGATCCGGCGTGGTGCCGGGACCCGCGAGCTTCCCCGGGCCGTCGTCGTTCTCCAGCGCGGTCGTGGCCATCACGGCTCCGATTCCTCGTCGGGGAGCGCTCAGGAGCCGTACGGCCGGGCCGCCTTGGCGTCGCGGAGCGCCCGGGCCCACCACACGACCTGGTCGAGCATCGTCTTGGCGGCCGTCCCGCAGCCCTCGGGGTCGCGGGGCACGTCGCCCTCGAAGGCACCGGCCGCGCCGTGGAAGCTGACCGTGTCCCGCACCGTGACGGCGTGCAGTTCGGCGAAGACCTGACGGAGGTGTTCGACCGCGCGCAGGCCACCCGAGAGGCCGCCGTACGCGACGAACCCGACCGGCTTGGCCTGCCATTCGGCGAAGTGCTGGTCGATCAGGTTCTTCAGCGGCGCCGGGAAGCTGTGGTTGTACTCCGGCGTCACCACCACGAACGCGTCGGCGGCGGCCAGCCGCGGCGTCACCGCGGCGAACAGCGCGGCGTCGTCCGGCGTCGGGTCACCCCAGGTCATCGCGTACGGGACGGGCGTCTCGACCGGGTCGACGACGTCGACCACCAGGTCGTCGCGCTGCCCGGCGAGCCCGGTGAACCACTTGCCGACGGTCGGTCCGAAGCGGCCGTCGCGGGTGCTCGCGAGGACGACGGCGAGACGGACCGGGGTCGTGTCGGTCGCCGCGGCGTCGGTCTGGGGGGTGGTCGTGGTGCTCATGGTGATCCTCCGGAAAGCAAGCGCTGTGTACGGCGTTATCGAGCTGCGTACACCGTACACACGAATGTGTACGGTGTACAGCTCTTGATACGGTGTACGCAATCAGCGAGAGGAGCCCCCGGCCATGGCCCAGGTGGACGAGAAGGCGAACGACCCGACCGACAAGCAGGCCCAAGCACCCCATGCCTCGGTGTGGGAGCGCATGGAGAAGCCCGCCAAGGCTCCCCGCACGACCCTGACCCACGCTTCGATCGCCGCCGCGGCCGTCGAGATCGCCGACGCCGAAGGGCTCGACGCCGTCTCGATGCGCAAGCTCTCCGGCCACCTGGGCGTCACGACGATGGCGCTGTACCGCTACGTGGCGTCCAAGGAAGAGCTGCTGGAACTGATGCTCGACGAGGCGTACGCGAAGCACGGCAACCCCGTCGTCCCCGGCGAGACCTGGCGCGACGTCATGCGCGCCCACGCCCACCAGATCCGCGGCGTCGCGCTGCGCCACCCGTGGACGGTCGAACTCTCGGCGCGCAGCGTCGTCAACATCACGCCGCGCGTCATGGCGAGTGTGGAGCGCGCACTGTCCGCGTTCGACGGGCTGGGGCTCGACATCGACACCATGGCGGACGCGCAGTACGCCGTCATGTCGTACGTGCGCGGCGCCATCGCCGACGAGGTGGGGCACCTCGAACTGCTCAAGAGTCGCCAGTGGCAGTCCCGCGACGACCTGCGGGAGGCGTACGCCCCGCACATGCAGTGGCTGATGGAGAGCGGGCGCTACCCCGTGTACCGCCGCTACGGACTCCATGCGCTGCGCAAGGACGACACCGAGGGGCGCTTCGAGTTCGGGCTCGAATGCCTGCTCGACGGGATTGCGGCCAAGCTCGGGATCTGAGCCCGGCGCGTGCGGGGCCGGCGCCGCGGGCTCGGTGTCGGGGGCTCGACGCCCCGGGTTCGGCGCCCGCGGGCTCGGCGGGGCCGGCTCGGCGCCGGCGGAATCCCCGGGTTCCCTCTGGTTCCGCCGGATCTGCCATAGCCCGCTGGCAATTTCGTCATTCTCGGGAGGTTCACACTCTCGGCTTCCGGGAGTGCTTGCCCCAAACTGGGGAACGTGCAGCAGCACACGACGAGGCGCTCGGAGGCGCCCGGCCGGCCGCCTCCGCAGGACCAGAGGACAGACGCCCCCGACGACCCGGCCGACCCCGACCCCGACTCCGCGCCCGAACGCCCCGCGGCGCTGGACGACTCACACGGCCCCTCCGCCGACCTCCTACGCCAATACCTGCGCGAGATCGGCCGCATCCCGCTCCTCAGCGCCGCCGACGAAGTCGAACTCGCCCGCACGGTCGAGGCGGGAGTGTTCGCCGAAGAGAAGCTGGCCCGCGAACACGCCCGCGACGACCCGGCCCGCGACGACCGCGCTCGCGACGACCGCGCCCTGCGCGCCGAACTCGAACTCCTCGTGGCCGAGGGCTGCGCCGCCAAGCGCCGCCTCATCGAGGCCAATCTGCGGCTCGTCGTCTCCGTCGCCAAGCGCTACGTCGGGCGCGGCCTGAGCCTCCTCGACCTGATCCAGGAAGGCAACCTCGGACTCATCCGGGCAGTCGAGAAGTTCGACTACACGCGCGGCTACAAGTTCTCGACGTACGCGACCTGGTGGATCCGCCAGGCAATGAGCCGGGCCCTTGCCGACCAGGCCCGCACGATCCGCGTGCCGGTGCACGTCGTCGAACTGATCAACCGCGTCGTCCGCGTGCAGCGCCGCCTCCTCCAGGAGCGCGGTGAGGAGCCGACCCCCGAGGACCTGGCCGCCGTGCTCGACCTCGACCCGGCGCGGGTGGTCGACGTCCTGCGCCTCGCCCAGGACCCGGTCTCGCTGCATACCCCGGTCGGCGAGGACGAAGTGCTGCTCGGCGACATCGTCGAGGACGCCGACGCCGCCTCGCCCCCCGAGTCCGCCGCGTACCTCATGTTGCGCGAGCACCTGGAGGCCCTGCTGTCCACGCTCGGCGACCGCGAGAAGAGCGTGGTGCGGATGCGCTACGGGCTGGCCGACGGGCAGCCGCACACGCTGGAGGAGATCGGACGCAAGTTCGGGGTCACCCGCGAGCGCATACGGCAGATCGAATCGCGCACGTTGTCCAAGCTCCGCGACCGCACGTACGCCGACCAGTTGCGCGGTTACCTCGACACGTGACACCGGCGCGAAGGCGGCAGGGAACGCCGCACGCGACCGCTCGCCCGGCCGCACCGCCGGCCACACGGTCCGGCCCCGCGCCACACCTGCCGCCTCCTAAACTCGGGCCATGGTCAGCATGCGCGGTCGTCTCGTCGCCGGGGTCCACTGCTCGCACCGGGCCGCCCGGATCGTCGTGTGCGACGGCGACACCGGCGACATCCGCCGCCAGGCGGTGGTGCGCTTCGCGGACGGTGCGCACGGCGACCCGGTTTCGTGGCTGCGGGCGTTCGGCGAGGCGGCCGGCGGGGGCACCCTGGACGACGTCGAGGCCATCGGCGTCACCGCCCAAGGGCACGGCCTCATAGCGCTGGACGCCCAGGGCGTCGTGGTAGCGCCGCCGCTCGCGCACGACGACATCAGCGCCTCGGGCGCCGCGGCCGAACTGGTGGAGGAACTGGGCGGCGCCCAGGAGTGGTTGACCGCCACCGGCCTGGTCCCGAACGCCGCCACGGCGGTGTCGCACCTGCGCCGCCTCCTGCGCTTCCAGCCCGAGGAGGCCGCCCGCGTCGTGGCCGCGGCCCTCCCGCACGACTGGCTCACCTGGCAACTCCTCGGCTGCCCGGCCGAGTTGACCACCGACCGCTCGGACGCGTCGACCACCGGCTACTGGTCCCCGCAGACCGGCGGCTGGCGCGAGGACCTCGCCGAGCGGGCCTTCGGGCGTGCGGTGCGCCTGCCGCACCTCGTCGCGCCCGGCGAGGCCGCCGGGCGTACTCCGGAAGGGCTCGTCATCTCGGCGGGCGCGGGCGCCGAGGCGGCTCTCGCGTTCGGCCTCGGCCTCGAACACGGCGACGCCGTCATCGCGGTCGGCGCGGCCGGTGCGGCGTTCGCGGTGCACGACGCCCCGACCGCCGATCCCGCGGTCGCGGGCCTCGCGGACGCGTCGGGGCGGCGGCTGCCCATCGTGCGCACCCTCAACGCCGTCCGCGTGCTGCGCGGCGCCGCGGCCATGCTCGGCGTCGACACGGCGGGCTTCGACGAACTCGCGCTCCGTGCGACCCCGGGCGCTTGCGGGCTGGTGATGCTGCCGTACCTGGACGGCGAGCGCGTCCCCAACCTCCCGCACGCCGCCGGGACGCTGACCGGGCTGCACCGGGAGAGCATGACGCCCGAGGCCTTCGCCCGGGCGGCGGTCGAGGGCATGGTGTGCGGGCTCGCCGACGCGCTGGACGTGCTGCGCACCTGCGGCGTGCCGGTCGAACGCGTGATCCTGGTCGGCGTCGGAGCGCGCTCGGCGGCGGTGCGCGCGGTGGCCCCGATGGTGTTCGGCGTCCCGGTGGCGGTCCCCGAGCCGACCGAGGCGGCGCGGTCGGCGGCCCTGGGCGTCGCCCGGCAGGCCGCGTGGGCGCTGTCCGGCAAGCCCGACGTCCCGGCCTGGCCCCGGCCCGCGACGGCCTTCGCGGCCGTCGGCGACGAAGACCTCGCGGTCGGTGCGGCGGTACGCGAGCAGTACGCGGAGGTCCGCGACGGACTCCACCCCGAGGCCGCCGCGCGCGAGGCGGGCGGCGTGACGGGACGGCACCGGCGGGGCTGAGGGCGGTTTCGGTCGGGTCCGATCGCCCCGGCTCCGGAGTCACACTCCAGAGGCGAGCGCCGCCGGGCCGGCCCCACTCTCCGAAGCCAACCTCCGGAGCCAACCTCCGAAGCCAAAGCCCCCGAGCCATAAGCTCCCGAGCCCGACTCCAAAGGCTCCTAGAGCCCGTCGTCGTACCGCCGATTCGCCGCACTGCGCCCGTTGTGGTGCACGCCGTCCGACGACGCGAACTTGTCCGGCAAATGGCGCCCGACGCGCTCCGGCAGGTGCTCGCCGAGCTTCTGCACGGCCTTGCCGCCCGCGTCGCGGCTGAAGCCCGCCGCCGCGTGGCCGGCGCTCTGCACCGGCGCGCTGTCGACGAAGCTGCGCGTCGCCTTGCGGATCTGGTCGTACCGGTCCCGTCCGGCCTTGGCGCCCAGGACGTACCCGACGGCGAGGCCGGCGACGAAGGTGATGCGGGTGCCCATGGGGATTCCCTCCATAAGGTGCGGCCCCGTCCGTTGCTGCGAGTCCACGACTACCCGCGAGGACGGCAGGACAACCGCCGCGGGGGCAGGCCGGGGCACGGCACGGGAGGCCGGGGTCGACCGTGAGTCTGCCAGGTGGCGCCTCCCAGGCCGGGTGTGCCCCGCCGGGCGCGGGCGTATCGCCCCGGAAAACCCGTGTACGAGGTACCCCTCGGAGTGCGCTAATGTATTCCACGCAGCGATCGCCAAGGCGGTCAGCGCAATCCCCTGTAGCTCAATTGGCAGAGCAGCCGGCTGTTAACCGGCAGGTTACTGGTTCGAGTCCAGTCGGGGGAGCAGCCCCGCGAGGATCACGACAAGCCCCATGGCCGTAGCCATGGGGCTTTCTGCTGTCGGCCGACCGGTACGCGCGCCCGGCCCAAACGCGGCGTCGCACCGCACCTGCCGCAATACCCACGCCAGTTGCGGTCACATCCCCCGTCACCCGAAAGCAGCACAGTGCCCGGCGGAATGCGAAAGAGGCACCCGGGAACGGCTTTTCGCCCGCCCCCAAGCGGTGCGCGGTGCCCGGGACCCTGCGCGGAAGGCGTACCCGGGGCGTGCGTGGGGAGTGCGGGAGGCGGTCGACCGGAAACCCGGCGAGCAGGGTTGCATCGCGAACGGCTATGCTGCCGGGGCCGATACCGGTCAGGTTCGGCACGGGGCGGTAGCTCAGCCGGTTAGAGCAAGGGACTCATAATCCCTCGGTCGTGGGTTCGAGTCCCACCCGCCCCACAAGTCACGTAGGCGCGCATGATCGTCCGGCCGGTCGCGCGGTTTGCTCCGGAACTGCGGAGGGAACCGTGCGCACCGGGTGCGATCGCCGATCACAGATTGTGTTTGCCCGGCTACTGTCGCGCTTCGCCCGCGAGCTTAGCAACACTGTCCGCAACGAACCGCGAGGTTTCACCCGTTCGGGTGGGTGGCGTTGGGGTGGCGCCCGAGCGGCACGTCCCCGAGTGGGCTACTGCCAGCGGAAGCCGTTGCGGCTCGTCAGATCGGCGATGACGCCCTGGCCCTGCCCGCTCGGGTGGAACCAGTCCCAGTGGCTCAGGTCGTTCTTCGTGAAGCGGTGCGCGTTCACCGCGCCGCCGTCGTAACGGCACTGGGCCGCCCATTCGTTGCACGCCTTCCGCAGCACCTCGTTGTACGCGACGACCCGGTCCCGTACGCGCTGCCGCCGCTCGATGTCGTCCGGCTTCGTCGACTCCGGATCGGACAGCACGGTCTGGCAGATGCCCGTCGACCACACCGCCCGGGCCATGCGCTCGCCGCGGGCCACCTCCCACAGGCGCGCGACGTCCGGAATGCTCACCACGAGCACCCGCACACCGGGCAGGCCGTCGCGCAGCACCGCCAGGCCCTCGCGCACCTGCTGCTCGAACTCGGAGACCGACGTCATCTGCGACTCCTTGTCGCGGCAGGCGTCGTTCGCGCCGAGGAGGACCGTGACGTACTCCACGCCCTGGCCGACCGCGACGCGCGCCTGGTCGTCGAGCTCGTTCATGCGCGCGCCGGTCCGCGCGTTGTTGTGGACCGCCTGGCGCGGCACGCCGAGGCGCTTCGCGTGGCTGTCGACATCGTCGCCGGTCGCCCACGACTTCGACGGGCAGTCCTTCAGCGGCACCGAACACGCGTCGTACGCACGCGTGATCGAGTCGCCGAGCGCGGCCATCGACCTCGGCCGCGGGAAGGGCCCGGCCGGCCGGGTCGGCGGCCTGCTCGTGCTCGGCGCCGCGGAGGTTCCCGTGGACGGCCCCGTCGTCGGTGTCCGCCCGGCGGTCGTCGGCGACGACGTGGCCAACGGACCCGCGGACGTACCCGTCGGTCCGGCCGGGACCACGCCCAGATCCTCGCCCGCGCGTGCGACGCCCTCGGAGCCCGACCCCGAGGAGCACGCGGCGACGGCGGCAAGAGCGAGGGACGCCAGTACGGCACCGGCTCTGCGCCGCAGCGGTCCGCGTCCGGCCTTGCCACGCCCCGGCGTTCGAACCCCCGCGGCCTCGCCGGCGTCCGGCCCGGCCGCTGTGGAACGCGCCGCCCTCCGCCCGCGCGGCAGCCCCGCCCCGCTCCCCATGCCCACTGTCGCCCCCTCCGTCCCCACCCACGCGGATTGCCCGGTCGAATCCTCCTGCGCATCCGCGCCCCGCCGCCTACCCTCGAACACATCGGGTGTCGCGGGCGGTTGGCGTTTGCGGCTCCTCCTGACGGTATGTCATCCCTTCGGGTGAATGCTCGGGTGCCGAGGGATGGGTTCGCGATGCGGGGGGCAGGGTGAGTGCAGTGGCTCACAGAATCCGAGACTGTGAGTGACGTTTGGAACTCCGGTTATCGGTGTATTGCTCTTTGTGCATACGGAGAGTGATTGTTGCTCGTGGTGCTTCCGATGTGTGTGAGGCACAATGAAGCGCGCAAACTGCACGTAGGAGCACATGCGGCCGGTACCGCACGGCAGTCGAGGAGCAAGAGGACAGAAGAAGACGGACGCACGGTAGGGCACGTGAGTCGACACGGGTGACCAAGGCAGGACCCGAGGCCGCTGGGGAAGGCGAACCTCGTCCTTAGCCTGGAGGTCCCAGTGACGACACGTGGAGTCTTGTACGTGCACTCCGCGCCGCGCGCGCTGTGTCCCCACGTCGAGTGGGCCGCACAGGGCGTTCTTGGCGTGCGCCTGAGCCTGGACTGGGTCCGTCAGCCGGCCGCGCCGGGGATGCTGCGCGCCGAGATGTCGTGGCACGGACGCCCGGGCACCGCGGCGAAGCTGGCGTCCGCACTGCGCGGATGGCACCTGCTGCGCTTCGAGGTCACCGAGGAGCCGTCGCCCGGCGCCGAGGGCGAGCGCTACAGCAACACGCCGGACCTCGGCATCTTCCACGCGGTCACGGGCGCGCACGGCGACATCCTGATTCCGGAGGACCGCCTGCGCGCGGTGCTCGGGCGGGCCGCGCGCGGCGAGTGCGATCTCCAGAGCGAGATCGAGAAGCTCCTCGGCAAGCCATGGGACGACGAGTTGGAGCCGTTCCGCTACGCGGGCGAGGGCGCGCCGGTGCGCTGGCTGCACCAGGTCGTCTGAACGAAGACCGCGGACCCGCGCGGGACGGGCCCGGCGAGGTATTGAGGCCGGGGCCGGGCCGCGGGGTGAGGACGGGCATACAAGAGCCGTAAGGCGAGGGGCCGTTCCCGGGAGAGGGAGCGGCCCCTTCGCGTGCCTTCCGCGGGCGTTCTGTGGCTGTCCTGCTGTCCTGCTGTCCTGTTGCCGTGCTGCGGGCGTCGTCCCGGTGCCCGGGCGCCCGCCGACACCGTCAGGAACGTGCAGCCGGTGCCCCGTTCAGCTCCCCGAGCCACCGAAGGACGTGTCGCCCGAGCCGCCGAACGACGTCGTCCCCGAACCGCCGAAGGAACCCCCGGCGTACCAGAGGTCGTTGGGGCCGAACCAGTTGGAGGCCGGGTTGACCTGCTCGATGGGTACCGGGAGAGCCGTCGTCTCGGCGGCCTGGGCGACGGGTGCGACGGCCGCCCCGACTCCGAGGGCGACGACGGTGGCTGCCGCGGCTCGACTTGCGCGCATGGGACTGCCCTTCTGGCTGGGGTACGGCCCGGCGTGCGGGGCGTGTGGACACCCGGCCCAACGACCCGCACGCGCGGGCGGCACACTCCATCACTCCAACGGGGCAACCGCAGCCGAGCAGACGTACGCGCAGCCGACCGCAGGCACGCAGGAGAAGCAGGAGGAGTCAGGAGTGGCAGGAGGAGAGGAAGACGGGGAGAGGTAGGCGACGTGGGCGTGCCACCGGCGCGGACGGCGGCGTGGCCGACCGACAACTGCCAACCGCCGACCGTCGCCTGCCAACTGCCAACCGTCGCCCTACCAACTGCCAACCGTTGGCCGCCCACTGCCATGGCCCGCTACAGCGAAATGTTCCCGTGCGCCCCGCGCACCCGCGGCGGCTCCGCGATGGCCTCGCGGAGCCGCGGGTTGCGCGGGGCGCTGTCCCGGTCGGCCTGCCGGACATCTGGCGGGTGCAGAACGTTGCGACGTGGTCGAGCATGGGGGGACAGGAGCAGCGGCCCCGCCGGTGCGGGGCCTGCCGCGCGCGGCTGCCGCCGGGCGGTTGCCCGTGACGGTCGTGGTGCGGGACAACTCCGTCCCGAACGGACGTCAGCCCGTGCTGCGGAAGGCGACGACCACGTCGTGCCCGCCGAATCCGAACGAGTCGTTGAGGGCGACGATCTCCCCGTCCGGCAGCGGCCGCGGGTCGTTCCGGACGATGTCCAGGCAGACCTCGTCGTCGGGGTCGTCGACGTTGATGGTGGGCGGGGCCATGCGGTGGTACACCGCCAGCACGGTCGCGACCGACTCCACGGCGCCCGTGCCGCCCAGGAGGTGGCCGGTCATCGACTTGGTGGAGGTCACCGTGACCTTGTCGGCAGCCGCGTCGCCGAGCACCGAGCGAATGGCCTTGAGCTCCGTGATGTCGCCGGCCGGGGTCGAGGTGCCGTGCGCGTTGACGTGCACGACCTGGTCGACGGACGCTCCGGCGTCCTCGATGGCGAAGGCCATCGCGCGCGCGATGTCGCGGCCTTCGGGCTCGGGCTGCGCGATGTGGTGGCCGTCCGAGGTCATGCCGGCCCCGGCGACCTCGGCGTACACGCGGGCGCCGCGGGCGGCGGCGTACTCGGCGCTCTCCAGCACCAGGCAGCCCGCCCCCTCGCCCATGACGAAGCCGTCGCGGGCCTTGTCGTACGGGCGCGACGCGCGCTGCGGCTCGTCGTTCCGCTTCGACATCGCCATCATGTTGGCGAACGCGGCCATCGGCAGCGGGTGGATGGCCGCCTCGGTGCCGCCGCACACGACCACGTCGGCGCGGCCCGAGCGGATCATCTCCAGCGCGTACGCCACCGCCTCGGCACCGGACGCGCACGCACTCACGGGGGTGTGCACCCCGGCCCGCGCGCTCAGCTCGATGCCGACGTTGGCGGCCGGGCTGTTGGGCATGAGCATCGGGACCACGAGCGGTCCGACGCGGCGCGGACCCTTCTCCTTGAAGACGTCCCACGCGTCGAGCAGCGTGGTCACGCCGCCGATGCCGGACGCGATCACCACGCCGAGCCGGGTGGGCTCCACGGTGGTGCCGGCGCCGTCCTCGCCGGCGGTGTTCTTGGCCGCGTAGCCCGCGTCCGCCCAGGCCTCGCGGGCCGCGATCATGGCGAACTGCGCGGACCGGTCGAGCTTGCGCGCCTCGACCTTCGGCATCACCTCCAGCGGCTCGACGGCGATGCGGCCGGCGAACTGCACGGGGAGCTGCTCGGCCCACTCCTCGGTCAGCGTGCGGATGCCGGACTTGCCGGCCAGCAGCGCGGACCAGGTCGAGGCGACGTCGCCGCCGACCGGAGTGGTCGCGCCCAGACCTGTGACGACCACGGTGCGCGGGGTCTCGGTGCGCTTGGTCGGGCTCACTGGAAGATCACTCCCACGAAGGTTGGAACGGAAGGTGGTTCTGGTGCCGGTCGGCGGCCAGCCGCCGACGGGTCCGGGCCCGGTGCCCCGGCGGGACGGCCCGGGCGGTCGTGTCCGGGACCCGGACCTGTCGGCTGTCTCGCCCGGCGTCGTCCGGCAGGTCGGCCGGAGCCGCGTGTCGCGGTCCGGCGCTGCTCGGCGCCGCCGGGCGGTGCCTCGGGGCGGCCCGGGTCAGGCGGCCTTGAGGATGTAGTTGACGGCGTCGCCGACGGTGCGCAGGCCCTTGACGTCGTCGTCCGGGATCTTGACGTCGAACTTCTCCTCGGCGGCGACGACGACCTCGACCATCGACAGCGAGTCGATGTCCAGGTCCTCGGTGAACGACTTGTCGGCCTGGACGTCCTCGACGTCCGTGCCGGCGATCTCGTTCACGATCTCGGCGAGACCCGCGAGGATCTCCTCCTGCGTTGCCATGGTGCTCCTTGAATGCGTCGGTGGTGCGTGTGGTGGTTGTCCTCGGCCGCGTGGTGCCGGCCGATGTGCGGGAGTCCTGGGGAGCCCCCGGGCGTGCCGGGGGCGACCGCGGGTCTGCGCGGGACTAGGGAAGCGTAATGACCTGGCCCGCGTAGACGAGACCGGCCCCGAAGCCCATGACGAGCGCGGTGCCCCCGCTGGGTGCCTCGCCGGTTTCGAGCATGCGCTCCATGGCCAGCGGGATGGACGCCGCGGAGGTGTTGCCGGTCTCCGCGATGTCGCGCGCGACGGGCACCTCGGCGGGCAGCTTGAGGGCCTTGATCATCGCGTCGGTGATGCGCATGTTGGCCTGGTGCGGGATGAACGCGTCGAGCTGGTCGGCCCGCACGCCCGCGACGTCCAGGGCCTCCTGGCAGACCTTCGCCATCTCCCACACGGCCCAGCGGAAGACCGTCTGGCCCTCCATGCGCAGCGTCGGGAAGGGGGCGTCGGAGTTGTTCCGCAGCTCCTCCCACGACTCGGTCTGCGTGATGGTGTCCTTGTTGGCGCCGTCCGAGCCCCAGACCACCGGGCCGATGCCCGGCACGTCCGACGGGCCCACCACGGCGGCGCCGGCGCCGTCGCCGAAGATGAACGCCGTCGAGCGGTCGTCGGGGTTCGTCAGGTCGGACAGCCGCTCGACGCCGATGACGAGCACGTACTCGGCGCTGCCGCCGCGCACCATGTCGTTCGCGAGCGTGAGGCCGTAGCAGAAGCCCGCGCACGCGGCCGACACGTCGAAGGCGG
>NZ_JBPKBH010000005.1:197133-236972 GCF_051388915.1 Yinghuangia sp. YIM S09857 | reverse complement strand
CCCCCCCCCCCCCGCCCGCGCCGAGGCGGTACGCGATCTCCGTGGCGATCGCCGGGGTCTGCTTGAGGTGGGTGACCGTCGACACGATGACGCACCCGACCTGCTCCGCCGAGACGCCCGCGTGCGCGAGGGCCTTGCCGGCCGCCGCGATCGACATCTCTGCGACGGTCTCCTCGTCGTTGGCCCAGCGGCGCGTCCTGATGCCGGAGCGCGACTGGATCCACTCGTCGGACGAGTCGATGCGTTCGATCAGTTCGGAGTTGGGCACGACCCGAACCGGACGGTAGCCGCCGACGCCCAGGATGCGGGCGTGCGGTGCCCCGACGGCGGGACGGATGGATGCGGTCACGCTGCGGCCTCCCGGTCGACGATGCTGGTCCCTGTGCGAATCCCTGCGCGAATCCTCGGGTGAATCCCGGCGCGGTTCCCGGCGCGAACGGCCACGCGGATCACACCGATCCCTGCGGGTGGAGCGTGCTCGGCGTCCCGTGCTTCTCCACGAGGACGCGCGCCGCTTCGAGGTCGTCCGGGGTCTTGAGGGCCAGCGTCTCGACGCCGGGCAGCGCGCGCTTGGCGAGCCCGGTCAGGGTGCCGGCCGGGGGCACCTCGATGACCGCGGTGACGCCCAGGTCCCGCATGGTCTCCATGCACAGGTCCCAGCGCACCGGGTTCGACACCTGGCTGACCAGGCGCCGCACGATCTCGCGGCCGTCGTGCAGCACCGCGCCGTCGGTGTTGGAGATGTACGGCGTGCGCGGGTCCCGCACGGTGACGCCGGGGACCAGCTCGGCGAGCCGGTCGACCGCGGGGGCCATGTGGTGCGTGTGGAACGCGCCGGCCACCGCGAGCGGGCGTACCCGCGCCTTCTCCGGCGGGTCGGCCGCGAACGCCGCGAGCTGCGGCAGCGTGCCGGCCGCCACGATCTGTCCGGCGCCGTTCATGTTGGCCGGGGTGAGTCCGTGCTCGGCGATCTTGGCGACCACCTGCTCGGCGTCGCCGCCGAGGACCGCGGACATGCCCGTCTCGGTCACCGCGGCCGCCGCGGCCATCGCCTTGCCGCGCTCGCGGACCAGGACCATCGCCGACTCGGCGCTGATCACTCCGGTGCCGGCCGCGGCCGTCAGCTCGCCGACGCTGTGCCCGGCCGCGCCGCCGACCACGCGGTACGCGTCGGAGGGGTGCGGGAACAGCGCCAGTGCGGCCACCAGACCGGACGCGACGAGCAGCGGCTGCGCCACCGCCGTGTCGCGGATCGCCTCGGCGTCGGCCTTGGTTCCGTAGTGGATCAGGTCGAGGCCGGTGACGGCGGACCACCAGGTGAGGCGGTCGGCCACCCCGGGCAGGTCGAGCCAGGGCGTGAGAAAACCGGGAGTCTGGGCACCCTGTCCGGGCGCGACGAGTACGAGCACGTATCAACCCTCTCGCTATCAAGGGGTCGAGACCCCGTATTGCCGCCGACGAAGATCAGAAGACGGTTTTGTGCGGTCCCTACAAAGCGCCTTCCGCCGCGGCCAGGCGTCCGAGAATCAGCGACACCTGGAGTGTGAAAGCGGAACGGGCCTCCGTCGGAACGAGGCCGGTGACGTCCATGACGCGTCGCAGCCGGTAACGAACGGTATTGGGGTGCACGAAGAGCATCCGCGCGGCCCCTTCGAGCGAGGACGCCTGCTCCAGGTACACCGACAGCGTCTCCAGCAAAGCGGACCCCGCCGCATGCAGCGGTATGTAGATCTCCTCCACCAGCTGCCGCCGTGCTTCCTCGTCTCCGGCGAGCGCGCGTTCGGGCAGCAGGTCGTCGGCGAGGACCGGGCGGGGGGCGTCCGGCCACGCGGCGCACGCCCGGTGCCCGGCGGTCGCGGACTGCGCCGACCTTACAGCGGCCAGCAGGTCCGGGACGCTCGGGCCCACCACGACGGGGCCGGGGCCGAACTGGCCGATCAGCGTGCGGGTGGCGCGCAGCGGGTCCTCGGCGCCGCCGAGGATGACGACGAGGCGGTCGCCCTGGACGCCGGTGAGGACGTTCAGCCGGGCGTGCCGGGACGCGCGGTGGATGCTGTCCACGACGGCCTGCGTGTCGGCGTCCGGTGCGTTGCCGACCACCACCATCACGGACTCCGGCGAGCCCCAGCCCAGGGCCGCGGCCCGCGACAGGATCCCCTCGTCGGCCTCCCCGCGCAGCAGCGAGTGCACCACCAGGGCCTCAAGGCGGGCGTCCCACGCGCCGCGGGCCTCGGCGGCGTGCGCGTAGACCTGCGCGGTGGCGAACGCGATCTCGCGGGAGTAGAGCAGCAGCGCCTCGCGCAGCACCTGGGCGTAGCCGGGGGCGGCCAGCTCCTCGATGCGGGCCTCGACGACCTCGATGGTGACGCGGACCAGCTCGACCGTCTGGGGCAGCGTGATGGCCCGGGTCAGCTCGCGCGGCGCGGTGCCGAAAACGTCCGCGCTGACCGCGTACGGCGCCTCCGGATGCCGGAACCACTCGGTGAACGCGGCGATCCCGGCCTGCGCGACCAGGCCGATCCACGAGCGGTTGTCGGCCGGCATGTTCCGGTACCACGGCAGCGTCTCGTCCATCCGCGCCGCGGCCGCGCCGGCGAGGGTGCCGGCGGACTTCTCCAGGCGGCGTACGGTCGCGGCGCGCCTGGCGGCGTCGGAGCCGGAAGATCGGGAGGTCACGGGGACCATGATGAACCCTCCGGAGGACCGGGGCGCACACGGTCGCGCCGGACGCGGTCGTCCCGGGCGCCCTGCGCGACCGCCGCGTGCACGGCGCGGGCGAGGCGCGAGCCCCAGAGCGAGCGGGGTCCGCCGAACAGTTCGGGCACCTCGCCCGGGCGCGGCGTGCGGGCGGCGACGCAGACGGCGTCGGAGGGCGTGCCGGTGCATGCGTACCCGTTCTCGACCAGAGCCTGGACCTTGGCCTCGGTGGCCGTCGCCACGGCGTTGACCAGGGCGGCGTCGGTGAGGGGGACAGGGATCACGACGATGGTGTTGATGGTGCCCGGGGGAGGGTACGCGGCGTTCGGGGGCGCGTCGCGGTCCGGTGCGGGACCGGGCAAGTCGCTTGGCTGCGCTGCCGGTTCGGGGGCGGCGGCCCAGGCCGGGATGCCTATGCCGGTCGTGACCCATGCGCGTACGCCGTGGTCCTCGCCGGTCGTGAACGCCGCCACGTCCGCGGCCGTCATCAGGCCTACGCCGTCGTGCGCGGCGAGGTCTTCCGCGGCCGCCGCCTCGGCCAGGTGCGCGACCGGGTCCATGCGCGAATACCCGGGCGGCACCTGCATGTTCAGCACCCACGCGCGCGGGCCCAGACCGCCGCCGAGGATGGCGCTCGACACCATCCGCCAGCCGGGTCCGGCGCGCCAGAGGAGTGCGGGCAGGCCGCCGTGGCGGACCAGTTCGGGGCCGGTGCCGACCGCCGCGTCCATGTCCGCGTCCTCCTCGCGCACGTCGGTCATGGTCGGGCCCTTTCGGTGGGGCTGCCGGTGCGGCTGCCTGTGGGGCTGTCCGTAGAGCTGCCGGTGGAACTGTCTGTCGAGCTACCGGTGGGGCCGCCTTCGGAGCTGTCGGTGGTGCGTGCGCCCGCGGTGCCCGGCGCATTCTGGACACCTGCCGGGCCTGCCGCATCTGCCTTGCCGGGAGCGGCCGTTGCGGTTCCGCGGGCGCCGGGCGCGTGGGGGCGCGGGCGCAGCAGGTGCACCTGCGGCCGACCGTCCCGTCCCGCCACCACCTCGACGTGCGCCTGGTAGTGCTCGGCGATGCTCTCCGCGGTCAGGACCTCCGCGGCCGTGCCCGCGGCGGCGGCACCGCCCTCGACGAGCAGGAGCATGCGTTCGGCGTACTGCGCGGCGAGCCCGAGGTCGTGCAGGGTCGTGACGACCGTCAGACCGTCGTCGCGGCGCAGCAGGTCGACCAGTTCCAGCACCTGCTGCTGGTGGCCGAGGTCGAGGGCGGTGGTGGGCTCGTCGAGCAGCAGCACCGGGGCCTGCTGGGCCAGCGCCCTTGCCAATACCACCCGTTGGCGCTCGCCGCCGGACAGCCGGCCGACCTCGCGGTGGGCGAACTCGGTGAGGTCGAGGCGTTCGATGACGCCGTCGGCCACCGCCCGGTCGCGGCGACCGGGCACCGCGAGGTAGCCGAGGTGCGGGGTGCGGCCGAGCAGCACGTACTCGCGCACCGACATCTGCTGCGGCACCACCGGGTTCTGCGGCGTGTAGGCGAGAGTGCGGGCGAGTTTGCGCGGCGGCAGGTCGCGCAGCCGGACGCCGTCCACGCGCACGTCGCCGGAGTACGGCAGCAGGCCGGCGACCGCCTTGAGCAGCGTCGACTTCCCCGCGCCGTTCGGGCCGATCACCGCGAGCCAGCCGCCCGCGTCCACCCGCGCGTCGATGCCGTGCAGGATGCGCCGCCGGTCGCGCGTCACCTCCAGCGCCGCGACCTCGATGCCGGTCACAGGTCCACCCGCCGCGTGGCGCGCAGCACGACCACGAAGAACGGCGCGCCGATGAACGCCGTCACGACCCCGATCGGCAGCTCGCCGGGCGCGGTCGCGGTGCGCGCGACGATGTCGGCGACCACCAGGAACGCGCCGCCGGTCAGCACCGACAGCGGCAGAATGCGGCGGTAGCTGCCGCCGACCAGCCGCCGCACCATGTGCGGGATCACGATGCCGAGGAATCCGATGAGGCCGCTGATCGCCACCGCGGTGGCGGTGGCGAGGGACGCCGCGAAGAGCACGACGAAGCGCACCCGGGCGGCGTTGACCCCGAGCACGCCGGCCTCCTCGTCGCCGACCGTCATGACGTCCAGCAGCCGGCCGTGCAGCAGCAGGATGAACGTGCTGGCCGCCGCGTACGGCAGCACGAGCCCGAGTTCCTTCCAGCCGATCGTGGCCAGGCTGCCGAGGATCCACGAGTAAATGCGGCGCAGTTCGTCGACCTTGGCCTGCATCACGAACGTCTGCACCGACGACAGGAACGCCGACACCGCGACGCCCGCGAGCACCAGGGTGACCGTGCCGTCGGCGCGCCCGGCGGTCGAGCCGAGGGCGTACGCCATCAGCACGCCGCCGATCGCGCCGGCGAACGCCGCGAGCGGGATCACGCCGACGCCGACCACCGACTCGACGTCCGAGTAGCCGATCACGAGGGTCGCCCCGACACCGGCTCCGGCCGCCGCGCCGAGCAGGTACGGGTCGGCCATGGGGTTGCGGAAGACCCCCTGGTAGCCGGCGCCGGCCACGGCGAGCAGCGAGCCCACCACGACCGCGCCGAGCACCCGTGGCATGCGGATCTCCATCAGCACCGAGTGCTGCACGGGACTGAGTCCGTGGTCGACGTCCACCAGCGGCAGTTCGTCGACCAGGGCGAGCAGGACGCCGCGCACCGGCAGGTCCGCGGCGCCCACCAGCAGGCCCGCGACGACGGCGCCGACCAGCGCGAGCGAGCCGACCGCGTACGCGAGGTACGCGCGGCCCTCTCCCACCGGTCGGCGCCGGACCGCGAGCGTGCGGATCACGCGTTCGCGCCGGCCTTCTCGACCGCCGCGCCGACGGTCGTGACCAGGTCGACCACCCGCGGACCCCAGCGCGAGGCGATGTCGTCGTCGAGTGCCACGACGTTGCCGGTCTGCACCGCCTTGACCTTGTCCCAGCCCGGACGCTTCGACACCGACGCCAGGTCCTGCTGGCAGCACTTGACGTCGGCCAGGAAGATCAGGTCGGGGTTGGACTGCACGATGTGCTCGCTGGAGACCTGCGGGTAGCCGGAGCCGTCCTTGTCGGCGGCGTCCGCGATGTTCTGGAGGCCGAACAGCGAGTAGACCTCGCCGATGAACGTCTTCGAGGTCGAGCTGAAGCCGGTGTTGTCCAGCTCGTGGAAGTAGGTCAGCGGCTTCGTCGGCTTCTTCGTCTTCGCGACGACGTCGGCGATGTCCTTCTTCATCTTGTCCGTGACCGCGGCGGCCTCGGCGGTGTGGCCGGTGGCCGTGCCGAGGGTGTTGAACTGCGCGTACATCTCCTCGAACGTCTTGGCGGCCGGGACCTCGACGACCTTGATCTTGACGGACTCCAGCTTCTGCTTGATGCCGTCGATGTCGTCGGAGATGACCACCAGGTCGGGGGTGTACTTGGTGACCGCCTCGGCGTTCGGCTTGAAGCCGGACAGGTCGGTCTTGGGGGTGTCGGCCGGGAAGTTCGACAGCGCGTCCACCGCGACGACCTGCTTGCCGGCGCCTATCGCGTACAGCATCTCGGTCGCGGTCGGTGCGAGTGACACGATCTTCTTGGGCGCGTCGGCGGGCACCTGGCCGGCGGACGCCGGGGCCGACTGCGCACCGCTCGGCGCGGCGCCCTGGTCGTCCTTCTCGTCCTTGTCGTCGTCGCCGCAGCCGGTCAGCACCAGCGCGCCCAGGACGACTGCCGCGGCGGGCCGCAGCAGCGTGGTGAGCTTCATGGATTTCTCCCGCGTGCACCACGGGGAGGGGGACGCAGGACCCGTGGACGGCTCGCCCTTCCTACGAGGGCAGATGTCGTCGACGCAGGCGAGGCGACCTGGCTCGTCCCCCGGACGCACAGGTCGGCGGGGGCATTGCAGTTGCGGGACAGCGCCGGGATCACACCGGACTTCGCTGCGCACAGCGTCTCGGCGGAACGGTTCCGCCGGATTCAGGACGATACCAACCGACCCCGCGCCGTACGGTTGCGGGGAGGACCACCCCGCGCGACCCGCCCCGCGCCGAGCCGAGGAACGCCCGATGACCACGTACGACGTACGCCGTGCCGCCGACCGCTTCCACACCGAGGCGGGCTGGCTGGACTCGCACCACAGCTTCTCCTTCAGCCGCCACTACGACCCGGCCAACACCCACTTCGGCCTCCTCCTCGTCAGCAACGACGACATCGTCGCCCCGGGGACGGGCTTCGACACCCACCCTCACCGCGACATGGAGATCGTCACCTGGGTGCTCTCCGGCTCCCTCGTGCACCAGGACTCCGAGGGCCACAACGGCGTCATCCACCCGGGCCTCGCCCAGCGCATGAGCGCCGGCCGCGGCATCCTGCACTCCGAGAAGAACGACATCCACGCCGCGGCCACCCCCGAGCCGGTGCGTTTCGTCCAGATGTGGGTCCTTCCCGACGAGACCGGGATCACCCCCGGCTACGAACAACGCGACGTCTCGGCCGACCTCACGCCAGGCACCCTCGTCCCCGTCGCCTCCGGCAACCCGGCCCACGACTCCGCCATCCGCATCCACCAGAAGGACGCGACCCTCCACGCCGCCCGCCTCACCCCCGGCGACACCCTCACCCTCCCCTCCGCCCCTTATCTCCACCTCTTCCTGGCCCAAGGCTCCGCCACCCTCGAAGACGCCGGCCCCCTGGCCGAGGGCGACGCCGTCCGCCTGACCGCCCCCACCCCCCTACGCCTCACCGCCACCACCAACACAGAACTCCTCCTCTGGGAAATGCACTCCGCCCTCCGCTGACCCGAAGCCGACGCCCGGAACGGACCAGCGCATCCACCGCGCGCAATCCCTCGGCCCGGAACACCGGCTCCCCGCCGCCCAGTTGCTCGCCAACGTGACGCTCACCCGCCACCGCCCTGACATGCCGCCCTGCCCACTGCTCGTTGCCGCGTGCCCGCCGAGCGGGGCGTGTGCCGAGGGAGCGTTGGTGGTTGGTGTGCGGCGTCGCGCCCAGTGTGTGGTCGAAGGCGAACCTCAACACCGGGCCCCCGGACCGGTCTTGCCCCACGCATGACTGTTCCGCCGACTGGGCCGTGTGGCCGGGGCGAAGCGCGCCGTGTAGAGCGACGGGCGTGTGCTGCGTCGTCGCCGCAAGCGCGTGGGTGGGAGGGCCGTGGGATTCATCGCGTGCGAGGGCCGCTCGCCGCTCGCTGCTGGCTGCTGGCCGTCTGCGGTCCGCCCCCGCCGCTCGCCGCCCACCGCCCACCGCCCGCCGCTCGCCGCCCGCCGCTGGCCGTCTGCGGTCCGCCCCCGCCGCCCGCCGCTCGCCGCCCGCCGCTGGCCGTCTGCGGTCCGCCCCCGCCGCTCGCCGCCCACCGCCCACCGCTGGCCGCCCGCCGCCCGCCGCCCGCCGTCCGCGGTGCGCCCCCACCGCCAGCCGCTCGCCGTCCGCCCCCGCCGCCTGCCGCTCCCCGTTTGCGGTCCGTCCCCGCCGCTCGCCGTCCGCCCCCGCCGTCCGCGGCTCGCTGCTGGGGGCTCGGCGACTTGTGTTGTGGTGCGGCGTGGCGTGGGGTTGTTGGGTGGGGGCGCTCGTTGGCTGGTGGGAACGTTGGGGTGGGGTTTGGCGTTTGGGGGGTGCTGAGGAGAGGAGTGGTATGGGGTCTGGGAGTTCTGGGGGCGTGGGGGAGATGCCTTCGTTGGATCGGGCGTTTGACGTGGTGTTGCTGGGGGCTACGGGGTTTACCGGGGGGTTGACGGCGGAGTACTTGGCGCGGAATGCTCCGGCGGCCTGTCGGTGGGCGATCGCGGGGCGGAGTCCGGAGAAGTTGCGGGCGGTGCGGGAGCGGTTGGCGGCGGTCAATCCGGCGTGTGCGGAGTTGGAGTTGTTGACGGCGGACACCGCGGACGCGGCGTCGTTGCGGGCGTTGGCCGGGAGCACGCGGGTGTTGGCCACGACGGTCGGGCCGTACATCGAGTACGGGGAGCCGGTCGTCGCGGCGTGTGCGGAGGCCGGGACGGACTACCTCGATCTGACGGGGGAGCCGGAGTTCGTGGACCGGATGTACGTCGCCCACCACGGCACCGCGGTCCGCACCGGCGCACGCCTCGTGCACGCCTGCGGGTTCGATTCGGTGCCGCACGATCTCGGCGTGCTGTTCACGATGGGTCTGCTGCCGCACGGCGTTCCGGTGCGCGTGGAGGGGCGCGTGCGGGCCGGCGGGGCGGTCTCCGGCGGGACGTTCGCCTCCGCGCTGACCGCGTTTTCGCGGCTGCGGTCCGCCCGTGACGCCGCGCACGCCCGCCGCCGCGTGGACAAGGGCCCGCACGGGCGCCGGGCGCGGGCCGTCGAGGGGAAGCCACGGCGCGACAAGGCGACCGGGGACTGGCTGGTGCCGCTGCCGACGATCGATCCACAGATCGTCGCGCGCTCGGGACGCGCGCTGGAGTCGTACGGTCCGGACTTCTCGTACACGCACTATGCGTCCGTGCGCCGCCTGCCCGTGGCCGTCGCCGGTGCCGCCGGGGTCGGGTCGCTGGTGCTGCTCGCCCAGGTGCCCCCGGTGCGGCGCGCGTTGCAGGCCCGTCTCGCGCCGGGCGAGGGCCCCGCCGCGGACCGGCGCGCCAAGGCGTGGTTCAGCGTGCGCTTCATCGCGGAAGGCGGCGGCGAGCGGATCGTCACCGAGGTCCGCGGCGGCGATCCGGGGTACGACGAGACGGCGAAGATGCTCGCGGAGGCGGCGCTGAGCCTGGCGTTCGACCAACTCCCGAAGACCTCGGGGCAGGTGACGACCGCGGTGGCGATGGGGGACGCGCTGATCGGGCGTCTGCGCCGTGCCGGGATCGAGTTCCGGCGGCTCGAACCGGCGGAGTGAGCGGTGCGGACCGGCGCGGGAGGGGCTGGGGTGACGTGCGCGGCACTCTTGCCTAGAGTGCGCTCGAAGTCCGTAGCGTCGTCGTCGCGGCCGCCGCACGAGGACGGCCGTACCCCAGCTCCAGGAGGCGCGCCATGCCGTCGGCCCAGTCGACCGCCGTCCACGACGTGAGCGAGCCGCGCGACCTCGACGAGTCCGAGGTCGGCGGCACGACCAGCTACACGATCAGCGAGGTCGCGGCCCGGACCGGCCTGAGCGCGCACACGCTGCGCTGGTACGAGCGGATCGGCCTCATGCCGCACGTCGGCCGCGAGACGTCCCACGCCGGAGGCGGGCGGGCCGGCAAGCGCCGGTACAGCGAACGCGACCTCGGCTTCCTGGAGTTCGTCGGCAAGCTGCGGGCGACCGGTATGTCCGTGGCGGACATGATCCGGTACGCGGAGCTCGCCCGCGAGGGCGACCGCACCCTCGCCGAGCGCCACCAGATCCTGGTGGACCACCGCGAGGAGGTCCGCGCCCGCATCACCGATCTGACGTCCTGCCTGCTCGTCCTCGACTACAAGATCGAGTACTACGGCGCCGTGGTGGCGGAGGAGCCCGCCGCGTGTTCCTGAGGCACGCGTACGCCGACCCACGTCGCGACTGATCGCCCCGCGCGCCGACCGCGCGTTGCCCCGGCTCGCGCCGACCGCGCCGACCGCGCGCTGCCCCCGCTCGCGCCGACCGCGACTGCCGCGCATTGCCCCGCGCGCCGACCGCGACCGCCGCGAATCGCCGCCGCGCGCCGACCCGCACACGCGTCCGGAATTCGCAACCAGGTCAGCCAAATTGCGCATAACGCCTACACAGCGCGACGCGCGTAGCAAAAGTGATCACGCACCGTGCTCCGAAGATTACGAATGGGCGTCGGTCCCCACCCGGGGGGTTGTGACCTTCGCGCTACGAGGCGTAGCAACGGGAGATCGGCAGGCGATCGTGCCACCCCTGGGGGTGCTGTGGCTGACGTGGTTTTGAACGGGGTCGGAAAGATCTATCCGGACGGCACCAGAGCCGTCGATTCGCTCGATCTGGCAGTTGCACACGGCGAGTTCCTGGTCCTCGTCGGTCCGTCCGGCTGCGGCAAGACCACCGCGCTGCGCATGGTCGCGGGGCTGGAGGACATCAGCGAGGGCACCATCCGCATCGGCGAGCGCGTCGTCAACCGGGTGCCGTCGCGCGACCGCGACGTCGCGATGGTCTTCCAAAGCTACGCGCTGTACCCGCACCTGAACGTCCGCGACAACATCGGATTCGGGCTCCGGCTCCGCAAGTTGCCCAAGCCCGAGATCCGCAAGCGCGTCGAGGAGGCCGCCCGCACGCTAGGTCTGGAGGAGCACTTGGGCCGCAAGCCCCGGCAGCTTTCCGGCGGGCAGCGCCAGCGCGTCGCGATGGGCCGTGCGATCGTCCGCGAGCCGCAGGCGTTCCTGATGGACGAGCCGCTGTCGAATCTGGACGCCAAGCTCCGCGTCCAGATGCGCGCCCAGATCGCCCGCCTCACCCGTGAACTCGGGGTCACCACGCTGTATGTGACGCACGACCAGGTCGAGGCGATGACCCTCGGCGACCGGGTCGCCGTGATGCGCAAGGGCGTTCTGCAACAGGTGGCTCCGCCGCAGGAGTTGTACGACCGGCCGGTGAACCTCTTCGTCGCCGGCTTCATCGGCTCGCCCGCGATGAACCTCTTCAGCGGCGAATTGGAGCGCACCCCGGAGAGCGCCAAAGGCGCGGGCGGCAGCGGGGGCGACGGCGGAGGCGGCAGTGGGGGCGGCAGCGCACCCGACGGCGGCATGACCGTCCGCCTGGGCGACCAGCGCCTCGCCGTACCGCCCCAACTCCTCGCCGAACGCCCCGCGTTGCGTGTGCACGCGGGTCGCCGCGTGATCGTCGGCATCCGCCCCGAGGACCTGTTCGACGCGGCCGAGGACGACGCGCCCGCGCCCGACGGGACCCTCCTGCGCGCCGAGACCGACCTGGTCGAGTCGATGGGCTCCGAGGTGCACGTGCACGTACGCCTCGCCGCCCCGCCCGCCGTGACCGCCGACGTCCAGGAACTGGCCGAGGACGTCGGCGCCGAGGACCAGGTGCCCGACCCCGAGACCGCGCACTCGGAGCTGGTCGCCCGTTTCGGGCCGCGCACCCGGGTCCGTGAGGGCGACACCGCGATGCTGCGGGTGGCCACCGATCGCATGCACTTCTTCGACCCGGCGACGGGTCTTTCCGTGAGGGAGGAAACGTGAGGCGGATCGTGGGCGCGCTGGCGGCGGCGTCGCTGCTGACGCTGGGACTCGCCGCGTGCGGTGACGACGACGACAAGGACGACGGCACCAAACCCCCGGCCGGGCAGTCCCTGGCCGGCCAGACGGTGAGCGTCGCCGCGGTGTGGACCGGCGACGAACAGGCCGCGTTCATGAAGGTGTTGGCTGATTTCGAGCGGCGCACCGGCGCGAGGACCGAGTTCATCCCGACCGGCGACAGCGCCGCGACCTTCCTCGGCCAGCGCGTCGAGGGCAACGCGCCGCCGGACGTCGCGTTCCTCGCCCAGCCGGGCGTGCTCAAGGAGTTCGCGCAGAAGGGCTGGATCAAGCCGGTCGCGCCCGAGGTGCAGCAGTCCGTGCAGGCGAACTTCGCGCCGCAGTGGCAGAAGCTCGGGTCGTACGAGAACCAGCTCTACGGCGTCTACTACAAGGGCGCCAACAAGTCCCTGGTCTGGTACAACGCCGCGGTCCTCGACAACGCCGGGGCCACCGAGCCCGCGACCTGGGACGACCTGGTCAAGACCGCGGGCCTGGTCTCCGACTCCGGCACCCCGCCCTTCGCGACCGGCGGCGCCGACGGCTGGGTGCTCACCGACTGGTTCGAGAACGTCTACCTGAGTCAGGCCGGCCCCGAGATGTACGACAAGCTCGCGCAGCACCAGATCCCGTGGACCGACCCGTCCGTCAAGGCCGCGCTGGAGACCCTCGCGAAGGTGTGGGGCCAGAGCGCGTGGTTCCCGGGCGGTACCGGCGGCGCGCTCCAGACCGAGTTCCCCGCGTCCGTCCCGCAGGTGTTCGGTGACCCGCCGAAGGCCGGCATGCTGCCCGGCGCCGACTTCGTCGGCACCAACATCATCAAGGACACCAAGGCCGAGATCGGCACCGACGCGAAGTTCTTCGCGTTCCCGGCCGTCTCGCCCGGCAAGGCGCCGGTGGTCAGCGGCGGCGACGTCGCGGTGGCGATGAAGGACAGCCCGGGCGCGATGGCGCTGCTCAACTACCTCGCCTCGCCGGACGCCGCCAAGGTGTGGGCGGAGCAGGGCGGCTACCTGTCGCCGAACAAGAACCTCGACTTCGCGGCGTACCGCGACGACGTGACCCGCGAGATCGCCCGGAACCTGATCGAGGCCGGCGACGACTTCCGCTTCGACCTGTCCGACCAGACGCCGTCCGCGTTCGGCGGTACGAAGGGCGAGGGCATGTGGCGCGACCTCCAGGACTTCCTGCGCAACCCGTCCGATGTCGCGGGTGCGCAGGCCAAGTTGGAGGCGAGCGCGGCCAAGGCGTACGGCACCTGACACCGACGGGGGGTCATGGCGGACATGGCGGACGACACGACTGACCCGACCCGCACCGACCAGCCGCCGCCGCGCAAGCCGGCCGAGGCCGCAGGGGACGAACCCCGCGGCCTCGGCACCGGGCGGCTGCTGGGCTGGCTGTTCCTGCTCCCCGCGCTGCTGGTGCTCGCGGTGCTGGTCGCCTATCCGATCGTCTGGACGCTCGTACGCAGCCTCTTCGGCGCCGACGGATGGTCGGACTTCGCGGGGCTCGACAACTACCAGGACCTGTTCACCGACGACGACACGTTCACCGCGCTGAAGAACAACCTGATCTGGGTGCTCGTGGTGCCCGCAGTGGTCACCGCGTTCGGCCTGGTCTTCGCGGTGCTGACCGAGCGCGTGCGGTTCGCGACCGCGTTCAAACTGATCGTCTTCATGCCGATGGCCGTGTCGATGCTCGCGGCCGGCATCATCTTCCGGCTCGTCTACGACCGCGACTCCGACAAGGGCGTGGCCAACGCGGCGCTGGTGACCGTGCACGACGCGTTCTCGGACGGCGCCCCCTACCCGGGCGCCCGCCCACGCCCCAACAGCGGCTTCGACGCCGACGGCGGCGGCTTCATCACCGCCGGGGCGAGCGGCCCGGGCGCGCCGGTGCTGCTGCCGCTGGTCGCCCTGCCGGACGACAAGGTGCCGTCGGACGCGCGCCCCGCACCCGCCGCGCCGCCGTCCGCCGGCCCCGGCCTCTCCGGCGTCGTGTGGCTCGACTTCAGCCGCGGCAACGTCGGTGAACCGGGCCAGGTCGACCCCGGCGAACGCGGCCTGCCCGGCGTGCGCGTCGAGGCGGTCCGGGACGGCCGTACGGTCGGCTCCGCGACCACCCGCGCCGACGGCAGCTTCACGCTGCCCGAAAAGGCCACCGCGGACGGCCCGGTGCGCCTGCGCCTTGCCGAGTCCAACTTCGCGGAGTCCTTCGCCGGGTACGACTGGCTCGGCCCGAACCTCATCACCCCGGCCATCATCGGCGCCTACGTCTGGATGTGGGCCGGCTTCGCCATGGTCCTCATCGCCGCGGGTCTCGCCGCGATCCCGCGCGACGCCCTGGAGGCGGCCCGCGTCGACGGCGCCACCGAATGGCAGGTGTTCCGCCGTGTCACCGTCCCGTTGCTGGCGCCGGTGCTCGTGGTGGTGATGGTGACGCTCGTCATCAACGTCCTGAAGGTCTTCGACCTCGTCTACATCATCTCGCTCGGCTCGTCGCAGAAAGAGGCCAACGTCCTCGCGCTCCAGATGTACCTGGCCTCCTTCGGGGGCGGCAACAACCAGGGCCTCGGCAGCGCAATCGGCATCGTCCTGTTCCTCCTGGTGCTGCCCGCGATGCTCTTCAACATCCGCCGCTTCCGAAGGGAGAACCGATGACCACGGGGGCCGAGGAAGTCCCGGCCGGCATCGGCACGGCGACCGCCGCGGAGGTCGGAACCGGGCGGAAGCGCGAGGCGGCCCCGGAGCCGGGCGGGGGGATCCGACGAAACCTCGCGTCGCGGATCGTGGCGCGGACCGGCGGGGGCGCGGTCGCGGTCGGGCTGGTGCTGATCGCGCTGTTCTGGCTGATGCCGACGTTCGGCCTGCTGATGTCGTCGCTGCGGCCGTCCGAGGAGACCGGGACGTCCGGGTGGTGGAAGGTCTTCTCGGAGCCCGGGCAGATCACCTGGTCGAACTACGACAAGCTGCTGTCGAACGACGACATGATGCGGGCGTTCTTCAACACGATCTGGATCACCGTGCCGAGCACGCTGCTGGTGATCATCATCGGCGCGCTCGCCGCGTACGCCTTCGCCTGGCTCGAATTCCCGGGTCGCGACTGGCTGTTCCTGGTCGTCGTCGGACTGCTCGTGGTGCCCGTGCAGGTGGCGCTGATCCCGATCTCCAAGCTGTACGGCGAGACGAACCTCTTCGGCACGATCCTCGGCGTCGTCCTCTTCCACGTCGCCTTCGGTCTGCCGTTCGCGGTGTTCCTGCTGCGCAACTACTTCGCCGGCATCCCGAAGGACCTGCTGGAGGCCGCCCGCATGGACGGCGGCACCGACCTGACGATCTTCTTCCGGGTCATCCTGCCGCTCGGCCTCCCCGCGATCGCCTCGCTGGGCATCTTCCAGTTCCTGTGGGTCTGGAACGACATGCTCATCGCGCTGATCTACGCGGACACCGACTCCGCGCCGCTCACCGTCGCGCTCCAGTCGCAGTCCCGCGCTTTCGGCGCGAACATCGAGGTGCTGGCGCCGGGGGCCTTCCTGTCGCTGATCGTCCCGCTGCTGGTGTTCTTCTCCTTCCAGCGCTACTTCGTGCAGGGGGTGATGGCGGGCGCGGTCAAGTAAGAGGCGTGGAACCACCGGAAGCACGACGCAGCGGACCGTCCCGTTCCTGATTCGCTCGTAGAGTCGGCGCATGACGAACGCCGCCACGCGCACCCTCGGCCTCCGCGAGCTCAACCGCGCCACCCTGGCGCGGCAGCACCTGCTGGAGCGCGTACGCATGCCCGCGCTCGACATGGTCCGCCACCTCGCCGGACTCCAGGCCCAGCACCCCGCCTCGTCCTACTTCACGCTGTGGACGCGCATCGCCGACTTCGATCCCGAGGAACTGGCCGGGCTCATGACGGACCGCCGGGTCGTGCGCATCGCGCTCATGCGCTCGACCATCCACACCGTCACCGCCGACGACGCCCTGGCTTGGCGCCCGCTGCTGCTCCCGGTGATGGAGCGGATGTACAAGTCCTCGCACTCGCGGCTCACCGCGGGCGCGGACCGCGACGAACTCACCGCGACGGGACGCGCGTTCATCGAGGAGCAGCCGCGTACCTTCGCCGAGGTCGGGGCCCACCTGGGGACTCGCTGGCCGGACGCGCAGCCCTCCGCGCTGTCCGCCGCGCTGCGCACCTGGGCCCCGCTCGTGCAGGTGCCCCCACGGGGGCTGTGGGGGCGCAGCGGCCCCGTCGCGCACACCACGCTGGAGCACTGGCTCGGTCGCCCCGTGGACGCCGAGCCGTCGGTCGACGCCATGGTGCTGCGCTGCATCGCCGCCCTCGGCCCGATGTCGGTCAAGGACGTGCAGGTGTGGTGCGGGCTCACCCGCCTCAAGGAGGTCCTGGAACGCCTCCGCCCGCAACTGGCCGTCTTCCGCGACGAGAACGGCCGCGAGCTGTTCGACCTGCCGGACGCTCCGCGCCCCGACCCCGAAACCCCCGCGCCGGTACGCTTCCTCGCCGACTTCGACAACATCTACCTCTCCCACGACGACCGCTCCCGCGTGGTCACCAGGGAGTGGCAGCAGTGGGGCATGGACCAGGGCAACATGCTCTGGGGCGGCCTGCTGGTCGACGGATTCGGCCGTGCCGCGTGGCGCATCGAGCGTACGAAGGACACTGCCACGCTGCTCATCTCCTCCGGCCCCGAGCCGAAGAACGCCCTCAAGGCGCAGCGCGGCGCCATCGAGGAGGAGGCGCGGCGCCTGCTGGCCTTCGCCGCGAAGGACCGCGGCAAGCACGACATCGCGTACGCGTGACGCGGCGGCCCGGACACGCGTGTGGGGCGCCCCGGTTCTGGACGCCCCGCACGGGACGCCCCACACACCGGTCACCTACCGCTAGAGCACCTTCGACAGGAAAGCCTTCGTCCGGTCGTGCCGCGGATTCGCCAGCACCTCGCGCGGGTGCCCGGATTCGACGACCACGCCGTCGTCCATGAACACCAGCGCGTCGCCGACCTCGCGCGCGAAGCCCATCTCGTGCGTCACCACGATCATCGTCATGCCGTCCTCGGCGAGCCCGCGCATCACGTCCAGCACCTCGCCGACCAGCTCCGGGTCGAGCGCCGAGGTCGGCTCGTCGAACAGCATCAACTTCGGTTCCATCGCGAGCGCCCGCGCGATGGCGACGCGCTGCTGCTGCCCGCCGGACAGCTGGGCCGGGTACGTGTCGACCTTGTTCGCCAGGCCGACCCGGTCCAGCAGCTTCAACGCGCGCTCCCGCGCCGCGGCCCGCGGCTCGCGCCGCACCCGCACGGGCGCCTCCATGACGTTGCCGAGCGCCGTCATGTGCGGGAACAGGTTGAAGCGCTGGAACACCATGCCGATGTCCCGGCGCTGCAAGGCGACTTCGGAGTCCTTCAGCTCGTAGAGCCTGTCGCCCTTCTGCCGGTAGCCGACCAGGTGGCCGTCGACCCACAGGCGCCCGGCGTTGATCTTCTCCAGATGGTTGATGCAGCGCAGGAACGTCGACTTGCCGGACCCCGACGGCCCGACGATGCAGAAGACCTCCCGCGGCCGCACCTGGAGGTCGATGCCCTTGAGGACCTCGACCGCGCCGAACGACTTGTGCACGTCCTCGGCGAGGACCATCGGCTGCGTGGCGGCGGACGTCATGACCGGGGCACCTCCGGGCGGCGCAGCGTGAACACCATGCGCTTGACCTTCTGGATCGGCGTGTCGGGCAGGCTGCGCAACGAGCCCTTCGCGTAATGGCGTTCCAGGTAGAACTGGCCGATGCTGAAGATGCTCGTCAGCACGAGGTACCAGAACGCCGCGACGAACAGCAGTTCCACGTATTGCAGATTGCTGGACGAGATGTCGTTGGCGCGCTTGAGCACTTCGTTGTACTGCACCGCCGAGGCCAGCGACGACGTCTTCAGCAGGTTGATGTACTCGTTGCCGGTCGGCGGGATGATCACCCGCATGGCCTGGGGCAGCACGACCCGCCGCATCGTCTTGGCCTTGCTCATGCCCAGCGCGTGCGACGCCTCGGTCTGCCCCTCGTCGACCGACAGGATGCCTGCGCGGACGATCTCCGCCATGTAGGCGGCCTCATTGAGCCCGAGCCCCAGCAGCGCCGCGAGGAACGGCGTCATGAACGTCTTCATCGGCTCGCTGTAGAAGCCGACGTTGAACGTCGGGAAGATGAGGGCGAGTTGGAACCAGATCATGAGCTGGACCAGGACCGGGGTGCCCCGGAAGACCCAGATGTAGAACCACGAGACCGAGCGCAGCACCGGGTTGTCGGACAGCCGCATGATCGCGAGCAGCACGCCGAGCACCAGTCCGAGCAGCATCGACACCACGCTGATCAGCAGCGTGTTGGCGGCGCCTTCGAGGATGGTGTCGTGGGTCAGGTAGGTGTTGACGGTGTCCCAGTTGATGTTCGCGCCGGCGAACGCCCTGACCAGCAGCGCGAGCAGCGCGACGGCGACGGCCGCGCCGAGCCAGCGGCCGTAGTGCCGTACGGGGATCGCCTTGATCGGCACGGGCCCGGAGCCGGCCGGTACGGGCTCGGCCGGCTCCTTGTCGGGGGAGGCAGGCACCTGGGCGGGACCTTTCCGGTCGCGGGCGGTTCGGCGGACGGTTCAGGAGCCGCCGTTGACCGTGGCCTCGGTGACCTTGCCCTGCCCGATGTTCCACTTGTCGAGGATCTTCTGGTACGTGCCGTCCGCGATCAGCGCCGCCAAGGCGTCCTTGACCGCGTCCCGGAGCTGGCTGTTGAACTTGCCGACGCCGATGCCGTACGGGCCGGGCTCGATCTGGTCGCCGGTCACCTCGAAGTCCTTCGGCGAGGTCTGCACGGCGTATGCGGCCACCGGGAAGTCGCTGATGTCGGCCGCCGCCGCGCCCTGTTTGATGCGCAGCAGCGCCTCGTTGTCGTGCTCGTACGTCTGGAGGGTGATGGCCGGCTTGCCCTCGGAAGTGCACTTGGCGCTCTGCTTGTTGGCCGTCTCCTCGTGCGTCGTCGCCTTTTGCAGCGCGACGACCTTGCCGCACAGGTCGTCGAGGGACTTGATGTTCTGCGGGTTGCCCTTCTGCACCAGGATCGAGCCGCCCGCGTTGAAGTAGTCGACGAAGTCGATGCCCTCGCCGACCTTGTTGCCCTCGTCCATGCCGTTCTGGCGGTCCTTGGTGTCGCTCATCGCGGACATGATCAGGTCGATGCGCTTGGTGTCGATCGACGTGATGAGCTGGCCGAACTGCATGTCCTGGATCTTGACCTTCACGCCGAGTTTCTGGCCTATCGCGTTCGCGAGGTCGATGTCGAACCCGATGAACGTCTTGCCGTCCTTGTCCTTGAACTCGATGGGCGGGTACGCGACTTCGGAGCCGATGTTGAGCACCTTGCTGTCCTGGAACGCCTGGGGCAGCTTCGCGGTGAGGGCGGGGTCGGCCTCGGTCCACTTGGTGGCCTTCGCGCCGCCGTCGTCGTCGCCGCAAGCGGTGAGCAGGAGCGCTCCGGCCACCAGCACGGCACCGGCCGCGAGCGTACGGCGGCGCGCCGGGAGTGCAGTCATCGAGGGTCCTCCATGGGGAAGCGGATGAGCCGACCGGGATGGGACCGTGCACGAAAGAGAGTTCGACGCAAAAGATCGATACGGACAGTTCGTGTCCGTATCGAGATCACGACGCAGTTTCCCATCATGTGGACCCCGGATGGGATGCCCGCCATGTCAAATTCACATAACGGATGACGCGCGTAGCTGCATGATCATCACGGTGGGGGAGCCGGATGTCTCCCGCACGCGACGCCGCGGGCTGCCCGCGTGCCCCGCTCTCAGAACTCCGTGTACCGCTCCCTGGCCCGATCTCGCAGCGCCCGTCCCGCATACGCGAACGCCGGAGGGCCCGGAACGCGGGTGCGTTCCGGGCCCTCCGGCGTTGCGCTTGCCGTCGCCGCGGCTAGGCGTCCCCGCCCACCGTGCCGACGCCCGCGGCCTTCACGTCGAGGATCTGGTAGCGGTCGATGGCCTTCTTGACCGTCGCCGCGTCCACCTCGCCGCGGCGGGCCAGCTCGGAGAGCACGCCCACGACGACCGACTCGGCGTCCACGTGGAAGTAGCGCCGGGCGGCGCCGCGGGTGTCCGCGAAGCCGAAACCGTCGGTCCCGAGGGACGCGTAGTCCGACGGCACCCAGCGGGCGATCTGGTCCGGCACCGAGCGCATCCAGTCGGAGACCGCGATGACCGGACCCGGCTTGCCGTCCAGCACCTGCTGGACGTACGGGATCCGCGGCTCCTCCTCCGGGTGCAGCAGGTTGTGCTCCTCGCACTCCACCGCCTCGCGGCGCAGCTCGTTCCACGAGGTCGCGGACCACACGTCGGCGACGACGTTCCACTCCTCGGCGAGCATGCGCTGCGCGTCGAGCGCCCACGGCAGGCCGACGCCGGACGCCAGGATCTGGGCGTGCAGCGGAGCGCCGTCCTTCCCCGCGGCGGAGCCGCTGTCGGACACAGCGCCCTCCTTGAACCGGTACAGGCCCTTGAGGATCCCGTCGACGTCCACGCCCTCCGGCTCGGCCGGCTGGTCGATCGGCTCGTTGTAGACGGTCATGTAGTAGAAGACGTCCTCGCCGTGCGGGTGCTTGTCCGACGAGCCGTACATGCGCCGCAGACCGTCCTTGACGATGTGCGCGATCTCGAACGCGTAGGCCGGGTCGTACGCCACGACCGCCGGGTTCGTGGACGCCAGCAGGTGCGAGTGCCCGTCGGCGTGCTGGAGGCCCTCGCCGGTCAGCGTCGTGCGTCCCGCCGTGGCGCCCAGCACGAAGCCGCGCGCGAGCTGGTCGGCCATCTGCCAGAACTGGTCGCCGGTGCGCTGGAACCCGAACATCGAGTAGAAGACGTACACCGGGATCATCGGCTCGCCGTGCGTCGAGTACGACGACCCGGCGGCGATCAGCGACGCGGTGCAGCCCGCCTCCGAGATGCCCTCGTGCAGCATCTGGCCGCTCTGCGACTCCTTGTAGGAGAGCAGCAGTTCGCGGTCCACGGCCTCGTAGGTCTGGCCGTGCGGGTTGTAGATCTTGGCGGTCGGGAACATCGCGTCCATACCGAACGTGCGGTACTCGTCCGGCGCGATCGGCACGAAGCGCTTGCCGATCTCGGAGTCGCGCATGAGGTCCTTGAGCAGCCGTACGAAGGCCATGGTGGTGGCCATCGGCTGCCGCGCGCCCTTCTTGATCGGCGCGTAGACCTCGTCGCCGGGCAGCTTGACCGGCTTGGCGCGCACGATGCGCTGCGGCATGGTCCCGCCGAGCGCCGCGCGGCGCTCCATCATGTACTCCATCTCCTCGGACTTCGCGCCCGGGTGGAAGTACGGCGGGACGTCGGCCTCCAGGTCCTGGTCCGAGATCGGCAGGTAGAGCCGGTCGCGGAACATCTTGAGGTCGGCCTTGGTGAGCTTCTTCATCTGGTGCGTCGCGTTGCGGCTCTCGAAGTTCGGACCGAGGGTCCAGCCCTTCACCGTCTGCGCGAGGATCACCGTCGGCTGGCCGGTGTGCTCGCGGGCGGCCTTGAACGCCGCGTACACCTTGCGGTAGTCGTGGCCGCCGCGGCCGAGCTTGACCAGCTCGTCGTCGGTCATGTGCGCGACCATCTTGCGCAGGCGCGCGTCATCGCCGAAGAAGTGCTCGCGGGCGTACGCGCCGGACTCCACCGCGTACGTCTGGAACTGGCCGTCCGGGGTCGTGTTCATCTTGTTGACGAGCACGCCGTCGGTGTCCTGCGCGAGCAGGGAGTCCCAGGAGCGGTCCCAGACGACCTTGATCACGTTCCAGCCGGCGCCGCGGAAGTACGACTCCAGCTCCTGGATGATCTTGCCGTTGCCGCGGACCGGGCCGTCCAGGCGCTGGAGGTTGCAGTTGATGACGAACGTGAGGTTGTCCAGCTCCTCACGGGCCGCCAGGCCGATGTTGCCCAGCGATTCCGGCTCGTCCATCTCGCCGTCGCCGAGGAACGCCCACACGTGGCTGCGCGAGGTGTCCTTGATGTTGCGGTTGTGCAGGTAGCGGTTGAACCGCGCCTGGTAGATCGCGCCGAGGGGGCCGAGGCCCATCGAGACGGTCGGGAACTCCCAGAAGTCCGGCATGAGCCGCGGGTGCGGGTAGGACGAGAGGCCGTACGGCGCCTGCGAGTGCTCCTGGCGGAAGCCGTCCAGGTGCTGCTCGGTCAGTCGTCCCTCCAGGAACGCGCGGGCGTAGATGCCGGGCGCCGCGTGGCCCTGGAAGAAGATCTGGTCGCCGCTCTCGCCGTGGTCCTTGCCGCGGAAGAAATGGTTGAACCCGACCTCGTAGAGGCTCGCCGACGAGGCGTACGTCGCGATGTGGCCGCCGACGCCCAGCCCGGGGCGGTTGGCACGTGACACCATGATCGCGGCGTTCCAGCGTACGAAGGCGCGGATGCGGCGCTCGATGTCCTCGTCGCCGGGGAACCACGGCTCGCTCTCCGGCGGGATCGTGTTGATGTAGTCGGTGCTGCGCAGGGCAGGCACGCCGACCTGCCGCTCGCGGGCGCGTTCGAGCAGCTTGAGCATGATGTAGCGGGCGCGCTGCCGCCCCTGCTCGTTGATGACGGAATCCAGCGACTCCAGCCACTCGCCGGTCTCGCTCGGGTCGATGTCCGGGAGCTGGCTCGGCAGGCCGTCACTGATGATCGAGAAGCGCTCTCGTCCGGATGCCACGCTGTTCCTTCGCATATCGGTAGATGTTGCGATCATCGGCCGGGTGCGAATTGTCCGAATCTCTTCGGCGACTTCGCACGTCGGCCGCCACTGAGCGGTGTCGCGCCGCCTCCATCGTGGTACCCGGACGTGGTATCCGTCATCTCTACCGATCGGTAATGAACCCGGCGGGTGCTGGTCGTAGCGCCCACATGTGCTCATCCCTGCCGTATCGACCTCGTGGATCCGTATCGCTCTGTCTCCGGCTACCGCGACAAGGGGCGGCGATGCCCTGACTCCGGCTGTCGCCGGACGCCACACGCGGCGGCACGCAGGTGCGGGGTATCCGCATCCGCGAACCACCAAGAAGATTACGCCCGGACTCTTTCGCCGACCGCACCGGCGTAGTTGTCTGGGAGGTGTATGGATGCCGCGTCGGGGGACACAGCGGGGCATCCTCGGCGGAAGGAGATCCGATGCACGCGACGATCGGCGACCGGCTCCACGTCCACGGCAACGCGGTCGGCCGGGCCGACCGGATCGGCGAGATCCTGGAGGTGCGCGGGCCCGACGGGGCGCCGCCGTACGTCGTGCGGTTCGACGACGGGCACACCGGGCTGATCTTCCCGGGCCCCGACGCGGAGGTCGAGACGGCAGCGACGGCGCTTCCCGGACAGGCCGCGACGCACCTGCCGGGCGGCCGACGGCAGGGCTGGTAGACGGCGCCCGGGGCGCACACGGGCGCGGTTCCGGCTGGACGCGCGCCGGGCGTACGCCGGAGCGTTCCCCACATACCTCCCCGCGGTGGTGTTTGGGTGGCGGCGTGACCTGGGTACTTGCGCGAACAGCCCGGCGCGTGTGGACTACGGCCACAGCTCCGGAACACAGCGGGGCCGAACATGGGAGGTCACTTCGTGAGCGCGACCGCGGACCACGCGGAGGAACGGTCCAACCCGCTGACGCGGCTTGGGTTCCAGCCCGGACAGGTGGTCCAGGAGCTCGGTTATGACGACGACTGCGACGAGGAGTTCCGCGAGGCCATCGCGGAGGTCACGGGCAACGACCTCGTCGACGAGGACTACGACGAGGACGTCGCCGACGTCGTCATCCTTTGGTTCCGGGACGGGGACGGCGATCTCGCCGACTCCCTGGTGGATGCGTTGACCACGCTCACGGACGGCGGCACCGTGTGGCTGCTGACCCCGAAGACGGGGCGGGACGGGTACGTCGAGCCGAGCGACATCGGCGAGTCGGCCCAGACGGCCGGTCTCTCGGGCACCACCACCACGGCGATCGCCAAGGACTGGTCCGGAGCCCGGTTGGTCGCCCCGAAGACGGCCCGCAGCAGCGGCCGCAAGTAGCGGCTGCGAGCCCCGTCCCGGGTCCACGCGACCGCGGGACGGACACCAGCGCATCCGACAGGGGCGCGGGAAGCGGACGAGTCAGCCCGCCTCGCGCCCCTGTCGGCGTCGGCCACCACACTGGGCCCTGTCCCGACGTGGGTTTGGCCGTGCAAGGGTCGTAACGCGGCGACTCGGGAGGGCCGTCAAGGCCCGGAGCGTGCCACGGCCCGCGGGCCCGGCGGGAATTTGAAGGACACGACCTACCGCTGGATGCGTACTATCGCGCGGCCCAGGCCGCCCAGCCAGCCTGCGGCCACGCGTAGGGCGGGACCGCCCGGGAGGCCCGGTACGTGGTCCAGCAGTGGGGCCAGGGCCAGCAGGCCCGGAACATTGTCGAGGCGCAGGTCGCGCTTGACGAGCAGGGGTGGCACCGAGCGACGACCCGCCGAGGCGTCCAGCAGCAGGGCGGCGGAACTCGCCCGGACCGCCGGGCCGGAGCATTTCCCGGCCGGGACGCTCCGTACCGACCAGCCGCCGCCGTCCGCCGTGAAGGCCCAGCCCCCGACCGGCCCGACGAGCGCACTCTCCGCGGTCAGGCCGTAGCGCGCGGCCAGGGCGCCCGTGATGTCGGCGAGGGCCAGCAGCCCCGCGTCCACCAGCGCCGGGTCCGGCTCGGCGGCGCCGCAGGGTGCGAGGTCGGCGGCGTGCACGGCCAGTTCGTATGCGATCGCGCCCAACTGCGTCAGCAGCGGCACCGGGCCGACCTGCGAACCGGTGCGGGCGAACCCGATGCCCTCCCGCTCCACCGCGTCGAACGCCGCCACCAGCCGCGCGCGGCCGTCGTCGAGTGCGTCCAGAAGTTCCGTCGCGGTCGCGTCGCGGTGGGCGTCGACGAGGGCCGCGTTGGCGGCGTCCTGGTCGAGCGGCCGCGCCGCGGGGTCGCGGGTGCCGCGCGCCTCGGCCAGCAGGCGGTCGAGCAGCGGTTCGGCCGGCCACGACGCGAGGTGCGCGACGACCGCGCGACCGGTCCACCCCGGCAGCCGGGACGGGGCGTCCGGGTCGGCGCCGGCGGCGAGGTCGCGGAAGGCGTCCCAGGCCAGCAGGGCGCGGCTGCGCTGCGCGGCGAGCGGGGTCGAGGCGACACCGAGCGCGGCGCCCGCGGGCCCGGGGCCGGGGTCGGAGGCGCCCGCGGGTTCGTACGGCCGTGCGGTCGTGGACATGACCACCATCTTTCCCGGGACATATCGCAGCCAAGCGGCCGGGCCGAACGGCCGGTCGGGCCGGGTGCCAGACTGTGCCTCGTGAAGCCCCGCCCGGGGCGCGACACCGTCACACCGCAGTTGGTCGAAAGGACGCACCAAATGGCCGTCGAGATCGGCAGCAAGGCCCCCGACTTCGAGCTGAAGGACCAGCACGGCAGCATCGTGAAGCTGTCGGACTTCCAGGGCGCAAAGAGCGTCGTCCTGCTCTTCTACCCGTTCTCGTTCACCGGTGTGTGCACGGGCGAGCTGTGCGCGCTGCGCGACGAACTGCCGACGTTCGTGAACGACGACGTACAGCTGCTCGCGGTGTCGTGCGACTCGATGTTCACGCAGAAGGTCTTCGCGGAGAAGGAGGGCCTGGAATACCCGGTGCTGTCCGACTTCTGGCCGCACGGCGCGGTCGCCCAGGCGTACGGCGTGTTCAACGAGGAGAAGGGCTGCGCGGTCCGCGGCACCTTCATCATCGACAAGGAGGGCGTCGTGCGCTGGAGCGTCGTCAACGCCCTGCCCGACGCCCGGGACCTGAACGACTACGTCAAGGCGCTCGGCACGCTCTGAGAATTCCGGAGATCCCTCGGCTTTGGCGACGACACCGGCCAGATCATGCCGTGGCCAGGAACTCCTGACTAGGATCGGATCGTTGTCCAGCCGTACACGGCAAATTCCGGAGCACCGCCACCGCGGCGAGCTCCACGATCTTATGGAGGACTCGTGGGAGTCAGCCTGAGCAAGGGCGGCAACGTCTCCCTGACCAAGGAGGCCCCGGGCCTTACGGCCGTCCTGGTCGGCCTGGGCTGGGACGTCCGCACCACCACCGGTCAGGACTTCGACCTGGACGCCAGCGCGATCCTGCTCAACGAGGGCGGGAAGACCCTGTCCGACGGGCACTTCGTGTTCTTCAACAACCTCAAGAGCCCGGACGGCTCCGTGGAGCACACCGGTGACAACCTCACCGGTGAGGGCGAGGGCGACGACGAGGCGATCAAGGTCAACCTCGCCGGCGTTCCCGCCGACGTCGAGCGCATCGTGTTCCCCGTGTCGATCTACGACGCCGAGACGCGGCAGCAGTCGTTCGGCCAGGTCCGCAACGCGTTCATCCGCATCGTGAACCAGGCGGACAACAACGAGCTGGCCCGGTACGACCTCACCGAGGACGCCTCGACCGAGACCGCGATGGTCTTCGGCGAGCTGTACCGCAGCGGCGCGGAGTGGAAGTTCCGCGCGGTCGGTCAGGGCTACGCGTCGGGGCTGCGCGGCATCGCGCAGGACTTCGGCGTGAACGTCTGACGAACAAACGCCTTGAGACGCCCGTCGGCCCCGCGCCGGCGGGCGTCGCGCGTTCTCGGCCGGGTCCGTGGCCCGCGGTGGATTGCCGCGCGCCTTCCGGCCGGGGCACCAGAGGGATATCCCTTGAAGCTCATCAGGGGTCGAGACGCGGCATACCACTGCTGACTACGCTTCGACCGGGGACTATGCGAAGCAGGAGGAATACATGGGGGTCACCCTCGCCAAGGGCGGCAATGTCTCGCTCACCAAGGCGGCTCCGAATCTGACCACCGTGCTGGTCGGTCTGGGCTGGGACGCGCGGGCCACCACGGGCGCGTCCTTCGACCTGGACGCCAGCGCCCTGCTGTGCGGCGCGGCGGGAAAGGTGCTGGGCGACGACTACTTCGTCTTCTACAACAACCTGAAGAGCCCCGAGGGTTCGGTCGAGCACACCGGCGACAACCTGACCGGTGAGGGCGAGGGCGACGACGAGGTGATCATGGTCGACCTCACGCTCGTTCCGCAGACGGTCGAGAAGGTGGTCTTCCCGGTGTCGATCTACGACGCCGAGACGCGCGGCCAGACCTTCGGCCAGGTGCGCAACGCGTACATCCGCATCGTGAACCAGGCGGACGGAAACGAGCTTGCGCGCTACGACTTGACCGAGGATGCGTCAAGCGAGACGGCCATGATCTTTGGAGAACTTTACCGTTACCAGGGGGAGTGGAAGTTCCGCGCAGTAGGCCAGGGGTACGCTTCGGGGCTGCGGGGCATCGCCCTGGACTTCGGGGTCAGCGTGCAGTGATCGGTCCTGTCGAGGGTCGGTCGCCACGGTGGCCGGCCCTCGCTGTGTTTTCCGGGCCCGAAGCCCGCACTGTGTCATCGCCCGGCAGTCTGGACTAGGAAAGGGACTCCTGCCCCGTGTTGCTCCGTACCTTCGGCTGGTCATTCGGCGTCACCATCGCCGGTTTGGCCCTGGCCTTCATTCTTTGGGGGTGGGAGGGCTTCGCGGTCGTCGCGATCCTGTCCATCCTGGAGATCTCGCTTTCCTTCGACAACGCGGTGGTCAACGCCAGCGTGTTGGGGAAGATGAACGAGTTCTGGCAGAAGATCTTCCTCACCATCGGCATTCTCATCGCCGTTTTCGGCATGCGCCTGGTGTTCCCGCTGCTCATCGTCGGCATCACGGCGAAGCTCGGGCCGATCGAGACGATCGACCTGGCGATCAACGACAAGGACCGGTACGAGGAGCTGGTCACCGCCGCGCACCCGTCCATCGCGGCGTTCGGCGGCATCTTCCTGCTGATGATCTTCCTCGACTTCATCTTCGAGGAGCGCGAGCACAAGTGGCTCGCCTGGCTGGAGAAGCCGCTCGCCCGCCTGGGCAAGCTCGATGTGCTGTCCGTCCTGGTGGCCCTGGGCGTGCTGCTGATCGTCGGCACCACGTACGGCGCCGACGCGCTGGTCGGCGACCACGAGACGGCCGACAAGACGGCCACCGTGCTGATCTCCGGAATGCTGGGCCTCATCACCTATCTCGTCGTCGGCGGTCTGTCCGAGCACTTCGAGAACAAACTCGAAGAGGACGAGGACGACGACGAAGACGGCGAGAACGAGGGCGCGGCCAAGGCCGGGGGCCGGCGCGACGCCAACGGCAAGATCATCGGCCTCGCCGGCAAGGCGGCCTTCTTCCTGTTCCTCTACCTCGAGGTCCTCGACGCGTCGTTCTCCTTCGACGGCGTCATCGGCGCGTTCGCCATCACCAACGACATCTTCGAGATGGCGCTCGGCCTCGGCATCGGCGCGATGTACGTGCGTTCGCTGACCGTGTACCTGGTCCGCAAGGGCACTCTCGACGACTACGTCTACCTGGAGCACGGCGCGCACTACGCGATCGGCGCGCTGGCGGTCGTCCTGCTGGTCACCATCGGCCAGCACATCAACGAGGTCATCACCGGCGTCATCGGCGTGGCGCTGATCGGCGCGGCGTTCGCCTCGTCGGTCATCAGGAACCGCAGGATCGGCCACGAGCCAGGGAAGGACAACGGGCAAGGGGCCGAACCGGAAGTCGAGGCGAAGGTCTGACCGGACGGACCGCCCGCCCCTGAGGCACTGATCCGCGAGCACCGACCGGGCAACCCGTCGGCTCGCGGTACCGGGTCCGGAACAGCCGTACCGCACGCGCGGCCACACAAGCGCGTGCGGTACGGCTATTTTTGTGGCTACACCGTCACTGCACGCGGTGGGTCGCACGGGCGGGGAGGGCGCAATGCCGTTGTTCGGTCGGCAACAGGGGCTGGTCGGTGAGACGGACACCGGCAGCCACAAGGTCACGCTGACGCGGAGTTCGCCGGAGGTGTCGCTGACCCGCCAGGGGTCCGCGAACGGGACGCTGCGCGTCAACCTGCACTGGAACCAGTTCTACGAGGAGCCGCCGGCCAAACCGCGCGGCGGACTGTTCCGCCCGCTCCAGGTCGAGTCGCCGCCGCTCCCGCAGAAGATCGACCTGGACCTCGGGTGCATGTGGGAGCTGTCGGACGGCTCCAAGGGCGTCGTCCAGGCGTTGGGGAACCTGTACGGCGACTTCAACCAGGCCCCGTATGTCCGCCTCGACCACGACGACCGCACGGGCTCGGCGTCCGGCGAGACGATGTTCATCAATCTCGACCAGAACCGGCTGCTCAAGCGGCTGCTGATCTTCGTCTACATCTACGACGGCACTCCGGCCTTCGACCACGCCAACGGCGTCGTCAGCCTCTTCCCGAACGCCGGACGCCCGATCGAGGTCCGCCTCGACGACCGGTCGTCGGGAGCCCGCACCTGCGCGGTGGCGTTGCTGGAGAACGACGGCGAGGACATGACCGTGCGGCGCGTCGTGCGCTACATCGACGGCTTCCAGGCAGAACTGGACCGCGCGTTCGGCTGGGGCCTCGTCTGGGCCCGCGGCTACAAGTAGCGTCGCGCCGGGGATCGGTGTTACGCGTCGCGTTACCACCCACCCCGCGCGATTGCGGGGTGGGGCTTGGCGGCGCCTTGCCGGGGTGGGTTATTGGAATTGCGGGCCCTGGGGCGGTGAGTTGAGCCACTGGGTCTGCGGGGGGGGTGTCCGGCGGGGCCGGAGGGTGGCGGGAAGTGGCCTTGCGGGGTGGGGCTTGGCGGCGCCTTGCCGGGGTGGGTTATTGGAATTGCGGGCCTTGCGGCGGTGAGTTGAGCCACTGGGTCTGCGGGGGGTGTCCGGCGGGGCCGGAGGGTGGCGGGAAGTGGCCTTGCGGGGGGTGCGGGCCGGGCTGCGGGTGCATGGGCTGAGGTTGGCCGAATTGCGGCTGGCCGTGCTGCGGTTGGTGGCCCGGGCCCGAGTGGTGGCCGGGGCCGGAACCGGGTTGCGAGCCTCCCGGGTGCTGGGCCGCAGGCCCCACGGCGTACTGCGGCCCGCCCTGCGGCATGCGCATGATGCCGGGCGGCGTCGGCAGGGTGCCCGGGGTGCTGCCGCCGGGCGGGGTGCCCAGCGTGGGCGGCGGCGGTACGTGCGCGCCCTGCGACGGGGTCTGCGGGAAGCCGGATCCGCCCACCGGCGTGTGCGGGCCGGGCGGCGGGGGGATCGGTGCGCCGCCGTACGGCGTCTGCGGGCCCGTGGCACCGGCGGACGCGCCGCCGGGGGAGGACTGGCCCGCGCCCGGGCGGCCCGGAGCCGCGGGCAGCGGCGGCGGATCGGCCGGCAGCGACGCCGGCATGAGCGCGGTCGGGGCGAGGTCGGACGGCGGCGTCGGAGCACCGGGCCGACCCGAACCGGGACCCTGGCCGCCCGGCCGTGCGGCCCCCGGACCGGACGATGCCGCCACCGGGGACGGCGGGTTCGGGCTCTCGGTGGTCGGCGCGGGGGTGGGCCACGGCGACGAGGCAGACGACGGCTGGCCCACCGGACCGCGCGCCGGAGCCGCGGCGGGGGACGCGGCCGGAGAAGCCTGCGCGGCGGGAGTCTGCCGGGCGCTCTGCGGGGTGCGCTGCGCGCTCGCCGGGGCGCTCTGCGGCGTCGGTGCGGGCGCGGCGGCCGCGGGCGGCTCCGGCTCCGGCTCGTCGTCCACGTTGATGCCGTAGTCGGTCGCGAGGGCCGCGAGCCCGGCGTCGTACCCCTGGCCGATCGCCCGGAACTTCCACTGGTCGTTGCGCAGGTAGATCTCGCCGAAGACGAACGCGGTCTCGGTCGTGGCGCCCGCGATCGGGAAGTTGAGCAGCTCCCGCCCGCCCGCGGCGTCGAACACCCGCAGGATCAGCCCGGGAACCGCGCTCACGCGCCCGCCGTCCGCGGACCCCGCCACCACGACGCGCGTGACGCTCTTCTCCAGGGCCTTCACGTCCACCCGGAACGCGTCCGAGCAGCCCGACGGCGCCACCACCTTGTCGCCGTGCACCACCGCCCCCGACGGATGGCTCGGCTGGTTGTAGAACACGAAGTCGGCGTCGCTGCGCACGCGCCCGTCGTCGCCGAGCAGCAGCGCCGAGCAGTCGATGTCCGGGACCCCCGGACCGGTGCGCCATTCCAGGACGACCCGGACCGAGTCCGCGCCGAGGACCGTGTTCGCGCCCTTGGTCATCACCTGCGTCATGCGCCCATCCTGCCCGCTTCCGCACCCGGCACTCAACGCGGGCGGCCCGGCGCGGCGGAGCGGAACCGGGGGGCCGGGTTGTCCGTTATCCGAAACGCGCGGCACCCCCTGTCCCGGTGTTACAGGCGTTTCCGGGCCGCTACGTTGTGTGACCAAGTACTGTAACCGGCTTTCCCGCCAGGCAATTCGCGGCGGGGGTGGACGGGAGCCCTCCGGATTGGACCGCGTGTGTCACGTCTGTGACGAGCCCGTGAACGTCTGACGCATGCAACCAGAGGGATCTTCTGTCATTTTGCTTTTCGGTTACCGTATGTGTGCCTGCCGGGATTCCCGGTTGGGCGCGACCGCGCCAAGGGGCGCGAAACATGTCCCGCAAACGCAGCCGCGCGCGGGGGACGCGCCCGTACCGGATACCCGACAGCAAGGGGGAACAAGATGCGCCACTTCGCCTTCCTGGACGACCGGGAGCTGAAGCACCTGTTCCACCGTCCGCCGCAGGAGTTCGGCCGCGAATCGGAACCGGCCGTTCTGGCTGCCGCGCTCGGCGCGACCCTCTACAGCCCCGCGACCCGGCCGACCCTCGCCGCCGACATCGCCAAGCAGGCGGCGCGCGGCGTCACCTCGATGGTGCTGTGCCTGGAGGACGCCATCGACGACCGCGACGTCGAGATGGGCGAGCACAACCTTGTCGCCCAGCTCACCGAGCACGCGGAATCGGGCGCCCAAGGGCCGCTGCTCTTCGTCCGGGTGCGCGCACCCGAGCAGATCACCGACCTCACCGAGCGCTTGGGGTCGTCGCTGTCCGCCCTCACGGGTTTTGTCATGCCCAAGTTCGAGCCGGACAGCGGTGCGCGCTATCTCAAGGCGCTGGTCGAGGCGAGCCTGGACAGCGGGCGGCGGCTGCTCGGCATGCCGGTGCTGGAATCGCCGTGCATCGCGTACCTGGAGTACCGCCAGCGCATGCTGACCGAGTTGTCGGCGTTGATTCAGGCGCACCGCGAGCACATTCTGGCGGTGCGGATAGGGGCCACGGACTTCGCGTCGGCGTACGCGCTGCGCCGCTCGCGCGATCTGACGGCGTACGACGTGCATCTGGTCGCGGGTCTGATCGCCGACATCGTGAATGTCTTCGGACGCTCCGACGGCACCGGTTTTGTGATCTCGGGGCCGGTGTGGGAGTACTTCCCGCAGGGCGAGCGGCTGTTCAAGCCCCAGCTCCGGCGTTCCCCGTTCGCGGAGGCCGAGGACCCGGACGAGGCGGTCGCGCTGCGCTCGCGCCTGATCTCCGCCGACCTCGACGGGCTGATCCGCGAACTGGAGTTGGACAAGGCCAACGGCCTCCTCGGAAAGACCGCGATCCACCCGAGCCACGTGGCGGTCATCCACGCGATGTCGGTGGTGACGCACGAGGAGTTCAGCGACGCCTCGGACATCCTCGCGGAGGGCGCGTCGGGCGGCGGGGTGCTGCGGTCGGCGTACACGAACAAGATGAACGAGGTGAAGCCGCACCGCGCGTGGGCCGAGGCGGTCATGCGGCGGGCCGGCGCCTTCGGGGTGGCCGCGGAGGACCTCAGCTTCGTCGACCTGCTCGCGGCGACGGCGAACGCGCAGGCGGGCTGGACGCAGGCGACCCTCGACGGTGCTTCGGCGTCCGGGCCGGTGCGCGCGGTCGTGGCGCCGCGGTACCGCGAGGACCCGAGCCGTGCGGATCCGGACCACGGGGAACTGGACGGCGGGGAACTGGACGGCGGGGCGGTGCACGGCGGCGGTCTTCGTGGCGGTCGCGACCGTCGCGACGGTCCCGGCGCTCGTGACGGCAGTGCGCGTGGCGAGGTTCGTAACGGCAGTGCGCGCGGCGAGGTTCGTGACGGTCGAGACGGGAGCGGGCCGGCGTGAACGGGCTGGTGACGGCGGCCGCCGCCGAGTGGAGCGGCACCTGGGTCTCGCGGCGTCTGGGCGTGCGCCTGGGCCCCGCGGCGGACTCCATAGGCCCGCGCATCTCGACGGATGTGCTCGCGACAGACCCCGGGGCAGGTGACGGGACAGGCGACCTCCGCGCGCTCATCGGTCTCGCGCTGCGCCGCAACCCGCGCCGCGCGCACCTGCTCGTGTCGACGGTCCTGGGCAAGCACGTCCCGCAGCTCCCGCACGTCGTGCACGACGCGGGCCTGGCGTTGGGGGAACGGGTCCGCGAGACCCTGCGCGGCGACGGCGCGACCCCTGTGGTGCTCGGGTACGCGGAGACCGCGACCGGCCTGGGGCACTGCGTCGCGGAGGCGCTGCCCGGCGCGACGTACCTCCATTCGACCCGCCGCCCGGTCGACGGGGTCGCGCCGTTGGGCGGGTTCGAGGAGGAGCACTCGCACGCGACCTCGCATCTGCTGCTGCCGCAGGACCGGGAGCTGCTGTCGGGCAGCGGGCCGCTCGTCCTCGTGGACGACGAACTCTCCACCGGGCGCACGGTGTTGAACACGATCGAGACGCTGCACGAGGTTGCGCCGCGCACGCGGTACGTCATCGCGGCGCTGATCGACGTCCGGACGCCTGCCGACCGCCACACCATGGCTGCCTTCGCGGCCCGGTTGGGTGCGCGCATCGACGTGGTCTCGCTCGCGACGGGAGTCGTCGAACTGCCGCACGACGCGTTGACGCGGGGCGCCGAGGTCGTGGCGTCGGAGGAGGCGCGGCAGGAGGACGGACGGCGGGCGCGGACGGCGGCGGGGTCTAGGGCAGCGGCGGTGCCCGGCTCGGTCGTGCGCCTGGCGCTGGACTGGCCCGAGGGCCTGCCGGACGGCGGCCGCCACGGCTTCACCGCCGAGCACCAGGCCGGGCTGGAGAAGGCCCTGCCCGAGCTCGGCGCGCGGCTCGCGGACGGTCTGCCCGGCGCCCGCCGCGTGCTGGTGCTGGGGTGCGAGGAGCTGATGTACGTCCCGCTCCGGCTCGCCCGCGCGCTGGCCGACGCGTTCGGCGGCGGGTCCGTGGACGGTGCCGACGAGGTCGGCGGGCCCGAGGTCCGCTACTCGACCACGACCCGCTCCCCGGTGCTCGCCGTGGACGATCCCGGTTACGCGATCCGCACACGCCTGACCTTCCCGTCGCACGACGATCCGGCGGACGGTCCGGGCGACCGCTTCACGTACAACGTGGACCCGGGCGCGGACCCCGTGCGGCGGTTCGACACGATTGTCCTGGTGACCGACTCGGTGGCCGACACACCCGCGCTGCATGCCGAGGGCGGGCTTCTGGACGTGCTCGCGGGCGTGGCGGACCGTGTCGCCCTGGTGGTCGTGCCCAGTTACGTGCCCGGTCGCCGGTCGGGCCCCGCCCAGGGCACCGCGGCGAACACCGTGGCGAACACCGCACCGAGAACCGCACCGAACACCGCAACAGACGTTCCCGACAGCGAGGTGGCCGTATGACCGTTCGCGACACCGGAAAACTGCCCGAGCCGCTCTACGGCCCCGGGTTCTCCTCCTATGCCGCGGACGAGGTCGCCTGGCTGCTCAAGGATCTGTCCGACGTCGAGCTGGAAGCCCCGCTGGAGGAGCGTGAGGAGGCGATCCAGCACGGCGGCGCGCACTACGCCGAGTCGCTGCCCATCGAGTACCAGCCCTCGCCCGAGTACCAGGCACTGTTCCACAGCGCGCTGGAGCTGTCCGCCGACCGGCTGGCGCACGCGGTCGGCGTGGTCACCGAGATCGTGCTCGCCGAGCGCGGGCGCGACGCGGTGCTGGTGTCGCTGGCCCGGGCGGGCACCCCGGTCGGCATCCTGATGCGTCGCTGGGCGGCGTACGCGCACGGCCTGGACCTGCCGCACTACGCCGTCTCGATCGTCCGGGCGCGCGGCATCGACGCGGTCGCGCTGCGCTGGCTGGGCCGGGCGTACGACCCCTCGCGCATCATGTTCGTGGACGGCTGGACCGGCAAGGGCGCGATCACGCGCGAGCTGACCGCCGCGCTCGACGAGCTGCACGAGGCCACCGGCATGCGGTTCTCCGACGAGCTGGCGGTGCTGGCCGATCCGGGGTCGTGCGTGCGGACGTACGGCACCCGCGACGACTTCCTGATCCCGTCCGCGTGCCTGAACTCGACCGTCTCCGGCCTCGTCTCGCGCACCGTGCTGCGCGAGGGGCTGATCGGACCGGACGACTTCCACGGCGCCAAGTTCTACCGCGACCTGGCCGGCGCCGACGTGTCGAACCGTTTCCTCGACACCGTCTCCGGGCGCTTCGCAGCCGTCGCCGACGACGTCGCCCGGGACTGGCCGGCGCTGGCCGGGTCCGACCGCGCGCCGAGCTGGGACGGCTGGCGGGCGGTCGAGCGGATCGGAACCGAGTACGAGATCGACAACGTCAACCTGATCAAACCCGGCGTGGGCGAAACCACGCGGGTTCTGCTGCGCCGTGTCCCGTGGAAGATCCTCGCGCGACGCGGTGTCGGCACCGAGCTCGACCACGTCCGCATGCTCGCGGACCAGCGGGGGGTGGAGGTCGTCGAGGTGGACGAACTGCCGTACTCCTGCGTGGGCCTGGTCAAGCCCGGATTCCGCCGCGACATTGGAGCCACGTGACGAAGGCCAGGCACGACCACCCGCAACCGACCGCCCGTACCGTGGTGGCCGCGTGCGACCTGGACCGCACCCTGATCTACTCGAAGGCCGCCGCGAGGCTGGGCCTGGGCCCCGGCGAGCAGCCGCCCGACCTGGAGTGCGTGGAGATCCACGAGGGCAAGCCGATCTCTTTCCTGTCCCGCGCGTCCGCCCGCACCATCGTCGAACTCGGGGCGCGGGCCATGCTGGTGCCGACCACGACGCGCACCCGCGCGCAGTACGAGCGCATCGAACTGCCGGGCCGCACCGCCGAGTACGCGATCTGTGCCAACGGCGGGCACCTGCTGGTGGACGGGGTCACGGACGAGGACTGGAACGCGGGGGTGCGCAAGCGGCTGGCCGAGGAGTCGGCGCCGCTGGCCGAGGTCGTGGCGCACCTGGAGGCGGTCGTCGCGCCCGAGTGGGTGCGCAAGCTGCGGGTGGCGGAGGAGTTGTTCACGTACCTGGTGCTGGAGCGCGAGCTGGTGCCGGACGGGGTGGTCGAGGAGCTGACCGGCTGGGCGCGGGAGCGCGGCTGGGGCGTCTCGCTGCAAGGCCGCAAGCTGTACTTCGTGCCGGAGTCGCTGACCAAGGGCGCCGCGGTCGACGAGGTCCGGCGGCGGACCGGGGCCGACACGGTGCTCGCGGCCGGCGACTCGCTGCTCGACATCGAGCTGCTGCGGGCCGCGGACGAGGGCATCCGTCCCGCGCACGGCGAACTGGCCGAGACCGGATGGACCGCACCGCACGTAACGGTGACGCGGCATGCGGGGGTACGGGCGGGCGAGGAGATCCTGGCCTGGCTGCTCGGGCGTGTGGAGGCCGCGGCGGCTTAGCGGCTCAGCGGGTCACGCGTCGGGCCCTGGCGGGTTGCACGCCGGGGCCCTGCCGGACGCCCTTGCGGGTCGGGGGCCGACCGCGGGTCAGACGTCGGCGCCGCGCACCGTGAGGAGTTCGGCGCTGGCGTGCAGCGGACTGCCCTCGATGTCGAAGGTGAGCTCGAAGCCGTCGCGGGCGGCCCGTACGCGCGTCAGCGCCACCTCGGTGAAGTGGTCCAGCGCCCGGACCAGATCGTGGATCACGCTGCCGGTCGCGGACAGGCACAGGACAGTGCCGTCGCTCAGCACGACGGTGTCGCCGCCGAGGCCGCGGGGGGCGGGGTGCGCGTCGGTGACACGGAGGGGGCCGCGGCCGAGCGAGTTGAGCCACCGTACGGCCTGCTCGTGCAGCAGGTCGCGCTCCTCCTCGTACGCGGTGTGCAGCATCCGGCGCACGTCGTGCAGGTCGGAGCTGTGCATCGGCATCGGCTGCGCGCCGGAGGCCTTCGGCGTGCGGCGCAGCGCGGCGACGCAGGGTGCGGCGGCGAGCGCGACGAAGGCGAGCATCGGAATGAGCATCACGGGCATGGCACGTCCCCGAGGTGACTGTTGCGGCTTCCGCGGCACAGGGGACTCGGTCCTGAGGAGCCGGACCTGGGTCCCGGCCCTACCGCGGTTCAGAGCACCCTAAACGTCGAAACGCCGGAAAAGGCAGGGGGCGACCCGGCGATTGTGGCGACGGTCGCCCGGGGTTGCCGGGAACTGACCGACTGTCGACAACTCTGTGGCTTTTGCCCTATTTGTCGATGGTGTTGTGGTGAAGGTCACCTCGCGTCGACCGGTCCGGGGCGAGGGTCACCTGGAGCGCGGGGTGAGGTCACCGCAGTCCCGAGTGAGACCACCCCGGCCCGAGGTGAGGGTCACACCGGTCCGCCGGCACGGTCGTCGCGGATCTGCTGCACGATGCGCGCGACCTGGGTGCGGATCGCCCGGGTCTCGGTGAGGAACCGCCACCAGTCCGGGTGCGGGACGTCCACCTGGTCGCCCACGGCCTCCAGACGGAAGACGAGCGCGTCGAGGCTGCGGGCGTACTTCTCCTCCGCCGCCGCGCGGTCGCCCACCGCCAGCCGCTGCGCGTCACGCAGGGCGAACCGGGTGCGCTCGATCTCGCCCTCGGGGTCGCGGGCCACCTCGTCCAGGTCGCGAAGGCGGTCGTGGACGGCGGCCATGGCCTCATCGGCGTTGTTGAGCGCGGCTCGCGCGGTCGCGAGGCGGCTCACCGCGTCCGCCCACTCACGGCCGTTCGCCGCCGCCGACGCCTCGTCGATCCGCGCCTCGGCGACCTCTACGGCCCGCGCGACCGCGGCGCCGGTGCCCTCCAGGTCGGCCCAGCACGCGGCGCTGTACCCCTGGCGCAGGCGGCTCAGCGCCGGCTCCAGATTGTCGGCGCGCGAGGCCACCGCCTGCGCCCTGGTCCGGAGCGAGGACAGCCGCTTGGTCACGTCGTCGCGCAGGCGGGGGAGGCGGTCGGCCTCCTCGTAGAGCGTCTGCGCGGTCGTGGTCACCCGGGCCGCCAGCGCGAGTGTCCCGCCGACGCCGTGCGCCACCGCGCCCTTCTCCAACTCGGCGAGGTCGGCGTGCAGCGCGGCCAACCGCTGCTCGTACGCCGCCGACGCCAACCCCTCGCGCACCGCGACCCGCACCGCCGCCTCCGCCGCGCGCACCGTCTGCCGGGCCTGCTCGGTCTTCGGCGGCAACTGCGAGAGCGCGGCGTCGGCCCGCGCGATCATCGGCCCGATCGACCCGCCGAACCGCTCCAACTCCTTGCCCACGTCGTCCAGCCGCCGCGCCACCGCCTCCAACTCCCGGCGCGCGGCGTCGTAGTCCGTGGTCTCCAGGTCGTCCGAATCGAGCGGGTGCCGGTCCATCACCCCGATGTACGACGCACTCGCCTCGTCGACCAGATCGCTCAGCGTCTCGAACCGGCGCAGCGCGTCCGCACTCGCGTCGGTGGGCTCGACCGCGCGTACCGTCTCCAACGAAATCCGCAGGTCGCGCTGCGCCGTGTCGAGCCGCAGGAACGCCTCCCCGGCCGCCTCCCGCGCCGCCCCCGCAGCCGCCCGCGCCGCCTCCCGCCGACGCCGCCACGGCCGCGTCTCACCTCCGGCGAACGCCCCCGGCCCCACCAGCACCACCGCCACCGCCGCCGCATGCACCACCACAACCCCGGGCCACAGCACAGCAACCCCCGAACCGATCCGGTGCCGTACTGCCCCGAGTGCCACTCCCGCTCCCGTCGCCGTCCGCGGACTGCCGCCCCCATCCTCCCAGGTCCGCCCCCACCACCGCCGACAGGCGCCCCACCCGCCCCCACCGAAACACGTGCACGTGCACCAGCCCCGATTCGGTACTCTGTCCCCCGCGGGCGCATAGCTCAGTTGGTTAGAGCACTGCTCTTACAAAGCAGGGGTCGACAGTTCGAGTCTGTCTGTGCCCACCAGCGAAGAAGCCCCGGAGCAATCAAGCTCCGGGGCTTCTGACATCTACTTTTGACATCAACGCCGTTGGTCGGGTCCGGCGACGGGTGAGCATGCGGTCCATGTGCGCGATGGCTTCACGCTTCAGCGCATCGGGCACGTGCGTTTAGACATCCATCGTGACGCTGATCTTGCTGTGGCCCAGGATCTCCATAGCCACGCGGGGATGCACGTTCCCGGCGGCGAGCAGGGTGGCCGCGCCGTGCCGGGCATCGTGCACCCGGATGCGCGGCAGGTTCGCGGCGTCGGTCAGCCTGTAGAACGACCGCGGAACGTTGCGCCCTTCCACATGTTCAGACTCGTCGGCCGTACGGGTAGGAGTGGCGCGGTGTTGCCAGATGCGGTTGGGTCGACAGCATTTCGCCGGCTGGGCGCTGCCTTCGAGCCAGGCCGTGGCTTGGGGGCGTGGGTGAAGCGGCGGGGGGTGGGGGGAGTTGAGGTCCCAGAGCGCATCGTCCTGCTTACTGGCGCGGCCGGAGGCATCGGTCGGTAATGCGGTCCAACTCGCAGTGCTGGGCGGGGCGCACGTCATCGCTGCGGTCGGATCCGCGGCCCGGGCCGGGGGCGCGAGTTGGCTGCCGATGCGGTTGCGGTCGGGTTGGAAAGTGTCGACTGTCCGGTCGACCTCAGGCTCGACTGCGTGGATGGACCGCAACTCGCGGACGCCTGAGGGCTGTTGGTGGCGGGAAACTCGCGCCGGAAGACTACTGGCGCGGCAGGTGGGAGCAATTCCCGGAAGCAGCAACAGCGTTGCTCGATCGATCGGCGGGTGGCAGGTGGCCGGCAAGGCCGTCTTGGCCGTGGGGGACGTCGGCAACTGAC
>NZ_JBPKBH010000005.1:191590-196963 GCF_051388915.1 Yinghuangia sp. YIM S09857 | reverse complement strand
GGGCCCGGTGACGGTAGCGGTCGCGGGTTGGGGGGTGGTCAGTTGCCTGTGCCGTTGTCGGGGATGTACGCGGCGCAGGTGGTGAACGCCTGGTTTTGGACGCAGTCGAAGACCGCGTTCCACTTGCTGTCGGTGTCGCGGGCGGCGGCGGTGAGGGTTTCGGCGCAGGTGGCGTCGGAGAGGCCCCAGAAGGATCCGTCGGGCCAGCCTGCCTGTTCGGTGCGGGTGGCGATGGTGTCGAGGCACTCGGTGGAGGGGTCGTACTTCTTGACCTCTTCGAGGAACTCCAGGTACTTGGGGTTCTGCGGCGCGGCGGCGGCTTCGTCGAGGATTTGTTGTGCCGCCTGCTTCTGCTGCGGGCCGGCGTTGGGGTCCTGGATGGTGGCCAGGGCCTGGGTCCTGCGTTCCAGGACCTCCTGGACCTTCTTCTTGTCCTCTTCCTTTGCGGGTGCGGTCTTCGGGTTGGCGAGTGAGACCAGGCCCGCGCTGATGATCTTGATGTTCCGGACGAGGGCCGCCTTCTGCGCCACGGTGAGCGTCGGGTCCTGGACCTGCTTCGAGGCGTTCGCGAGCGTGTCGGCGAGTTGCAGGTAGAACGTCCGGTCCGCGGCCGAGGTCTTGGGGTCCTGGGCCAGTTTGACCGCGGCGTTCGCGCCGTCCATCGCGGCCAGGAGGGTGGCCCGGTCCTCGGGTGTGGTCTGCGGGTTGTTGACGGCCTTCAGGGTGGCGTCGAGGCCTGCCACGTACTTCTCGTACGAGGCCTTGTCCGCCGGGCTCGTGTTCGGATCCGCGATCGCGGCGGCCGCCTTGTCGAGGTTCTCGCGCAGTTGCTGCTTGACGTCGTCGGGGACGTCGAGCTTCGCGATCTGCTCCTCCAGTGCCTTCTTCTGCTCCGGCGGGACCAGATTCTGAACGCCCGGGCCGGACGGGGGTCCGCCGGACGACGGGGAGCTCGGCCCCTCGTCGGAGGGGGTGCCGGGGTTGGGGGACGACGGCCCGTCGGGCTCGGCCGGGGTGTTCGGCCCGTCCGGCTCGGGGGTGTTCGGTCCGTCCGGTTCCGGCGCATCGGGTGGGTTGGGAGGGTCGGGCGGATCGGGAGGCTGCGGCGGGTCCGGGGGCGGCGGGGTGTCGCCGGGGACGGCGGCCGGCGCGGCGGCGGGGGCGGCTCCCGCGGTCACCGCGGTGACCGGGAGGGCGAGCGCGACGGCCAGGCAGGACGTCCCGAGGAGGCGGGGGAGCTGGTGGCGGGCGGTTTTGGACATGGCTGTTCCAGGTGCGTGGCGGTGTTGTGGCGTGGCTGCGTCGCCGTTGCGACGGCTTGGCCTGAGGCGGCTCATGGTCACCGGAGAACGAGCACTCAACGGTGGGCAGGTATGACAACTCCCACTCTTCGCCCGCCGCCGGGCGGTCGCAACCCAGAAGTTGGGGAACGGGCGGGCGTACGGCGTGCGCCGTCACGGAGGGCTGCCGCGGCCCCGACGCAGGCGTCAGGACAATGCGGCAGGCTCAGCGGCGGTACGACGGCGATGCGGCGACTCCGCGTCGGACCGCGGCCTGCGGCGGTGGGCCGTACGTCGCCCCCGCCTGCATCTGCGTTCGCGACGCAGCCCGGTTTCCGGACGGTTGTTTCCGACAACGCCCCGTCAGTGCGCTCCCGCCATGTTCAGCACTACCACGCCGCCCACGATCATCGCGATGCCCAGCAACGTCGGGAGATTCACCGCCTGGTGCAGGAACAGCACGCCGATCACCACGATCAGCGCCGTTCCCACGCCCGACCAGATGGCATACCCGACGCCCACGTGCAGTCCGTGCTGGAGCGCCTTCGACAAGAGGTAGAACGACGCGCCGTAGCAGGCCAGGCACACCACGGACGGGAGCGGCCGCGAGAAGCCCTCGGTGGATTTGAGGAGGCTGGTCGCGACGACCTCGACGACGATGGCGAAGGACAGGAACACGTACGGCATACGGCGGTTCGCTTTCGGCGGTTCGGCGGTTCGGCGGCTTGATGCCTCGGCATAGGCGACTCGGCGGCAGCTCTACAGCACTCGACAGCAACTCGGCGGCGGCTCGGCGCCGGCTCGACGGCGGACCCACCACCACCGAGCCGCCACCGAGCCACCGCCGAGCGTCAGTTCGACATCGAACCAGGCACTACCCGGCCCGCCGATGCCCCGCCCGGCCGCCCCGCCCGGCCGACTCGTCCCGCCGGTCCTGGACCTTCGTGCGGAACAGCCAGAGTGCGACAGCCGACGCCAACACCGCCAGGGCGATGCCGAGTTCCTTGTAGCCGCCGTACCCGGTGATCTTGAACCCGGTGGCGCCGACCACCAGGATCACCGCGAGCAGCGCCGCCAGCAGCCAGGCGAACGGGACGAAGATCCCCGGCAGCCGGATCGGCCGCGCCAGGTCAGGCCGGTCCCGCCGCAGCATCGCGAAGCCCGAGATGGCCAGCACGTGCGTCAGGATGTAGCCCAGATTTCCGGTGACCACGATCGCGAGCGGCGTCTTCAGGAAGACCAGGGCCAGGATGTTGATCACCAGCGCCACGGTCAGCGCCCGCGCCGGGACGCCGCGCTTGTTGAGCACGCCGACCTGCTTGATCGTGGTGCCCTCCTTGCCCATGTTGTAGAGCACGCGGGAGCCGTCCGCGAGACCGGTGATCATGATGAGCAGCAGCGACGCGATCAGGAACACGACCATGAGGTCCGCGGCCCCGCCGACCAGGTCGTTGAACGCCCCGACGTAGAACGTCGTCGGGTCCTCGCCGATGCGCTCCTCGCCGAGGTAGCCGGACAGCGACAGCGGCAGCAGGATGAACACGCCGAGTGAGAACAGCACGCCGGCGCGCAGCGCACGCGAGGTGTCGCGCACGGTGTCCTTGTACTCGGGCGCGAAGGTCGCGCAGACCTCGACGCCGAAGGACGTCCACGCCATCACGTACAGCCAGACCAGCGACTCCCGCAGACCGCCCGCGCCGTGCAGGTTCCAGTGCAGGCCGCTCGCGCTCCAGTCGCCGCTGAAGAACGGCACGACCAGGAACACCGCGAGCGGGATCAGCAGCATGCCGCCCGTGACGTAGACCACCCACATGGCCACGTGCAGGCCGAACATGGCGGCCGCGAACAGCAGCAGGACGATGCCGATGCCGACCGTGACCGGGAAGGTGACGGTGGCCGGTCCGAACTCCCACGTCCAGTCCTGGCCGGAGAACCACTGGGCCTGGACGAGCGAGCCGATGATGCCCGCGTACACCGACAGCGCGGTGGTCCAGGCGAACCAGTAGCCGATGCTGGCCAGCGGGCCGACCCAGGGCGCCCGGGACTTCCAGCCCTCGGTGGCGTAGTGCGCGATGCCGCCCGAGGACTCGGGGAACATCGCGGCCATCTCGGAGTAGATCCAGTTGGCCCCGGTGGCCAGGACCATGGATATCGCCCACAGGGCCATGGCCCCCCACGCGCCCAGACCCCCGATGGACGCGCCGAGTGACGCGATGAGTGCGGCCGGCATGGCCAGGGACATGGCGAAGCCGTCGTACCAGCGCATCTTCTTGGCCAGGACGGGCGCCTCCCCGGAGCCCTGTCCGGACGTCTGGCCGGACGTCTGGCCGGGTGCCGGAGGCGGCGATTGGGCGGAGATCTGGGCGGACATGTGCGTGCCCTTCGGACGAAGTGGGCTGATGGGGATCGAGGGGTCCCGTTATAGGCGCGTCAAATTGACCCTGTCAACGGTTGAGTCTGCGGAATCGTCAAATGAGACCGATCTGAGTTGCGGATTCTGAAGTATTGACAGGTTCAACTTGTTGGGTGAACTCTGGGAAAGTCTCCGCTGTCGCCCGACGCGGCACGACCCCGTTGGAGAGGGATCCCATGAGCACCACGAGCCCCGCCCAGTACCAGCTCTTCGTCAACGGCGCCTACGTGGACGGCACCGGGCCGGACTCGTACGACGTGCACAGCCCGGCCACCGGCGAGCACGTCGGCACCATCCCGGTCCCCTCGGCCGCCGACCTGGACGCAGCCGTCAAGGCCGCCAACGACGCGCAGGCCAAGTGGGCCCGCGTCAACGTGTGGGAGCGCGCCAAGGTCTGCCACCGCATCGGCGACGAGCTGGCCAAGCGCGTGGACGAGCTGGCCCGCCTCCAGACCCTGGAGCAGGGCAAGCCGCTCGCCGAGTCGGTCGCCGACATCGAGGAGGCCGCGCAGCTCTTCCACCTGCACGCCGAGGACGCGGTACGCCTGCACGGCGAGACCATGCCGTCCACCGTCGGCGACAAGCGCATGTTCACCTTCCACGCACCCGTCGGCACCTGGGGCATCATCACGCCCTGGAACTTCCCGCTGCTGATGCTGGCCGAGTTCGTCGCCCCGGGCCTGGCCACCGGCAACTCGCACGTGGTCAAGCCCCCGGCCAACACGCCGCTCACCGTGCTCAAGGCCATGGAGGCGTTCGTCGCCGCGGGGCTGCCCGAGGGCCTGGTCAACATCGTCGCGGGCGAGGGCGCCACCGGCGACGCGCTGGTCCGGCACGCCGGCATCGACGCGATCGGCTTCATCGGCTCCTCCGCGACCGGCGCGAAGATCCAGGCCGCCGCGGGCCTCAAGCGCTCGATCATGGAGTGTTCCGGCAACGGCCCGCTCGTGGTGCTCGCGGACGCCGACCTCGACGCCGCCGCCAAGGCCGCGGTGTACGGCGCGTACCTGTGCTCCGGCCAGGTCTGCTGCGCCACCGAGCGCGTCGTCGTGCACCAGGACGCGCACGACGGGTTCGTCGAGGCCGTGCTGCGCGCCGCCGCCGACGTCGTGCTCGGCGACCCGTTCGCCGCCACCACCAACCTGGGCCCGCTCAACAACGAGGGCGTCGCCGCCAAGATGGACCGCCACATGGCGGACGCCCGCGAGCGCGGCGCGAAGATCCTCACCGGCGGCGGCCGCCGTTCCGGCCAGCCGACCGACCTCTACTACGAGTTCACCGTCGTCGACGACGTGCCGGTCGACTCGCTGCTGTCGCGCGAGGAGTCCTTCGGCCCGGTCGTGCCGATCATCACCGGCGCCAACGACGACGAGCTGCTGCGCATCGCCAACGACGACAAGCTCGGCCTCCAGGGCGCGGTGTTCACCCAGAACATGGGCGCGGCCTTCCGGTTCATCGAGGAGATGGCGGTCGGCCAGGTCATCGTCAACGACAGCACCTGCTTCTGGGACATCAACATGCCGTTCGGCGGCGCCGGCAACCGCGGCACCGGCTGGGGCCGCATCGGCGGCAAGCACACCCTGCTCGACATGTCCGACCTGCGCACCGGCGTCATCAGCCTGTGACCCCGACCCGGGTGCGGCGTGAGTGACTTCGCAGCGACACGCCGCACCCGGGCTT
>NZ_JBPKBH010000005.1:179672-191447 GCF_051388915.1 Yinghuangia sp. YIM S09857 | reverse complement strand
TCTCCCCTGTCCGGTCGGGCGCCTCCGAACAGGCAACGACCGCCGACCAGTTCGCCGCCCGGTTCGCCGCACCGCCGAGTGCCCCCGTCGCCCCGTCGGCCGCCCCGTGCGCTGCCGCACGAAGCGGCCCGCACCCGGCCCCCGGCCGCCCCGTTCCACGCAGCAAGGACCCCGCACATGAGCGTCGACACCACCACCGGACCGGCCCGCGACGCCCATCGCAAGGCACTTCGCGCCACGTCCACCGAGCCCTACTGGCTCGACCGCCCCGAACGCCCGGAAACCCTGCCGCGGTTGACCGCCGACACCACCGCCGACCTGGTCGTCGTGGGCGGCGGATACACCGGCCTGTGGACCGCGCTCATCGCCAAGCAGCGCGACCCCGCCCGCGACGTACTCGTGGTGGAGGCCGCGACCTGCGGACACGCCGCCAGCGGACGCAACGGCGGCTTCTGTTCGCCGAGTCTCACACACGGCCTCGCCAACGGCGCCGCCCGCTGGCCCGACGAGATCGACACCCTCCAGCGACTCGGCGACGCCAACCTCGACGCCTTCGAGCGCGACCTCGAAACCCACGGCGTGGACTGCGGGTTCGCCCGCACCGGCAAGGTCTCCGTGGCCGCGACGCCGTGGCAGGCCGACGCGTTGCGCGAGGCCGCCGCGCTCGGCGAACGCCACGGCGAGAAGTCCCGGCTCCTCGACCGCGACGAACTGCGCGAGTGGGTCAACTCCCCGATGTGGTCGGCCGGCCTCTGGCAGCCCGACTACGCCCTGCTCGACCCCGCCCGGCTGGTGTGGGGGCTGCGCGCGGCCTGCCTGGAGCTGGGCGTGCGCATCGCGGAGAACACCGAGGTCACCGCCCTCGACGCGAAGCGCGCCGACCGCGTGCGCCTCACCACGCCGTACGCCCGCGTCACCGCCCGCCGCGTCGCGCTCGCCACCAACATCTTCCCGCCGCTGCTCAAGCGCCTCGGCCTCAGCATGGTCCCGGTGTACGACTACGCCCTGACCACCGAGCCCCTGACGCACGATCAGCTCGCCGCGATCGGCTGGACCGGCGACCACGGGATCACCGACGCCGGCAACCAGTTCCACTACCTGCGCAAGACCGCCGACAACCGCATCCTGTGGGGCGGCTACGACGCGATCTACCCGTTCGGCGGGCGCGTCGACGAGGCACTGACGCAGCGCCCCGCGACGTTCGACACCCTCGCGGCGCAGTTCGCCGAGACCTTCCCCGCCCTCACCGACGTGCCGTTCTCGCACGCGTGGGGCGGCGTCATCGACTCCACGACGCGGTTCTGCATGTTCGCCGGGACCGCGTCGCAGGGCCGGATCGGGTACGCGCTCGGGTTCACCGGCCTCGGCGTCGGCGCCACCCGCTTCGGCGCGGAGGTGATGCTGGACCTGCTGGAGGGCCGCCGCACCGAGCGGACGGAGCTGGAGATGATCCGCCGCAAGCCGCTGCCGTTCCCACCCGAACCGGTGCGCTACCTGGGCATCCAGGCCACCCGCTGGTCCATGGCCCGCGAGGACCTGAACGGCCGGCGGAACATGTGGCTCCGTACGCTGGACCGGCTGGGCCTCGGCTTCGACTCCTGAGCCGCACGGCGGCGTTCGAGGCACACGGAGAAGTTCGGGCCGTACGGCGGCGACCACGCCGCGCGGCGGCAGACCGACAACGGGGAGGCACAGGCGATCATGGGTGGCCAGGACCAGACACCGCGAGAGCCCCGGAGCACCCGCATGATCGCAGGACCGCTCGACGACATCGACCGGCGCATCATCGCCATCCTCCAGGCGGACGGCCGGCGCGCGTACAGCCAGATCGCCGAGGACCTCGGCATCCCGGCCTCGTCCGTGCGCTACCGCGTGCAACGCCTGGAGGACACCGGGGTGTTGCAGATCGTCGGCATCGCCAACCCGCTGACGATCGGCTTCGACCGGCTGGCCATGATCGGCATGCGCGTCCGGCCCGGCAGCGCCCACGAGGTGTGCCGCGCGCTGCGCGAACTGCCGGAGACCTCCTACGTGGTCATGACCGCCGGGCAGTACGACATCATGGTCGAGGTCATCTGTCGCGACACCGACCACTTCACCGATCTGCTCAACCGCCGCATGCACCTGATCGACGGAGTCGTCTCCACCGACTCGTTCTTCGTGCTCGAAGTGCACAAGCTCGCGTACGGCTGGGGCGTCGGCGGCGTGGAGACCGGGCTGTTGGACGTCCCGGACGTCGGCTCGAACGGCGGCATGGACCAGCGCGCCCCGCGCTGAGCCCGGACGCGATCCCGTCCGACCACCCGAACACGCGCGCGAACGCGGCGAGGCCCGCCCCTCGAACAAAGGGGCGGGCCTCGCCGCGTTCCGGGTCCGGCTCGCGCCGGTCCGCGTCCGGATCAGTCCCGCACGACCGTCGCCGGCTCCTGCGGCGAACCCTCCAGGGCCACCCGCGGCAGTCGCTTGGCCAGGGCCTTCGGCAGCCACCAGGCGCGGTCGCCGAACAACTGCATGACGGCCGGGACGATCAGGCAGCGGATCACCAGCGCGTCCAGCAGGATCGCCACCGCCAGGCCGAGGCCGAACTGCTGGAGCATGCGGTCCGGGCTCAGCAGGAAGGCGCCGAACACCACGATCATGATCGCCGCCGCCGCGGTGATGACCCGGCCGGTGGTCGCCAGGCCCTCGCGGACCGCGAGCGAGGAGTCCTTCGTACGCTCCCACTCCTCGTGGATGCGCGACAGCAGGAACACCTCGTAGTCCATGGACAGTCCGAACACGATCGCGAAGATCATGACCGGCAGGAACGCCTCGATCGGACCGGGCTGCACCCCGAACCAGCCGTGCTGGAAGACCAGCGTCATGACACCCATCGAGGCGCCGATGCTCAGCAGGTTCAGCACCGCGGCCTTGAGCGGGATCAGGATCGAGCGGAACACCAGGAGCAGCAGCAGCGTGGACAGGCCGACCACGACGGCGACGAACAGCGGCAGGCGCGCGGACACCGTCTCGGAGAAGTCCACCTCGCCGGCCGTCGCCCCGCCGACGTACGCCTCGGCGCCGGTCTTGGCCTCGAACGGGTCCAGCCCGCCGTCGCGCAGCGCCCGTACCAGGTCCTCGGTCGCCTCGTCCTGCGGGGCGCTCTCGGGGAACGCCAGCACCGTGGTCAGCGCGCCGTCCTGCGAGGGCATCGGCGGGGTGGCCGCCGCGACGCCCGGGAACTCGTCCAGCGTGCGCCGCAGTTCCTCGCCGGCGTCGGCGCCGCCCTCGGCGACCACGACGAGCGGGCCGTTGAAGCCGGGCCCGAAGCCCTCCGCCATCAGGTCGTACGCCTGCCGGCTCGTGGTGCTCTTCGCGTCGTTGCCCGCATCCGCGAACCCGAGCCGCATGTCGAGCGCCGGGGCGCACAGCGCCAGCAGCGCGACGACAGCGACCAGCAGCGCGGCGAACGGACGGCGCTGCACCCCGGCGGCCATGCGGCGCCAACGCGCGCCCTCTTCCTTGCCCTTGCGCTCCGCCTTGGCGACCTTCTTCATGACGTTGCGGCGCAGCCGCTTGCCGAACACCGCGAGCAGCGCGGGCAGCAGGGTCAGCGACGCGGCCATGGTGATCAGCACGGTCAGCGCGACCGAGAGGGCGACGCCCTGGAGCGAGCCCAGGCCGAGGGTCACCAGGCCGAGCAGCGCGATGATGACGGTGCACCCGGCGAAGAAGACCGTGCGTCCGGCGGCGTCCAGCGCGGTGCGCGTCGCGTCGACGGGCTCGGCGCCGCGCAGCAGTTCGTGGCGGAAGCGGTAGAAGATCAGCAGCGCGTAGTCGACGCCGACGCCCAGGCCGACCAGCATCATGATCGGCGGCGTGAAGTCGGCGACCGTGGCGACGTGCGACGCCATCGTGATGAGGCCGATCGCGCCGCCCACCGCGAACAGCGCGGTGATCAGCGGGAGTGCGGCGGCCAGCACCGAGCCGAACAGCAGGACCAGGATCACCAGCGCGGCGAGCATGCCCGCGCCCTCGGCGGCCCCGCCGGACTCCTCCTGGGCCTCGCGGACCGCGCCGCCGCCGACCTCGACCTGGAGGGTCTCCGTCTCGGCATCCTGCGCGATGTCGATGATCGTGCGGATGTCCTCCTTGGGGACGTCCGTCGAGACGCCTGACAGGGTCACGGTCGCGAACCCGATGCGGCCGTCCCCGGAGACCGCCGACGGATCGTCGAACGGCGTGCGGACGTCGGCGACTCCGGGGGAGACCCGCACGGCGTCGGCGACCTTGGTCACCGCGTCGCGATTGGCGGCGACGCCCTGCTCGGACTTGAAGACGATGTCGACCGTGTCGCCCGCCTGCACGGCGCCGTGCTTCTCCAGGAGGTCGCTCGCGTCCTGCGACTCGGTGCCCGGCAGCGAGAAGTCGTTCTTCCACGCGCTGCCGGCGGCCTGTGCGCCGAAGGTGGCCGCCACCACGACGAGCAGCCAGACGGCGAGCGCGGCCCAGCGGTGCCGCTGGGACCAGCCGGCGAGCCGGGCGAACACACTGCTTCGGCGGGGCGGACCCGCCGGGGGACGAAGGTTGGTGCCCTGTGTCTGCGTCATGTCCCCAAGGTTGGGGTGACGGTTCGGGGCGGGTCGTCGGCCCGGGGCGGACACCCGGCGTACCCCAGCGGTTGCGGTTGGACGGGTCCGCGTACACCCGTGGTTGCGGTGCGCGCCGCCGATCGGCGGTCCGGCCGGTCGGACGTACCCCAGGGGTTGGCGTCAGCCCAGCCAGCCCGGGCTGACCATGCCCGACTCGTACGCCAGCACCACCAACTGCGAGCGGTCCCGCACGTCCAGCTTCGTCATGATGCGGCTGACGTGCGTCTTGGCGGTCGCCGGGCTCAGCACCAGCCGCGCGGCGATCTCGTCGTTGGTCAGTCCACCCGCGACGAGTTGCATGACCTCGCGCTCGCGCTCGGTCAGCCCGTTGAGGCGCGGGTTCGGCTCCGGCTGCCTGACGCGCCCGGCGAACTCGGCGATGAGGCGCCGGGTGACGGACGGGCTGATCAGCGCGTCCCCGCGCGCCGCCACGCGCACCGCCTGGATCAGCTCCTCCGGCTCGGTGTCCTTGACCAGGAACCCCGTGGCGCCGGCGCGCAGCGCGCCGTAGATGTAGTCGTCGAGGTCGAACGTCGTCAGGATCACCACCCGCACGTCGGCGAGCGCGGGGTCGGCGGCGATGCGCCGGGCGGCCTCCAGACCGTCGACACCCGGCATGCGGATGTCCATCAGCAGGACGTCGGGCCGGTGTTCGCGGGCCCCGGCGATCGCCTCCTCCCCGTCGGAGGCCTCGGCGACGATCGTGATGTCGTCCTCGTCCTCCAGGATGGAGCGGAAGCCGGCCCGCACCAGACGCTGGTCGTCGGCCAACAGCACCCGGATCATCCGGAGTTCTCCTCTGCTTCGTAGGGAAGGTACGCGCGCACCCGGAAGCCCCCGCCGGGCCGCGGCCCCGCGGTCAGCTCGCCGCCGAGCGCGCGGGCCCGCTCGCGCATGCCCCGGATGCCGTTGCCGGTACCCTCGCCGCCCGCGTCCTTGCGCTTGCGCGGGGCGCCGGCGCCGTCGTCGTCGACCTCCACGCGCACGCCGGTGATGCCGTAGACGACGCGCAGCACCACGGACGCGGCCGCGGCGTGCCGCGTCACGTTGGTCAGCGACTCCTGCATGATGCGGAACGCCGCGAGGTCCACCTCGACGGGGAGCTCGCGCGGTTCGCCGTCGGTCTCGGAGCGCACGTCGAGCCCGGCGAGTTCGGCGTACGCGACGAGATCGGCCAGGCGCGCGAGCCCGGCGGCGGGAGCGGTCGGCGCGTCCTCGTCGACCTGCCGCAGCACCCCGAGCGTCGTGCGCAGTTCGCGCAGCGTCTCGCGGCTCGCGGTCTTGATCGCGCCCAACGCCTCCTCGGCCTGCGCGGGGTCCTTCTTGAGGCGGTGCAGCGCGGCCCCGGCCTGCACGTTGATCAGCGAGATGTTGTGCCCGATGACGTCGTGCAACTCGCGTGCGATGCGCAGGCGTTCCTCGGTGGCGCGGCGCAGGGCCTCTTCCTCGCGCCCGCGTTGCGCGGTGGCCAACCGTGCCTCGGCCTCCTGGCGGTACGCCCGGCGGGTGTTGCTGGAGGCGCCGAGCGCGATGACCGCGACCACCCATCCGGCGAGCATGAAGAGCGCCGCGGTGGTGATCTCGTCGTTGCCGCCGAGGGTGCCCATGCCGACGAGGCAGACGGTGAGCGCGCCTATCACCACCGCCGCGGTGAGCAGCCCGCGTGCGGCGACGGCGTACAGCGCGACCATGAGCAGCACCATCATCAGCGCCACGTCGACCGCGCCGAACACGAAGTGGATCCCGGTGGCGGCCAGGACGTATGCGCAGGCCGCCACCGGGAAGCGCTGCCCGAACCACAGCGCCGCGCAGGCGCTGAGGATCAGCAGCCACTCGGCGACGACCTGCCACCAGGACGGCGACTGGTTCGAGTACTGAACCGCGTACTGCACGGCGGTGATGGCGAGCGACGCGACGAGCGCGATGAGGAGGAAGCGTCGCAGCCGCCCCTCGGGCGCCCGCAGCAGCCCGAAACGATCACCAGCACCCATGCCGCCACCCTAGAGGTCCCCGGCCGGGAGCCGCGGATCAGTGCGTGCCCGCGGCTTCGGGCTCGCGTCCCGTGGACGGGTCGGTCTCCTTCTCCGCGGACGCCGCCGCGGTCTCGGCGTCGTCGTCGGATCCCGGCCCGGCGGACTTCGCCGTGTCGACCTGGGACCGGCCGTCCTCACGCTTCAACAGCAGCGCGACGAGGACGGCGGTGACGGCCATCAGCCCCACGCCGACCATCGCGATGACGCGCATCTCGCGGGCGAACGCCTCGAACGCGGCGTCCAGCAGCTCCTTCGCGGGGCCCGGCGGCAGTGTCGCGGCCACCTCGACCGCGCCGCCCAGGGTGTCGCGCGCGGACTCCAACTGGTGCTCGGCGACCCCGGCCGGGGCGTGGTCCTGGAGGTCGCCCCGGTAGATCGCGGTGCCGACGCTGCCGAGCACCGCGATGCCCAGCGCCCCGCCGAACTCCGCCGCGGTCTCCGACATCGCGGACGCCGAACCGGCCCGCTCGGGCGGGGCGGCGGCCAGGATCAGATCGGTGACCAGCGCGAACACCGCGCCGATGCCGAGCGCGGTGATCATGTTCGGGATCACCAGGCCCCAGATGTCGGAGTCGGCCCCGATGCGCGCCAGCACCGCATATCCCACGCCCGCGACCACCAGGCCCAGCACGATGACGTTCGGCTTGCCGATGCGCGGCGCGAGCGCCGAGCCGATCGCGATGCCGACCGGCATCACGACGAAGGTGGGCAACGACCACAGCGCCGCCTCCAACGGGCCCATGCCCAGCACCAGTTGCGCGAACTGCGAGTTGAACAGCCCGAACCCGACCAGGCCCAGCATCATCAGCCAGTTCGTGGCCAGCGAGACGCTGAACGTGCGGGAGCGGAACAGGCCCACGTCGATCATCGGGTGGTCGATCACCTGCTGGCGGCGCAGGAACACCGCGCCGACGGCGAGGCCGGCGAGGCTCACCGCGAGATGCGACCAGGAGAACCCGTCCTCGGCGATCTTCTTGATCCCGTAGACCACGGCCACCACGGCCACGAGCGACAGCACCGCGCCGGGGAAGTCGAAGCGGCCCGGGCGCGGGTCGCGGAACTCCGGGAGCAGCAGCGGGCCGAGCACCAGAAGCAGCAGCATCACCGGCACGTTGATGAGGAAGACCGAGCCCCACCAGAAGTGTTCGAGGAGCACGCCGCCGGCCACCGGGCCGAGGACGCCGCCGCCCGCGAACCCGGCCGTCCAGATGCCGATGGCGGTGGTGCGCTGGGCCGGGTCGTGGAACATGTTGCGGATCAGCGAGAGCGTCGAGGGCGCCAGCGTCGCCCCGGCCACACCGAGCAGCGCGCGGGCGGCGATCAGGGCGCCCGGGCTGGTGGCGTACGCGGCGAGCACGGACGCGACGCCGAACCCGATCCCGCCCATCATCAGCAGCTTGCGGCGGCCTATGCGGTCGCCGAGCGTGCCCATGGTGATGAGGAGGCCCGCGAGCAGGAATCCGTAGGCGTCCATGATCCACAGGAGTTCGGAGCTGCTCGGGTCCAGGTCGGCGCTCAGGAACGGCAGCGCCATGAACAGGACCGACATGTCCATCGACACGAGCATGCAGGGGAGGACGAGGACGGCGAGGCCGATCCACTCCTTGGTGCCCGCTTTGCCGTGCACCGGCGCGGGGGGATCCAGGACCGCCATCGAATGCTCCTCGGGTACGTCGTACGCAGTGCCGCGTACACGATACGCACGGCTTCCCGGAGGACTCAATGCAATATTTACCCTGGCTTGATGGAATATTTCGTCACGCTGGGAGGTCGCCCGGCTAAAATTTCGACACGAAGTCGACCGTGACGAAAGGGAGTGCCCGGACGTGGCAGCTTGCGCATGGTGCGGTGAGTCGATCGCCGAGGACGGCGGCCGGGGCCGCCCGCGCGACTACTGCTCGCGCTCCTGCCGTGCGAAGGCGTACCGGGCCCGCAAGGCAACGGCCGGGCGAGCGGCGACGACACATGCCGCGCGGGCGCCGGGAGGCGGGCGGCCCCAGGCGCGCGACGCCTCGGGCCGTGACGAGGGCGGCGGCCATCTATCGGGACCGCACCTGTCCGCCGAGCGCATCGTGACCGCCGCCATCGCCCTCGCCGACGCCGAGGGCCTGGAGAACCTGCACATGCGGCGCCTGGCGGCGTACCTCGGCGCGGGGACGATGTCGCTCTACCGCCACGTCGGCGGGCGGGACGAGCTGATCCACCTGATGGTCGAGGCCGCGATGGGGGAGGAGCCGCAGCCCGATCCGGCGCCGGTGGGCTGGCGGGCGGGGTTGGAGTACACCGCGCGCCGGGACTGGGCGCTGTATCGCCGCCACCCGTGGATCCTGCGGCACGCGATGGTCGGTTCACGCATGCGCTGGACGCGCAACGCGGTGCTGGACGGCGAGCGCGCGCTGTCCGCGTTCGACGGTCTCGCGGTGCCGTTGGAGGAGCAGTTGCGGCTGCTGATGATCGTGGTGGCCTTCACCCAGGGGATCGCGCTGATCCACGTCAACGACGTCGAGCTGACGCAGAAGACCGGGGTCACCGCGCAGCAGTGGTGGGATCGCGAGGGCCGCCACCTGAATCCTGAGCTGATGGCCGACCTGCCGCGGCTGTCCTCGGCGTTCCGCGAGCCGCGGCCCTTCCAACTGGAGCTGGAACGGCGGTTCGAGGAGGGGCTGAACGGCGTCCTGGACGGCGTCGGCGCCCTGCTCACGGCAGGCGACACCGCCGCGGCGGCCCGCGGTTGAGCGCTTTCGGGGACGCGGTGCGCGTCCGTCCGCCGGCCTGAGCGCGTCGCGCTGCGCGATATGGCCACGCCTTGATCGCCGAGTTCGTCTACCGTCTTTGCACCGCACGCGCCCGGTCGTCGGCGTGCGGGCCGGCGGCCAGGCGACGCGGCAAGGCGACACGGAAGACCTCGGGAGAGACGCGATGCCCCTCTGGGACAAGCTCAAGCAGTCCGTGCAGCAGATGCAGACGCAACTGACGGCCCGGAAGGACAGCCTGACCAGCGAGGCGTTCCGCGACGCGAGCATGGCGATGTGCGCGCTGGTGGCCGCGGCGGACGGCACGATCGACCGGTCCGAGACGCGCCGGGTCGCGCAACTGATCGTGGACAACGAGGCGCTGCGCGGCTTCGACAAGAACGATCTTCAGCGTCGGTTCCACGACTACATCGACGTGCTGCGCACGGACACCCGCTCCGGCAAGGCGCGGGTGATGAAGGACATCGCCGCCGTCAGGGGCAAGCCGGACGAGGCCCGCGCCGTCGTCCAGATCGGGATCGTCATCGGCGGCGCCGACGGCCGCTTCGACCCGACCGAGCGCGCGGTCGTCCGCGAGGCGTGTGTCGCGCTCGGCATCGCCCGCGCGGACTTCGGCCTCTGACGGGGACTGCGGCTTCCGCCGCCCGCACGGCTTCCGCGGCCCGCACGGCTTCCGCGGTCGGCACGGCCTCCGCGGGCGCCGTCGTCGGCGGCCCGCGGTCGGGTCGTGCGTCGCGGAGCCGGGCTCAGGCGGCCTGCACGGCGGAGATGTCGAAGCTGAGCTTGACCTTCTCGCCGATCAGCACGCCGCCGGTCTCCAGCGCGGCGTTGTACGTCAGGCCCCACTCGGTGCGGTCGATCGTCGTGCCGCCCTCGAAGCCCACGCGGTCGATGCCGTACGCGTCGGTCGCGGTGCCCGTGTATTCCAGGTCGAGGACGACCGGGCGCGTCGTGCCCTTGATCGTCAGGTCCCCGGTCATCCGGTAGCTGTCGTCGCCCAGGCGCTGCGCCGAGGTGCTGCGGAAGGTGATCTCCGGGTGCGCCTCGACGGCGAAGAAGTCGCCGGTGCGCAGGTGTTCGTCACGCTGGGCCTGATTGGTGTCGATGCTCGCGACCTTGATGGTGATGGCGGCGGTCGACGCGGCAGGGTCGGCGCCGTCGAGGTGCAGCAGGCCCTCGTACTCGGTGAACGAGCCGCGCACGTTGGTGACCATCGCGTGGCGCACCGAGAAGCCGATCGAGCTGTGCGTCGTGTCGATGACGTAGTTGCCGGTCAGGTGCGCCAGATCGGGAGCGGCGACGGCGACGGGAGTACCGGTCGAGGTGGAGGTCGAGGCGGTCGGCGCGGACTTGGGGGAGCGGGAGAAGAGGCCCATGACGGAATCCTTTTTGTTGAACGTTCAACCTGACACCAGGACAGTACCTCGACTTCGTTGAAAGTTCAACTAGGTCACTCCTGGGGGCGGACACCGCCTGCCGGGCGGCTCGCAAGGGGGTCTTTTGGACCTTGTGACCCCTCGTGGGCGTGGGTACCCTGACCCGCCTGTCAGTGGTAGGTGATGGGGGGAACTCGCATGGCAGCAGCAGATCTTGCGAAAAGCCGGCAGTTCGCGGAGGCGATCCGGCAGCGCATTCTCGCGGGCGAGTGGAAGCCCGGGTCCGCGCTTCCGCCGTCCGCGGATCTGGCTCGGGAGGGCGGGTGCGACGTGGCCGTGGCCGAGGTCGCGCTGCGCGAGCTCGCGGTGGAGGGCATCGTCGAAGGCCGCCTGGGGGCGGGTGTGTACGTCACCGGTCTCACCCAACGTGCGGTCACGCGCGTCATGCAGCCGGGCGGCGGCTCGGTCGCACCGGTGTTCGAGGACGGGCGGGAGACGGCGTACACCCATGAGACGACGACCGTGACCGCCGACCGGCACATCGCCCAGCGCCTGGCGGTCGACATCGGAGCGGACGTCGTGCGGACCACGTACGAGTGCACCGCGGGCGGCCGCCCGTACGCGCTGATCACCAGTTGGGAGCCGCTGCACCTGACCGCGGGCACGCCGATCGCGTTCCCGGAGCGGGGCCCGTACGCGGGCCAGGGCGTGCTGGCGCGCTTCGCGGCGATCGGCCTCCCGGCGATCCGGGTCAACGAGGACCTGGTCCCGCGCGGCGTCACGACCGACGAGGCGCGCCTGCTCAACGTCGCCCGGAGTGCGCTGGTGACCGTGGTCGAGCGGACCGTCTTCGGCGCGCAGCGCCCGCTGGAGGCCGCCGACACGGTCCTCCCGGCGCGCGTCGTCCAGCCGCACTACATCTCGCACCCGGGAGTCTGAGCAAGGACCGCATTCGGCGTGGTACGCGCCGCACGCGAAACGC
>NZ_JBPKBH010000005.1:146712-179536 GCF_051388915.1 Yinghuangia sp. YIM S09857 | reverse complement strand
GGCCCCGCCCCGGGGAGGGGGCGGGGCCGCCGACGCGTCCTCCGTCACGAAGGGCCCACTACGACCGGCTCATCGCAGCGGGTTCACTGCGAAGGGCTCATGACGCCGGGCCCATTACGCCGGGCCCATGTGGCTGCCCTCCGAGCCGCCGCGCGCGCCTTGCTGCGGGGCGCCCGCCGCGTGCCGCCCGGTGGTCTCGCCGGCCCGCCACTCGGCCTCCTCGGTCATGGACATGGGCTGGCCGAGGCCCTGTGCGTCGTCCCAGTGTGCGGTCAGGGCGTACATGACCACGATGTCCAGGGCGATGACGATGCTGGACCACACCGGGTGCGCGTCCAGGAATCCGATCTGGCCGATGATGTTCAGCATCGCGAGGCCGATGGCGGTGTATCGGGCCCAGCTCGCGCCGGTCAGCAGGCCCATGCCGACCGCCAGTTGCAGACCGGCGAAGCAGAGCATGATGACGCCCCAGGTGGTGTAGCTCCACACCAGGAGGTCACCGGAAGCGGTCACGAAGTAGTCGTCGCGCAACAGCGCGGTGAGGCCCATCATCAGGTTCAGGATGCCGAGCGTCAGCAGCGTGAACGCGGCGAACGCCACCCATCCGGACCAGGCGTTGAACCCGCTCGTCTTGCGTGCCATGGCGTGCTCCCAAGAAGTGGGTCGGGCGTGCCCGACCTCGATCAGCAGGCCGTCCGGCCTCCGTCCATTTCTCAAAATAGACCTGCTTTGAGGCTTTTGCCCGTTTGGCCGAATCGGCCGCGCAGCGCGGCGGGGGATCCGGCCCGGGACACGGCGACGGCCCGGCACCGTGTGGGGGCCGGGCCGTCGCCGTGGTGACGCCCGCAAGAAAGCGGGAGAAGCCCCGTCCACTTCTCGCGGACCCTGATTGCGCGGTGCACGGCCATCGAGGACCGCTACTCCGCGTCGTTCTCTAGTGGACTTCTCCCGTTCCCTCCAGTACACCTCCGCGGTGCGCGGAGTGCAAAGGGGAGGGCAAAGGGGATGGGGAGGAGCGTCGCGCAAGGGGTCGGGGCGAAGGTCGGGGCGCAGGAACGGGTGCCCGGTTTCGCCGGGCACCCGTTCGTTGCGCGTCCGCTGCGCTCAGCCCTCGTTCGGGGAGTCGCCGTTGACGGACTGGCCGGCGGCCTTGGCCTGCTCGTCCTGGGCCTCGGCGACCTTGCGCTTGACCTCGTCCATGTCGAGGCCCTTGGCCTGCGAGATGAGGTCGACGAGCGCCGTTTCGGGCAGCGCGCCGGGCTGCGAGTAGACCATCACGTTGTCGCGGACCAGCATGATCGTGGGGATCGAGCTGATCGAGAACGCGGCCGCGAGCTCGGGCTGCGCCTCGGTGTCCACCTTTGCGAAGACGACGTCGGGCTCGTTCTCCGAGACCTTCTCGAACGTCGGGGCGAACTGCCGGCACGGTCCGCACCAGGCCGCCCAGAAATCGATCACGGTCAGTCCGTCGCCCGCGACGACCTCGTCGAAGTTCTCCTTGGTCAGTTCGACCGTGGCCATGTTGCCTCTCCGTCCTGCGTGTCCGTCCTGCGTGGATCGTCCTTGGAGGACGCCGACGAGCAGTGGAACGACGCGGGGCCGCCGCGCATTCCAGGTGCCCCCGGGCGCACCTCCCCACCATCGTGCCCCGATCGTGCGCGACGATGCGTCGGCGGGACGATCACCTCGCACCGCCCCGCACGCCTGTCACTTGCGCACCATAGGCTGTGCCGACACCCGACACAGCGTCACCGCTCGTGCGCCCCCGCAGCCCGAGGAGCCTCCGTCATGCGCTATACCCGCCGCAGCGTCGTCAACCTCACCCCCGCCGAACCGGGCTGGGACCTTGAGCTGACCCGGCCCGGCGCCGACTCCGTGCTCTGCCCGGTCATCGGCTGGGCCGTCGTCGTGGTCGAGACCACGGCCGCTGGTGATGTCGAGACAGCGATAGAACCGGCCTTCGTGTACGAGGGCGCGGTCTTCACCCCGGGCGAATTCGCGCACACCATCGGCGAGTTGGAGTACGCCCTGATCGAGCCGGAGGACTGATCCGCACGGCGGCGCACACGTGGCCCCGCCCCGTCCCGTCCCCGGAGAACGTTCGTCCGCGGCCCCGTACCTCTCGGTGACGGGGCCGTCGCGCGTGTGGATTCAGGGAACGGTCAAGGCGTTCTCCAGGCGCTCCCTCAGCCGCCAACTTGCTTGCAACGCACGCCGATCTCTGCCAACTTGCGCGTTACCGAGATCGTCGGGACGCGACGGGGGACACGTGCGCGATCGGCTCTATTTGCTTTCTCTTCTGCGGCCGCTGGGCCCGCGCGTGATCGCGGGACTGGCGGCCCTGATGCTCCTGGTGAGCGTGCTGCCCGCGGTCACCGCGGGGGCGATCGGCTGGCTCGTCGCCCGCGCCACGGTCATCGTGCGCGACGACGCGAGCCTCACCGACCTCACCGCGCCGCTCGCGCTGGTCGCCGTCGCCCTGGTCCTCGACCTCGTCGCACCCGACCTGCTCCAGGCCTGCCGCGACTGGGCCGCACTGCGCGTCAACGGCGCGGTACGGGCACGCATCCGCCGCGCGTTGTCCTCGCCCGCGGGGATCGCGCACGTCGAGGACCAGACGATGCGGGACGCCGCCGGGATGCCGGCCGTCGACACCGGTTCGATCAACCTCGGCACCGGCGTCGAGGGGCAACTGTGGCTGCTCGCCCGATTCTTCGGCGCCGCCGCGGCCACCGTGCTCGTCGCGTGGTACTCGCTCTGGCTCGCCCTCTTCGTGCTGGCCTGCATGCTGGTGCAACGCGCCGTCCTGGTCCGGCAATACACGAAGGTCGTACGCGAACTCCCCGCGATGAACACCGCCAAGCGCGGCGCCGACTACTGGGAGCAGGTGGCAGGCGGTGCCCCCGGCGCGCAGGAGTCCCGCATATTCGGCTTCGGGCCTTGGGCCACCCGGGAGTTCGGCCGCCACGCGGACGCCCACGCCGACGTCATGCGCCGCCTGACGCAGTCGGCGCTGCCCAGCCACTGGGCCGTGTTCATCCTCTCCACGGCCGGTGCGGGGCTGCCCTTCGTCCTGGTGACCGTCGCGGCGCTCGACGGCGAACTCACGCCCGCGCGCCTCGCGACGACGCTGGGCGGTGTGCTCGGCCTCGCGTCCATGGGGATCATGGGCTTCGAGGCCGTCTACATCGCCGCCGCACTGCGCCAACTCACCGCGCTGCGCGTCGTGGACGGGCTGCTGCGCATCCCGGCGCCGACCGCGAGTCCGTCCGGGAGGAACGGGCGGGCGACCGCCGAGCACGTGCGTTCCCCGGGCGCGGGTGCGTCGGTCGTCTTCGAGGACGTCTGGTTCCGCTACCCGGGCACCGAACGCGACGTCCTGCGCGGCCTCGACCTGACCGTCCCACCTGGCGACTCGGTCGCGATCGTCGGCGAGAACGGTGTCGGCAAGACCACGCTGATCAAGCTGCTGTGCGGGTTCTTCACCCCGACGCGCGGCCGCATCCTGGTCGACGGCGTCGACGTCAACGCCGTGCCGCCGGAACTGTGGCGGGATCAGATCGCGGTCGTCTTCCAGGACTTCGTACGGCTGGAGCTCACCGCGCGCGAGAACGTCGGTCTCGCCGCACTCGGCCGGGGCGCCGCCGACCCCGCCGACCTCGATTCCGCCGCACTCGACGACGCAGCCCGCGCGGTCGGCATCCTCGACCGCGTCGAAGCGCTGCCGGGCGGCTGGGACACCGTGCTGTCGCCCGCCTACAAGGGCGGCGGCGACCTGTCCGGCGGGCAGTGGCAGCGCATCGCGCTGGCCCGCGCGCTGTACGCGGCCCGTGAGGGCGCCCGCATCCTCGTCCTCGACGAGCCCACCGCGTCGCTCGACGTGACCGCCGAGACGGAGCTGTTCGACCGCCTCATGGACACCGCCCGGGACCTCACCAACATCGTGGTGTCGCACCGCTTTTCGACCGTACGCCGGGCAGACCGCATCGTCGTCGTCCACGAGGGCCGGGTCGCCGAGGACGGCACGCATCCCGAACTCATGGCGCTCGGCGGGATGTACCGCACGCTCCACGAACTCCAGGCCGAGCGCTTCCGCGAGGAGGCCGCGGAGGCAGGCGTCGAGAGGGTGCCACCGATGACGGCCGCCCCAGCACCGCGCGCCGCCGACGAGGTCGAGGCAAAGGTCGAGGAGGACCGCACGTGAACATCACCTGGCGCGGCATCGCCGAGGGCGACCCCGTCCAGCCGGTCCCGCTGCGCAGGCGCCTGCGGATCCTCCGCGACGCCGTCACCCACGGCCACCCGGGCCTCGTGCGCTCGGCCGCAGTGATGATCGTGCTGGTGAGCCTGGCCGGGGCCGCCACGAGCCTCACCCTCAAGGGCATGGTCGACGGCGCCGCCGAGGGCGCCTGGACCTACGCCCTCACCTCGGCCGGGATCGCCGCCTTGGCGGCCGGGGTCAACGGGGCCTGCCTCCGCGTTTACGGCAACACCCACGACTCGCTCGCCGCCACCGTCGGCGCGCGAGTCAACACCGACACCATCCGGATCGCGGGCGGCATGCCCGGCACCGACCATCTCGAACGCCCGGAGTACGCCGATCAGATCGCGCTGCTGCGCAACGGCGGCGCCCCACTGGTCCGAGCCGCCTTCTCGATCGCCGACCTTTTGTCGCTGGCGGTACGCGTACTCATCGCTGTCGCGCTGCTCGCCTGGGTCCACCCGCTGCTGGCCGTCGCGCCGCTGCTCGCGGTCCCGTCGGTGCTGCTCGCGGGGCGGGCCCAGGCGCACGTCGAGCGGGCGGCGGTCGGCGCGGCCGAACACGTGCGTACCGCCGAGCACCTGCACGGCCTGTTCACCCACCCGACCGCGGCCATGGAGATGCGCGTCTTCGACTGCTCGGACGCCCTCGACCGGCGTGCGGACGAGGCGTGGTCGAGGGCGGCCCGCATCCGGCTCCTGGGGGCGGTGCGCGCGTCCGCGACCGCGGTGGCGGGATGGCTGCTCGTCGCGGCCGGGTACGCGGCGGCGCTGCTGCTGGTCGTCGCCGAGGCCCGGGCGGGCCGGGCCACGCCCGGAGACGTCCTGCTGGTCGCCCAGGTCCTCGTGCAACTGCGCGGCAACATCTCGGCGTTGGCCACCACCACGCGCCAGGTCACCGCGGGCCTGCGGATGGCCGACCGGTACGCGTGGCTCGCCGACCGGGCGGCCGAGGAGCACGCCCGGTACGCCGGGACGGCCGCCGTGCCGTCCGGCCTGACCGACGGCATCCGCCTCGAAGGCGTGCGCTTCACCTATCCCGGCGCGCCGCGCCCCGCGCTGGACGGCGTCGACCTGCTTCTCCCGGCCGGGCGCACGGTCGCGGTGGTCGGGGTCAACGGGGCCGGCAAGACGACGCTGGTCAAACTGCTGTGCGGCTTCCACCGGCCGGACGCGGGACGCATCACGGTGGACGGCACCGACCTCGCCGACCTCGGCATCGCGGAGTGGCGCGACCGCGTCTCCGGGACGTTCCAGAACTTCCTGAAGCTGGAGACGAGCGTTCAGCACAGCGTGGGGGCGGGGCGTCCGGAGCACATGGACGACGCGGACGCCGTCACGCGGGCGTTGCGCGGCGCCGACGCCGAGGGCCTGCTCGCGCGGTGGCCGGACGGGCTGGCGACGGAGCTGGGCCGGTCGTATCGCGAGGGGGCCGAACTGTCCGGCGGGCAGTGGCAGAAGCTGGCGGTGGCCCGCGCGATGATGCATCCGGCACCGCTGCTGCTGGTGCTGGACGAGCCGACCGCCGCGCTCGACCCGGTCGCCGAGCACGCGCTGTACGAGCGGTACGTGGGCGCGGCCGCGCGGGTCCGCGAGAACGGCGGCACGGTGCTGTTGGTGTCGCACCGCTTCTCGTCGGTGCGGATGGCCGACCTGATCGTCGTCCTGAACGACGGCGCGGTCGAGGACGTCGGCACGCACGACGACCTCGTGGGACGCGGCGGCAGCTATGCGGTGATGTTTCGTCAGCAGGCGGCGGCGTTCGCCTGACCGCCGCCGCGGTCCCCGCGGTCGCCCTGGTCCTCGCGGTCGCCGGGGTCGGGGTCGCCGCCCTCGCCGAACTTGGCGAGGGCCATTGCCCCGACCACCGCGAGGACGAAGCCCGCCACCGCGGCCGGGGCGAAGCCGGACCGGCTGTGGTCGCCGAGGAAGAGGATGCCGACGGCGGCCGGAAGCACGGTCTCGCCGACGACGAGGGCCGCCGCGACGGCGGTGACCGCGCCGCCCTGGAGCGCGGTCGCGTAGATCAGCATGGTGACCGCGCCGGACAGCGCGAGCGCCCAGGTGGCGGGGTTCTTCCACAGGTCGCGGACCGCCACGTCGGTGAGGACGCGCCCGGCGAGGGCGATGAGGCCGAAGCCGAACCCCGCCGTGAGACCGAGCAGTCGTGAGCGCCACGGTTCCCGTCGGCGGGCGGCCAGGATGCCGAGCAGGGCGATCACCGCGACCGAGGCGAGCAGCGCGTACCGGAACCCGTCGCCGGTCTTCGCGGGGCCCTCGTGGCCGGCGGACAGGCCCAGCAGCGCGAGGCCGAGGCACACGGCGACGATGGCGCCCCACTCGCGGCGCCCGAGGACGACGCCGAGCAGTGGCACCGCGACCACCGCGGTGACCGCGAGGTTCGCGGCCTGCGCCGCCTCGACGGCGAAGACCGGGAGCTCGGCGAGGGCCACCAACTGCGCGGCGAACCCCGCGAGGTCGAGCAGCGTCCCGGCCACGAACGGCCACTGCCGGAAGACCCGGACCAGCAGCCGGGGGTCGAGCCCGCCGCCCTCGGTCTGCCCCACGCGACGGCTGCCGAGCGCCTGGAGGACGGTCGCGACCCCGTAGAAGAAGGCCGCCGCGACCGCGGCGAGCAACGAGACGATCATGCCGTCACGCTAGGGCCTTTCAGCCGGATGTTGGCGGATTGCCCGCTTGGTCGGGTATGTGTGACCGCATGGCAGGTCTGGTGCGTGCGCGCCGGGCCCTGGCGGCTCCTCCCGAGCACGGCGCGCGGGCCCGAAGCTCGTGCCGGCCGGCCGGCGAGCCAGGCAACCCGCCCGCCAGCCAACCCGCCTGACAGCCAACCCGCCCCGCCGGGTCTTGACGGCCCTCCCACGCCCGCCACGCTGCCCTGGGTCGGCTGAGACCGGGATGCTGCCAGGCCGCGCGGGCCCGACAAGATTCGGAAGAAGGGGGCCGGGGCGAGGCCCGACCGGGGGCCGGCATTCGAGTGCGGGGACGGATACGGGCCACCGTGACGCGGATCGCCGCCCGGCGGAAGGGGCCCGGGGCGAGACAACGACCGGGGCCCGGCGTCCGAGTGCGGGGGACGGATACGGGCCACGGTGGCGCGGATCGCCGCCCGGCGGTCGGGCGGTCGTGCCTTCGGCCCTTCCGGCGGTCAGACCTTCGTGCGGTTGCGGCGGCCGACGATTTGTCCGACCACGACAATGGCGACCGCCGCAAGGAGCATCGCGGAGCCGATCACGTTGATCTGCGGGGGAGTTCCGCGCTGCGCGGCGCCCCAGACGTACATCGGGAACGTGACCGTGTCGGGGCCCGCGTTGAAGTTCGTGATGATGAAGTCGTCGAACGACAACGCAAAGGCGAGCATCGCCCCCGCGGCGATGCCCGGCGCCGCCAGCGGCAGGGTGACGCGCAGGAAGACCTGGACCGGGGACGCGTAGAGGTCCCGGGCGGCCTCTTCGAGCGACGGGTCCATGCCCAGGACGCGCGCCTTGACGGCGGTGACCACGAAGCTCACGCAGAAGGTGATGTGCGCGATGAGGATGGTGGTGAACCCGGCGTCCATGCCCATGCTCAGGAACAGCATGGCGATCGACGCCGCCATGACGATCTCCGGCATCGCCATCGGCAGGAAGATCAGCGAGTTGACGACGCCGCGCGCCCGGAATCGGTAGCGGGCGAGGGCGAACGCCACGAGCGTGCCGAGCACGGTGGCGAACAGTGTTGCGAGGATGGCGATCTTGAAGCTCAGGGTGAGCGAGTCGCACATACCGGACACGCCGCACGGGTCGCTCCACGCCGCCGTGGAGAACTCCGCCCACTCGTAGTTGTAGCGGCCCTCGGGGTCGTTGAACGAGAAGATCATCACGACGACGTTCGGCGCCAGCATGTAGACGAGCGTGCCGAGCCCGCACAGCACGACCAGATTGCGGCGGAGCCATCCGGCGACCGTGTTCACACCAGGTCCTCCGTTCCGCTGCGGCGGATGTAGACGGTGACGATCACCAGGATGACCGCCATGAGCACGAACGACAGGGCCGCCGCGGTCGGGTAGTCGCGGACCCGCAGGTACTCGGACTGGATGACGTTGCCGATCATCGTCTCCCGTGTGGTGCCCAGCAGTTGCGCGTTGATGTAGTCGCCGGACGCCGGGATGAAGGTCAGCAGCGTGCCGCCCACCACGCCCGGCATGGACAGCGGCAGGGTGACGCGGCGGAAGGTCGCGGCGGGGCTCGCGTACAGGTCCCGGGCGGCCTCGTGCAGGCGCGGGTCGATGCGGTCGAGCGAGGCGTACAGCGGCAGGATCATGAACGGCAGGAAGTTGTACGTGAGTCCGGTGACCACGGCGAGCGGCGTGGCGAGCACGCGGTCGCCCTCGGTCAGCCCGAGCGTCGCGGTGGCGTCGGTGACGTGCGCCCAGTTGAGGAACCCGACGACGGTGCCGTTGTCGGACAGGATCGTCTTCCAGGCCAGCGTGCGGACCAGGAAGCTGGTGAAGAACGGCGCGATCACCAGCACCAGCAGGAGGTTGCGCCAGCGCCCGGCGCGGAAGGCGATCGTGTACGCGAGGGGGTACGCCAGCACGAGACACAGCACGGTCGCCGCGCCCGCGTAGTAGACCGAGCGCAGGAAGTGCTCGTCGTACGCCTTGAACGCCTCGCTGAACGTGTCCCACGACCAGGTCACGCCGAAGCCCTGTTCCAGCGACCCCGACGACACCGACATCTTCGCCTGGAAGTACAGCGGGACGAGGAAGAAGAACACCAGCCACGCGATGCCTGGCAGCAGCAACAGATAGGGCGCGCGCCGAAGTTCGCGCCCCGCCCGGGTCAACAGCGAGGGTGGGGACGGGGCTTCCGGGGGCGTCGCGGGCCCCGCTTTGGTCAGGGCCGTCACAGCGCGTCCTCCCCGGTCCCGGCCTCCAGGTCCTGGGCGGCGTCGAGGCCGAAGCCGTGCCGGGGGCTCCAGTGCAGGACGACCTCGTCGCCCACGCGCGGGCGTTCGTCGTCGCGGTTCTGCGCGAACACCACGAGTTCGTGGTCTCCTGCCGTGCGTACCCGGTACTCGGTCGAGACGCCGAGGAACGCCGCCTCGGTGACCGTGGCGCGCAGGTGGTTGAGGCCGTCGACGCCCTCGGGGAGCGCCTTGGCCATGCTGATCTTCTCCGGGCGCACGCCCATGACCAGCTTGCCGCCCGCGGCCGTGCTGCGGTCCGCGGGCAGCGTCATGCGGGTGCCGTGCACGTCCAGCAGCAGGTCGGCGCCGCTGCGTCCGGTGACCTCGGCGGGCAGCAGGTTGGACTGGCCGAGGAAGTTCGCGACGAAGGCGGTGCGCGGGGACTCGTACAGTTCTGCGGGGCTGCCGAGTTGCTCGATTGCGCCGCCGTTCATGACGGCGATGGTGTCGGCCATGGTCATGGCCTCTTCCTGGTCGTGCGTGACGTGCACGAAGGTGATGCCGACCTCGGTCTGGATGCTCTTGAGCTCCAACTGCATCTGGCGGCGCAGCTTCAGGTCCAGCGCGCCCAGCGGCTCGTCCAGCAGCAGCACCTGCGGATGGTTGATCAACGCCCGCGCCACCGCCCCGCGTTGCTGCTGCCCACCGGACAACTGCGCGGGCTTGCGGCCGCCCAGGTCGCCGAGTTGCACGAGGCCGAGCATCTCCCCGACCGGCTCGGCGACGTTCTTGCGGCCTTTGCGGCGCAGGCCGAACGCCACGTTCTCGGACACCGTCAGGTGCGGGAACAGCGCGTAGCTCTGGAACACCGTGTTGACCGGCCGCTTGTGCGGGGGCAGCCGGGTCACGTCCTGGCCGCCGATGACCACCCGTCCCGAGGTGGGCTCCTCCAGGCCGGCGATCATCCGCAGCGTCGTGGTCTTGCCGCACCCCGATGCGCCGAGCAGGGCGAAGAACGACCCCGCCGGGACGGTGAGGTCGATCGGCCGGACGGCGGTGAACGTGCCGAACCGCTTGCCCAGACCGGTCAGTTCGACCCGTCCGGCGTCGCGCCCCTGATCCTTCATGCTGGTCCTCACCTGGTTGCCGGGGGCCGCGTCAGACGCCGATGACCTTCGCGAAGGCCTCTTCGTACCGGGTCTCCTCGTCCTCGGTGAGGGCGCGGAAGGGGTGCGCCTTGGCGGCCATCGCCTCGGACGGGAGCACCAGTTCGTTCTTGACGATCTCCGGGTCGAGCTTGACGAGTTCGTCGCGCACGCCGACCACCGGCGAGATGTAGTTGATGGACGCGGTCAGCTTCGCTGCGACGTCCACGCGGTAGTAGTAGTCGATCAGTTTCTCGGCGTTGGCCTTGTGCGCGGCCTTGGTCGGGATCAGCAACTCGTCGGTGCCGATGGGGTATCCGTGCTCGGGAACGGAGAACCGCACGGCGGGGGTGTCCGCCTGGAGCTGGATCAGGTCGCCGGACCACGCCAGGCACGCGGCGATGTCGCCGGACTGGAGCTCCTGCGCATAGTCGTTGCCGGTGAAGCGGCGTATCTGGCCGCTGTCCACCGCCTTCTGGATCTTGTCGATGGCGCCCCGGTAGTCGTCGTCGGTGAACGACTCGGTGGGCTTGCCCATCCCCAGGAGCACCATGCCCACCGTGTCGCGCATCTCCGTCAGCAGCGCGACCTTGCCCTTGAGCTGCGGGTCGGTGAGCAGGTCGTCGACCGTTTTGGGGACGAAGCCGCGGGTGGCCTGCTCGTTGTACGCGATGAGGGTGGACAGTTGCGTCCACGGGTACGCGAACTCCCGGTTCGGATCCCACGAGTTGCCCTTGTAGCGCGGGTCGAGGTTCTTGACCGCGTTGGGCATGTTGGCCGGGTCCATCTTCTGCACGTACCCGCGGCGCACCAGTGTGGAGGCCAGCCAGTCGGTCAGCACGATCAGGTCGCGCTTGGTGTCCGAGCCCTTCGCGAGCTGCGGTTCGATCTTGGCGTAGAACTCGTTGTTGTCGTTGATGTCCTCGGTGTACTTGACGCCGAGGCCGGTCTCCGCGGTGAACGCGTCGAGCGTGGGGTGCTTGTTCTCGTCCTCGGGGTCCACGTCGATGTAGAGCGGCCAGTTGGAGAAGACGATGTCGGAACCGCCGCCGCTGCCGCTGTCGTCCCCACAGGCGGTGAGCAGACCTCCGGCGGCAACGGCCAGTCCGGCCGCGGCACTTCCGCGCAGCATCGTGCGCCTTGACATCGCGGCGCGGACCGCGGCGCCTCGCCCGGAGACAATGCTGCGGAGGGCCGCCGCGCGTACCGGGGCGGACAACCGGTCGAGTGCGTCGGAGATCTCGGGGGCGAGGTCGGAAGGGGAACCGGATCTGTTGTCCCGGGAGTTCATGCGGCGGACCTCCTGAAGGGTGCGGTCGCCCGCGCACCGCCGGGAGAAGCGTGGCGTGCCGGGTGCGGTGCGGGCGGTGCGTGGGACCGAGGGGATGGACCGGGCGGTGCTGCTGGGCGGTGATTCTGGGGCGGTGCGGTTGCAATGCCGTTGCGGTGCCGTTGCAATGCCGTTGCGGTGCCAGTGCCAGTGCCAGTGCCAGTGCCGGTGCCGGAGCCGGAGCCGGAGCGGTGCCGTGCCGGTGCGGTGGTTCAGCGGTGCAGTTCAGTGCAGTGCCTGCACAGTGCCGGTGGGCGGCCGAGGGGGTCCGGTGCGGACCCTGTTCCGCTGGGCATGAACGATTCCGGTGTGCGATCCACTCCGGCAATGGACACAGTGTCAATTCCGGTCACGGAAATTGACGGCCTGTCAGTTTCTCTGGCGTGTCGTGTTCCAGATGTGGCGACACTTCCGGTATATCCGCCGGGGCCCGGACGGCCCGACCCGGACGCGCGGTTGGCGTGTACGCCCCGGTCAGCGCCCCAGCTCGGCGAGCACCCCGTCGTTGAACGGCGGCCACGCCTCGATCGCCCATGTACCGAAATCCCGGTCCGCGAGGCACACGGTCGCGGCACCGGCCTGCGGGTCGACCCACAGGAACGTGCCGCGCTGCCCGAAGTGGCCGAAAGTCGCCGGTGAGTTGCGGGAGCCCGTCCAGTGCGGGGACTTGTGGGCGCGGATCTCGAAGCCGAGGCCCCAGTCGTTCGGCCGCTGGAGCCCGTACCCGGGGACCACGCCGTCGAGGCCGGGGAACACCACCGACGTCGCCTCCGCGACCGTCTCCGGCGCGAGCAGCTTGGGGGCCATCAGCTCGGCTGCGAACCTCGCCAGGTCGTCGACCGTCGAGACACCCCCGGACGCGGGCGAGCCCTCCAGGCTGCTGGCGGCCATGCCCAGCGGGCGGAACACCGCCTCGTTCAGGTAGACGCGGAACGGGATGCCGCAGGCCTGCTCGACGTGCCGGACCAGGACCTCGAAGCCCGCGTTGGAGTAGATGCGCCGGTCGCCCGGACGGGCCATCACGCGCTCGTGGTCGAACGCGTACCCGGCGGTGTGCGCGAGCAGATGCCGCACCGTGGCGCCCTCGGGCCCGGCGGGCTCGTCCAACTCGACGCCGCCCTCCTCGACGGCGACGAGCACGGCGTACGCGGTCAGCGGCTTGGTCACCGAGGCGAGTTGGAACGGCATGCCGGTCGGGCCGTGGGTGCCGAGGACGGCCCCGTCGGCCCCGACCACGGCGGCCGCGGCGTTCGGCACCGGCCAGGACTCGATGACGCGCAGGCTCTCCACGCGACGAGCCTACGGCGAGCGGCCCGGCGCACACCGGCCGCCCCCGCGCGCCGGAGGGTGAAGTGCGGCGGGAGCCTGCCGGGTCCGGGCCTCAGGGCGCGAACATGAGGCTGTCGGGCTCGACCATGCAGAGCACGAACGGCTCGGGACCCGGTTGCGCGTACGTCATCACCGCGACGGAGGGGCAGCCCTCGGCCGTGGTCGCGCCGTCGAGGCGGGCGAGAAGCATGTAGTCGGCGTCGGGACCGGTGCAGTCGGTCAGCGACACGCGCGGCGCGGACTGGGTGCCGATGTTGTGCAGGCAGTCTCCGACCGCGGCCTGGGAGAGGTCGGGCGCGTCCTCGTCGCCGTCGCTCCCGGAGAGTGCCGTGGTCACCGCGACCACGACCACGAGGAGCAGCGCGCCCGCGGCGAGGGCGATCGCCCAAGGGCGCCGGTGCAGGGGGCGTTCGATCGGGGGCGGCGCGGTCGCGGGGGGCTCGCCTTCCGGCGACCGGGTCGCATCCGGCGGCGAGTCCGGTTCCCGTGGCGGGGCCGCTGCCGGCGGCAAGACCGATTCCGGTGGCGAGGCCGCTGCTGTCGGCGAGTCCGGTTCCGGTGGCGAGACCGCTTCCGCTGGTGCGGCCGTGGCCGCGGCGGGCGCCGCGTCCGGGGCCGATATGTCAGGCGTATCGGACGCGTCCGCGGCGTCGGCGATGGGTTTCGGTCCGGGGGAAGGCTGCGTCAAGGGGACCTCGTCGGGCGTGGTGGCAAAGGCCCGAACGTAGCGTCCCCGCTTGGGGATTGACAGTCGTCGGTGTGCGCCGCGGCGGGTTCTGCCCGGGTATGACCGCAAGGTCGGCGGGACAGCCACCGCGTGACAGGCCGCGCATCAACCGACGCTCAGCCGAGGCTCGACGGCGGACCGCCGCCCCTCACTCGCCGAGCAACGGCAGCGCGCTCCGCATCAGGGTGTCGATCTCGGCGGCGCACGCGAGGTAGTCGTCGACCTCGCCGCCGCCCGGGTCCTCGACGTCCTCCCACGTCGCGTCGGTCTCCACCCCGGCGAGGCCGAGCCCGGCGATCCGCGCGGCCAGCGGCTCCTGCCCCTTCGGCAGGGTCGCGACGAGCCGGTGCAGCGTCGTGGTCCGCGCCGCGGCCTCGGGGTGGTTGCGGCGGATGTACGCGACGTGCTCGCAGGCCAGCGCGACGATGACGTCGGCCTCCGCGAGGTGATCGGCGGTGAGCTGGGTGCCGCGGTGGGCGTCCGCGCCGAGGCCCAGCGACTCCAGCGCGCGCCGCGTACGCCAGCTCACCGGCTGCCCCTCGATCACGAACGTCCCGGCGGTGCGCACCCGCCACGCGGGCCGCTCCCGTTCCGCCAGCACCCCGGCGAGGACCGAGCGCGTGGCGTTGCCGGTGCAGATGAAGAGGAGCGAGGGCACGTCGACCATGCCGGAAGGCTAATACCGAGGCCGCAGCGGTCCACCGGTGGCCCGGCGGCGGGGCCGGACACCGCGGTTGCCGCGGCGTCCGCCCTCGTCGTCCAGGGGCTCCGACAGCGCCGGGCCGCCCCGCGGATCGGGGTCAGCCCAAGGCTCTCTCAAATGCGCTCTCTCAGGTCCACTTCTTGCCCTGGAGCAGGCAGTCGTTGCTGCCGTCGCAGTAGGGCTGGTTGCCGGTGTGCCCGCAGCGGCACAGCGCCGCGCGCGTCTCGTGCGTGTGCTTGCCGTCGGCGCCGCGCAGCACCAGATGGCCGCGCAGGACGAAGGGCCCGCCGGCCACCGCGGTCACCGTGGTCGGGTGGACCGGCGTCTCCGGCGCGCCGCCGGTGAGCGTGTAGTGCAGGGCACCGCTGGGGCACCGCGAGATGACCTCGGCGATCTCCTCCGGCGCGGCCGCGGACGCGTCCACCCAGGGCCTGCGGGCGGTGTCGAACACGGCGGGCAGGCCGCGCACGCACTCGCCCGAGTGCAGGCAGCGGTGCGCGTCGAAGGTCACGGTGACGTCTTCGGCCTCGTAGACCTTGGCTTTCGATTCGCTCATGGTCGTCTCCGTCCTCGCCGTCCGCGGACCGGCGCCCCGGCCGACACAGGCGCATGCACCGGCACCCGTACCGGCACACGCGCCGGCTGGGTCAGCCGGCCGCCTCGTCGCGCGGGTCCTCGACAACGAGGTCCTGGTACTCCGGGTGGCGCTCGATCCAGCCCTTCAAGAAGGGGCACAGCGGGAGGACGCCCCGCCCCGAGGCGCGCACGTCGTCCAGCGCGCCCTTGGCGAGCTTGCCCCCGAGGCCCATGCCCTCGAACTTGTCGGACACCTCTGTGTGGGTGAATACGGTCACTTGTTCGGTGGCCATGTACTCGGCGTACCCGGCGGCCTCGCCGTCAACCCGGACCTCATAGCGGTCGTTCTCCGGCAAATGAACGACGGTGACGTCCATCAGGTCCTCATTTTCGGTCGATGGTGAGCGGACGTGAACGCCCGCGAAAAGTCCTCGGACCATTCGACCCTACGACCACCCCGGGCGCGACCCGGCGCTTGACCTGTGCGGGCAGGAAGGTCAACATGCCTTTATCTGACGGGGCGTCATATTTGGGCGCCGGATGTGGAGGAGATGGGCGTGCTGGAACCCGAACCCCTGGCCGGACGTGTCGCTGTGGTCACCGGAGGAGGGGCCGGGATCGGCGGCGGGGTCTCCCGCCTGCTCGCCCGTGCGGGCGCGCTCGTCGTGCTCAACGACATCGACGCCGGGTACGCGGAGGCCGCCGCGAAGGACATCGCCGACGCCGGCGGCAAGGCCGTCACCGTGGTCGGCGACATCCGCGAGCCCGGCACCGTCGCGAGCCTGCGGGACGCCGCGCTCGCGGCCACCCCCGAGGGCCGCGTCGACGTCCTGGTCAACAACGTCGGCGACTACCGGCCGTCGTCGGTCTTCCTGCGCAGCACCGAGGAGGACTGGGCCGCGTCGCACGCGATCAACTTCGAGCACGTACTGCGCGTCACGCACGCCCTGCTGCCGCCGATGATCGAGAGCGGCGGGGGCAGCATCGTCAACGTGTCCACGGTCGAGGCGCTGCGCGGCATCCCGGGCTGCCCGGTGTACTCGGCGTACAACGCCGCGGTCATCGCGTTCACCAAGAGCCTCGCGGTCGACGTCGGTCGCAAGGGGGTGCGCGTGAACTGCATCGCCCCCGACATGGCGCAGACGTTGCAGACCCCGCGCGAGCAGATGCTGCGCGGCCGGGACGAGAAGCTGATCCAGTCGTGGATCCCGGTCGGACGCTTCGGCGAGCCGGACGAGTACGCCCAGGTCGTGCTGTTCCTGGCGTCCGACGCCTCGTCGTTCGTCACCGGCCACGTGGTCCCGGTCGACGGCGGCACCACGGCCGCGAGCGGTTGGTACGGCAAGGCGGACGGCCGCGGCTGGACCAACCTCCCGGACCACGCCTGATCCGTGCCGTCGGCTCCGCCGGTCCGGCGGAGCCTTCTCCGGGTGAGCCCGCCCCCGCCCGCCTCCCGCCCCGCAATTGCGGGAACCGCCATGCGAATTCGATCGTCAGGGCGGGTATCAGGCGACGGAGAGCACACCGGGACCGACAGGGGGCGGCGGAGATGGCGGTACGTGCGGGCGGTGCGGGAGCGCGGCGTTCACCGGGATGGCTGGCGGCGCTGCTGGTCGGCGCGGAGGTTCTCGCGGTCGGCGTGTGGGCGCTGGTCGAGGCGGCGGGGGTCGGCCAGGAGCCGTACCTGCTGGGCGTCTACGGCGGCGGGGGCGGCATCGCGGTCATCGTGCTGTGGTGGCTGTTCGCCCGCGACACCCGGACCGTCGAGGTGGTCCGCCGCCGCGAGAACCAGGACCGCGAGGCGCGGGCCGCCCTGCTGCGGCTGGACCGCATGGACCCGGTGCGCCTGGGCGACCACGTCGCCGACCTGTGCCGCCGCGACGGGCTCGCCGACGTCGAGGCGGTACGGGTGCACGACGACGCGCACTCGGTCGACGTCACCGGCACGCTCGTGGACGGCACGGGCGTCGTCGTACGGTGCCGCGCCGCGGCCGGGGCGGCGACGGTGTCCGGATCGCTCGTGGAGCGGCTGGTCGAGGACGAGCAGCACGAGGGGCGTACGCGCGTCCTCGCCACCACCGCGGGCGGCTTCTCGCGCAAGGCGCACGACCTCGCCGCGGCGGACGGCGCGCCGCAGTTGCTCGACCGCCGTGCGCTCGCGCGCTGGGACCTGGAGGCCGAGATCCCGGCCGCGCTGCGAGCGGCCGACTCCGCGGAGGAGGAGGGCACGGCCGCGCCGGCGGCGGACCCGGACGACCCGGCCGCCCGCCCGCGGCGCCTGCCCCGGGCCCGGCGGTCAGCCGCAGCAGCCCCCGCCGCAGCACGCCCCGCCGCCTCCGGACGGCCGCGGCGCGGGAGCGGGTCCTGAGCCCAGCCCACCGGAGATCCCGACCGCGGACAACAGCTTGACCGTGTCGTCGTGCCCCGCCGGGCACGCCGCCGGCGCCGCAGACTCCGCCATCGGGCGGTTCACGGTGAAGGTGTCCCCACACGCACGGCATCGAAAGTCGTAATTGGGCATGCCCCACAGCGTACCGACGCCCCACCCCGAGCCCCAGCCCCGCCCAGACGCGCTGCGCGCGGCGCGGTGGGAGGGGGTGGGCCGCGGCCAGGTTCGGCGGGCCGAAGATGCACCAACTTCCGGCACTCGGGGGCGACTACGTCGCCGACCGATCGTCACTCCGCTTTTCGTTGTGCGGGGGCTCGTCGCCGGCGCGGTGATGCCGCAGAACATCGTGACCGAAAGCAGCCCCATGACGGACGGCGTCGTGGCCGCGTTGCGGCTCTTGGGCTCGGCGAAGGCCGGGACGCCGTTGCTCACCGCCTCGACGCCGGTCAGCGCCGCACAGCCGGAGGCGAACACGCGCGGGGTCAGGAAGAACAGCGCGAGCCCCGCGTAGCCGCCCGCGCCGTCCACCACGCCGGGTGCAGCACGGCCGTTCCGCCGAACGACGGCACGAGCAGGATCTCGCCGGTGGCGTACGCGACCGAGGACAGCGGGTCGGAGCAGAACACGGCAGGGCGAGGCGCTTCGGCAGCAGCGTCCGGCTCATCTGCGCGGTGCGCGGCGGCCGTCCGAGCAGGAGGTTCCCGGGGAGCCGGGGCACGCGTGCGCCAGTGCCCGGAGCGTCGCCTTTCACCCGTGATGTTCACTCGTACGGGTGGTGTGACGGCGCGACTACTACTAGCTTCGTCGGTACGTCAGCACCCAGGACAAGAACTCCCGTACCCCCGCAAGTTCGTCCGCACGTCCGTTCGTGGCGAGCACCGCCGCCGTGCCGAGGAGGACACGTGGTGTACCAGCGGCCAGGACAGCCCGGAAGCATGCTCAACTTCCAGGAGAGGTACGACAATTTCATCGGCGGCAAGCAGGTGCCGCCGGTCCGCGGCGAGTACTTCCCCAACATCTCGCCGGTCACCGGGCAGCAGTACTGCGAGGTCGCCCGCTCGACCGCGGAGGACATCGAACTGGCCCTCGACGCCGCGCACGCCGCCGCCGAGTCGTGGGGGCGCACCAGCACCACCGAGCGCTCGCGCGTCCTGCTGCGGATCGCGGACCGTATGGAGGAGAACCTCGAACGGCTCGCCGTCATCGAGACGTGGGACAACGGCAAGCCGGTCCGCGAGACGCTGGCCGCCGATCTCCCGCTCGCCGTCGACCACTTCCGCTACTTCGCGGGCGTGATCCGGGCGCAGGAGGGCTCGATCGCGCAGATCGACGACGACACGGTCGCGTACCACTTCCACGAACCGCTGGGCGTGGTCGGGCAGATCATCCCGTGGAACTTCCCGCTGCTGATGGCGACGTGGAAGCTCGCCCCGGCCCTGGCGGCCGGCAACTGCGTGGTGCTCAAGCCGGCCGAGCAGACCCCGGTGTCGATCCTGGTGTTCCTGGAGTTGATCGCCGACCTGCTGCCGCCCGGCGTCGTCAACGTCGTCAACGGCTTCGGGTTCGAGGCCGGCAAGCCCCTGGCGAGCAGCAAGCGCGTCGCGAAGGTCGCCTTCACCGGCGAGACCACGACCGGCCGCCTGATCATGCAGTACGCCAGCGAGAACATCATCCCGGTCACGCTCGAACTCGGCGGCAAGAGCCCCAACATCTTCTGCGCCGACGTGCTGGCCGCGGACGACGACTACCTCGACAAGGCGGTCGAGGGGTTCGTCATGTTCGCCCTCAACCAGGGCGAGGTCTGCACGTGTCCGTCGCGCGCGCTGATCCAGGAGTCGGTCTACGACGCGTTCATGGATCGGGCGTTGGAGCGCACTCGGGCGATTGTGCAGGGCGACCCGCTCGACCCGGCGACGATGGTCGGCGCGCAGGCGTCGAACGACCAACTGGAGAAGATCCTCTCCTACCTCGACATCGGCCGGCAGGAAGGCGCCGAGGTGCTGGTCGGCGGCAACCGCAAGATCGTCGAGGGGCTGGAGGAGGGCTACTACGTCGAGCCGACGATTTTCCGCGGCACCAACGACATGCGCATCTTCCAGGAGGAGATCTTCGGACCGGTCGTGTCGGTGACCACGTTCGGGGACGAGGCGGAGGCGCTGCGCCTCGCCAACGACACGCTGTACGGGCTGGGCGCGGGCGTGTGGACGCGCGACGCGACGCGGGCGTACCGCCTGGGCCGCGAGATCAAGGCCGGGCGGGTGTGGACGAACTGCTACCACGCGTACCCCGCGCACGCGGCGTTCGGCGGGTACAAGGCGTCCGGCATCGGGCGCGAGACCCACCGGATGATGCTCGACCACTACCAGCAGACCAAAAACCTGTTGGTGAGCTACAGCCCGAAGCGGCTCGGGTTCTTCTAGACCGGGGCCGGTGAACCCTTCCGGTCACGGCACCAGGGCGGGGCCGGGTCTTCCGGAACGAGCCCGGGGCGACTCCCGGGCGGGAGGGGCGCGCATGGTGGAGAAGGTCGCGATCACCCCGGCGGCGTCCGCGCTGCTCGGCGAACTGGCCGAGCGGCACGGGCCCCTGATGTTCCATCAGAGCGGCGGCTGCTGCGACGGCTCGTCGCCGATGTGCTATCCGCGCGGCGAGTTCCGGGTGGGCGACGCGGACGTCTACCTGGGGCGGGTCGCGGACACACCGTTCTACATCAGTGCCGCGCAGTACGCGTACTGGCGGCACACGCACCTGACCGTCGACATCGTGCCGGGGCGCGGCGGCGGGTTCTCGGTGGAGGCGCCGACCGGGTTCCGCTTCCTGATCCGCTCGCGCGTGTTCTCGGACGGCGAGGCGGCGGAGCTGGAGCGTGAGCCGGTGGTCACCGGCCCGGTCGACTGAGCGGCGCGGCCGACCGGGCGGCGGCAACCCTGCTTCCGCGCATCTGATCACGCGTCGCGGTCGCTCGTTGCCCGTGCCCGGTGCGCCGCTCGGCTCGCGATCCGAAGGGCGCCCCGCGCGTGCGCGGCGCGGGGCGTCCGGTGCCGCTACGCGGCGGTGTAGCGGATGGGGTCGTCGAGGGTGGCGGGGCCGGCCTGGCCGCGTTTGACGAGGTGGCGGAGGTGGGCGGCGGCCTCGCTCAGGGCGATCTGGCGGTTCTGGGCGTTGAGTTGCTCCCAGGGGCGGTTCCAGTCCATGCCGACGGCGATCTCCCACAGGGTCAGCGGCGCGGCGACGAGGCGGGCGTGCAGGGTTGCGAGGCGCTTCTCGTGGAAGGCGGTGATCTCGTCGACGCGGGCCGCGGCGTCGGTGAACAGGTACTTGTGGGCCGGGAGGACGCCGGTGACCGGCATCGAGGCGACCTTGGCCAGCGAGGCCAGGAAGTCGCCGAGCGGGTCGGATTCCTCGGTGTCCTCGTACAGGCCGATGTGCGGGGTGATCTCGGGCAGCAGGTGGTCGCCGGAGAGCAGGCGCCCGGCGCGTTCGCCGCGGGTGCCGATGGCCTCTTCGAGGTGCAGGCAGACGTGGCCCGGGGTGTGGCCCGGCGTCCAGACGATCCGTACGTCGCGACCGGCCACGTCGGCCAGTTCGCCGTGCACGAGGGTGCGGTCCGGGGTGGCGAGGCGCATGCGCGGCTTGCTGGCCATCGAGGCGGTGCGCAGGCCGGTGAGGTCGTCCAGCGCCGACTGCGGCGCCCCCGCGGCCCGCAGGATCTCCAGGTGGTGGTCGAGCCACTGGGAGCGCGGCGCGGTGTTGAAGAGGTGGACGTGCGCCGCGTCGGCCTCGTGCATCGCGAGCCACGCGCCCGACGCGTCGACGATCGCCTGCGACAGGCCGTGGTGGTCGGGGTGGTTGTGGGTGACCAGCACCCCGTGCACGTCGGTGATCGAGGTGCCGATCGACTCCAGGCCCGCGGTCAGCGCCGCGAGCGAGGCGGGGTCGTCCCAGCCGGCGTCCACGAGCACGGGTCCGCGCTCGCTCTCCAGGACGTAGACGAGCGTGTTGCCCAGCGGGTTGTCCGGGATCGGCACCGGCACGGTCCACACGCCGCCGCCGAGGTCCGTGGCGGTAACGGTGGTTGACGCCTTGTCAGGTGCCTTGTCGGGCTCCGTTGCCGGCATGGGCGTCCTCCCCGGGTCGGTGCACTATGCACGATTCTAATGCGCAATATAGTTGACGAGGTCTAGTAATTCCGAAGGGGGTGGCACGCGGGGCATTATGGGACGCAAGGTGAGACTCCAGTCTCATTGGTGCCGGGAATCCGTTGTTACCACCGCGTGCAACTGATATCTGTTCTACTCAGCGGACGCATGCCTTGCGCCGACCCGACATCCAGGCAGCCAGCCCCAGGAGGACCAGGTGACGGACGTGTTGGACCACGGTCAACTGTTCATCGGCGGGAGCCTCGTCGATCCGCACGGGTCGGACGTCATCGAGGTGGTGTCCCCGCACACCGAGCAGGTCATCGGGCGCGTGCCGCATGCCTCGAAGGCCGATGTCGACGCCGCCGTCGCCGCCGCGCGCAAGGCGTTCGACCACGGCCCCTGGCCGCGCATGACGCTGGAAGAGCGCCTTGAGGTCGTCGGGCGCATCAAGGACGCGTTCATGACCCGCTACGAGGAGATCGCGAAGCTGGTCAGCTCGCAGAACGGCTCGCCTTACTCGTGGAGCATCTTCGCCCAGTCGATGGGCGCCGGGATGCTGTACGACACGGCCGTCAACACCGCCCGCGCGTACCAGTGGGAGGAGCGCCGCGCCGGCGTGCTCAACCCGCTCGTCGTGCGCCGCGAGCCGGTCGGGGTGGTCGCGGCGGTGGTGCCGTGGAACGTCCCGCAGTTCGTCACCGCCGCCAAGCTCGGCCCGGCCTTCGCCGCGGGCTGCACGGTGGTCCTGAAGCCGTCCCCCGAGACGCCGCTCGACGCGTACATCCTCGCCGAGATATGCAAGGACGCCGGGCTGCCGGACGGTGTGCTCAACATCGTCCCGGCCGACCGCGAGGTCAGCGAATACCTCGTCGGGCACCCGGACATCGACAAGGTCGCGTTCACGGGCTCGGTCAACGCCGGCAAGCGCATCATGGAGGTCGCGGCCCGCAACCTCACGCGCGTGACCCTCGAACTCGGCGGCAAGTCCGCGGCGATCATCCTGCCGGACGCCGACCTGGAGCACACGGTCACCGGCCTGATGCCCAACGCGTACATGAACAACGGCCAGGCGTGCGTGTCGCAGACCCGGATCCTGGTCCCGCGCAGCCGCTACGACGAGGTCAGCGAGCGCATCGCGGCGTGGGTGTCCGAGCTCGTCGTCGGCGACCCGCTGGACGCCGCGACGCAGGTCGGCCCGCTGGTCGCGGACCGGCAGCGGCAGCGCTCGCTCGACTACATCGCGATCGCCCGGGACGAGGGCGCCAAGCTGCTGGTCGGCGGCGGCCGCCCGGCGTCGCAGCCGACCGGCTGGTACGTCGAGCCGACGCTGTTCGGCGAGGTGGACAACGCGATGCGCGTCGCGCGCGACGAGATCTTCGGCCCGGTCGTCTGCCTGCTGCCGTACGGCGACGAGGCGGAGGCCGTGAAGATCGCGAACGATTCGGAGTACGGCCTGTCGGGCAGTGTGTGGACCGAGGACATCGAGCGCGGCCTCGGCATCGCGCGGCAGGTGCGCACCGGGACGTACTCGGTGAACACCTACGGCGTCGACTTCAACGGCCCGTTCGGCGGGTTCAAGAACTCCGGCATCGGCCGCGAGTTCGGCCCCGAGGGCCTGGCGGCGTACGTCGAGAGCAAGTCCATCGCGATGCCCAAGGGCTACGAGGGCTGACGCGCCCGCGCGGCACCGCCCGTCCCACGCTCTCGGTACGGGCGGTGCCACCGGAACGCGCGTACGAACGGTACGACCGGCACGACACGAGAACCGCGAACGAAGAGGTGAGTTACCCGATGGGCGACAAGTGGCGCGTCGAGGTCGACAGGTCCGTGTGCATCGGTTCGGGCATGTGCATCGGCAGCGCGCCCGACGACTTCAAGCTCGACGCGGGCCGGCAGTCGCACCCGCGCCTGGAGATCCTGGACTCCTCGGAGGCGATCATGGAGGCCGCCGAGAGCTGCCCAGTCGAGGCGATCAGCATCGTGGACGCGGAGTCCGGCGAGCCGGTCTTCCCGCCGGAGTGACGGCGGAGCCCGGGCACCCGCGCGGTCGGGCGGTTCCGGCGGCCGGCCTCACCGGTCGGCCCGGAAACCGCCCCCGTGCGGTTCTCCGCGCTTGCGACACGTGTCACCGGCCGTGCCGGGCCGCGGTCTAGCCGGCGGCCCGTCCGCCGCCCACCGGGTCGTCGGACGCGTCGTCCGGTGTGCTCTCCGGGATCAGCCGCGCGACCGTCTCGATGTCCAGGCGGACCTGCGAGATCGACGCGCGGCCGTTCAGCCACGAGATCAGCGACGAGTGCCAGGTGTGCGTGATCACCCGGATCACCGCCAACTCCTCGGTGCTCGGCTCGACCGTGTCGTCCTCGTGGATCGCCTCGAAGATCATCTGCGTGGTGATCCGGCTCACACCGTCCACCTCCGCCGACACCGAGCGGTCGGCGAACTGGAGCGCGCGCATCATCGCCTCGGTCAGGTGCGGTTCGCGCTGCATGCCGCGGAAGGCGCGCAGCAGCGTGTCCACGACCCGGTCGCGCGGCGGCAGGCCCTTGTTGGGCTTGCGGCGGAGCTGGCCGCCGAGTTGTTCGAGCTGGTCGTACATCGTGGCGACGAGCAGGTGCACCTTCGAGGGGAAGTAGCGGTACAGCGTGCCGAGCGCGACCTCGGACAGTTCGGCCACCTCGCGCATCTGCACGGAGTCGTACCCGCCCTGTGCCGCGAGGCGCGTCGTGGCCCGCAGGATCCTGCGTCTGCGGGCCTCCTGGCGCTCGGTGAGGGGCGCTCCCGGGGCCTTGGTGTACGTCGTCATCATCCGCCCGTCTGTCGTCGTCCTGGGCATGCCGGACACTGGTGTTCACCTGACTGCACTTCAGATACGGCCGTTGCGTGTGTTACGGGTCACGCCGTGGCCGTTGTGACCGGTGCCCGGCGGTATCTTGCAGTCTCCGACGGGCCAATCTGCGCTCAATACTGAAACTCGTTCTAGATTACGCGACTACTATGCTCCGCCAAGAGCGTCGAAGGGGGCCATTCGTGATACGGAAGACCGTGGGGGCCGAGGAATCCCCGGCCTCCGCCGCGCCTTCCCCCGCGGATCGGCCGCTCAGAATCGCCCTCCTGGCGTACCGCGGCGACCCTTTCTGCGGCGGTCAGGGAGTGTACGTCCGGCACCTGTCGCGCGAGCTGGCCCGCCTCGGGCACCACGTCGAGGTCATCACCGGGCCGCCGTACGCCGTCGTGGACGACGTGCCCGGCAACCCGGTCGGGCTCACCAAGCTCCCCAGCCTCGACCTGTACCGCGACCCGGACCCCTTCCGGCTGCCGCGCCCGCGCGAGTACCGCGACTGGATCGACGTCCTCGAAGTGGGCGGCATGCTCACCGCCGGGTTCCCCGAGCCGCTGACCTTCTCGCTCCGCGCCGCCCGCCATCTCCGGGACCGACGCGGCGAGTTCGACGTCGTGCACGACAACCAGACGCTCGGCTACGGCCAACTCGCGCTGCCGCGCATGGGGTACCCGCTGGTCACCACCATCCACCACCCGATCACGGTGGACCGCGCCCTGGAGATCGCCGAGGCCGCGACGATCCGCCGCAAGATCACGCTGCGCCGCTGGTACGGCTTCACCACCATGCAGAAGCGCGTGTCCGCGCGCCTCCCCGAGGTCGTCACCGTCTCCGGCTCCTCGAAGGCCGAGATCGTCGAGCACCTCGGCGTCTCCCCGGACCGCGTCTCGGTCGTCCCGGTCGGCGCCGACACCGAGTTGTTCTCGCCGAGCGACACGATCGCCAAGGTGCCCGGGCGCGTCGTGACCACCGCGAGTGCGGACGTACCGCTCAAGGGCCTGATCTTCCTGGTCGAGGCGCTGGCCAAGCTGCGCACCGAACGCGAGGCCGAACTGGTGGTCGTGGGCAGGCCGAAGGCCGACGGGCCGGTCATGCGGGCGATCCGGCAGCTCGGCCTGGGCAAGTCGGTGCGCTTCGTCAGCGACCTGACCGACGCGGAGCTGGTCGACCTGATCCGCAGCGCCGAGGTGGCCTGCGTACCGTCGCTGTACGAGGGCTTCTCGCTGCCCGCCGCCGAGGCGATGAGCTGCGGGACCGCGCTCGTGGCCAGCACCGGCGGGGCGATACCCGAGGTCGCCGGTGCGGACGGCGAGACCTGCCTCGCGGTGCCGCCCGGCGACTCCGAGGCGCTGCGCAAGGCCATCGGCCGCCTGCTCGACGAGCCGGAGCTGAGAGCGCGGCTGGGGCGCAACGGCCGGGCCCGCGTCCTGGAACGCTTCACGTGGCGCAACGCGGCGGTCCTGACCGCCGAGCGCTACCGCGCCGCGATCGACGCCCGCGCGGTGCACGCCTAGCCTCACGTCCCGCTGCCGCCCGACCGCCCGAACGACCTCGCGAAGCCTTAGCAGTTCTGCACAGGAGACGGAGCCGCCGACTTGCTCACCGTGGATTTCTCACGCTTCCCGCTGGCGCCGGGGGACCGCGTCCTCGACCTCGGCGCCGGCGGCGGCCGTCACTCGTTCGAGGTGCTGCGACGCGGCGCGCACGTGGTCGCGCTGGACCGCAACGAGGACGACGTCCGCGAGGTCAACGCCATGTTCGCGGCGATGTCGGAGGCGGGCGAGGCCCCCGGGGGCGCCACCGCGGTCGCGGTGACCGGCGACGCGCTCGCCCTGCCCTTCCCCGACGACAGCTTCGACCGCGTGATCATCTCCGAGGTGCTGGAGCACATCCCGGACGACAAGGGCGTGCTGGCGGAGATCTTCCGGGTGCTCAAGCCGGGCGGACTGGCCGCGATGACGGTGCCGCGCTACGGGCCGGAGAAGGTCTGCTGGGCGCTGTCGGACGCGTACCACGAGGTCGAGGGCGGGCACATTCGCATCTACCGCGGGCACGAGCTGGTCGAGCGGGTCGAGGCCGCCGGGTTCGAGCCGTACGCCGACCACTTCACGCACGCGCTGCACTCGCCGTACTGGTGGATCAAGTGCGCGGTCGGCGTCGACAACGACAAGGCGCTGCCGGTGCGGATGTACCACAAGCTGCTGGTCTGGGACATCATGAAGGCCCCGCGCACGACGCGCTGGGCGGAGAAGGCGCTCAACCCGCTCATCGGCAAGAGCTTCGTCGTGTACGCGGTCAAGCCGCGCACCACCACCGCCGAGGACGCGGCGTGACGCGCCTCGGGGCCCATGGGGGCACGGGCCGGGGTTCGCTCGAAATCCTGGCCCTGGACGGGGTTCTGACGGTTGATCAGATCGGGCGCACGATCGACGGCATCGCGGCGGTGCAGCGGCCGGACGGCTCGATCCCGTGGTTCGTGGGCGGGCACCTGGACCCGTGGGACCACACCGAGGCCGCGATGGCGCTGGACCTCGCGGGGCGTCACGACCTCGCGGAGCGGGCGTACCGCTGGCTGGCGTCGCGGCAGAACGCGGACGGATCGTGGTACGCCGCGTACACGGACGGCGTGGTCACCGACCACAACAAGGAGGCCAACTTCACCGCGTACCTCGCGGTCGGCCTCTGGCACCACCATCTCCTCACCGGGGACGAGGAGTTCCTGGTGCGCATGTGGCCGCACCTGAAGTCGGCCACGCAGTTCATCCTCGACCTCCAGGCGCCGGGCGGCGAGATCCGCTGGAAGCGGGAGGCCGACGGGACGGCGGTGCCGGACGCGCTGCTGACCGGCTCGTCCAGCATGTACCAGGCGCTGCGCTGTGCCCTCGCGGTCGCCGACCACCTCGGCGAACCGCAGCCCGACTGGGAGTTGGCCACCGGGCGGCTGGGCCACGCGGTCGTGTCGCACCCCGAGCGGTTCCTCGACAAGAACCGCTACTCGATGGACTGGTACTACCCGATCCTCGGCACCGCCCTGCGCGGCGACGCGGCCCAGGCGCGCATCGCCGACCAGTGGGACACCTTCGTCGTCCCCGGCCTCGGCGCGCGCTGCGTCTCGGACCGCCCGTGGGTCACCGGCGCCGAGAGCTGCGAACTCGCCATAGCCCTCTGGGCGTTGGGCCAGAGCGACCGCGCCGTCGAGATCGTCTCCTGGATCCAGCGCCTCCGCCACGATGACGGCCTCTACTGGACCGGCTACGTCTTCGAGGACGACGCCATCTGGCCCGAGGAACGCACGGCATGGACCGCGGGGGCGATGATCCTCGCCACCGCCGTCCTCGGCGGCGAACCGGCCACCACAACGGTCTTCGGCGGCACCGAAGGCTACGCCGACACCGCCCTCCCGGTAGGCCTCGCCCCGGCCGACGTACGCTGCGACAGCGAACTCTGCTTCGACCCGCGCTGAGGGTGGTCGGCCGCGTCCGCGGTCTCGGGGCGCCGGGGTCCGGGTCGGGGCCGAGGTCGGGGCCGAGGCGAACAATGAACGCCATCGCCAGCAGCTCTCCGGAGCCCTCCGGAGTTCTCCAGGATGGGGACAGGCATGACCGAGCCGATGTACGCGTGGGACCACGACGAGTACTGCGACCGCTTCGTCGCCGAGGCGGACCGGTTCGCGGCGGTGTTGGCCGGGGCGGACCTCACGACCGAGGTGCCGACCTGTCCGGGTTGGACGCTCGCGAAGCTCGTGAAGCACGCGGGGATCGCGCACGCGTGGTCGGCGGCGAACGTGCGGGCGGGAGCGGCGCCGGGGCCCGTACCGGCGCGGTCGCTGGACCTGGGACTGCCGGACGACCCCTCGGGGCTGCCGGAGTGGCTGGCCGCGGGGGCGCGGCGGTCGGCGGCGTACCTCAAGGCCTCCGGCCCGGACGCTCCGGCGTGGACCTTCGGTCCGGAGCCGCACGCCCGCTTCTGGGGCCGTCGCATGCTGCACGAAACGACGGTCCACCGCGTCGACGCCGAACTCGCCTTGGGTTTTGAACCCGTGGTCGACCCGGAGGTCGCGGTCGACTGCATCGACGAACTCCTCACGGTGATCCCGGGCGCGGGGACTTCGCCCCGCGACTTCCCCGGTGGGACCGGGGAAACCCTGCACATCCACACCTCGGGCGGCCCACGCGCGGGGGAGTGGACCATCACCCTCTCGCCGGACGGCTACACCTGGACCCGAGGCCACGCCAAGGGCGACGCGGCCCTGCGCGGCGACGCGGTGGCCGTCATGCTGGTGTTGCATCGACGAAGGGAACTGCCGGACGGCGTAGAGGTGTTCGGCGATGATTCGGTACTGACGCGCTGGCTCGCGGCGACGGCTCTGTAGTCCGTTTACGTTGGCACCGGCACAGGATTGTCCGGCTCATCAAGCCAGACTGTTTCGTTGTCGCCCGCCTTCACGGTGAGCCCGAACCGGTCGAAGTCCGGGCGGCCTTGCGCGTCCCACCACCGCCAGGCCGTTTCGAGTTCGTCCCAGAGGTGCCGGGGACCCGACTGCCGGACGTCGTACTGGACGGCGTCCGGCTCGTAGTCGGCCGTTGCCCAACTCGTGGCGTCGGTGTCGTACAGCCAGAGCGTGTACGAGCCGCCCTCGTAGCGCTCGACGCGGCAGAACATGCGGGGGACTTGCACGCCGATCGCGAACATGTCGATCCAGTCGCCGACTTGGTCCGGTGACAGTGCGGTCGATCTCTCTTCGCTGTCGGCCGGCCACGGTTCGGTGAGGTAGGCCTTGAACGGCGGGCGCTCCACGCGCTGTTGCCGCAGACGCATGAACGCCGAGGATCCGGTGAACCGCCCGGACGCGGAGCCGTCCTCGGCCACGGTCAGCCGTACGATCCCCTCGCCGCCGTACGTCGGTCCCCAAGGCGCGACGATCAACCCGCCGGGGCGCGTCTGCGCGAGCCAGGCGGATGGGACGTGCCCGATGGAGCAGGTCGCGATGAGCCGGTCGTACGGCGCGTGTTCGGGTGCTCCGAGCGAACCGTCCCCGGCGACGAGGACCGGATCCGTCACCGATTTTCGCGAGCCGCCGACGGGCCTCCTCGGCCACGGCGGCGTCGACTTCGACCGACACCACGTTCGCGGCCCCGACGCGATGCGCAAGCAGGGCCGCGTTCCAGCCTGTTCCGGTGCCGATCTCCAGGACACGGTGGCCGGGTTGGACGTCGAGCGCCGCCAGCATCAAGAAGACCATGCGTGGCATGCTGCTGGAACTGGACGGCGTGGTACCGCGGTTGGGGCCGTCATACGTTCCGTCGTCCCATTGCGTGGTGATCGGTACGTCCTGGTAGACCGTCCGCAACCACAGTTCGGGGTTGTCGCCCCGGATCACCCGGTCGTCCTGCCGGTTTTCGTCCGCCCGCCCCGGCCAAATCACGTCAGGAACGAAGTGTTCCCGCGGCGTGGCGAGGTACGCCGCAAGCCAATCCCCGGTCAACGCCCCAAGCCCCACCAGCGCAGCACCCAACCCCTCAGGGCCGCCCGCCGCGGTGTCATCGTCCGTCACCCGCGACCTACTTTCCGTCAGCGGGACGCTGACCATCACTGGTGTTCCCACCTTCGTCCGACCCGCCGCCGCCGTGCTGCGACCCCTTGTTGGAGTCGTCCTGCTTCTTGCCCTCCATGATGTGCGATGCCGGGCTGTCACCCGGGGCGCGCATCACGCGTCCGAGGTCGGTGGCGGCGATGGTCCATTCCATGCCGCCGCGTTCGGGGCGGAGGTAGACGGTACGCCGATCGTGGCCGGCGTCGAGAACATCCATCACGCGCTGGCGGCCGTACACAGTGTCCAGGACCGCGCCGATCTCGGGGTCCGTGTGTGTTACGGACGTGACTTCGGTCATCGGAACTCCGTTTCGAAAGGGGGCTGTCGGCTGATGCGAGCCAAACGGGAGACCCGTCCTCGGCAACCACCAGGCAACCGCAGGCTGTTGCGACGAGCCAGCGCAGCACTGCGGCACTTGTGCGTCATACTTGCGGCATCGGCTGCGCTGACCAGGACAAACGCTCCGCAGACTGGGGGAATGCCAGTGCGTACCACCCGTCAGGACCTCGCAGCGCGCCGCAAGGCTCTCGGCTTCAGCCAGGAGGCGCTCGCGGAGCGATTACGCGTAGACCGCAGCACGATCTGCCGTTGGGAGCGAGGTACGGCCGACCCACAGCCGTTCCTGCGACCGCTGTTGGCCCGCCTCCTGAAGCTGTCCGCGGCCCAACTGGACGCGATCCTGGCCGCGCCTTCCCCCCACCTGGCAATGGAACTCGTTTCCGACACGCGCAGTTTGGTGGCCGTGCCGGGAGCGGAGGGTAAGACGACTGCGGGAGACCTTGACGAAATGATCCGCCGTGATTTCATGCGTCTGGCTACGATCTCCGGAACGCTACTGGCACTGCCGACAGTTGAAGCTGTCGCGGCCGACTTCGATGAGACAGGAGCGCCTCGAGGCGGCACGAACGACCCCGAGCAACTGAACGCGCATCTGTGGCATGTTTTTGCCCTCGCCCCGTCCAAGGGCGCAGTCTTCCCCGTTGTGCGCGAGCAACTGGCTATTCTCGCCGCCGGACTCAGGTCGGCGCGTACTGACACCGCGCATCGACGCCTCTGCGCCCTTGCTGCGGACCTCTTCCAACTGGCCGGCGAGATCTTCTTCGACGCGAACCGCTATACCGACGCCGCCTACTGTTACAGCCTCGCGGCCTCCGCCGGGCGGGAGGCCCAAGCGTTCGACCTGTGGGCCTGCGCGTTGACCCGGCACGCCTACATCAGCGTGTACGAGCAGCGCTTCGCCGATGCGGCGCCGCTGCTGGCCACTGCTGCCCTTGTCGCCCGACGCGGTGACGACCGGCTGTCGACCCGACACTGGATCTCCGCGGTGCAGGCTGAAACGTACGCTGGGCTCGGCGACTTGGACGAGTGCAAGCGGTCGCTGGATGCCGCTGAAGACGTCCACACCCTCCGTGGCAAGGTCCACAACGACGGGTGGCTCCGCTTTGACGGGTCACGTCTCGCCGAGGAACGGGGCACTTGCTACCTCCAACTTGCCCGCTCCGACTTGGCGGAGCAAGCCCTCACCACTGCACTCGCTCAGCGACTGTCCCCACGACGTCGCAGCGGCGTCCTCATCGACTTGGCGGCCCTTGGCACTCAACGCCGTGATCTGGACAGTGCCATTCACTACGGAAGCGCAGCCGTCGAACTGGCGCGGCAAACGAACTCCGGCTACGTCGGGCGTAGGCTGCAAGGGCTGTCTGGTCGGCTCGACCCGTACAAGGGCGACAACCGGACCACGCACTTGCTGGACGCCATTGCGGCGCTGGATTGAGCGTCGTCGGCAAGAGGTGAGAGGAACTGTTTTGGACGTGGAGCCCGGTCGCTACTTCCGCGAGGCGTGGATTGCGGGCGTACTCAAGCACTTTCCCGGTGAGCCGAAGCCCGGCTACATCGCCCCATGGGACGAAACACCGGACTGGGAACGCCAGGCGGCCGCAGCCGTTCACGCTCAGGTCCAAGCCTTCGTCGAGGTGAGCGGCGGCAACACCGCGAAGCTCGACCGCGTCCAACGGGGGCGCTTCGTCGCCACCTGTTGGATCGCCCAGATCCACAAGCACATCGAGTCGCCCAAGCCCGCGTACGTCGCCGACTGGGACGACCTCCCCAAGTGGCAGCAGGAAACCGACGCCGACATCTTCGACTCGATCGAGCAACGGGTCCTGGCCGCCTGAACGCCAGTTCGCGGCGAGTCAGCGGACTCGGCGGGCAGGAGGCTGCGCTCGGGCACCGCGTACTCGGGGAACCATCCGTCTGCGGCGCAGCCGGGCACGCGACCGAGGATCAAGGCGACGATGGTGTTCGGTACCGGGCCGCGAACTGAGCTGATGCCTGGTCCAGCAAGGGATGTTCGACGTCGTCCAACGAAACCCGGGCGGACGGGATGGGGAGGTCCAGATCCTCCCTGAGGACGCGCGGCGTCGGGCGCATGGGTGCCTCGGGAGGCTCAGCCATCCCACTCCCCGACCCCGCCGAGTTGCTCGATGCGTTCCGGGGACAGCCCTGTCAGCATCGACACGTTCGACGACAACGACCCGTCCAGCACCCGCATTGCCTCGACCATGCCGCGGCGCACGTCCGCCCGGCGCTGCTCCAAGTAGGCACGTACCGCCTCGGCGACCAGGTCCTTCTTGGTCACCCCGAGGCAGTGCGCCCCCTGGGAAATCAACTCATCGGTCGCCGGGTCCACCTTCAGCGGCGCCTGGCGCTTCGCCGCCCCGGCCGTGGTCGGTATCGACATCGCATCCACCTCCTCCATCAGAGGACCTAAGTACCTCAAGTGCACGTAGGGGAATATGGCGCGTCTCGGTGCTCGGCTGCCCCCGGTTGCTCTCCATCGCGATCCGCCTTCATGGGCTGGGGCGCGGCGCGGTCGGGGGCCGC
>NZ_JBPKBH010000005.1:145208-146668 GCF_051388915.1 Yinghuangia sp. YIM S09857 | reverse complement strand
TCCCCCCCCCCCCCCCCCCCCCCTCTCTCCATTGCCCCCCCCCCCCCCCGCCCCCCCCCCCCCGCTGCCGGTGCTAGGCGGCCAGGAGGGGGGTGAGGTCGGCGGCCCATTCCGGGTAGAGGGCGACCTTTTCCTCGTGCAGGGCGAGGATGTCCGCGGCCAGGGTGGGGGTCATGTCGTCCGACACGTCCGGGCCGATGGCGAGCTTGGCGAGGTGGGGGATGATCTCGGGGTCACCCGCCAGGTGGACCGGGTCGTGCATGTACCGCCGCAGGGCCTCCATGTCGGCGATGCCCACGCAGTACGCGTGCGTGAACCCGCCTGATTCGTCGAGGCTTTGGCCGACCGTCGAGAACGACACCGACTCGACCGAGGCTGTTCGCCGCATCACCGCGAGGACGTGTTCGCGGTCCTCCTCGGTTGCGGTTTCCTTGAACGAGAAGCGCAGCATGTGAACGATCATCCCTGTCTCATCTTTCCAATTGATTGAACCAAGCGGTTCAGAAATCCGGTCGTATCGGTTCGGCACTATGCTGAACCCATGGGTTCAGAAGTGTCAACCGGGAACGAACGCGCGGGCCGCGGGCGGATCGAGCGGCGGCAGGCGATCCTGGACGGCGCGTTCACCGTGTTCGCGCGGCGCGGATACGCGCAGGCGTGCGTCCAGGAGATCGCTCGGGAGGCCGGCGTCGCGAAACCGACCGTCTACAACCACCTCGCCGACAAGGAGAGCCTGTACCGCGAGGCCGTGGAGGCCGCCGCCGACCGCATCGGGGCGCGCGGTGTCGCCGTCGTGGAAGAACTCCGCGCCGCCGGCGACGGGGACCCCCGCGAAGCGCTCACTGCCGTGGCCCGCAAGCTGCTTCTGGCGTACGCCTGCGAAGAGGCCCGCGCTGTCAGGCAATTGGCCGACGCGGAGCATGGCCAGTTCCCCGAACTGGCGGCAAGCGTCCGCGAGCGTACGGCACTTCGCGTGCGCTGCGCCCTCGCCGACCGACTCGCGCGCCTCGTCATCGCGGGCCACCTGCGGTCGTGCGACTTGGAGTTGGCCGCCGAGCATTTTCTCGCCCTGCTCACCGGCCCGCTCCAGTACCGCCCCGACGCCGATCTGGACGACCTCGCGACCGCCGCGGTCGACGTCTTCCTGCGCGCGTACGGCCCCTGACCCGGCGCGGGGATGTGGGAAGTCACCTCATCCGTGCGGCGCGAGGTCGCGGCGGGGGTTGGGGGAGAGGGCGGGTTGAGCCTGCGCAGCTCGGAGCGTCGTGGCGGGCCCTGGCGGACCGGCTGTGTGGGGAGAACCACGGATGCGGTTGCGCGCGTTTGGGGCGGTCGCGGGATCCCGCGGATGAGGTGGTCTGGTCGCGGCTGGACGAAGCGACCTACGGCTGGTGCCCCGGAACGGCCAAGGCGTCCAGCGGGACCAGAACAGGCCCGGGGCAGGCAGCTGAAGTGCTGCC
>NZ_JBPKBH010000005.1:143539-145164 GCF_051388915.1 Yinghuangia sp. YIM S09857 | reverse complement strand
CCCCCCCCCCCCCCCCCCCCCCCCCCCCCCCCCCCCCCCCCCCCCCCCCCCCCCCCCCCCCCCCCCCCCCCCCCCCCCCCCCCCCCCCCCCCCCCCCCGGGCCCGTTGGGTGACTACGCTCCGGCGAGGTCGGCCAGGAGCTTCAGGGCGGTGGGGTCCTTGGTGGTGACGATCATGTCGGTCACGTGCTTGTCGTCGCGCCAGGCCGTGTAGCGGTCGCGGATGCGGTCGGCGGAGCCTACGAGGGCGATCTCGTCGACGAATTCGCTGGGGACGGCGGCGATGGCCTCCTCGCGGCGGCCCTCGAAGAAGAGGTCCTGGATGCGGTCGGCGGCGTCCGCGTAGCCGAAGCGGCGCATCAGGTCGGCGTGGAAGTTCTTCGACTTGGCGCCCATGCCGCCGACGTAGAAGCCCATCGCGGCCTTGATCGGGAACATCGCCTTTTCGAGGTCGTCTTCGAGGACGACCTGCACCATCGGCGCGATGCGGAAGCCCTCCGGCTTGTCGCGGAGGGACTCGCCGTAGACGTCGTGGTTGTACGGCGACCAGTGGAGGGGGAGCCACCCGTCCGCGATCTGGGTGGTGAGGTGGACGTTCTTGGGCCCCTCGGCGCCCAGGAAGATCGGGACGTCGGCACGCAGGGGGTGCGTGATGGGCTTCAGCGGCTTGCCGAGGCCGCTGCCGTCCTCGCCGCGGTACGGGTGCTGCGCATAGCGGCCTTCGAGCGCGACGGGGCTCTCGCGGCGCAGGACCTGGCGGATCACGTCCACGTACTCGCGCGTGAAGGTGAGCGGGCTCTTCGGGAACGGCCGCCCGTACCAGCCCTCGACGACCTGCGGCCCCGACAGGCCGAGGCCCAGCATGACGCGGCCGCCCGAGAGGTGGTCGAGGGTCAGCGCGTGCATCGCGGTGGCGGTGGGGGTACGCGCGGTCATTTGCGTCACCGCGGTCCCCAGGTTGATGCGGGACGTGTTGGCGGCGATCCACGTCAGCGGCGTGAAGGCGTCCGACCCCCACGACTCCGCGGTCCACACCGAGTCGAAGCCGAGCCGCTCCGCCTCCTGCGCGGTTTCGACGAAGCCGGCCGAGGGGCCTCGCCCCCAGTACCCGAATGTCAGACCGAGCCGCATCGTGTTTCTCCTCATGGCCGCGGGGACGGCCCCTGAAGGGGGCGTCAGGTTCCGCCTGGCACTGTAGAACACGTTTTACTTCGGTGACCATGGGCCCCTGGGCGGCGGGGGCGCCAGAGGGGACGGTCGGTGCGGTGGAGGCGGCAAGGGGGCGGGAGGCAGGGGCGAGGGGCTGGCGGTGCACGCGGGTGGGCGTCAGGGCGTCGGACGGGAGGGAGAGCAGGAGTCAGCAGGCGGTGGGTGCGCGGTGGAGGCACCGGTCCGGGGAGCGGTGGGCGGGTGGGCGTCGGGGCATCGGACGGGGGAGGGCACGGGTCAGCAGGCGGAGAGCGCGGGCGGGAGTGGGAGCGTCCCAGGCGGAAGGCGGAAGGCGGAAGGCGGAAGGCGGAAGGCGGAAGGCGGAAGGCGGAAGGCGGAAGGCGGAAGGCGGAAGGCGGAAGGCGTACGCGGGGTGCGGGCGGTGGCACCCGGGAACGCCGAGAGGGCGCCCGCCGC
>NZ_JBPKBH010000005.1:62824-143419 GCF_051388915.1 Yinghuangia sp. YIM S09857 | reverse complement strand
GCGGCGGCCCCCCTCTCGGGAGTGACCGGAGCCACTGTGGGCCTCAGGCGGCCCTGATTACGACTTCTGGATCCCCGAGACGTTCCAGAGGACGCCGCGGACGCCGTCGACCTCGACCAGGAGGCCCTGGCCGTGCTGCGCGACCGCGAGGTACCACACGCCCGGGTTGAGCGACCCGGCCGGGGCGTTGGTCTGCCCGTCGACGAGCTGGCGCTGGTCCGGCACCGAGAACCAGTACGGCTGGAACGACGGGTCCGCCGCGGCGGGCGCGGGGGCCGGGGCACCGCCATACTGGGCACCCTGCTGCGGAGCGCCGCCGTAAGGGGCACCGGCCGGCTGACCGCCGTACGGGGCGCCCTGCTGGCCGCCATACGCGCCAGCGGGGGCACCGGCAGCGCCGCCACCGAGGCCGAGGGGGGCCTTGAGCGCCGGGACCATCTCGTTCGCGATGACGGCACCGGCCATGATCAGCGACGCGATGACGATGAAGATCGCGCCGATGCCCGCCTCGCCGCCGTCCGGAATGGCCGCGAGCGACCACAGCGCGTTGAGCGGCGTGACGACGGCAAGCGGCACCGCCCACTGGCGCAGGGTCAGGCCGAACAGCACCTGCGGACGCGGCTGCAGCCCGCCGAGGATGTACAGCACCGCCGCCGCGATCGGGATGATCACCTCCGACGTCACGACCGGGGCGAGTTCGCTGGCCCAGGCGTTTCGTGAGAAGTCGCCGACCTCGGCCTTCACGTACGCGAGGAACGAGAAGATGAAGATCAGCAGAGCCGCGACGGCGACGATCGCGTCACCACGAGTGAGTTTCTTGATATCCACTAGTTGGGGTCTCCTCCCGAGGGGGTGGGCGCCGCCAGGGTACGGGGGCGACCCGAATTGCCGCACCGGCCGCGCCCCCGCGCGCTGCCGGTGCATGGGGTTGATGTCTTCCGGTCGGACACTGTGCCAGATCCGGTGCGGGGCGGGTGTCCCGCCGGTCGGGGGGCGACCTGGCGGGGCCCGGATTCATGGGGAAAGTTCGTGTTGCGTTGGGGTGTCGTTACTCTCCGCGCTGGATACCCGAGGTGTCCCACAGCACACCCCGGACTCCGTCCACCTCCACGATCAGGCCGTCTCCCGCCGGCTCCACCGCCAGGTACCAGCTTCCCGGCACCAGCGTGGCCACCGGCGTCTTGTCCAGACCGCCCACCGGGAGCAGCGGGCGCTCCTCCGGGACCGCCAGCCAGAACTGCGCGAATTCGGCCGCCGGGGCCGGTGCGGCCGCCGCGCCCGGCGCGGAGCCCGGGCCGGACCCGGAGGACGGCACCGGCGCCGGAGCGGGCGCCGGAGCGGCCACCGGCATCGCGCCGGTCATCGGCGGCGGCATGTGCGCGACGGGCGTGCCCGGCGGCACGACCGGCTGGCCGTACATCCCGGTGCCGTAGCCCGGCTGACCCGGCTGACCCGGCTGACCCTGCGCCGGAATGTACCCGGCCGGGTACGCCGGCGCGGCGATGAACAGCGGGTACGCGAGCCCCGGCACGCGGTCGATCACGAACAGCAGCAGCGCCATGATCAGCGTGAACGGCAGGATCACGAACGCCCCGAAGCCGTGCGACAGCTCGACGCCGAGTTCCTCGTACGCCTCGTCCGCGTTGCCGACCACGTTGCCCCCGAGCGACCACAGCGCCGCCCACGCCGCCACCACGCCCAGCGAGGTGGCCCACTGACGCAGCGTCAGCCCGCCGACCGGGCGCTGGTCGGCGTTCACCATGTAGCGGTGCGTCACCAGCAGCAGGAAGGAGATCAGCGGCAGCAGGATGACGACGGCCATGAGCGGCCAGTGGTCCTGGGCCCATGCGTTGACGGTGGTCGTCTCGGTGTCCGAGCCGCCGAAGTCGTCGCGGCTGCTGCGGCCGCTACCGCCGCCGTCGGCCGAGGCCTTGAAGTACGGTGCGAACGACATGCCGAAAATCAGGGCGACGCAGACGAAGACGAGACCGTCTCCCCGTGTCATGCCTCTCTGGTTCACGGTTCTCCTCAATGTCGCGATGGGGGACGTAGGCGAGGTTCCCGGATGTCCCGTGCGCCGCCGCGCGTTCGGAGTGCGGCCGTCCGTCGCGGCTGACGGGTCCGGGGGAGCTTACGGAAGTTCGCCGGTGCGTGCAGGTCGGGGCGTCGGGTTCACGTCCCCTTCATGAGGAAGTCGCGGATGCCGAACGCGATCCCCTGGGCGGCCTTTTGGCGCCAGACGGGATCGGTCATGCGTCCGGCGTCACCCGCGTTGCGCATGTTCCCGCATTCGATGAACACCTTGGGCACTGTCGACAGGTTCAGTCCGCCCAGATCATCGCGTACGTCGATGCCGTTCTGCCCCACATAGTTCGACGGCTTCGCGCCGGTGCTCTGCGCGAAAGCCAGGGCCAGCGCGTCACCGAGGGCCCGTGACGGGACCAGGATCGGGCCGGTGTCCGACCCGCCGCCCTGGACCTTCGCGGGCACGATCACGTGGTATCCGGTGCCGCTCGACGTGGCGCCGTCGCCGTGGATGGACACCACGGCGTCCGCGTGCGCGTCGTTGCCGACGCGCGCCCGCTCGTCCACGCACGGGCCCCAGGGCCGATCGCCCTCCCAGGTGAACACCACCTCGGCGCCCAGCGCGACGAGGACCTGGCGGGTGCGGTTGGCCACGTCGAGGGTGAACTCCGCCTCGGTGTAACCGTTGTTGGTCTCGGTGCCGGTCTCGTCGCAGTTCTTCCGGAAGCCGCCCGCCTCGACCTGGTGGCCGATTTCGGTGGTGTGCCGGGAGTTGCCGGGGTTGTGCCCCGGATCGATCACGACGGTCCTGCCCGTGAGCGGCCGGGCGTCCGGTGCGCCCGGACCCGGCTGCGGCGCGGAGTTCGGCGGCGTCGCGGGCGGCGGCGGACCGGGAATGGACGCGGGCGGCCCCTGGGGGCCCGGCGGAAGACCGTCGGCCCGCGGCGGTACGGATTCGGAGGGCATGCCAACTCCCGTGCTGAGGGGGGAGGTTGCTTCCGACCCGGTGACCTGCGACGCGGATGCGGCGGCCGCCGCTTCCGAGCCGTCGTCGTCCGGCCAGTTGACCGCGAGCGCCGTGCCGCCGACGAGGGCCAGCGCGGCGACCGCAACGCCGACCGTGACGCGGGTACGCCTCCGGTCGGCCGCGCGGCGGTCGCGGGCCTGGCGCCTGGGAGCGGGCGGGCTGTCCCAGGGCTCCCACGGATCGGACGGATCAGATGGCAAGTTCGGTCCTTGTCGGCAGTCCGAAGCGGGTCGCGATGTCGTTCCACGCCTGCACGAACGCCTGCTTGGCGGCGGTCGCCCGGCCGCTCGCGGCGTCCCCGGCGTCCTTGCTCGGCTGCCCGGCACCGCATCCGCTGTCGGCCTGGGCCTGCGCCCAAGCAGCGTAGTGGGCGTCGGCGCTCGCCGACTCCCGCCACGCGGTACGCAGGTGCTCCAGCGCGGGAGCGGCCTCCGGGAGCGCGTCGAACTCAAGCGTGTCCAGCTCGGCGAGCAGCGCGTTGCGCGAGTCCGCGGCGCGCGAGAGGTCGGACGCCGCGCCGGCGAGCGAAGTGCAGCCGCTCGCGTTGTTGACGGCGTTGATCACCGACTGGCGCGAGGTGCCGCTGTGGTCGAGCAGGCTGCTGAGCGCGGCGGCCTGGGTGCCGGGGTCGCCCGCGGACGGGGACGCCGAGGGCGAAGCCGAGGCGGACGCGGAACCCCCGGCCGACGCCGGGGTGTTGCCCGAGGGGTTGGCGCTGTCGCCGGGACCGGCGGGCTGCGCCGCGGACCCGGTCGCGCCGGTGGCGGTCGGACTGCCGGACGACTCCGCGACGGTCGCGCCGTCGTCGTCCTTCCACGGCTGCAACGCGACGACGGTGATGGCGACGGCCAGCAGGACCACGATCGCGGTGATGACGGCGAGGGTGCGCACGCTCGAACCGCCCCCCGAGCCGTGCTCGGGGGGCTGCGGCTGCCCGGCGGGGGCACCGGGACCACCCGGCGCGCCCACCGGCGGTGCCGGAGGAATCGGCGCCCAGGCGTGTGCGGACGCGGTCGGCATGCCGGCGGCCGTCGCGGGGCCGGGCGCACCGTGCGAAGGGGTGTACGGGCCGGGACCGAAAGGGCTGGGCGTACCGCGCGGCGGCGTACCCGGCACGGGCGTGCCGCGGGGCGGGGTGCGCGGACCCGCGGCGGCGTCCGCGAAGGTCGCCCCGCGCGGCATACGCGGCGGCTCCTGACTGCGGGCGAACCAGCCGGGGGAGACCTCGTCGCCGTCCCCGGAGGCGACGTCGCCGGGTATGAGGGGAGAACCGGACGCGGGAGATCCGGGCGAACCGGGAGAAAAGGGAGATCCAGGAGGCGGCCCGTACGCCGTCGGCTGCGCATCCACCCCGGGCTGCTTGTCGCCGCCGCTGGGCAGCGCCTGCCCGGGCCCCGGCGGACCGGGCAGCGCAGGCGGTCCCGCCGCACCGGGCGGCAAGGCGGCGGCCTGCGACGGAGAGGCTCCCGGCGGCAGCGCGGGCGCCGGGCCGCGGACGGTGGGCTGCGACCACGGGCCGTCGGCGGGCGGACCGCCCGGGGCCGGATCGGGAGCCGGCGGAGTCTGCGGACCTCGGGCGGGCCTCGGCGCCTGCGGGTTCCCGGCCGACGCCGTCGGGTTGAGGTGCACGCTGGGCGCCTGCGTCGGTCTGGGCGGTGGCCCGCCCGGCGGACGCGGAGCCACCGGCCCGTCGACCGTCGGCGCTCCCGGTACCGGCGAGCCCGGCACATGCGGGCCAGGTACCTGCGGACCGGCTACCGGCCGCCCTGACGTCGGCGAGCCGGCTGCCTGCGATCCCGGTGCCGGGTAGCCGGGCCCCTGCTGCGGCGCAGGCCCCTGCGGCCCAGGCCCCTGCGGCCCAGGCCCCTGCGATCGGGGCCGCTGTGACCCGGACCCTGCCCGCTCGACGCCCGACCCGTCCTGCCCCGATCCCTCCCGCGCGCGCCCGTCCCGCGTCGGCCGGTCCGCCATGGACTGATCCGACGCCGCCTGGTCCTCGTCGGGTGTTCCCGGGGTCGGGCGTCCCGCCGCGCGGGTCGTCCAGCGACGGGTCGCCGGATCCCAGACCCGCTCGTAGTGTTCGCCCTCGGCCATTTCGGATCCCGTCACGTACGGACCTCGTCGGGGCACTTAGTGTCCCGCCTCGGACACAGCCGTGTCACTGACTTAGTTGATGTTTGCCGGACTTCCCTCACCACTCGTCGACAAGCCGCCAAACGGCTTGTCGACGTGACGACACGGGCCGCCTCCCGGGCCCCCGTCCGGCGGCCGGGTGACGGTGGGTCAGATCCCGTCGCCGGTACGCCGCAGCACCCGCAGTGACCCGTGGCCCGCGGCCTCCGTGAAGGCCCCCGACGCGAGCGCCCGCATGTATACGCGGTACGGCGCCTGGCCGCCGTCCGCCGGGTCCGGGAACACGTCGTGGATCACCAGCAGCCCGCCCTTGGCGACGTGCGGAGCCCAGCCCTCGTAGTCGCCGTTCGCGTGTTCGTCGGTGTGGCCGCCGTCGATGAACACCATGCCCACCGGCGTGCTCCACAGCGGAGCGACCGCGCGCGAGCGTCCGACCAGCGCGACGACGTACTCCTCCAGCCCGGCGCGGAACAGCGTGCGGCGGAAGGTCGGCAAAGTGTCCATGACCCCGACCTCGGGGTCCACGAGCGTCGGGTCGTGGTACTCCCACCCCGGCTGCTGCTCCTCCGACCCGCGGTGGTGGTCCAGCGTCACGACGACGGTCCCGGCGTCGCGCGCGACGGCCGCGAGCAGGATGGTGGACCGGCCGCAGTACGTGCCCAGTTCCAGCAGCGGACCGACCTTCGCGGCCTCGACGGCGGCCGCGTAGAGCGCGGCGCCCTCGTCCGGGGGCATGAACCCGACGGCCGCGTCGAAGGCGTCCAGCACGCGCGGGTCGATGGCGCCGCCGACGGCGGCGGGGCGGTCCGTGGTGCGGTCCGTCATTGCGGTCCCCTGCTCTTGAACCTCGGCGCCCCTGTCTTCTTCGGGGCGTGTCGGCGATCATCCTGCCGCAGCACCCCGCGGGCTGCCGTGTCGAGGGCCACATCCGGCGTCGTACGGGGCCTCGGCACTCCCCATCAAGTGAAACGCGTTCTACTATCGCGACGACGCGCGGCGTTTCGCGGGCATCGCACGCATCGCAGGTACGGACGTACAGCGAGAGCACTGGAGAGGGCACATGGCGATCGGGATCACGGAGGAGCACCGGGCTCTTGAGGAGTCGGTGCGCGGATGGGTGCAACGTGTTGCACCGATCGGCGAGGTACGCCGCGCCCTGGAGGCCGAGGCCGAGGAGCGTCCCCCGTACTGGGCGGGACTGGCCGAGCAGGGGTTGCTCGGCATGCACATCGCCGAGGAGTTCGGAGGTGCGGGCTATGGGACGGTCGAGGCCGCCGTGGCCCTCGAACAGGCCGGGTACGGCATGCTCCCCGGCGCGTTCCTGCCGACCGTTCTCGCGTCCGCCGTCATCGGCGCGTCCGCGTCTGCCGAGCTCGCCAAGGAGCTGTTGCCCGGCATAGCCGAGGGCGCCACCGTCGCGGCCATCGCGCTGGAGCCGTCCGGCCTGACCGCCGCACCCGCCGACGGCGGCCTGAAGGTGACCGGCACCGCGAAGCCCGTGCTCGGCGCGGCGGCCGCCGACCTGCTGGTGCTGACGGCCCGTCAAGCTGACGGCGTGGACGTCTGGTTCGTCCTGGACGCCGCGTCGGCGACGGTCCGCGAGCTGAAGAGCGTCGACCCGACGCGCCGCAGCGCCGAGGTGGTCCTCGACGGCGTGACGGTCCCCGCGTCCCGTGTCCTGGCCGGCGTCGACGCCGCGCTGGTCCGCGACCACGCCGCGGTGCTGCTGTCCGCCGAGGCGTGCGGCGTCGCCGCGTGGGCGCTCGACTGCGCGACCGAATACGCCAAGGTGCGCGAGCAGTTCGGCCGTCCCATCGGGCAGTTCCAAGCGGTCAAGCACATGTGCGCAGACATGCTGGTCCGCGTCGAGCAGTCGCGCGCGGTCACCTGGGACGCCGCCCGGGCGCTCGGCGAGGACGCCGCCACGCGCGGGCTCGCCGCCGCGATCGCCGCGACGTACGCGATCGAGGCCGTGTTCACCACCACCAAGGACTGCGTGCAGATCCTCGGCGGCATCGGCTTCACGTGGGAGCACGACGCGCACATCTACCTGCGCCGGGCGCTGACACTGCGTCAGTACGCCGGACCGGGCGCCGCCCACAAGCTGCGCGTCACCGAACTCGCCGCAGCGGGCGCCCGCCGCGAGCTGGTGCTCGATCTTCCGGAGGGCGCCGACGAGTTGCGCGAGCGCGTGCGCGCGGCGCTGGCTCCCGCGGTCGGCAAGAACGCCGACGAGGCACGTGTCGCCCTCGCTCCGAGCGGCTACGCGGCGCCGTACCTGCCCGCGCCCTACGGGCTCGGCGCGGGGCCGATCGAGCAACTGGTGATCCAGCAGGAGATGAAGGCCGCGGGCATCCGCCTCAAGGACATCACCATGGGCAACTGGGTGCTGCCGTCGGTCCTCGCGTACGGCACGCCCGAGCAGCAGGAGAAGTTCGCGCTCACCACGCTGCGCGGCGACTTCCAGTGGTGCCAGATGTTCTCCGAGCCCGGCGCCGGGTCCGACCTCGCGTCGCTCACCACGCGCGCCACGAAGGTGGACGGCGGCTGGCTGATCAACGGGCAGAAGGTGTGGACGTCGCGGGCCAAGGAGTCCGAGTGGGGCATCCTGCTCGCCCGCACGTCGCCGGAGAAGCCGAAGCACGACGGGCTGACGTACTTCATCGTCGACATGTCCTCGCCTGGCCTGGACATCCGGCCGCTGAAGGAGATCAGCGGGCTCGCGATGTTCAACGAGATCTTCATCGAGGACCTGTTCGTCCCGGACTCGATGGTGGTCGGCGAGGTCGACGGCGGCTGGCAGGTCGCCCGCAACACGCTCGGCAACGAGCGCGTGCACATGGGCGCGGACTCGTCGTTCGGCGCGGGCATCGAGAACCTGGTCGCGGCGGTCGCGGGCCCCGCGGGCGAGTTCGTGGACGGCGGCTACCGCGAGCGCCTGGGCGCGCTGATCGCGGAGGCCTCGTCGCTCGCCCTCATCGGGCTGCGCACCACGATGGCGCAGATCTCCGGTCTGGAGGCCGGTCCCGGCGCGTCGGTGCGCAAGCTGGTCGGGACGCCGCACCAGCAGCGCGAGTCGGAGCTGAGCCTGGAGATCCTGGGCGCGCTGGGCGCGGTCGACGAGGACGCGGGCGCGCGCGCCTCGTTCGGATTCCTCATGAGCCGCTGCCTGACCATCGCGGGCGGCACCACGCAGGTCCAGCTCAACGTGGTCGGCGAACGAATTCTCGGGCTGCCCCGTGACCCGGCGCCCACCGAGAAGTAACTTGATTGTGTCTAGCATTTATCCGGAGGGCGGTTCCGTGTCCAACAAGGTCTTCATCGTCGGCGTCGGCATGACCAAGTTCGAGAAGCCGGAGAGCAAGGACTGGCAGTACTACGACATGGCCAAGGAGGCCGGCCAGAAGGCGCTGGCGGACGCGGGCATTTCGTACGACCTGGTCGAGCAGGCCCCGGTCGGCTACAGCGCCGGCACGTCCACGCAGGGCCAGCGGGCCGTCTACGAGATCGGCCTCACCGGCATCCCGGTCTACAACGTCAACAACAACTGCGCCACCGGCTCGACGGCGCTGATGATGGCCCGCCAGTTCGTCGAAGGCGGCCTCAACGACTGCGTCCTGGCCATCGGCTTCGAGAAGATGACCAAGGGCGCGATGGGCAGCGGCACCGGCGAGGGCGGCTTCGCGACCAGCCCGGTCGGCCGCCACTACGGGATCATGGCCAAGGCGTACCCGTTCGAGATGACCCCGCCCACCGCGCAGATCTTCGGCAACGCGGCGCGCGAGCACATGGCCCGCTACGGGACCACCGAGGAGCAGCTCGCCCTCGTCGCGGTCAAGAACCACAAGCACTCGGTCAACAACCCGTACGCGCAGTTCCAGGACGAGTACTCGCTCGCCGACATCCTGGCCGCGCGCGAGATCCACAAGCCGCTCACCAAGCTCCAGTGCTCGCCGACGTCGGACGGCGCCGCGGCGGCCGTCGTGGTCAGCGAGCGGTTCGTGATCGAGCACGGATTGCAGGACAAGGCGGTCGAGATCGTCGCGCAGACGATGACGACCGACACCGGCGAGGCGTTCGACGGCTCGGTCATCAACGTGGTCGGCAAGCCGATGTCGCGGGCCGCGGGCGAGAAGGTCTTCGCGGCGTCCGGCCTGACGATCGAGGACGTCGACGTCATCGAGCTGCACGACTGCTTCTCGATCAACGAGATCCTGACGTACGAGGCGCTCGGCATGGCGCCGGACGGCGAGGGCGGCAAGCTCATCGCGGACGGGGCGACCACGTACGGCGGCAAGTGGGTCGTCAACCCGTCCGGCGGCCTGATCTCCAAGGGCCACCCGCTCGGCGCCACCGGCATCGCGCAGGCCGCCGAGATCACCTGGCAGTTGCGCGGCGAGGCGGACGCCCGGCAGGTGGCCGAGGCCGAGATCGGCCTGACCCACAACATCGGGCTCGGCGGCGCCGCGGTCGTGGGGCTGTACCGGCGCGGGCAGTTCTGACCGCGCTGACGGCTCCGGCCGCCGGCGGGGACCGCACCTGAGGTCGTGAGGGTCTGAGGTGCGCGGGAGGGGGTGTACGGTTTTTCCCGTACGCCCCCTCTTTGCACGACCCCCATGATCCGCACCGCCTCCGCACCACCTCCGCACGACGCGCGCCGTACGGACTCCGCACCGCGCCCCCACGTCAGGACAGCTCCGCCCCCGTGCCCGCCGCTACGCCGCCCGTGAACGCCCCCGTCGATCTGCGCGGGGACTGCGCGAACTGCTTCGCGCTGTGCTGCGTCGCGCTGCCCTTCGCGAAGTCGGCGGACTTCGCCGCAGACAAGGCGGGCGGCACGCCGTGCCGGAACCTGCGTCCCGACGACACCTGCGGCGTGCACGCGGGTCTGCGGCGCGAGGGGTACTCCGGCTGCACGGTGTTCGACTGCTTCGGGGCGGGCCAGAAGGTCTCCCAGGTCACCTTCGCGGGCCGGTCGTGGCGCGGGGCACCGGACGTCGCCCGGCCGATGTTCGAGGTCTTCCCGGTCATGCGGCAGTTGCACGAACTCCTGTGGTACCTGGGCGAAGCGGCCGTCCTGCCCGCCGCCCGCACGCTGCATCCCGAACTGCGGCGCGCCCGCGACGAGATCGAGCGCCTCACGCTCCTCGGGCCGGGCGAACTCGCCCGCCTCGACGTCGCGTCGCACCGCGGTCCGGTCGGCGAACTCCTGGCCCGCACAAGCGAACTCGTGCGCGCGGGCGTCGGCGGGAAGCGGCGCGACCATCGCGGGGCAGACCTGATGGGGGCGCGGCTGCGCGGTGCGGACCTGCGGGGGGCGAGCCTGCGCGGTGCGTACCTCATCGGCGCCGACCTGCGTGGTGCGGATCTGCGGCTGGCGGACGTCCTGGGCGCCGACTTCCGCGACGCCGACGTGTCGGGGGCCGACCTGACGGGGGCGGTGTTCCTGACGCAGCCGCAGGTCGCCGCGGCGCGCGGGGACGCGCGTACCCGGCTCCCGGACCGCGTCGACAGGCCCGCGCATTGGGCGCGCTGACAGGGTCTACCGCGCCGGGCCGTCCGGCGGCCAGAATGCCGCGATGGTGCGTGCCCTCGTGATGGCGGCGCTCGGCCTCGTGCTCGCTGTGCTGGGCGTCGGCGTGGTGCGCGACGGCCTGCTGCCGATCCGCGACGCCCTCATCCTGCGGCGGCGCGGGGTGCGCGTGATGGGCGACGTGATGCGGTACGAGCACCTGCCGGCCCTTCGCCGGGGGCGCTACCGGGGATCCGAAGTTCCGGTCTACCGCTTCCCGTTGGCGGACGGCGGCGTGTGGGAGGCCCGGTCGATCACCGCCGTCCGGGCCACCGCGCGCGGCTCGGGCACGCGCGTCGAAGTCGTGTACGACCCCGAGGACCCGGACCGCGTCACCGGCCCGGTCCGGCGCCGCGGGCATGTGGGCACGGCCTTCGTCCTGCTCCTGGGAGCCGCGGCACTGGGGCTGTTCGTGCTGCTGTGGACGAGGGCGCTGACGGGATGACCGGGCCCGGGGGACGGTTGTGGTCCGCCGTCCCCCGAACTGGCCTTGCGTAGGCGGTGGTTGCTCGGTCGATCGGCCGCGCTGGGCCTTTCGGTCAGTTGTCCTCCAGGAACTCGAAGTCCAAGCGCGCCAGCCGCTCCGGGTCGGCGAGGATGTCCAACTCGATGATGCGGCCGTTCGCGATGGTGAAGCCCGCCACCGAAAGCGGCCGGCCCTCGGGGGCGTTGAGGACGCCGATGCCGCCGTTGACCGAGACGAGCCGTCCCGAGTTCGCGAACTCCCGGAACCTGAGCGCCTGTCCGGCCACCTCGCGGGCGCCGCGCACCACCTGGGAGACGCCGATCGTGCCGGCGCCGACGTCCGCGCGCAGGACGACGTCCGGGTCGAGGACGCGCAGCAGCTCCTCGAAGTCGCCCTCGCGGGAGGCGGACAGGAACGCCTCGACCACCGCCCGCTGTTTGGCCCGGTCGGCCTCCGGCTCGGGCGTCAGGCCGCGGACGCGCCGCCGGGCGCGGCTCGCCAACTGCCGTGCGGCGGTGGGCGTGCGGCCGACGATGGGGGCGATGTCGTCGAACGGCACCGCGAACATGTCGTGCAGCACGAACGCCAGCCGCTCGGCGGGCGGCAGCGTCTCCAGCACCACGAGCAGCGCGAGGCCGACGGAGTCCGCCTGCACCGACTCGAACTCCGGGTCGCCGTCGGCGCTGGTCACGATCGGGTCGGGGACGCGTGTGCTCTCCAGCGGGCTCTCCCGGCGGTACGTGCGCGAGCGGAGCATGTCGAGGCAGACGCGCCCGACGACCGTGGTCAGCCAGCCCGCGAGGTTGGCCACGTCGTCGGCGTTCGACCGGGACAGCTTGATCCACGCCTCCTGCACCGCGTCCTCGGCCTCGGCCAGCGAGCCGAGCATGCGGTAGGCCACCGCCCGCAGGTGCGGGCGGTTCTCCTCGAAGCGCGCGGCCAGGAACTCCTTGTCGTCCATGCGTCCCATCTCCTCCGCCATCCGTGCCGTCCGCGTCTGTGCGGATCGCGTCGTGTGCGGTCCGTCCTGCGCGGTCTCTCGGAGCACTGACGTATGGGGTGGCGGGGATGTGACAGGCGTGCCGGTGCGGGTCGCGTCGCGCTGTGCGGCGCGGGCCTGACGGGGTGTGCGCCTGCCGCGTCGGCCTCCGGACGCGGGCGACCGCGCGGCGGCGGAGCGCCGGTCACAGCCAGCTGATGCGCGCGTTGGTGACCGGCTCGGGACCCGGCGCGCGGGCCAGCTCACCGGCATGGATGCGGTCGAGCAGCGTGCGGACCGCGTCCACGATCTGCGGGACGGCCGCGCGCAGCTCGGCGGTGTCGGCCGGGGTGACCTCGTCCGGTGCCACACCCGCCTCGGCGAGCAGCCCGTCGGGGTCGGCGAGGCGCTTGGCCACCCAGCCGAGCGGGTCCGCGGACAGGTCCTCGACGAACACCCGGTTCCCGGGCTCCCAGCCGTCGAAGCGCGGGTGGTGGTGCGTCCGGTCGAAGCTGCCCATCGGCCCGGCGACGGACTCCAGGAGGTCGGCGCGCCACAGCGGGCGTTCGACGTTGATCGGGCGGGCCGAGTAGATGGATCCGTGCAGGTCGCCGCTGCCGAGCAGGCGCAACTCCAGGCGTACGCCCCGCTCCGCGCCCTCCTGCCCCTCCTCGGGCTCGGGGTCGACGAAGTAGAGGTCGCTCACGATCACGCCGAGCCGTTCGAAACCGAAGGCGTAGAACACGGGCCACCGTCCTCCCAGCGAGGCCGCGGACACACCGCGCGGCGGCACGGCTGCGCCGCGTCACCGCCCGTCGCCGCGGGCCGACGTCGAACCGACCGGGTCATCGTCGCACGGCGGGAACCGATGTCCCAGGACCGCCGCCGCAGCCGTCCGCGCGGGATAGCGTGGCGCGCGGGTGGCCGGAAACGACCGAACAGGGGGGCCCGTGGGACGAGCACGGCGGCTTGCGGTGTGGCTGGTGGCGGCCGCGATAGCGCAGACGGCGGTGGCGGGGTGCGGCGACGGCGGCGGTCGCGGGGACTCCGGTGCGAGTACGCCGCCTCCCGCGGCGGCACCGGTGGCCGCGCCCGCGACGTCGGCCCAGGCACCGGTCCCGGAGACGACCCCCGCCACGACGCCGCCCGCGAGCGTGACGCCGACGGCCTCCGGGGCGACGACTCCCACCGCCTCGGCGCCGCCGACGAGCGCCGGACCGGGCAAGCCGCCCGTGGCGACCACGCGTCCGCCCGCGCCCGCGACCACCGCGGCCAAGCCCGCGCCGCCGCGGTTCCCGGTGCCCGTGCAACTGGGCGACGCCCGGCAGTTGATCACCGTGGCGGCCCGCGGCTCGTACGCCACCGTGTCCACCTGGCAGCGGCAGACGGACGGGAGTTGGACCCGGCTGACGGTCACCGAGAACGCCCGGATCGGGGCGAACGGGGTGGTTGCCGGGTCCTCGCGGAAGCAGAACACGAGTACGACGCCGGGCGGGACGTACACCCTCACCGAGGCGTTCGGCATCAACGCGGACCCCGGGACCGCCATGCCGTACACCCGTGTCGGCGCCGACCACTGGTGGGTGCAGGACAACAACTCGGCCTACTACAACCAGATGCGGCTCGGGTCGCAGGGCGGCTTCGACCGGACGCTGCCGGAGAGTCACACCGACGGGTCGGAGCGGCTGGCGGCGCACGACCCGGCGTACCGCTACTCGGTCGTGATCGACTTCAACCGCTCGCCGGCGGTGCCCTATCGGGGCGCCGGGATCTTCCTGCACGTGAACGGCTCCGGGGCGACCGCCGGGTGCGTCTCGGTGCCGCAGGATTTCCTGGCCGCGACGCTGCGCTGGCTGGATCCGGCGCAGAAGCCGCGTATCGCCATCGGGTGAGTCCGAGCGGGAATCCCGGGATGTCCGGGAGAGGACCCGGAAGAAGAGCCGGAAGAAGAGCCGGAAGAAGACCCCGGAGAAGCCCCGGGAGAAAAGCGATGTCCGGGTTCGGGCACGGTGTGGTAGCCATGGCGGCATGGTGTCCCCTGATCGGCTGTTCGCCTTCGCCGTCATGTCGTTCCTGCTCATCATCATCCCCGGGCCGAGCGTGCTCTTCGTCGTCGGGCGGGCCCTGGCGCAGGGGCGGCGGGCCGCGCTGACGACGGTCGTCGGCAATACGCTCGGCGCGTACGTGCTGGTGGTGGCGGTCGCGCTGGGCGTCGGCTCGGTGGTGGAGCGCTCGGTGCTGGTCTTCACGGTGCTGAAGCTGGCCGGGGCCGCGTACCTCATCCACCTGGGCGTCAAGGCGATACGGCAGCGCGGGTCGCTGCACGCGGCGCTGGCGGGTGAGAGGCCGGAACAGGGGACGCTGCGCACCCTGGGGGAGGGCTTCGCCGTCGGCGTGGCCAACCCCAAGACGATCGTGTTCTTCGCCGCAGTGCTCCCGCAGTTCGTGGACCGCGGGCAGGGCCACGTGATCGCACAAATGCTGGTGCTGGGACTGGTGTTCAACGCCATAGCCGTCGTCTTCGACAGCATCTGGGGCCTGGCCGCGGCAACCGCGCGCGGCTGGTTCGCCGGTTCGCCGCAGCGCCTGGCCATGGTCGGTGGAGCCGGTGGCCTGACGATGATCGGCCTCGGCGTGACGGTCGCGGCCACCGGCCGCAAGGACTGACCGGGCCGCGAAACGGGGCGGCCAGATTGCGAGCCGCCCGTGCCCTTCCCGCGGGACCCCTGTCGTCGGATGGCGCCGCCCTGCGATGATCCGCCGGTGCCGAGAACTTCTGCTGTCGACGTGCGCCTGCGGCGCAACAGACGTGTGCTGGCCGGCTGGGGCCTCCCGGCCTTCGTGGGGCTGGTGGTCCTGGCCGTCCGGGCCGAGTCGATCGGCGCCCTCGGATTGCCGTTGATGATCGCCGGAGCCGCACTCCTGCTGTTCGGGACGTGGCCTCTCTGGATGCTCCTCGGGGCACCGCTCTTCGGTGTCCGGCCGTGCGGCATCGTGCTGGGTGCGGGCCGCTTCCTGTCCGCCCGGGCCCCGGTCGCCGGCGCCACCCGGATCCGTCGTTCGTCGCCCGGGAGTTGGGGCGTCGTCTCGGTGGCGGACGCGGGCACCGCCCAGTGGCGGATGTGGCTCGGCTACGCGGTCCCGGTCGTCCTGCAACTGGGGCTTGCCTGGGTGTTGTGGCGGTCGCTGCCCGAAGGCATCGGCACCGCCCTGGGTTTCGGCATGATCATCGGCCTCGTGCTGCTGTACGTGGTGTTCACGGGTGTGGCGCCCGCGCCCGGCTGGATGCTCTTCAGGCTCCCGACGGCCGACCGGCACGCGGTCGAACAAGTCACCTATGACGCCACCGAAGGCCGGGCGACGCGTGCGGTGTTGGTCGGGGACCTGGCTGAACTGCGCGCTGTGCTCGCGGAGTCCGCGACGTCGCGCCCCTACACGGTGGCACTCCGGTGCGAGCTGGCCCTCGCAGAGGGGCGGTACGCCGAAGCCGCCGCCATCGCCACGGAGCACGGGCCCGGCCAGATCGAGGGCTCCATCGCCCGCGCGGCACTCGGCCAGGACCTCGTCCGGGCCCGCTGGTACGCGCAGGAGGCGCTCGGGCCGCGCTCGTCCGTGGCCCCGTCGGAACTCGTCGAGCCGATGGCCGAGGGCCTCTCCTGGGTTCTCGCGGACCCGTATTCGGACGCCCTGGCCCTCTACTGGCTCGCCTGCGGCGACGCCAAGCGCGCCCACCGGGCCGCGGTCCGCGCCCGGAGCACGGTCGTGGGCCCCCACGCGGCGGCCCATCTGGAGTGCACGATCGCCCTCGTGGAGACGGTCCGCGACCGTCCCGTGCATGCCGCGAAGGCGCTGGCCAACGCCCGCGCCCTGGCCCCGGACATGCCCCGCATCGCAGCCGCCGAACGCTGGTGCGCCCCGGGCGCCGCACCGCTCGGCCCGCACGCGGTGTCGGCGCCGGTCCTGGAGTAGGCCGCGCCCCCGGGCCCGCCGACCGGCGCCAACATGCTTGACTTCATCCACTATCGGGATCACGATGTGCCCCTGCACCGGCCCTGCCAGGGCCGCGTGCTCCGAACAAGCGCATCCCCGGGAGTCAATGGTGACGGTGTCCGACGACTCGGTCCTTGCCGAGGCCCTGGCCGACTGGTTCGCCGCAGCGCGGCCGAGCGTCGGCGACGTCGTGGTCTCCGACGTGCGGCGGCCCAGCGGGAGCGGGTTCTCCGCCGACACGGTCTTCTGCACCGCGACGTGGACCGAGGCGGGCGTGCGCAGTGCGCATCCGCTCGTACTGCGCCGCGAGAGCCCTGACCCGGCGATGTACCCGCAGCAGGTGCCCGGTTTCGACGTCGAGATCGAGTTCCAGTACCGCGTCATGTCCGCGCTGCGCGGTAGCGGCGCCGACATTCCCCTCGCCGACCTGCTCGGCTACGACGCCGACCCGAGGCCGCTCGGCACGCCGTTCTTCCTCATGGAGTACGTCGCCGGGCAGGTGCCGGTGGAGAACCCGCCGTACCCGGTCGAGGGATTCTTCCACGACGCGGCCCCGGAGCAGCGTGCCGCGATGGTCGGCGACGGCCTGCGCGTGCTGGCCGCGCTGCACGCACTCGACTGGCGCGCGGCCGGACTCGAATGGCTGGTGACGAAGGCCGAAACCCCCTCCCCGATAACGCAGTTCCACATCTGGGAGGAATGCGCGGACAAGGAACTGCGGGGCCGCGAACACCCCGTCCTCGACCGGGCGCGGGCCTGGCTGCGCGAACGGCTCCCGGCCGCGTCCGTCGCCTGCGCGCCCGACGCGTTCTCTTGGGGCGACGCGCGTCCCGGCAACATGATCTGGCGCGACTTCCGGTGCGTCTGCGTCACCGACTTCGAGGCGGCCGCGATCGCCGCGCCCGAACTCGACCTCGGCTGGTGGCTGATGTTCGACCGCGCGTCGCACGAGGCGATCGGCGTCCCCCGGCTGCCGGGCGAGCCGACGCGCGAGGAGCAGCGGGCCGCGTACGCCGCACACGCCGGACGCGACATCGGCGACACGCACGTCTGGGAGGTGCTGGCCGCGATGCGGTACACGGTCATCGTCGTACGGGCGATGAACCGCGCCGAGGACCGCGGCCTCATGCCGCCGGGCCGCACCATCTGGCGGGACAACCCGGCATCCGTCTGCCTGGCCCAACTGCTCGACGCGAAACGGTAGTCGGTCGCGTCGGCCCGGCCGACGCGCGGCAACCGGCCGTACGCACACGGAGGATGGGAAGCATCATGGGGCAATCCGAGGAATCGGCCCGCGGCACGGCCGCGTCCGGCACAGCCGAGTCCACCGCCGCCGAAGGAAGTCCGGACCACCGCGCAGCGCCGCTGCACGGCCGCCGGGTCCTCGTGGTCGGCGCGTCGTCCGGCATCGGACGAGCCGTCGCCCGGCACGCGGCGCAGGCCGGGGCGCGGGTCGTACTCGCGGCCCGCCGCGCGGAGTTGCTGGCCGAGGCCGCCGACGAGGCGGGACCCGACGCGCTTCCGGTCACCTGCGACGTACTCGACGAGACCTCCATCGCCGCGCTCGCCGCGCGCATCGCCGATGAACTCGGCGGCCTGGACGCGATGGTCTACGCGACCGGCGTCGACCCGCTCGTGCGGATGGCCGACGCCGACGCGGAGTTGTGGGGACGCGTCCTCGCCACGAACGTCGTCGGCGCCTCGCTCGTGTGCCGTGCCGTGCTGCCGCACCTGGAGGCGTCCCGGGGCCGTGCGGTGTTCCTGTCGGCGTCCGCGGTCGGGCGCCCGCTGCCGGGGATGGGGCCGTACGACGCGAGCAAGGCCGCGTTGGAGGAGATGGTCCGCGCGTGGCGCGCCGAGCACGCGGGCGTGTGCTTCGCCTCCGCGGGAGTCGGACCGGTGCTGGGCACCGGCGTACACGCGCAGTGGGACCGGGACCTGCTCGGCGAGCTGACCGGCGTCTGGGAGAACCGCGGCTACCTCTACGACAACGGCCCCGGCTGGATGACCGTCGACGAGTGCGCCGCCGGAATCCTCAACGCCCTGACGGCCCCGGTGTGCATGCACGACTTCGACGTCCTGCCGCTGCCCGCCGCCACCTGACCGAGCGTCAGCGCTTCACGGGGGCACGCCGCGCCGCTTCGCGCTCCTCGTGCAGCGGCCGCGGCGCGTCCACGGCGGCGAGGGCGTCGGCCACGACGTCCGCCGCGCCCATCCCGGCCAGTTCGGCGTCCGGGGTGAGCAGGAGGCGGTGCGTGAGCACCGGGGCGGCCAGCGCCTTGACGTCGTCGGGAACCGCGTACGCCCGGCCGGCGGCGGCGGCCCGAACCCGTGCGGCTCGGACCAGCGCGACGCTGCCGCGTGGCCCGGCACCGAGCCGCACGTGCGGCGACCGGCGGGTCGCCGCGGCGAGGCGTACCGCGTAGTCGCCGACCGGCCGGGCGACGGCCACGGCCGTGCGCACGAAACCGGTGAACTCCGCGACGTGGTGCGCCGTGGCGATCACCGGCAGCCGGTCGACGGCCGGCGGACCAGAGTCGCCGCAGGCAACGTCGACTTCGGAGGTGTGGTCGGGGTAGCCGAGCGACAGGCGCATGAGGAAGCGGTCCAGTTGCGCCTCGGGGAGCGGATAGGTGCCGGCCATGTCGACGGGGTTCTGCGTCGCCACGACGATGAACGGCCTCGGTACGCCGTGCGCCGTCCCGTCGACCGTGACCCGGCCCTCCTCCATCACCTCCAGCAGCGCGGACTGCGTCTTCGGGGACGCCCGGTTGATCTCGTCCGCCACGACGATGTTCGTCAGCACCGGCCCGGGCATGAACACGAAGTCCCCGGACTGCGGCCGGAATACGGACACGCCGGTGATGTCCGAGGGGAGCAGGTCGGGTGTGAACTGGATGCGCCGGCAATCCGCGCCGAGCGACGCGGCGAGCGCCCGGGCCAGCGTCGTCTTGCCGGTCCCGGGCACGTCCTCGAGCAGCAGGTGCCCTTCGGCGAACAGCGCGACAAGCGCCAGATCGACAACCTCGCGCTTGCCTTTGACGACGCGCTCGATGTTGTCCCCGAGCGCCTGAAAGCACTCCTGGAACAAGGGGAGCGCGGAGTTGGCGGAACCGGACGCGGACGACGATTGACTCACCCTGTGATCGTCGCCCGGGCGGCGGGCGAAGTCGCGGAAAAACACGGCACCTTGTTGGGGGGGCAAGGCCGCCTCCACGGCGGCCGCCTCCTCGCGCTGTCGGGTGTCCCATTCGGTTTGCGCCGCGCGGGGATGAGTGTGGGCGCAGCGGGAGAGGCCGCTGACCCGCAGCCCGCCGGTTGCCCGCGCCGCGTGGCCTGCCTGCGCGCCGACTCGTCGCGCGGCGTTGCGCACGCGCTGCGCCGCCAGGTGATCGCTCCGGTCGCGTGGCTCGTTTGAGGCATGGGGGCGGCTCATCGGGTGCTCGGGGTCCGTTGCCTTTCGTCTCGAATCCCGTATCCCACACTCCTGTTTCCCCGGCTCCGTGTCGTCGGGGTGTGGTTGAGTGCCTTGCCCGCGGCTGGGGTTGCCGGGGGCGGTTGAACTGGGGGAAGTCCCTCGAAATGGGCGAGCCCCCGAACCGGGGCGGGGATGCGGTCGTCCTCCAAGGCCGACCGGTGTCGTACACCGCGGCGGGCATCGGCCCGGGGCCGCGGGGTGCGGTTCGAGCATGGGTGCGGCTGCGCCGCGGCGTGCCCTTGGGTGGTGGGACGAACCTATGGCGGAGAACACGACGGTGCTCGGGGTCGCCGGGCTTCCGGAGCCGACCACCGCGTTCATCGGACGCGAGGCGGAGCTCTCGGCGCTGGGGGCGGCGCTGCGCGGGCCCCGGCGGCTGGTGACGCTGGTCGGGCCCGGCGGTATCGGCAAGACCCGGCTCGCGGTGCGCGCTGCGTCCCGCTGGCAGTCACCGGAGGCGCCCTGGGCGCGTCCGCTGCCCGTGGCCGACGAGGTGTTCGGGCCGGTGTTCGCGCCGCTCGCCAACGTGACCGAGCCGCACCTCGTTCCGGCCGCCGTCCTCGACGCCGCGGCGATCGGCGCGCATGCCGGGCGTCCGCCGATCAACGCGGTGATCGACCACGTCGGCGACCAGCCCGGCCTGCTGATCCTCGACAACTGCGAGCACCTGACGGAGGCGGCCGGGCACGTTGTCGAATCGCTCTTGGAAGGTTGCCCCGAGCTGCGGGTGCTGGCCACCAGCCGCGAGCCGCTGGGTGTGCAGGGGGAGGCGGTCTGGCAGGTGCCCCCGCTGCCGACGCGCCTGGAGACGGTGGCCGATCCGGGGGCGCCGCCCTCGGACGCCGCGCGCCTGTTCCTCGACCGCTCGGGGGACAGCGTCGGCGCCGACTGCCCCGACGCGTCGCGCGACGCCGTCGAGCACATCGTGCACGAACTCGACGGCATCCCCCTCGCGATCGAACTCGCCGCGGCCCGCGGCCGCGTCACCTCGCCGTGCCGGATCGCCGCCGACCTGGGCCGGAGCGTCCTCGCGCTGATTTCCGGCGGTCCAGGGGCCGGAGGCGACGCCCGGAACAGCACCATGCGCCGCTCGTTGGACTGGAGTCACGCGCTGCTGACCGCCGAGGAAGCCGCGCTGTTCCGGCGGCTGTCCGTCTTCGAGGGCGGCTGGACCCTGCCCGCGGCGGAGCACGTCTGCGCCGACGGCGCGATGCCGCCCGACGCGCTGCGCGACCACCTGATGGCGCTGATCGACAAGTCCCTCGTCGACGTGGCGCAGCACGCCCGGGAGACGCGCTACCGCATGCTGTCGCCGATCCGGCAGTACGCCGCGGAGCACCAGGCCGCCCACGAGCGCGCGTACGGCCCGGACGACGCCGCCGCGCGGCACCGCTCGTGGTTCCTCGCGGTCGCCGAGCGAGCCGACGAGGAGATGTGGGCGTTCGACCCGGACGGCCAGGCCCGCCTGGACCAGGAGGCACCCAACCTGCGCGCCGCCCTCGAACACGCCGTGCGCGCGGGCCACCGGGACGCGCTGCGGTTCGGGGCCGCGCTCGGCTCGTACTGGCGGGTCAAGGGCCGCTACGCGGAGGGCGTGCGCGTGCTCGGCCGGGTGCTGGAGACCGCGCCGGACGCCGACCACTGGTCCCGCGCCCGGGTCCTGGCCATGCGCGCCATGCTGGTCTTCTGGCGCGGCGACCTGGAACACGCCATGGACGACGCCACGTCGGCCGTCGCCATGGCCGAACGCGTCGGCGACCAACGGGCGCACGCCCACGCGCTCAACCGGATCGGCACGGCGACCATGATGATGCGGCCGTCCGCCGGGCAGCCGCTGCTCGAACGCGCGGTCGCCGTCGCGCGCGAGGCCGGTGACATGGTCGCGCTGGCCGACGCGTACAGCTCGCTTTCGACCAGTTTCGTGTGGCAGGACGATTACCCGGGCATGGCCGAGGTCGCCGACCTGGCCGAGCCGGTGTTCCGGCGCAGCGGCTTCGACGCGGGCCGGTTCTGGGCGATCTGGGGCCGTTCCCACGGGGCCCGGCTCGCCGGCGACCTGGAGACCGCGCGGGAACTCGCCGACCAGGGACTGGCGTTGGCGGACGGCTCCGACGTGCTGCTCGGCAACGCCGCCGTCGAGGGCCGCGCGGTGGTCGACATCATGACCGGGGAGGCACAGCGCGCCAGGCAGGCGGTGCTCGCCGAACTCGCGCGCTCGCAGGGGAACGCCGTGCGCTGGGGCAGCGGCGTTTTGCAACTCGCCCTGGCCGCGGCCGAACTGGCCCTCGGCAACCCGGACACCGCACACGACGTCGCCGCCGCGCTCTTCCGCCGCGAGCGCGAGGGGGCAGGCTATCTCGCCTGGCATGCCCAGGAGTTGCGGATGCTCGCCGCGCTGGCGGAGGGCGACGCCGCGGCCGCGGCCGAACACGCGGGACTCGTCTCCGGTCTGGCCGAACGCCTCGGCAACCGCCGGGCACAGGCCGTGGCCGAACGGGGCCTGGCCCGCGCCGCGCTGCTGCGCGGGGACTTGGCGGGAGCGGAGGCGTACGCCCACACGGCCCTGACCGCCGGGGTGGACAACGGTTGGTGGGTGGACACCATGGACGTCCTCGAAACCCTCGCCGTCCTCGCGGCCCGGCGCGGGCGGCACGACCGCGCGGTGCGGCTCTTCTCCGGCGTGCGCGCCGCCCGCGTGGAGCGGGGGCTGGTCCGGTTCCCCGAGGAAAAGACCTGGTGGGACGCCCAGTTCGCGGAGGCCTGGACGACCGCCCCGGATCCGCGCATGCAAGCGGTCGAGCCGGGCGCGGTCACCCTGCGGCAGCTCGCCGAGTTCGCCGCCCGGGGACGCGGCAGCAGGGGGCGGCCGGTGATCGGCCCGGAAAGCCTCACGCCCATGCAGCTCAACGTCGCCCGGCTGGCCGCCCGCGGCTTCACCAACGCGGACATCGCCGCCGAGTTGTTCATCGCGCGCGGCACGGTCAAGAGCCATCTCGCGCACGTCTTCGCGAAGCTCGGCGTCGGAAACCGCACCGAACTGGCCGCGCTCGGGCTCTCCGAGCACCGGCCGTAGGAATACGCCACCTGGGTCAGGTTTCCGCGCCGCGGGCGACGCAGAGTGGACAACGCATCCCCCCGCCGGCCGAGAGAACGTAACGCGGTACCCCCTGGTGCGAGCCGCCCGCGTCGACCGACTCCCCGGCACTTGTCCAGCACTTGGGAGACTCCCATGCGCCGCTCACTCCCGTCCGACATGCAGTGGTGGACGGACCCCGCCCTCGGCGTCCTCGGCGCGTCGGGCGTCGACGTCACCGCTGCCGCGCTGCGCCCCAGCCCGCAGTTCGCCCACGTCGTGGACAGATTCTGGGTCGCCCGCTGGGCCGTGCGCCCGGGTGCGCGGGACGCCACCGCGGTGGCTCTGCGCTTCCCCGAGGCGAACGTCGTCCTGCACGGCAACCGCCTGATCTTCCACGGCATTCTGCGCAACCGTCATACGATGCCGGTGACCGGGAGCGGGGCCTTCTACGGCGCCGCGCTGCGGCCCGGCGCAGCCGTCCAGCTCATCGGCGGTGGCGCGGCCGACCACACCGACCGCGTCAGCCTGCTCGCGCAGACCGAATGGGGCCTGCGGGCGCACCGCCTGGACAGCGACCTGTGGACCGCGGTCCGCGACGGGCTCCCGGCCTTCCGCGCCGCGTTCGAGCGGCACCTGCGCGGCCATCGGGTGTGTGCCGAGAGCCGCGACCGCGAACGCATCGGCGCGATCATCGACCGCATCCGCGAGGACGGCACGATCACCCGCGTCCGGCATCTGACCGACGGATTCCACTTGTCGATCCGAACGGTGCAGCGCCTGTTCCTGCACCAGGTCGGCGTCAACCCCAAGTGGTTGCTGCGGCGTTCCCGCATCCACCACGCCGCCGCCCGGCTGGAGCGCATCGCGCCCGACAAGTGGAGCGAACTGGCGGGTGAATTCGGGTACTTCGACGACTCGCACTTCGCCCGGGACTTCGCCGAGACGTTGGGCGTGACCCCCTACGCGTTCGCCCGCCGGGCGGCGCCGCTGCCCGAGTGCGGCCCGAGCGCGGAGAGTGGACCGAAACGCGCGGCCTGACACCGGTTGCGCGCTCCGTGCCGGGGCCGGGCGGATCGGGGAGGTCATGATCCACCGGACAACTCGACGCGCAGCAGGCCCAGTTCGGCCTCCAATGTGCGCAGCCCCTTCGGCATCGCGGCCGGCAGCGGCCGACCCAGCCGCAGGGCGTCGATCCACGGGACGACCCACAGCCTCGGCACGCCGCCGCCGACCAGGTGCAACAGCGCGGCGAGCGGCCGCGGCAGGCGTCCCGGCGCGTCCGCGACCGCCGCCAGCCCCAGGACGGTGACGCCGGGCACCCGCCCGGCCGCCCACTGCCGGGCCGCGTCCTGGGCCGCGTGCAGGCCGTCGGAGTTGGTGCGCGCCACCAGGACCACCCGGTTCGTACGCCGGTCCGGCGGCAGCGGCCAGGCGCGTTCGGCGTCCCGCCCGCCCGGCACCGCCGCGACCAACGTCGAGACCCCGGCCCCGCCGTGGCAACCCACCCACCACCAGGGCGGGTTGGGCGCGTCCACAGGCAGCGACCGGAACCCGGGCCCTGCGGAGGCCGGTTCGGCGGCCAGCCCCGCCTGCGGTCGCACCGCCGCGGGCCGTGGCCGGGCGGCGGCGTCCGCGGGCGGATCCGGCTCCCCGGCCGGTCCGGCGACCGGCGTCGGGCGGGGAAGCCACGGATTCGGTGGCCTGCCGGAGCTCATCGGATTCCTTCCCGGCCGCCGCGCCTGTGCGTATTCGCGGCAACCCTATTGACGCGCATTCAGATTAGGCCCGCCGAACCGCCCGCAGAACGGGCCGCGTTCACTTCTCCGGAATGTGGCGCGTATATCCAACGACTGCTCCGAAACCCCCCTGCCACCGGCGCATTCGGCGTGTTTTTGCATGCCTTGCCCCGCGTCGGATGCGCACAGTAATACCCGGCGAACGTCCCCGCGGGCGCCGGAGATCCGGAGTACACCGATGAATCCCCAGTCCGTGCAGTCATCCGCCGGCCGCCTCGTGCCCCGCCTGCCGCGACGTGCGGCGGGCTGGGCGGCGCTGACCCTCGTGCTCGCGCTGGTGGCGACGTCCGTGGTGCTGGGCAGCGGAGCCGCCGGGGCGAAGGTCTCGCTGGCCGATCTCGGGAACTGGCTGTCCAGTTCGCGGGCGAACACCGTGGTCCACGTCAACGGGACCACCGGCCAGGTCGACGGACGCGTGGAACTGCCCGGATCGGGCGGAGGACCCATCGAAGTGGGTACGGACGGCTCGGTGGTCCTCGTCCTGGACCAGGCGACGGGCACCGTCAGCCGCATCGACCCGGCCCAACTCGCGGTGCCGCAGACCCGCTCGTACGGCACCGGGGGCCTGGCCCTCGCGGTCGGCGGCGGCCGCGCGTGGCTGATCGACCCGCTCGCGGGCACCGTCCAGCCGATCGACCCGGTGTCGCTCGCGCCGTTGTCGGGCGCCGTCGACCTGGGTTCCCGCCCGCTCGGCCCGTCGGGGGCGGACGCGTCCGGCAATCTCTGGGTGACGCTTCCGGCGACCGGCCAACTCGTGCGCATCGAGGGCACCGTGCCGACCGCGCCGCTGCCGGTCGCCGAACCCGGGCACACGCTGCGGCTGACCATCTCGGACAACCGGCCTGTCGTGACGGACGCTACGGCCGGCGTGGTCAAGGTGATGGGTCCGCAGGGGCCGCTGCGCACCATCAACCTGCCGGACGCGGTGGCCAAGGCCGCGCCCGAGTCCGTGCGGATCCCGGAGCGCACCGAAGGGCCGCTGCTGCCCGTCCTGGCCACGTCCTCGGGGCAGTTGGTGCTGCTGAACATCGACGACGGCGCGGTCCAGGCGGCCCCGCTGACCACGTCCGGCCAGAGCGACTACGGGGCGCCCGAGGTGCTGGGCACCCGCGTGTACGTGCCGGACCGCACCGCTGGGCAGCTCATCGTGTACGACACGGCCGCGGCCGCTTTCGCGCCCGCTGTGCGCGTCACCGGGAGCCCCGGGCCGCTGGAGATCGACGTACGCGACGGCCTGCTGTGGGCCAACGACCAGACGCAGGCCACCGCGGTGGTCGTGGACGCGCGGGGCACCGTGCATCCGGTCGACAAGTACAAGCCGGGCGCGCCGTCGGAGGCGGAGAAGACGCCGTCGCCGACCGCCAGTCCGACCGCGAGCCGGACGAACGCGCCGACCACCGGGCCGAGCGGGGAGTCGACCTCGGGGCCGGGTACCGACCCGACAACAGGGCCGCCCGCGTCGCAGCCCACCGGCACGGCGCCGGAGAACCCGGTTCCGCCGACTCCGCCTGCACCTGCCGTCACCGTGACCAAGTGGGTGACCGAGACCCCGGTGGCGCCCGCGCCGACGACCGCGCCTCCCGCTCCGCCGCCGGTCCAGCCACCGCCCGTACAGCCGCCGCCCGTTCGGCCTCCCGCGCCGCCTGCGCCTCCCGCGCCGACCACGCGTCCGGCGGTGCCGCCGACGACCGGCGTACCGGTGCCGCCGACGCGGACCTTCACCCCGCCGCGTACGTCGCCGCCGCCCGCACCGGGCACCACGCGACCGCCCGTCACGACGCCCCCCGCGTCGACCCCTCCGTCGACCCCTCCGTCGACCCCTCCGCCGACCACACCGCCGACCACTCCGCCCTCGACGCCTCCGGCACCCCGGCCGCAGCCGCCGGGCACCCCCAAGGCGGAGTCCGGACCCGGCCGCATCACCCTCGTGTTCGCCGCGTCGCCGGGCGCCCGACCGGACCGGTACGCGGTGGCCGGTCTCCCGGCCGGGGCCAAGGCCGCGCCGGCCACGGTCGGCCCGGGCGGTCCGTTCCAGTTCGTGATCACCGGCTTGAGCTGCGCGCGCGAGTACGGCTTCAAGGTCGTCGCCGAATTCGGCGCCACCAAGCTGGAGTCCGCGGCGTCCACCCCGGTTCGGCCCTGTGTTCTGGTCTCCGCGCCCACCTCCGTGAAGGCCGAAGTGCCACGCAACGGCCACGGGTTCACCGTCACCTGGAAGGCACCCGCCAATGCCGGCGGGTCCAAGGTCACCTACCGGGTCGCCTGGTCGGCGGCCTCCGGCGGCGCGTCCGGCGGTACCAACGCGACCGCAACCACCGCCACGGCCACCGGACTTGCCAACGGGACGTCGTACAACATCACCGTGACCGCGGCGAACGAGGTGGGCACCGGTCCGGCCGCGACCGCGGTGGCCAACCTGACACCGCCGAGCCACGTCTACAACGTCGGCCCCAACGCGAACGACGGGGTCACCGTCGGCATCCGCAGCGGCCCCGGGGTCGCGGGCACCCGGTCGGTCGCGCAGATCCCGTCCGGCTACACCGGGCCCATCACCGTGCACTGCCAGACGACCGGCGAGTCCGTGCCGCGCGACGGGACCAACCTGCGCAGCAGCGTCTGGGACAAGGTCACCTGGAACGGCCACAGCGGGTGGACCACGGACCTCTACATCCGCACGCCGAACTCCGACCAGGCCACGTTCTCGCCCGAACTCTGGCAGTGCGAATGACCCGTGCCGCCGGGCCGCGCCCGACACCCGCCGGCTGGTCCGTCCTCGCCGCCTCCGTACTGCTGTTCGGCGGCGGCTGGGCGGCCGGACACCCGGAGCCCGCGGCGCTCGGGATGATCGGCCTCGCCCTGGTCGGCGTCGCGCTCGCGGACGCGTCGTCCGCACCGCACCTCACCGCCGAACGCCGCCTCAACCCCGCCCGCGTCACCCGCGGCGACCCGGCCGGGGGTGTGGTCGGCGTGACCAACCGGGGACGGCGTCCCTGCCGCGGCCTGGTCGTCGAGGACCGCTGCGACGGGGCCACGGTGTCGGTACGCCTCCCGGTCCTCGCCCCCGGCGCGACCGCCACCGCGCGCTACTCCCTGCCCACCACCCGCCGCGGCCGCATCCCCGTCGGCCCCCTGCACCTGGTCCGCGGCGACCTGTTCGGCCTCGCCCGGCGCACCATCCCCATCGGCGCGGCGGCCACCCTGCTCGTCCAGCCCCGCGTCACCCGGACCGAACTCCCGCCCTCAGGACGCGAACACCACCTCGAAGGCCCGACGTCCGACAGCGCGGAGACCGGAACCACCACCTTCCACGCGCTCCGCGACTACGTGCAGGGAGACGACCTGCGGCGCGTGCACTGGCGTGCCACCGCCCGAACCGGCCGGTTGATGGTGCGGCAGATGGCGGACGTGAGCCTGCCGGTCACGACCGTGCTGCTCGACTGCCGGATCGCCGCCTACCAAGGGCCAGCCCAGGACGCCGACTTCGAGTTGGCCGTCGACGTCGCGGCTTCGCTGGGGAGTGCGGCGGCCGTGCACAACTTCCCGCTGCGCGTGCGTACCGGAGACGGCGGCGCCGGACTGGGCGGTGCCTCGGGACGCGGCGTCGACCCGGCCGCGCTGCTGGCGTTCCTGACCGACGTTCGCCCGACCCGCGACGACGCGGCCGACCCGGTCGGCGAGCTGCGCCGGGAGTCGGGCCAGGGGGTGGTGGCGCTGGTGACCGGGTACGCGGACCCCGGTGCGGGCAGGCGCCTGGCGGCCGCCGCACGCGACCACGAACACGTTGTGGTGGTACGGGTTGGCGCTTCTGACGGGGTGGGGACCCGGGACTGGAGCACCGTTGCCCCCGTGGCCAGGCCAACCGCACCACCTGCACGAGCCTCTGACGCCGCGTCCGAAATCGGTCGGTCGCCTACCGTGGCGTTGGCAACCGGTGCGGTCCGCGAGCCCGTACGGCTCGTCACCGTCGAGACGGCGGCCGACGTCGCGGGGATCTGGCGTTCCGCCCGCCGCCACGGCACGGCACGGGGCTGAGATGTCGCCCGACACCGAAGTCCGGCGGGACACGGCCGCGTTGGTCCCGGTCGCCTTGCTCGCGTTCGCCGTCGGCTTGGCCTTCCACCGCGTCTACGGACTGTCGGCCGTGCTCGTGCCCGCGCTCGTGGCGTCGACAGCGCCCGTGGTCCTCGCCGCGGCGTTGCACCGGGGCCTGCGCGCCCCCGCACCCGTCGCCGCGGCGGTCGGCCTCCTCGTCGCGGTCGCCGCCGGATGCGTCGGGTACGCCCGCGATCACCTCGGCGGCGGCATCTGGCCCACACCAGCGGCCGCGGCCGCGCTCTTCCAGCGGCTCGCGGACGCACCGTCCGAGGCCCTGACCACGGTCGCCCCGGTCCCCGAAGGGAGCGAGGGGCTGGTCCTGGTGCCCGCGGCCGTGTGGACGGCCGCCGCCTTCGGCGCCGAACTCGTGCTGCGCACGCGGAACCCCGTGCTTCCGCTGCTGCCCGCGACCGTGCTCTTCGTGGGGGCGGTCCTGCTGGGCACCGGGGCCCCGGGCGCGTCGCTGCCCTTGGTCGCCGCGTTCGGCGCGGCCGCCGTCCTGGTCCCGGCGCTGCGCGGGGCGGTACGCGGCCGAGGCCGGACCGCCGCGGCGGCGCTGCTGGCGCTGGCCCTCGCCGCCCCCGCGTCCGCGGTGGCCCCGCTGCTGCCGGGCGCGGACCGCCACGCCTTCGACCCCCGCGCACACGTCGACGCCCCGAAGCCGGTGACCCTGCGCGGGACCAACCCGCTCGCGTACGTCTCCGCATGGCTGCAACAACCGGAAACGCCGCTGTTCACCGTCACGGGGCCGCCGCCCGCCCCCGGAGGCACCCTCTTCCGGCTCGCCGCGATGCAGGAGTTCGACGGCGTGTCATGGCTGCCGTCCGACACCTTCCAGGCAACGGGAGGACGCATCCCCCAAGCGGTGCCCGCGAATTCGACCGGCGGCACGCTCGGCCCCACGCTGCGCCAGGACATCGTCGTCGGCGAACTCGCGGGCGTGTTCCTCCCGGCCGCGGACCGGCCGCTGCGTGTCCAGGCGGCCGCGGGCGAGGCCGTCGCGGTCGACCCGGACACCGGCGTTCTGGCCGGCGCCACGCCCCTGCACCCCGGCATGCGCTACCAGGTGACCAGTCGACCGGTCGCGCACGATCCGCGGACCGTGGAGTACGCGGCGGCCGGTGACTCAGCGGCTGCGCTGCATCTGCCCGACCGAGATGCCGCCGGTGCCCCGATACCGGTCGTCGACGAACTGCGGGGGTACGCCCAGGAAGCCACGAAGGGTGCCGGATTCCCGTACCAGCAGGCAGTGTTGCTCGCCGCATGGCTGCGCGGGCGTGCGGTGCTGGACCCGCAGGCGATCCCGGGCCACTCGTACCGGCACATCCAATACTTCCTCGGCACGAGCAAACAGGGCACCCCCGAGCAATTCGCCACCGCGTTCGCGCTGTTGGCGCGAACACTTGCCCTGCCGAGCCGCGTCGTGGTCGGCTTCCGCGTGCCGGAGGCCGAGACGCGGGCGACCACGCCCGTGCGCGGCGGACACGTACTCCTCTGGGCGGAGGTGCAGTTCGAGGGGGTCGGCTGGGTCCCGTTCTTTCCGACGCCCGGCGTCGGCACGACCACCTCTGCGGTGGCTCCGCCGACCGAGGAGGTGCCGATGCCCGCTCCCGTCCCGGCGACGGCTCCCGCCGCGCAGTCTCCGCCCGCGGAACACACTCCTGGACGCGAGGAGTTGGACCGGGCGATCGCGGACGAGCAGCACCCGGCCGCCGCCCCGGCTTCCCGGCGGGAAGACGAAGGGTTCGGCAGTACCGCGGTGTTGGCGGCGGCCACCGGAGCCGCCTTGCTGGTCGGCTGCTACGTCTCGCTCGGCCTGGCCGGTCCGGCGCTCGTCCGACGGGGCCGCGCCCGCGGCTCGCCGCGCGGGCGCATCCGCGGATCCTGGGACCAGGTGCTGGACGACCTCGGCCGCGTCGGACCGGCCGTGCCGCGCAGCGCGACGTCGACCGACGTGGCGGGGCTCACGGCCCAGCGCCTCGGCGAGCGGGCCGGCGCCGCGGCCCTGGACCTCGCGGGCATCGTGGACGCGGTCTCCTTCGGCGGCCGGAACGCGTCCCCGCACCTCGTGGCCACCTGCGCGCGCCACGCCGAGACGGTCCGCGGCGGCCTGGCCCCGGTGCTGGCGGTGAGCAGGCGGGCCCGTGCCGCGGACGTGCTGGGGCGGCTGCGTTTCGCGGCGGTGAGGCGGACGTACGCCGTGCTCCGCACCGCCGCGGCGGACCGCCGGCGCGGCGACCACTGAAGGCCGCACTGACAGCCGCTCGTACAGCCGTACCGAGAGGCGCACCGAAAGCCACACCAGAGCCCCGTCAGTGGCCGCACCGACGCGGCGCCGAGGGCCTTACCGACGCCGCACCGACGTCGCGCCGAGGGCCGCACCGACACGGCGCTGAAGAACGTACCGACGTCGCGCCGAGGGCCGCACCGACGCCGGAAGCCTCAGCCCGCTTCACGCCGCGGGCCGGGCGGCCGACCGCGCGGCCGCGCTCGGCGTAGTTCCGCGTCGCCCGCCGACCGCGCCCGGCGGCACTCCGCCGCGAACGCGGCGGGCGTGATGCCCAGACCGCGGCTGAAGTCGTTGATGAAGTGCGGCTGGTCGAAGTACCCGAACTGGGACGCCACCCGGGTCCACGGGTCCGGCGCGCGGACCAGGGCCGCGGCGGCGGCCAGGATGCGGCACCTGCGCATCGCCGCCTTCGGCCCGGTACCCACGTAGGTGTGGAACAGCCGTTGCAGCGACCGGATGGACAGGTCGTTCCGGTTCGCGGCCTCGCGCACCTGGCGGTAGCGGCCCGGGACGAGCACCGCCTCCAGGACGTCGCGTGCCCACACCGGTTCGCGCTCGCGGCGGTACTCGGCGAGCCGCCCGGCGAGCAGGGCGGCCATGTCCGCGGGGACGGTCTGCCCGGTCAGGCGGTCGGAGAGGTCGGCGGCGTCGCGGTCGCCGGTCCAGTGCGCCACCGGGACGGTGCGGTCGACGAGTGCCGCCGCGTCCCGCTCGCCGAACAGTGCGGCCATTGCTCCCGGCCGCAGCTCGACGGCCAGAACGCTTCCGGTGCCCCGGAGTTCGTTCGTGTGCCGCAGCGTCGACACCCCGCAGACCGTGATCTGCCCCCGGAACACCACGAGATGGGGTACCGGATAGCCCAGGACGACGGTCCGGCGGCGGTCGGCCGGGGCGAAGTCCCATGCGGCGTACGTCCATACGCCCAGCCACGGATCCTCCGCCGGGGACTGCCCCCGAGCCCACCGCACCCCCGCACCTTCGACGCCGATCACCGCCCGTTCGCTGGTCGCGGTCCAGTCGCGGTCGTGCGTACGGGGGGAGGGCATCGCGGCGGTCCTTCGCAAAGGGCGGGCCCGCACGGGCGGCGCGGGCCGTCCGCCCGGATGCGCGGGCCCCGCCGCCGGTCAGTCTCGGCGTGCGGCGGCCGGTGCCGGGAGGCCGAGGCTGTTACCCATGACTTGCCCGACCCGGGCACCCACGCGGGCAAGTTCCGGCCGTCTAGCGGTGGTTCGCAGTCCCGATGGGCACTCCGTCCGACCCGCGAACGGGTCGGACGAGCCGATCCGAGGTCGCCTGCTGCCGGGTGGTCTCCACGTCCCAGCGGAGGGTCAGCGCGCGCGGTGCGTGCAGGTCGGACCGGCAGCAGGTGATCAGCACGGTGCCGTCCTCGCGGTGCGTCCAGGCCACCCCCGAGGACGACGGCGCCTCGCGCCCGTCCGCCTGCTCCTCCAAAAGGTCGCAACCGCGCAGTTTGGCGACCCCAAGTTGACGCACGGTCAACTGGAGTTGCTTGGTGGGCCGGACGATGTCCTGCCGCCAATAATGCTCGTCAACGAACAACCCGCCTGTGCACAGGTATTGCACGACGAGGGATTCCCGGGGTGCGAGCGGCGGCGTGATCAGGCAGGCGAACTTCAGGAAGGTCTCCGTCTCGTGGACCCGCCGGATCGTCACCGAGTGCGTGGGCACCGTTCCGGCCGCGTGCGGGGGCACCGGGACCAGGGAAATGCGTCCGGACGTCTGCTCGAACCAGAGCTGTCGGGCAAACCTGGCCATGGGCCGCTCGCCGAGGTTGAGCAACACGTGCCGGTACAGGACGCGCGCGTGGCCGCCGACCGCGATGTCCAGGCCGACTTCGGTGCTCAGCTCCACGACCTTCTCGGCGGTCTCCCCGAAACCGACGTCGAACGCGTCCGCGAGGGCCGTGTCGTGGGCGGGCGGATCGCCCGCGTGGCCGCCCGTGTCCGGCAGCCGCACGCCCGTCTCACCGGCGGTGCGCGGTCCGCGGGGAGCCGGCGCGTAAGGCGAGCCCGCGGCCTCCCAGGGGCGCGGCGCCAGGCCGAGCATGCGCCCGGGGATACCGAGCCCGTCCGCGACCCGCTCGATGACCTGCTGCTGTTGCGCATGGGACCGTCCGGAGATGTACTCGCCCACCCGGCTCGGTGTCAGCCCGCACAACCGCGCGAGCCTGCTGTTGTAGCAGCCGGTGTGCCGCCGCGCGAGCCGGAAGACGGCGCCGATGTCGCGGGCCGCACAGGCCTCGACCATCTCGTCGCGGCCCAACAGCCATTCCGGCATGTGGTACTCGGACTCGCGCTCGTGCATTCGCCACCCCAACCCGCCGGCCCTTCGGGCCGTATCGCGAACACGCCTGGTACGGCGTGGAATCCATGATGTGCGCCGGACACCCGCCGGACGTGTAAATACGCGCCGATATTCGCCTCGGGCAAACGGCCCGGCTATCCGTCCGGGAGAGCCCGGAATGATGGCGCCTTTTTCCAGAATTCCCGGGGGAAGATTGGCGTTACGATTCCGATGGGGGATCGACGCAACGGGGATGCGGGGACTCTTGTGGCCACTTCGACACGGACAGCGGTACCGCGGCGCACACTCGACCGGGCCGGGGCGGAGCCGACGTGAACGGGGACCGGGTGCTGCGGCACCGGGACACCGCGACCAGCTTCGTCGGACGGCGTCGGGAACTGGCCGACATCACCCGGCTGTTCGGGCGCGGGGTACGGCTGCTCACCCTCGTCGGCCCGGGCGGCATCGGCAAGACGCGGCTGGCCACGCGTGTCGCCCGGCTGCGCGCCGACCGCGGCCTGGACGTCGTCCTCGTCGACCTCGCCCCCGTCTGCTCGCAGGGCCGCCTCGACGACGCGCTCCTGCGCGCCGTCACCGACGGTGCCGAGTCCAGCGTCCTTCGTCCCGGATCGGTGACCCAACTACTCGGTGAGCGCGACGTCTTGGTGGTGCTCGACAACTGCGAGCACGTGGCGGCCGAGGCGCGGCGGGTGGCCGAAGCGCTGCTGGAGAACTGCCCGCACGTCCGGATCATCGCGACCGCACGCGAACCGCTGCGCGTGCGCGGCGAGTTCGTGCGGCACGTCGAGCCGCTTGCGGTGGGCGGCGAAGGGGAGGGCGTCGGCGGACGCGACAACCAGGCCGTACGGCTGTTCATCGACCGCGCGCGTCTGGTCCGCCGCACGCTGGACGTCTCGCCGTCCGCCGTCCGCGACATCCGCCGCATCGTGCACGCGGTGGACGGTATCCCGCTCGCCGTCGAACTGGCGGCCGCCCGCGTGCGCATGCTCACCGTCCACGAGATCGCGGACGGACTCAACCTGCACATGCTCTCCGCGGCCCGCCGCAGCGGCGACGCGCGCCACCGCACCATGAGCACGTCGCTCGACTGGAGCTACTCACTGCTGTCGATCCCCGAACGCGTGCTGTTCCGGCGCCTGGCGCAGTTCCGCGGCCAATGGTCCGAGGAGGCCGCGATCGCGGTGTGCGCGGACGACGGCCTGCCGCCGGAGTCGGTGCCGGGCCATCTGCGGGCGCTCGTCGCGAAGTCGCTCGTCGTCCGCCGCGAGACGCCGCTCGGCGAGCGCTTCCGCATGCTGCTGCCGATCCGGGACTACGCCCGCGAACAGGTGTACTCCGCCTACGATCCCGCCGTGCACCCGGTGGCGGGGGTACCGTCGGCCGACCGCCATCTGCGCTACTACGTGCAATTGGCCGAACGCGCCGACGCCGCGCAGTGGGTCCTGGACTTCCAAGGCCGTGAGGAACTGGAGGACGCGTCGGCCAACTTCCATGCCGCGCTCGAACACGCCTGCGCGCACCACCCGGAGGACGCGCTGCGCCTCGCCGCCGCCCTCGGGTTCTACTGGCGCGTCACCGGCCGACTCACGATCGCCGCGGAGGCGTCCGCCCGCGCGCTGGAGGCCGCACCTGACACGCCGCACCCGGCGCGCGCCGTCGTGCTGGCCAACCAGTCGGCGCTGCTCTTCTGGCTCGGCAACGTCACCGAATCGCACGCGTACGCGGTCGCCGCGGTGGACTCGGCCGCCCGTACCGGCGACACCCGGGCGCGCGCCCACGCACTGGTCCGGCTCGGGAGCAGCCTGGCCGCCACGTGCGCGCGCGAGGCGCAGTCGGTGATGCGGGAGGCCGTGGAGCTGGCCCGGCGGTCGTACGACCCCGTGGTCCTCGGCGACGCGTTGGTCAACCTGACGCTGAGTCTGATGTGGCAGGAGGACTACGCGGCCATGCGCGAGGCCGCCGACGAAAGCGCCAGCCTGGCCTACATCTTCGGCTTCGACTACATCGAGGCGCTGACCCTGTGGTGCCAGGCCCACGAGGCCCGGGCGCGGAACGACACCGCCCGGGCGAAGGCCGCGGCCGAACGTGTGCTGGAGCTGACAGGCGGTACCGAACCGGGCCAAGGCGGCTGCGACGTACGGACGTTCTGCCACAACGGAGCGGTCCAGGTCCTCGCGCTCATCGCCGTCGACGAAGGCGATCCGGAGCGCGCGTCGGCACTCGTCGCCGACGAGCTCGCGCGCTGCGAAAGCGAACCGGTCCCGTGGGGTGTCGGCGTGCTCCTGCACGCGCGCGGCTGCGCGGAACTTGCGGCGGGGGACCACGCCGCCGCCCGCGCCACCGGCATGCGGCTGTACGAGCGCGAGCGCGGCGGCAGTGCCGCGCTCGCCTGGCGCGGACTGGAGATCCTGATGCGCGCCGCACTCGCCGAGGGGGACACCGCAGCCGCCCGGCGCCACGCCGAGGGCATCCGGACCCTGGCCCGCGACCTCGGCAACCGCGTCGCCGAGGCCACCGCCACGCTGGGGACCGCACACGCGGACCTCGCCGCGGGTGACGCGGGCAGCGCGGAGATGCGCGCCCGCGAGGCCTTCGGAGTCGCCGTGTCCGCGCGCCTCCCGGCCAACGCCGTCGCCGCACTGGATCTGCTGGCAGCGATCGCGGTGGTACGCGGACGCCCGGCCCAGGCCGCCTGCCTCGTCGCCGCGGCGGACGCCTCGGCCGCGGCGGTACGCGACCCCTTCCGGCAGACTGCGTACGCGGCGGTGCGACGGGCCGTGGACGGGGCCCTCGAACCGTCCGAGCGCGAGGCCGCGTACGCGCAGGGGGCGGGCATGACGCTGGACGACGTCGCGGGCTATCTCCGCCGCACGCGCGGCCGGCGCGTTCGGGCGGACCGCGGCTGGGCGAGCCTCACCGCGACCGAGACCGCCGTCGCCCGGCTGGCCGCGGACGGGCTGCTCAACCCGGCGATCGCGGAACGCCTGGTCATCGCGCGCTCGACGGTCAAGGTGCACCTGTCGCGGGTGTACGCCAAGGTCGGCGTCGCCAACCGCACCGAACTGGCCGCGCGGCTACGGGCGGTGCCGCCGACATGACGCCGCACGACGAGCCGCGGAGGCCACTCGGGGTCGCCGTGTCGCTGGAGAAGCGGGAGGCCGAGCGACGCCGGAAGCGTACGGGCGGCGCACGTCCGGTCCCGCCACCCGAGCAGGAGCCGCCCGACTCGACCGCGTCCGCTCCGCCGCCGCACCCGGTCTCGCCGGGCCCGGTCCGGCAAGATCCGAGCGGACTCGACCCGTTCACGCGGGACCCGGCCCCGATCTTGCCCGATCCCGGTCTCGTCGACCCGTACGTGCAAGACCGGGACCCGGCCTTGCCCGATCCCGGTCTCCTGGGTCCGCTCCCCTCCGACCCGTCCTCACTCGACCCTGAACCACCCCTGCCGCCAGCCCACTTCGGCGCCGTGCCGGCAGCAGTGTCCCTTCGCATCCCCCTGTGGTGGTCCGACGGCAGACGGGCGGACGTCCCGCTGCCGCCGAAGGCGCCGGAGCAGCCTGAGGCCGAGGAAGGGCAACCGGCATTCGCGGAACCCGAACGCCCCTTCGCCTGGGCCTTCGACGGGGCCGAGGAGCCGCCCGCATACACCTCCGGCGGCCGCCGCATCCTGTGGATCCTCGGCGGAGCCGCGGCCCTGGCGGCCGTCGTGGCGGCGGCCCTTGTGCTCGGCGGAGGGCGGGGCAAGACGGCGGAACGCCCGGACGGTCCACCGCCGAGTGCTCCGCAGGCGCCCGCCGCCGCGCCGCCGGGACCCGCGTCCGCCTACGTGCCCCGGGCGCTGACGCTGGGCGGCTTCGAGAACAAGGTCCAGGTCACGTGGCAGCCGCCGGAGCGCATCGGCGAGGTGGCGGGCTTCATGGTGGTCGCGCAGAGCCGAGACGGGGCGGTGCTGGAACACCGTTTGGCGCCCGTGGGTGAGACGTCGGCCGTCTTCGCGACGCCGCCGATGACACGTGACGGGTGCGTCGTCGTCGCCGCCCTCGTGCGCGGTCCGACCGGCGTCACCCCGATGCGCGCCGACCCGGTCTGCCGCACGCCGTGACCGGGCGGACCCGCCGACTCCGCCGCCCACCCCCGCCCGTGACGGGAGCACCCTCATGATCGACGAATCCGCCGTACCCGACTGGCCCGTCGTGCTCATCCGGATGACCTCCGACGGGCGCGCGGAGGTCGACGGCCGACCCGTCGTCCCCGAGCGCGGCGAGGACGCGCGCGATGCGGCGCTACAGCAGGCGGCCCACACCGCGGACAGCCTGGGCCGCCCGGTCCGCGTCGATGCCCACGAAGCCGACGGGACGCTCTTCCCGCTTGTCGTCGACGCCGCCGGGACGGTCACCGAGGTGGGGCCACCCGTGCCGCCGGCCTCCGAGCGGCGCGGCCTCCTGCGGCGGCGGAGGACTGCCGTCGCGCCTCCGAGCGCACCTGCCGCAACCCCAGAACCACCGGAACCAGAAAAGCAGTTCACGTCGCGGACCCGCACACCGCCGGTCCGGGCCGTCGCGCACGCCTCCGCGACCGACACCGACCCGTCCCTGCCCCGCCCCTCCCCGCACCAAGCGCGCGTCCTCGACCGGGTGCGCGGCCTCGCGGAGTCCGGCGACCAGCCCGCCGCGCTCCGTCTCCTTGCGGAACTCCAACCGGACGCCGACGCCGAGGCGGCGGTCGCCCTGGGCGAAATCCGTGCCTACCTCGCGTTTCTGGAGGGCGATGCCGTACGCGCCACGCGCCTCTACACGGACGCCGCACTCGCCTGGCTGCGGCTGCGCCCCACCGCGGACGACTGGGCGCTCGGTCTCACCGAGTGCGCGCATTACACCTGGACCCACGTCGGCGACTCCGAGCAGGTATTCGACCTCGGCAACGAACTCCTGGCGGCCTACCTGGCGTTGGGCATCGTCGACACTCCCCGTGCCGACGCCGCCCGCGCCCGTCTGGACGACGCCCGCACACAACTGCTGTAGCGCTCGCCGATGAACAACGCCCGGGGGCCTTGCTACTCCGGAGGCGGCGGGTCGACCGTGACCAGCCTCGGCGCGGGGATCTCCTCCGCGCGCAGGACGTTCAGCATGGGATGGTCCGCGACTTCCGGCGGCGCGGGACGCAACGGCAGCGGGCCGGGCGGGAATTCGGCGTGGCCGTCCTCCGCGTCGCAGGCCGCGAACGGCCCGTACGTCGGATCCATCAACTGCCGCATGTGCGGGTCGGCGTGGTCGAGCCACCAACGCGACAGCCCCACCGCCGGGTCGCCCCGCATGTGTTCGAAGGCGCGCCACAGCACCGACAGTCGCGCGATCGCCTCCGGATGCTTCCACCACTCGGGGCACCAGACGGCCGTCGCGCGGTTGAGCCGCCTGCGCAGGACCTGCGCGAGGTAATCGCGTACGAACGCCTCCAGCGAGTCGAACGTCGGTTCCGCGTCGGCCGGTTCGGTGACGACGATCATGCGGCACCCGCCTTTCCGGGGACGGTCTCCGCAGGGATCTCCGGATACGGCGCCGGGCCGTGCTCCCGGAGGGATTCGCGGATCTCCGTGGCGTGTTCGCCGTCCCACCACGGCACTGTCCGCACCAGCGCGGGCGGGCTGCCGCTGACCTGGACGAACGCCCTTCCGCGTGGCAGCGAGGCGAGGTCCGGGACGTCCAGCACCGGTTCCGAGCGGGAGCCGGTGCTGATGTTGCGCTTCCACAGATCACTCGTGGAGTAGCTGACGCCGACCGTGTGCGGCTCGAACACCCCTGAGGCCGACGACAGATCGGACAGGAACTTGGTGTCGAGCACGCCGCCGCCGTACACCCGCACGTTGGCCGCGCCCCAGAGTTTCGCCATGCCCGTCTCACCCCACGCGGACACTCCCTGGGCCCAAGACTGGAGGATGGTCATCATGACGATTCCGCGCGAGCCGAAGTGCGAGTACTTGTCCGGAAGCGCCTTCCACGGGCACACGTTGGCGGCCTCGTCGAGGACGAAGAGCATCGGTGTCGGCAGCCGGCCGCCGGGCCCGGCGGTTCCCTGGTTCTCCGCCTCCTCGGCCAGCGCCGCGGTGAAGACGGTGATCAGCGGCGCCGCCATCTTGTTCGTCTCCTCCGACAGCAGATACAGGCTGTCGGTCGCGTCCCGCACGAACTCCTTGTAGCGGAACCGGGGTCGGCTGGGATCGCTGCCCGGCGTCACCCACTCGGTCATGCTCGGCGCGGTGAGGAATGAGGCCATCTGGGCCGCGGTGCCGTACACACCCGCGCGCTGGCGCTCGGGCGAACTCACGATCGCCAGGACCGAGTCCGCCGAGAGCGTGTGCCCGTGCGCGCGCAGGATGCGCACCGGAGCGTCGTCGGCGGGCCGGGTGAGCCAGGTGTAGACGGCGGTGATCACCCGTCCGTCAAGAGACGCGGCGAGCAGCAGGTTGGCCAGCAGTTCCTCCGCCGCCGGCTCGAAGTACGCGTCGCTGCGCACGTGTTCGGCGCGGTTGATGGACGCGATGCGGCTCGCGGTCTTCACCGCGAGGGTGATCTTGCCGTTCACGTACTCCAACGGGTCCCAGTACCAGGACGGCGGTTCGTTGGCCTGGTTCTGCGGGTCGAACACCCACACCCGCCCGCGCCGCGCCCGCGAGTTCCGCGTGGCGTCGACGACGTCGCGCTTGTTCGACGTCACCACGACCGCGCCCGGCGCCGACACGATGTTCGGGATGGCCCGCGCCGACGTCTTCCCGGTGCGCGGCCCCCAGATGTCGACGTGCATGTCCTCCCAGGACCCCCACAGCATCTGGCCGCCGCGCACCAGGCGGCCCACCGCGACTCCCGGGGTGCCCACGTGCCCGTAGCCGATCTTCCCCGCGGTCTCGCGCACGCCGCGCGTGCTCGTGGCCGCCAGGTCCCGCGGCGTGGCCAGGTACGGGATCGCTCGGTCGATCTTGACGCGCCGCCGCCTGCGGGCCAGGACGGAGAGGAGGACCAGCACCGCGGCGGCGAGGAACGCGCCGCCGAGCACGCAGGCGTACCAGGTGGCCTTGGCCCCGGGCCAGGTGTAGCGGCCGCTGCGCAGGTGCCACAGCATCGTCACCGGCGACGTCGGGGGCTTGGGAGCCCCCTCGGGGGTTGCCAGGTATGCGCCCAGCCAGACCACTCCGCAGCCGAGGAACGCGACGACCACGAGGCCCATGAGCACGTGGAGTTCGCTGAACGGATACGGCCCGCGGCGACGGGTCGTGGCGCTCATCGCAGGATCCTTCCGAAGCCGGAACACAGAGGCGGCACAGAGAGAGGCGGCATGGACAAAGGCAGCACAGGCAGAGGCGGCACAGACAAAGGCGGCACAGGCGCTGCGGGGTGCCTCACGGAACGTGCCGCGGGGTCTGCGGGGGCCGCAGCCCGCCCGGCACCGGCACTCCGAGCGGCAGAGCCGCCGCGAACGCCGCCGCCTGGCAGCCGTACGCGCGCCGCAGCCGCACCTGGGTGCCCAGGGACAGGTGGTCCAGCACCGCTTCGCGGGCCTGCCGGACGGTCGGGTACGTCGCGGTCAGCACCATCGTCGGGCGCGGGCCCCGAGCTGCGCCGCGTGCCGAGGCGCCGCCGGTGGGCCGGCGGTGCGTCAGCGCGAGCCGCGTCGTGGTCGCGCCCGGCAGCCCGTCGCCGACCAGGCCGGTCAGCGGCTCGTGTTCGGGCGCGCCGGACATCACCCACGAGACCGACGCGCAGCCGTCGTGCACCAGGTGGTCCCAGGCGTCCGCGGACGAACGCGGAGCGGCCTGGGCCCACTTGGGCCCCTCCGCCGCGGACCCGGGCATCGCGTCGACCATGCGCGCGACGCTCGGGTCGTAGGCGCTGCGCACGAGTCCGCTCAGCGCCTGCGTTGTCAGAGGGACGACGGCCGTCTCCAGGGCGGACTCCAGCATGGAGCAGACCTTCGGCAGGGCCCCGCCGACGATGACCGCCGCCTCGACGGCCGCCGCGCCGCCGAGGCGCCACTTGGACCGGCGTCCCTCGGGAGCGGTGCGCCAGGTCAGACCGATGTGGCCGCGCATGCCGGAGGGGTCTACCCGGACCGCGACCGTGGCGGCCACCGGCCGCGGGTGGTCGCCGAGCGAGGCGATGACCTCCGACCAGTTCTCCGCCCACTCGGACACCGCGGCTCCGGAAGCGAGCGACGCGGCGTGGTCCGCGGTCAGGACGGCGGTGTGGGTGCCCGGGGCGGCGGCGAGCAGCGCGTACGGCCTCCCGTAGGCGTCCCGGGCGGCGGCGAGCCGGTGCGCGAAGGCCAGCCCCGGCAGCCGGACCGCGCCCATCGGTGCGACGTCGACGCTCCGCGCGCGGCGGGGGGCGTCGCGTGCGGGGACGGTGTGCGCCGCACCCGGGGCCTTGACACGGTTCGTCATCGCAGCAGGTCTCCGCCGATCGTTCTCGCGGACGGCCCCGCCGGCTCCCGAACACACCCGGCGGTGCACTCGGGGCGGCCGGGCCGCCGTTCGGGCAGATTGGGAATCACCGGCCCCGGCAGGGAAGTTGCGGGGGCGCCGTGCGCCCACCATCCGGGCCCGCGGCGGAGTTCGTCAAGACAGTGCGGGCAAATGCCGTGGCACACCCGGGAATTGTGGCGTGTTTATCCAATCAAGCCTGCTCGGGGCGTTCCTACACTGGACGGGTCAGCGACCGGACCGCAATGACGCACGAGCAGGGCCGATACTTCGCGCAAGGTGGGTCATATGGACGCGCTATTGAAACTCTGGATCACGGTGGACACGTCGTTCGCCGCCCCCATGAATCCGCCGCCTTCGCCCCCGCCGGACAACTCGAAAACGATTCTGGAACCCAAGGGCGCGCACATTCCCGAAAGCGTCACCGGGGGGTTCTCGAAAATTCTCGCGTTCGGGTCGTGGATCGTGCTCGGCCTGTGCGTGGCGGGACTTCTCGCGACGGCGGGGCGCATGGCGTACGCCCACAAGACCGGCGGCGAGGTGCACATCCCCGGCCTGCTCATGCCCATGGTCGCGTGCGTGATCGTCGGGTCCGCCTCGGCGATCGTGGGCATCGTCGCCGGGCCCTGACGGCGGTCCTTACCGCCCTCCGAACGAACTCTCGGATCGACCCCCCGGATCGACCCGGATCGACTCCCGGAACTGAACTCCCCGGGCACTCAGGCGACTTCGCGGTGCAGCCGGGGCCGTTCCCGCGCGCCCGCACGGGGCGCCTCCGGCGCGCCCAGGCGCGTCCCTCCCGGCCGCGGGCCGGGAACACCCGTCCAGGCACCATCCCTCTCGGAAGACGGAGACCCCCTTGTTCGGTCGCAGGCGAGGCGAGCGGTCCGCGGAAGGCGCGTGGCGCGCCGAGCGCGGCGCGCTCGGCCGGCCGGGCTTCGTCGGGGCGGCGCTCGTGCTGGTCGTCGTGCTGGTCATCGCGGTGCTGGTGATCGTGGACGTCGGCACCACCACGCCGCGCGCCGCCGCGGCCGACCCCGGCGGCAGCGGCGGACCCGTCCCGGGCGCGTCGGTGGACGACACGCCGCAGGCGCCGCCCAACCCGGTCGCCCCCGGCGTGACGGTGCCACCCCCGCGGCCCGCACCCGTGGGCGACGGGACGTGCGCGCCGTTCCCGGACAGCCCCACCGCGCAACCCGGCAAGGTGCCCTCGCACATCGAATGGACCGACTACCGCGGCCTCATGGTGCCGCTGTCGGGCATGGCGGGCCCGGCAGAGCGCGTCGGCAGCGTCGCCCGCTGCTTCGCCCCGACCCCGACCGGCGCGCTGCTGGCCGCCGCCAACATCGTGATGCGCCACCCGGTCGCTCCCGACTGGCGCAGCCTCGCCGAACGGCAGATGGTCCCCGGGCCGGGGCGGGACGCGTACCTCCGCCTGCGCGAACAGCAAGAGGGCCCGACCGGCGTCGCGGCCGTCCCGCCTGCCGGGGACCGTCTGGCCCGGCTGGCCGGCTTCCGGTTCGTCAGCTACTCCCCGCAATCCGCCGCGGTCGCTCTGTTGTTCCGCATGTCGAACGGAGAACTGTGGGCCAGCGTCCACACCGTGGACTGGTCCGAGGGGGACTGGAAACTGCACATGCGGGACGACGGCTCGGACGCCTTCATGGAACAGACCGTCGCCGGCACCGAGGGCTACGTCGAATGGGGTGACGCATGAGCCGGGCGCGCCGTCCGGCGCTGCTCGTCCTCGTGCTGCTCGGCCTCCTCATCGGGCTGCTGCCGGGCTCGGTCCCGCAGGCCGCCGCGGAGGAGACCGGGCCCTCCGACCTCAAATACGAGGACTCGTGCATCTACATCCCGATGAACATCAGCGGGTCCAAATGGTATTACGTGTGCCCGCAGCAGAACTGGTCGACTTCGGTGGTGCTGCGCAACGAGAAGAACGAGCGCATCAACGGATGGTGGCAGCCCGACAACATCTCCGGCGGACCGCCTTGGTTCAACTTCACCTCGGGCACCGAGGAGTACAAGGACCTGGTCGTCGAGCAGGAGAACTGGACCGGCCGGTGCGGCGACGACTGCCACGGCAAGACGGAGAAACGCGCCGTCGCCCCGAAAAGCGACGGCTACGGCCCGGAATCCTTCTGGGGAGAAAACAACGAGAACGCGGACGCCAGCAGCCCCTGTGAATTCCTGAAACCGCGCACCCAGCGCAAGATCTCCTGCGTCGACCCGCGCGTCGACCCCAACAAGCCCGAGGACCGCACCAAGTCGCTGTGCCCCGAGGACCGCCTGACCGGCGGCGGACCGACAAGCCTGCTGGAGAAGTGCCGGGCCGCCACGAAGGCTTTCCACGACCACTTCAAGTACGGCGAACGGACCCCCGAGCAGCCCAGCGCCTGCGGCACGGTGGCCGCCGGCGCCTGCGACCGCGGAGACTCGCGGCCGGTCACCACCGCCGGGTACGACCCGTCGATCAAGTTCCTCGACGACCCCATCGGCTGGACGAAGGTCAACCTCGGGGCGGCTTCCGCCACGGTGTCCACCTGGTGGGTCAACTCACCGGACCCCGTCATCAACAACGACACCGGCTACAAGCTGGAACAGAACGTCGACTTCCTGGTACGGCACACCAACGTCATCACGTACTTCCTGGTGATCGTCTCGATCATCATCGCGGCGGTACGGATGGCACTGACCCGTGACGCCGTCCCCGCCCGCGACGTGCTGCGCAGCATCGCGACCCTGATCATCGTCTCCGGACTGTCCGTGATGGTGGTCAACGCCCTTGTCCGGGCGTCGAGTTACTTCTCGTCCTGGGTGCTGATCCGGGGCCTGGACCCGAGCAACCCGCAGGAGATCACCCCGGAGAACACCAGCAAGGCCACGAAGGAGGCGCTGGCCACGCTCACCGGCGCCATCTCCGACTCCAACCTGAACTTCTTCGTCTTCCTGATCGTCGCCGTCTGCCTGATCGCCAGCAGCCTGATGAACTACTTCTACATGACCGTGGCCTTCTTCATGGTCATCGTGCTGACCGGCACGCTCCCGCTGGCCACCGCAGCCACCAACACCGAGGCCGGCCGCAGTTGGATGCGCGGCCACCTCTCCTACCTCGCCGCGTTCATCCTGCTCAAGCCCGCGACCGTGCTGGTCTTCGTCGCGGGCGCGCGCATGTGGGCGCCGCAGACGAACGACCCGCTCACCACCGAGATGCAGTTCCGCGGGGTGTTCGTGCTGATGCTCATCACCATCCTGCTCCCCGCGCTGCTCCGGATCGTCACGCCCATCGTGAGCCCGGCGGCCGGGTCCGACGGCGCCAACGCCGCACTGGCCGGCGGCATGCTCGTGACCGGGGCCAAGGCCGTGGGCGGCGCCACCAAGGTCGTCGGCAAGATCATCCGCCGCTAGCCCGGCACGGCGGCACGGACCCTACCCGGCAAGGCGAGGCACCCGTCATGGACACCACCCCCACTGCGGAACCCCTGGGACCGCGGACCTACGGCAACTGGCGCAAACCGCTGTCGCCCGGCATCGGCGGCATCGGCGCGGCCGGCACCCTGCTGCTGTTCACCGGGATGCTGGTGTTCGTCGTCGTCATGTTCGTCTCGATGGTGCTCGCGGTCGGCGTCGCCGTGCTCTTCGGAATCGCCCTGCTGCCCCTGGTCTTCCGCGACAAGCACGGCAGGAACGGCCTCCAGCGCATCACCGCGCGGGTGGCGTGGATCCGCGGGAAGTTCTCCGGCCGGCATCTGTTCCGGTCCGGACCGCTCAGCGACATCCCGTACGGAGCCTGCGAGTTGCCCGGCGTGATGGCCGCCTCGACGGTGTACTCCTCCACCGACGCGCACGGCCGCCCGTTCGCCCTCATCACCTTCCCCGCGGTCGGGCACCACACGGTGGTGCTGTCCTGCGAGGCCGACGGCGCCTCGCTGGTGGACGGCGACCAGATCGACACCTGGGTCGGATACTGGGGCCAGTGGCTCGGCCAACTCGGCCACGAACCGGGCCTGGTCGGCGCGTCCGTCACCATCGAGGCGGCCCCGGACTCCGGGGAACGGCTGCGCCGCGAGGTGGTCGACAACCTGGCCGCCGACGCCCCGACCGTGGCCACCGAGGTCCTGCGCGAGGTGGTGCGCTCGTACCCGAAAGGCTCGGCCCGGCTGTCGACGTGGGTGGCGCTCACCTACTCCGGAGTCTCCCGCATCACCGGCGCCCGCATGGGCGTCGAGGAGGTGGCCGCGGGGATCGCGTCCCGGCTCCCGGGCCTGTGCGACGCGCTCCAGATGACCGGAGCGGGCCCGGCGCAGCCGATGACGGCGCGCGAACTCGCGGAGGCGGTACGCGTCGCGTACGACCCGCGCGCCGCGGCCACCCTGGAGCGCTGCCAGGGAGAGGGTGAGGAGATCCCCTGGTCGGAGACCGGCCCGATGAGCGCGGTCGAGGCGTGGGACCACTACCGGCACGACAGCGGCTGGTCGGTGACCTGGGCGATGTCCGAGGCGCCGCGCGGCGGCGTGTTCTCCTCGGTCCTGCTGCGCCTCGTCCTGCCGCACGCCGACATCCTGCGCAAGCGCGTCACGCTGGTCTACCGGCCGCACGACCCCGGCACCGCCGCGCAGCTGGTCGAACGCGACCGCAAGGACGCGATGTTCAAAGCCAAGCAGGCCAAGATCCCCAACGCCCGCGACTCGGTGGCGGTACGCGCCGCCGAGCAGGCCGCCCACGAGGAGGCCACCGGCGCCGGGGTGGTGCGCTTCGGATTGTTCGTCACCGCGACCGTCGACTCCGCCGAGGCGATGAAGCTGGCCGCGTCGACGGTGGACAGTCTCGCGGCGTCGTCGCGGATCCTGATGCGCCGCGTCCTCGGCGCGCAGGCCACCGCGTTCGCCGCGACCCTGCCGCTCGGCCTGGTGCTGCCGGCACACCTGCACGTACCGCAGAAGCTCAGGGAGGCGATGTGACCGCCTTCGAAGCGACGCCGACGGGGCGCGCGAGACGGGGTTGGCGTAGGAGCGGCCGCAAGCGTGACGCGGCGGCCGGAGGCGCGGTCGCCGACGGGACGCCGGGTGACCTGCCCGTCCCCCCGGCGCGCGGGCGGGAGGGCTGGGGGCACGGCTCCGCGGCCTACGTGGAGGCCGCCCCCGAGTGGCGTGCGACGACCGTACAGGCTTGCGGGCTCTGGCCGTTCGGAGCGGGCTCGGGAACCCCCATCACCGGCGTGCCGATCGGCCACACGCTCACCAGCGCCGCCACGCTGTGCTGTGATCCGATCAGTTGGTTCCAGCGCGCCAACCTCATCCTCAATCCGAGCGAATTCGTGCTCGGCAAACCGGGGTTGGGTAAGTCGACGTTCGTCCGGCGGCAGGCGCTGGGCCTGTCCGGGTACGGCGTGCAGCCGCTGGTGTTCGGCGACCTCAAGCCCGACTACGTCGACCTGATCCACGCACTCGGCGGCCAGGTCATCACGCTCGGACACGGCCGCGGCTACCTCAACATCCTCGACCCGGGCGAAGTCGTCGACGCGGCACCGCGGTTGCCCGCGTCCGCCCGCCAGGTGCTGCTGGCCGAGGCGCACGGGCGGCGGCTCAACGCCGTGGCGTCCCTCATCACCGTGCTGCGCGGCCACGCGCCGAGCGACCGCGAGGAGACGATCCTCAACACCGCGCTGCGGGTGCTGGACGAACGGCACGACAGCGTACCGGTGTTGGCGGACCTGCTCGCGGTCATCCGGTCCGCGCCGCCGGAGGTCCGGGCCGCGGCCCTGGACCGCGACGACCTGACGCGGTACCAGGCGATCACCGAGGAGTTGGAGGCCTCGCTCGTCGGGCTGGTCGGTGGCGGGCGCATGGGCACGATGTTCTCGAAGCCCACCACCGAGCCGATGCGCCGCGACCGGCCGGTCTGTTTCGACATCAGCAGCATCGACGACAGCGAGATGCAATTGCAGGCCGCGGCGCTGCTGGCCTGCTGGACGTACGGCTTCGGCGCCATTTCGGTGGCGCAGTCGCTGGCCGACGCCGGGCTCGAACCGCAGCGGAACTACTTCGTGATCCTGGACGAGCTGTGGCGCGTGCTCCGCGCGGGCCGCGGCCTGGTCGACCGCGTCGACGCCCTCACCCGCCTCAACCGGCAGCGCGGCGTGGGCATGGCCATGATCACGCACACCATGTCCGACCTCGTCGCGCTCAGCGCCGAGGAGGACCGCATGAAGGCGAAGGGCTTCGTCGAGCGTGCCGGAATGGTCATCTGCGGCGGCCTGCCCCGCGCCGAGATGCCGCAGTTGACCGACGTCGTCGGGATGACGGACGCCGAGCAGCGCATGATCGTCGACTGGGCGACCCCGCCGTCGTGGGACGCCGGAACCGGGCGCAAGGCCGCGCCTCCCGGGCTCGGCAAGTTCATGGTCAAGGTCGGCGGCCGCCCGGGCATCCCGGTCGCGGTCACCCTCACGCAGGCCGAACTCGCCATCAACGACACGAACCGGCGGTGGGCCAAGTGAGGCGTGCCGGGGCTGCGCTGGCGGTCGGCGTGCTCGCCGCGGCGCCGGTGGCGTGGCCCGCGGCCGCCCATGCGGCGACGGGGCACGCGGCATCGGGGCATGCGGCTCCGGGGTACGCGGCGACGGGGTACGCGGCCTCCACCGTCCGCCCCGCACTGCTGCCGGCCGACGACGACATGCACGAGTGCGCCGGTCGCGACGACTCGTTCTACGTGCCCGAGGACACCGCGGGCAGCCGGTTCCTCTGGTACTGCCGCAACGGCAAGCAGGGCGGCGGATTCCGCCCGACCATCCGGGAGAGCGACTGGGTCAACGACAAGGACGACGACATGAGCCTCGGCCGCTGGGCGGCCCGTAACGGTTCACCGGACGGCAGCGTCGACTTCGGGAAGCTCCGCGACGAGCCCTGCGACACCTTCCGCGGCGGCAACGGCCTGGAGCGGCGGCAGTGTCTCAACCTGCACGGCCTGCGGACCGAGCGGGCGCAGGGGGTGTGCACGCAGTGGCGGAGGCTGATCGAGGACCTGGCCCGCTCGGACCCGCAGAACGTCCCGCCGTACAACGATGCCCAGGACGGTGCGGTCATCGCGCAGTGCGACACCGACAACCCGGTGCTGAGCGGTGCGTACCGGGTCAAGCCGCGGGTGGACTCCAACACTTACCACCGCACCGACTTCAGCGCGCCCGAGGGCGTCACCAAACCCCTGGGCGAACTGCTGTCCATCGGGACGTGGATCGCGCTCAGCGCCAGCGTGGTGGGCATCGTCATCTCCGCCGGACGCCTCGCGCTCGCCTGGTCCCGGGGGATCGGCGAGACCGCCCAGGGCGCCTTCATCGTGCTGACGGCCTCGGTGCTCGCGGGCTCGTCCACGGCGTTGGCCCAGTTCTTCCTGTTCACCTGAATTGCTCCTTGCCTCGAACACGTGTGGCGGCACTGCCCGTTGACCCGAAGGAGACCCCCTGATGTCCGGCATCCACGAAGGCACCGCGCCCATGGTCACCGTGGCGGTGGCAGGGCTGACGCAACTGGTCACCTCGGCGGGAGATGTCGGCGCCAAGGTCGCCTCCGAGATTCGCCGTCCCATCGCCGCGCTCGTCAGTGCCCCGGCCCGGGCACCGTCCCAGGGTGCCGCGCTGGGCAGGGAGAAGTCACTCGGCGACGGCTGACGCCATGCGGGCGATGCTCATGGCGGGGCCCTTCCTCGGCGTGCTCACCGTCGTCGCGTTCTTCCTCGGGTCGTGCACGTGGATTCCGGAAGCGGCCGAGGCGTTCCGGGAGGCGGAGGCGGAACGCAGTGTCAGCACCGGGCGTTCGGGCGCGCTGGCGGTGGACGTGGTCCCGGTCGCGCACCGGTCCTGGGTCGAGAAGGCGGGCTCCATGTGCGCGGAGATCCCGCCCGCGGTGATAGCCGCCCAGATCGAGGCCGAGTCGGCGTGGGACCCGAAAGCGGTGAGCAGCGCGGGCGCGCAGGGGATCAGCCAGTTCATGCCGGGGACGTGGGCCACGTTCGGCCGCGACGAGAACGGCAACGGGGTGAGCCCCTTCGACCCGGCCGACGCGATCATGGCCCAGGGCCGCTACGACTGCCAACTCGCCGCCGAGATCAAGCAGATGCAGAGCGGCACGTGGCGGCTGCGGTGCTGGAGCGAGGCCCAGGGCCGGCTGATGATGCCGCCCGTCGCCGGTGAAGTGCGCGGCGAGGTCCTGGACTTGGTACTCGCGGCGTACAACGCCGGGCCGTGCGGCGTCCGCGTGCACCGGGGGATACCGCCGTACCCCGAGACGCAGAAGTACGTGGCCAAGATCCTGCGGCTGATGGAGAAGTACAGCGCCCCGCTGCCCGCGCCGGTTCCCGACCAGGTGGCCGCGGGGGACTTCGTGGGCAACGTGCTGCGGATCGCGCACGCGCAGCTCAAGCTTCCGTACGTCTGGGGCGGGGGCAGCATCAACGGCCCGGACAAGGGCTCGCGGGCGACTCCGAACGCGGCGGGGGAGACGGGCTTCGACTGCTCCGGCCTCGTGCAGTACGTGTTCTACCAGGCGACCAAGCATCTGCCCGAGGGCAAACGGCTGATCATGAGCCCGCCCGCGAACGCCCAGGCGCAGTACGGGGCGCCGGTGGCGCGCAACGACATGCGGGCCGGCGACGTGATCGCCTACCGGGACAGGGGGACGAGCGTGTACAGCCACATTGCGATCTACATCGGCAACAACCAGATCATCGAGGCCCCGCAGGATCCGCTGCACGTCCGGATCGCCCAGGCGTCCATCTACGACAACAAGGACTGGATGATCCGCCGGTACACCGTCACCGACTACACGCCGCCGAAATGAGGGGCGTGGAGGGTGGGGTCGGGGGCGGGGCCGAGAGCGCCGCCGAGAACAAGGTCAAGTGCCGGGCCGACAGCGAGGCCAGGCGTGCGGCCGAGAATGCGGCCGGGAACGGGAAGGGGGCCGAGCGTCGGCCCAGGCGCGGGTCGCAGAGTTGGGACCGGAACAGCGACCGGAGCCTGGTCGGGACCGGCGGCGGTAGGGCGGGCGCCGCGCTCGTCGCCGTGGTCGTATCGGCGATCGGCCTCTGCGCGTGTTCGGCGGGGGCGTCCACGCCCGCGTCGGCTCCGTCGAACGGTGAATCGGCCTTTGCCGCAGAAGAGTTCCCTGTGCCGGGAGCGGTGACCGGGAGCGTGCCGCCGTTTCCCCCGGCAGGGGGGTCGGGCAGCGGCGGTCCGACCACGGTGCCGGGCGACCCCGGTCGCGGAGCGACATCCGCGCCGCCCGCGGTGCCGTCGCCCGGGTTGACCGCCCCCGCGCAGCCGTTGCCGGTGCGCAGCGCCGTTTCGGCGCCGCCCGGTGTGCCCGACGTGGGCACGGTCGACCGTTCGGACGCCGCGTCCACCGCGCGGGCGGCGGTGGTCACGATGTGGGCCTCGGACACCACCACGGATGCGAGCGAACGCGAGGCCTCGCTGCGTGCCGGGCCTTATCTGGCACCGGAGTTGGCGGCCCAGCTGCGCCGCGACGCGCCGGTCGCGGGGCCGGGGGCCGAGTGGCGCGAGTGGGCGGGTCACCGGGCGTACCTGGCGGTGACGGCGGAACTTGCCGACGAGATGGGCAGACCGCCGGACACCACGGCGACGTCCGTGCACACGCTCCAGGTCACCGTCACGCCGACGGGGCGCGACGGGTGGGTCGGCGTTCCGCGTACGCACACCGTGATGGTCGCGCTGGCCCGCGCGGACGGAGCACCGTGGTCGGTGACGTTCCTCCAGGTGCGTATGTAGGCGAGGCGCCGCGGGGCAGACCGCCCCCGGCAGCAACGACCGACGCGCGTCACCCTCCGCTTCCTCGGCCCGCGGACCATCGGACCGACACCCGACACCCGACACCTCGACGCCCCGATACCCGGACAACCGGACACCCCGATACTCGGACACCCCGATACCCGACGTGCGTCCCGGACCCTCGCCCCCACCTCGCAAGCGAGCACAGTGCCACCGACAGCACCCAGGCCAGGACCTCCCTTGGAACCCCAACTCGCCCCGAAGATGAACCATTCGGTTTGATGTGAGGGATTCCGCTGGGGGCGTACAAGCCCCGGGCGGCGGCGGTGGGCTGCTTACAGTGGGGTATGGCCGAGACTGTTCCGCTGTTCCCGTCCACCGCCGAACCGACGACCGTTGAGCCGGGGATCGCCGACCGGTTCACCGCCGACCGAGCCGCTGTCGACCGGCCGGGCCCCGACGGGCCCGGCGTCGTTCGGCCTGTGGTCGACCGGCCCGGCGCCGACCGGCGGGACGGTGACGAGACCGCGCCGGGCAGATCCGCCCCGCGGCGGGCGGGCGCGCCGGAGGGGGAGCCGTTGTGGCGCCATGTTCTCGGCGACCGGTTCCGGGCGCTGCGCCATGAGCGCGGGGAGACCCTTGTGGAGACCGCGGGCCGTGCCGGGGTGTCCCCTCAGTACCTCTCCGAGGTGGAGCGTGGCATCAAGGAGCCGTCGAGCGAGATGATCGCCGCGCTCGCGGGGGCCCTCGACGTGACGCTGGTCGACCTGACCCTCGCGGTGAGCGAGCGGCTGCGGAGTGCCGCGCCGGCCGTCCGCGCGTCCGCGGTACGCCGGGCGCCCACCTGCCAGGCGGCGTACGCCCTGGCCGTCTGACCCACCGCCGCCACATCGCGCGCGGCGCCGACCGGTGTTCCCGGGCGGTGACCCGCGCGAGTGTGCCGTCACGCGGGTGCGCCGTCCGGCAGACTCCCGACCCGCGGCTCACCGCTCCGCGATGACCTGGTCGACAAGGCCGTACTCCTTGGCCCCGGCGGCGGTGAAGACCCGGTCGTGGTCCGTGTCGGCGCGGAGCGCCGCGGTGCTCTGCCCGGTGTGCCGGGACAGGATGCGCTCGATGTCCGCCCGCACCCGCACCACCTCGTCGGCTTGGAGGATCAGGTCGGGGATCGCGCCGCGCCCCTGTGCCGCAGGCTGGTGCAGGACGACGCGCGCGTGCGGCAGAGCGGCGCGCTTGCCCTCGGCCCCGGCGGCGAGGAGGACCGCGCCGATGCCGACGGCCTGCCCGACGCACGTCGTGGCGATGTCGGAGCGGACGTACCGCATGGTGTCGTAGACCGCGAGCATCGCACTGGGGTCGCCGCCCTCGCAGTTGATGTAGAGCTGGATGTCCTGCTCGTGGTTGTCGGCCTCCAGGAACAGCATCTGGGCCACCAGGGCGTTGGCGACGCCCGCGTCGATGCCGGTGCCCAGGTAGATCACCCGCTCGGCGAGGAGGTGCGAGTAGACGTCCATGATGCGTTCGCCGCGCGAGTTCTTGGCGATGACGTTCGGGATCGTGTAGGTGCTCATCGCGGGCCTCCCTGGAATCCGGTGCCCGACGCGGACTTGGCGCCGGGGGCGATGGTGTCGAAGGCGTCGACGATGGTGTCGATGAAGCCGTAGTCGAGCGCTTCCTGCGCCGTGTACCAGCGGTCGTGCAGCGAGTCCTCGAAGACCTGTTCGACCGGCTGCCCGGTGTCCTGGGCGATCAGCCCGAGCACCGTGTCGCGGGTGTGGCGCAGGTCGTTGGCCTGCAACTCGATGTCGACGGCGGTCCCGGCGATGCCGGCCGACCCCTGGTGCATGAGGACGCGCGCGTGCGGCATCGCGCGGCGCTTGCCCCGGGTGCCGGCGGAGAGCAGGAACTGCCCCGCGCTGTACGCGATTCCGAGGGCCAGCGTCGACACGTCGCACGGGATCACCCGCATGACGTCGCGGATCGCCAGCATGGACGGCACCGAGCCGCCGGGGGAGTGGATCCACAGGGCGATGTCGGCGGTCGGGTCGGCGGTTGCGAGGGTGATCAACTGGGTGGTCAGCAGCGTGCCGTTGTCGTCGTCCAGCGGGCCGTCCAGGACCAGGACGCGCTGGTCGTACAGGTCACGCCGCATGCGGTCGTGGAACATCGGAGGCTTGCCGTTTTCGCTCATGCCTCCACCATGGGCGACACCGGAGCCGGGCGGTCCCGGTATCTGCCCACGGCAGATCTGCTCACAGCAGACGCACCGCCCGCCCGGCTGCGCACCATCGGCGACGCCACACTGGCGGCGGTACGCAAGTGCCCCCGTTCGCGGTGCAGTTCCGCGCTACGCCTTGGCGTCCGAGGTGCCGGGTGGGGCGGCGACGGGGTCGGTGGCCGGATCCGGGGTGGTGTGGGCCGGGAGCGGGGATTCCGCCGGGACGGTGGCGGTTGCCGTGGCGGGGCCGGGGAAGCGGAGCAGGGTCAGGATCGGGCCGGTGGACACCGTGGTGATCAGCGCGACGAGGACCAGCACCGTGTAGAGGGACTGGTCGATCAGACCGCTTTGCAGGCCGATGTTGAGGGCGATCAGCTCGGTCAGCCCGCGAGTGTTGAGCATGACGCCGACGACGGCGGCTTCGCGGGACGGCATTCCGCCGATGCGCGCGCCGAGGTAGCCGCCGCCGATCTTGCCGACGACCGCCACGGCGGTGCAGATGCCGAGCAGCGCGAGGTCGCGTCCGGTCAGCGCGCCGATGTCCACGGAGAGTCCGCTGACCATGAAGAAGACGGGCAGCAGGAGCGTGCCGCTGTCCTGGAGCGGGCGTACGAGCGTCGCGTCCGGCTCGCCGTTCGCGCCGCGCGGCATGATGAGCCCCGCGACGAACGCGCCGAAGATGACGTGCAGTCCGAGCGCGGACGTGGCCCAGGCGGAGGCCATCGCGAGTGCCGCGACGACCGGGAGGTCTCCGCCGGGAACCGCGTCGGGGCGGGCCAGCCAGCGGTGCAGGGCCGGGCGTACGGCGAACAGCATCGCCGCCATGTAGGCGACGAAGAGCACCGTCGTCGCGGGCAGGGACAGGTGCTCCTGCCCCGAACTGCCGCCCGCCATAACGGCCGCGGCCAAGACCAGCCAGCCGACCGCGTCGATGACGCCCGCCGCGGTCATGGACACGACGCCCGCGACGGTCGACGCGACCCCGCGCTCGCGGATGATGCTCGCCAGCACCGGGACGGCCGTGACGGCCATCGCGACGGCCATGAACAGGATGAACCCCGCGTTGCCGCCCACGGTTCCGCCGGGCGGGGTGTACAGCGGCGCGATCGCGAAGGCGGCACCACCGCCGAGCAGCATCGGCAGCACGAACCCGCACACCGCCACCGCCGGAACGGCCCGCCGCCGTTCCCGCAGCACGCGCAGGTCCAGCTCGCACGCGACGGCGAACAGGAAGGGCACGAGGGCGATCTGCGCGACCACCGACAGGTAGGGGAGCACCTGTGCGGGGAACAGCGTGTCCATGAACCCGCCCGGCAGACGCCCCAGCAGGCTCGGCCCCAGGGCGAGTCCCGCCAGGATCTGGCCGATCACGGCAGGCTGCCGCATCTTCCGCGCCGCGGATCTGAGCAGATGGCTCAGCGCGACGATGACGGCGGTACCGGCGACGACATGCGTGACCAGTTCGTCGGTGCTCACGCAGTGTTCCCCTGTAAGTCGACTGAGCTACGTTCGGTGCGCGCTCAGGTTGACGCAAGCAGGTGACACCCCGACAATTCACCGGCCCCTTCGGCGGTTTACGTACTTTCCATCGCGCCATTTGGATGCGGCTCTTGAAGGGGACGGGCAACTCACGGACGCGTTTCGGGCGCTCAAGCCGTCAGGCGCGCAAAGGGGCCAACAGGTCCCGGAGTTCGCGGGGCTTGGTGATGCCGGGGACGGTGTCGCGGGTCAGCCAGGAGGGGGACGGCGGTGCGTCGTGGCGTGCCCACGAAGGGGATTCGGGCCAGTGGCGCCGGGTCATGCGCTGGAGCGGTTCGGTCAGGCCGGCGCGCTCGCACGCGGCCGCGTATTCGATGCTCGTGTTCCGGGCGCCGGTGCGGTCCCAGAAGTCCTCTTCCTTCGACCACAGCCCGTCGCCCGCGTACCAGAGCACGGTGAGCCCCGCGAAGTCCCAGTACGGCGGCCCCTCGTCGGACGGATTGTCCCGGCGGTTCCGGTAATGGAACGTGACGATCTCGTTCTCGATCGTGTACCAGTCCAGCACGCCGTAGATCTCCGGCACGCCCTTCATCACCGCGTGGATCCACAGGTCGATCTCGTCCGGCCCGTGCAGCAGGCCCCAGAAGTGGTCGATGTAGTACGCGTCAGGGGTGTACAGCCGCGCCCAGGAGGCCCAGTCCTCACCGGCGTTGCCGATCGACCACCAGCGGGCGAACTCGCTCTCCACTTCCTGCCGGTCGAACACCACCGCGAACCTCCCCGGACGTGATCAGTCGAACCGTTGTACACCACATCGCCGTCGCATCCGAGGGGCACGGACGCCGGACCGCGGCCGTCCGAGCCGCCGCGGCCCCCTGCCGGCTATCCCGCCGCCCCGCCGCCCCCGCCCGGCCGGCGCGGCGCGGTCAGGATCGCGCCCTCGCGCTTGAGGAGCCGGAACACCGTGGTGGTCTCCACCGACGTGACCCGGGTCAGCGCCGCGATCCGCGTCGTCAGGTACCGGTACAGCTCCGCCTCGTCCCGCAGGCACGCCACCGCGATGACGTTCGTCGCGCCCGTCGTCGCGGCGGCGAACACGACCTCCGGGTGCAGGCTCAGCTCCGCCAGCACCTCGGCGAGGTGCGTCGGCGGCACGGACATCCGCAACGCCGCGGTCGTGCGGTGGCCGAGCGCCGCCGGATCCGCGTCCAGTTCGAAGAACAGCAGCCGCTCGCGGCGCAGTTCGTCCAGGCGCCGCCTGGCCCACGACTCCGACTGCCCGGTCGCGGACGCCAACTCGGCGTAGCCCGAGCGCCCGTCGCGCCCGAGTTGCGCCAACAGCCGTACGTCCGCCTCCGTCGGCTCCACCGTCGTCGGTTCGCCGTCGTCCGCGAGGTTCCACAGCCCGTAACCGGGGTCCAGCGCCGCGACCTGATCGGGCGTCAGCCAGGCTGCCTTCTCCCGCCAGCTCAGCGGCCCGCCGTGGGCGATGTGCAGCACGCACTGGGCGGTGATGTCCACGACCTTGGGGGTACGCGGAAGCGTGTGCCGCAGCAGGTGGTCCGCATCGGCGGTGCCCCGCAGCCGCGCCACGCAACTGATCTCCGTACCGCCCGAGGTCAGTTCGACCCACGACGTGTCGGGCCGCCTCGCCAGCGCCTCGGCAATGGCGAACGCCGCGTCCGGCGTGCTGCGGATCCGCACCACCCACGTTGTCAGGCCGAGACGGCGCGGGTTGGCGAGGCCGACGACGCGCGCCACCCCGCTTCCCCGCAGGCGGCGGTAGCGGCGGGCCACGGTCTGCTCGGACACGCCGACGACTCCGGCGATCCGCGCGAACGGCGCGCGGCCGTCGATCTCCAGCGCGTGGATGACGGCACGGTCGATGTCGTCGAGGACCACGGCCGACCGCACCGGTGTGGAGGTTTCCATCCACAGAAGCCTAGCCGTGGCGGATTCCGGGCGAATTCCGCCGGTGGCTGGATGGCCCCACAAGGCGGAGCGAACGTGGCGGCGTACCGGCCCATCACCCAGAAACGGGACCACACCATGCGCAAATGGGGACCGCTCATAGCGGTATGCCTCGGGGCGTTCATGCTCCTCGTCGACACCACCGTCGTGCTCGTCGCGCTGCCGGACATCGCCGACGACACCGACTCCACCTACGCCGACCTGCAATGGGTCGTCGACGCCTACGCCCTGGCCCTCGCCGCCCTGCTGCTCGGCGTCGGCGCGCTGGCCGACATCGTGGGACGCAAACGCGTGTACGCGGTCGGCCTCGTCGTGTTCACCGCCGCCTCGCTGCTGTGCGGCGCCGCTCCCGGCACCGGGACGCTGGTGGCCGCGCGCGTCGTCCAGGGCGTCGGCGGGGCGGCGATGCTGGCGACGGCCATCGCGCTCATCGGGGACGCGTACCAGGGCCGCGACCGCGGTGTCGCCTTCGGGATCTGGGGCGCGGTGGCCGGTGCCTCCGCCGCCCTCGGCCCGGTGCTCGGCGGGCTGCTGACCGAACACGTCGGCTGGCGGGCGATCTTCCTGGTCAACCTGCCGGTCGGCGCCGCCGCCCTGGTCCTCGCGCTGCGCCTGCTGCGCGAGTCGCACGGCGACCGGACGACGCGGGTCGACGTCCCGGGCGCGGCGGTGTTCACGCTCGCCGCCGGGGCGCTGACGTACGCCTTCATCCGGGCCGGCGAACACGGCTGGGACGACGGCACGGTCCGCGCCGCCTTCGCCGTGGCCGCCCTCGCCGTGGTGCTGTTCGCGGTCGTCGAGCGCCGCGCCGCCGCGCCGATGCTCGACCTGCGGCTGCTGCGCGACCGCTCCTTCACCGGCATCCTGGTCGCCGGACTCGCCCTCCAGATCGCCGCGTTCGCGTGGATGCCGCAGGTGTCCCTGTGGCTTCAGACACACCTCGGCAACAGCCCGGTGCGCGCGGGACTGATGCTCGCGCCGCTGGCCGTCGTCGCGTTCGTGGTCGCGGGCGCCGCAGGGCGGTTGCTGCACGAGGTCCCGGCGCGCTGGACGATCGGCGGCGGACTGCTGTTCATCGGCGCCGGCGGCCTCCTCCTCACCCGCATCGACGCCGGATCCGACTGGACGGTCCTTCTGCCCGGTCTGCTCACCGCGGGCGTCGGCGTCGGCCTCGGCACACCCGCGCTGGCCTCGGCGATCCTCACCACCGTGCCGCCGGAGCGGGCCGGGATGGCGGGCGGCGCGCTCAACACGTTCCGCCAGCTCGGCTTCGCCCTCGGCGTCGCGGTGACCGGGGTGGTGTTCCAGGGTCGCGCCGAAGGCGTCCTGCGCGACGCGGACGTCGCCGGCGCGCACGCCGCGGCGACCCGCCTCACCGAGCGCGGCGGCGAGGCCGGGCTGCCGCCGGGCGCCGCCGATTCGGCGTACGCCTCGGGCCTGGACGCCGTCGTCCTCATGTCCGGCGCGGTCGGCCTCGCCGCGGGCCTCCTCGTCATCCTGCTGGTGCGCGGGAACCGGCCCGGGCCGCCCGCCGCCGTACCCGGCCGCGCCCGCCCCGAGACCCGCCCCGAGCAGGCCGAAGGCGCCGCGATGGGCTGAGAGTAAGGTTTCGGCCACGGAGCGTTGACAGGACAGTCACTCAGGGTTGCGTTACCGTTGTTGCTGTCTGCGGTCAATTTGTGGTTATGCGGTACCTGCGGGGAAGGGTGGCCGACCATGCTCAGCGCACGCGGCATTCTTCAGGAGATCCACCGGGACGACGACGCGTTCCGCCTGTTTTGCAGCATCGCGGCCAAGGGCGAGAGCCAGGGCGGCTGGGAGAACGGGCGGATCGCCGCGCTCGTCCCCGACCCGGAGCTCGCGCCCAAGGTCGCGCGGCACGGCGCCGACGAGGACAAGCACGGGCGCATCTTCAACGCCATGCTCCACCGACGCGGCCTCGACCCGGTCGAGGTGCCGCCGGAGGCCGACTACTGCATGCTGCTCGAACGCCAGGGCATCGGCCTCGCCCACGAGCGCCTGCGCCGCGACGAGCCGATGACCGACGCCGACATCGTCGAATACCTCGTGCACTCGCGCGTCACCGAGCAGCGCGCCGCCGAGGACATGCGCCTGCTGCGGCGCTACCTCGGCGACGACCCCGATATCGGCCGCGGCATCCGGATGATCTGCGACGACGAGGAGAACCACCTCGCGTACTGCCACGAGGAGTTGCTGCGGCGCACCGCGGCGGGCGGCGGAACGGCGGTCAAGCGGGCCCTCCAGAAGACCGCCCGCGCCGAGATCAAGGTCAACCGCGACGTCAGCCTCGCGGTGATGGCACGGATGGGGACTCTGCTCAACTGGTCGCGCGCCCGCCGAGCGGTGCTGAGCGCGGGGATCCATATGACGTACGCCTACGACCGCCTCTGGGGCACCCGCCGCATGGTGCGGCTCCGCCCGCCCGAGCGCGTCAACGCCATGGGTCCCAGGTCGGCCGCCCACCCCAACGCCGCCTGATCGCGGTCACGCGGCGCGGGTCGTCCCGGGCCGATCGCCCCGACGGCGGGCCGCCGGACGGCACGTCGCGACGGGTGTGCCGACGGATTGGTCCCTGCGTTATGTCGCCTCGTCAGCCGACCGTGGTGACAACGGACTTCGCGAGTGCCACCAGCTTGGCCTGGTCGAGGTTCTTGGCGGTGCCCTCGGGCGCGATGGTGACCTTCAACAGGTTCTTGGCGTCGAGCTCGACCATGAGGATCAGCGTCTTCAGCGTGCCCCGGGTGTAGACGGCGGCGGGTACGCCCACCTCCGCGTCGATGCGGGTGCCGTTGTTCTCGGCGACCGCCTCCTCGATCGGCGCGATGTCGTCGCCCGCCTTGAACACCGTGACCATCGTGCGGGTGGTCGACAGGACGGACTTGCCGTCCGGGCCGCGGTAGTCGCAGGTGAAGGGGATGTTGTCGGGCTTCGACACCACGGTCGTGCCCAGCACGGGGGAGACCGCGTCGACCGGGAGTACGGCGCACACCTCCGGCATCGTCACGGGACCGCCCGTGGTCTTCGGAGTCGCCTGCGGCACGGGTGCGTTCGGTACCGGCGCGGCGGGCGGGTCGTCGTCGTCCGGCGCCTTGACGGGCGCGCCCGCCTTCGGCGTCGACGTGCTCTTGTTCTTCTTCTTGTCCTTGTCGATGACTCCGCAGGCGGTCGAGGTGAGGGCGAGCGCGCCGACGAGTCCGGCGGCGGCGGCCCCGCTGCGCAGGCGCGCGGATCTGCTTCGTCCAGGCATGGTGGAACTCCCCGTGAGTCGATGGATGAGGGGCGGTTCGCGCACAGGGCGCGCCGGGACCCCGGCGACGCGTCTGCGCGCCCGTGGATCCCGCCCCCGCAGGACGCTATTGGAGCCCGGCGCCGCGATGCTGCGGTACTCCCCTCACATTCCCCGGGGCCGTTCGCCCGTCTGCCCGGTTGCCTGTCTGCCCTCGCCCCGCTGCCCCGTTGCCCGGGTGCGCGCCCGTCCGCCTGCCCGTTGGCTCGGCGAACGGCGGCGGGACGCGCCGCTCAGTCGCCGACGAGGCAGAACTCGTTGCCCTCGGGGTCGCGCAGGACCTGGAAGGCGCCCTGGTCGTCCCGGACGATGCCGCCCAGGCGTACCGCGCCCAGGAGTTCGACCGCGCGGGTGGCGGCGGGGATGTCGGACACGGAGACGTCCAGATGCAGCCGGTTCTTGCCGGACTTGCCCTCCGGCACGCGCTGGAAGGCGACGCGCGGCCTGCCGGGCGGATCGACGTACGCCCAGGACGCGTCCCGGCCGACCGGTTCGCCGCCCAACACCCGCGCCCAGAACACCGCGAGGCGGTACGGCTCCGCGCAGTCGACCACGACCTCCTGGAACTCGGCGCCGAACCGTGCGAGCCCCGGCGCATGGCCCATCACGATCAGCGGCGTGACCGTCCCGTCCGCCTCGACGAACGGCGCGGCCCCGGCGTCGGGTTCGTCGACGAACCCCTCGTCCAGGTAGAGGCCGTGGGCGCGGTCGTTGCCCGCCTTGACGTCGAGCCAGACGCGCCGCGCGCCGTGGACCGCGTACGCCCGGCCCACCAACTCCCGCAGCAGCGCCCGCCCGTGCCCGCGTCCGGCATGCGCGGGACCGACCACGATGCGGCGCACCTCGACGGCCTTGTCCTCCCGGGCGAGCCCGGCGAGCACACCGAACCCCACGACCCGGTCGTCCGCGAGCACGACCACGTGCTCCTGCGCGGGGTCGGCCAGCGCCAGGGCATGCCAGGTGCGCCCGATCTCGCACAGCCAGCGGGCCGCGTCCGGTTCGGCCTCCAGTGTGATGATCGTTTCGAGGTCGGCTTCCTTGCCCGGGCGGAAAGTTCGCACGTCAGACAGGGTACCGGTGGTCCGGCGCGGTGACGAGCGGCGTGTCCGGCGGCCGAGGCGGATGTGGCATGCCCCGTCCGTCGGATAGCGTCTTCGCCATGCGTGACCTGGAACCGGGGGATCCGCACCGCCTGGGCGACCACGAGTTGGTCGGCGTGCTGGGCACGGGTGGATTCGGCCGGGTGTTCATGGCCAGGACGCCGCAGGGCAAACGGTTGGCCGTCAAAGTGACCCACCCTCACCTGCTGCGCGCCGACCCGGACTTCGCGACGCGGTTCGCCGGGGTCATGGGCGACCTCTCGCGCGTGCGCAACCTCGGCGCCGGGCGCATCGTGGACTGGCGGGCGGACGACGTCCGGCCCTGGTACGCACGCCGGTACGTCCCCGGCGCCTCGCTCGTCGAGGTCCTTGCCGCGGGCGGCCCGCTGCCGCACGCGGCGCTGCGCATCGTCGCCGGTGTCGCCCGCGGCCTCGCCGCCATGCACGACGCGGAGCTGCCGCACGGTGGCGTGACGCCCGGCAACGTGCTGCTGACCGTCAGCACGGCGCAGCTCGTGGACGGCGGGCTGGCCCGCGTGTTCGGCGGTTCGGCGCGGTCCGGCGGCGCGGCGGTGCCGCTGACCGGCCCGGCGTTCGCGCCCCCGGAGGGCGGTGCGGAGGCCACATTGGCGGCGGACGCCTACGCGCTGGGTGTGTTGCTGATTCTGTGCGTTCGCGGGCACCTGCCGGAGGGGCCGGATCCGCGGGACGTGCTGGCCGACGTTCCGACGGCGGATCTCCCGGACGGTGTGGCGCAGTTGGCCGCGCGGCTGCTCGACCCGGTGCCGGAGTCGCGGGCGACTGTCGCGCAGGTCGTCGCCCAACTGGGCCGCCCCGGCGGCGAACTGGCGACGCACCTGCCGAGGGCCGCGCGACGGGTGATCAGCGCGCACGCGGAGGGCATCGGGCAGGACGAACCGCCGACCGGCTCGGACGCGGCACTGCCGCATCCCCCGCGCGCACCCGCCGCGATGGGGCCGGCGGGCGGTGCCCCGGCCCTGGGGGCGATCCCGCGGACCCGGCAGGGCACGGCGGTCGGACAGGCCACCGCCGCCGTCGTGCCGGCCGCGCCGGCCACCGAGACCGGGACGTCCACGACCGGGCCGAAGCCGGCCGGGAAGCGCTCCGCGGGCGCGGGAAGCGCCGCGGCGGGTGGCCGCGGGCGGCGGACCGCAGGGCCGACGCCGGACGCCCGGGAGCGGGAATCCGGGCCTCGACTCGTCCCGGAAGACGGCCTCGCGCACGACGCCGGTCAGCTCGCGACCGCGCGCGACGCCGCCGCAGACGCCGCGCGCGCCGGCGCCCGCGGCTCAGGCAGCAGTTCCAGGCACGACAGCGCCGGCGACGCAGTCCACGACAAGTCCCGTGGTGCCACGCGCGACGGTTACGGCGACGCCGCAGCAGACACCGCGCGCGGCGCAGCCCGCGATACGGCCGACGTCGTCAAGGGCAGTGCCACGCGCGACGACGCTCGCGGGTCGGTCGGCAGTTCCGCGCACGACTCCCGCGACGGCGAGCACCGCGCACATGACGGGCACGGCGCGTCCGGCGGCCCCGGGCACCCCGCCGTCGCCACCCCCGGGTTATCCGCCTCTCCCTCCCCCGACCAGGCCGCCGCGTTGGGGGCGCAGTGCCTCTGGACGCGCGAAGTCCCCGGTGTGCAGAGCCTTTTCATGTCCGACGGGCTCGTCTTCGCCGGGGGTGACAGCCTTGTCGCGCTGGCCCCCGCGACCGGTGAACCGGTGTGGAGCAAGCCCGGCTGGCGCATCGTCGGCGAACCGCGGGACGGGCACGTCCACGTCACCCAGGGCACCCGCCTCGCCCTGCTGGACGCCGCCACCGGGACCGAGCGCTGGCGTACCGACGTCGCCGCCGCGCGCGGTCTGTGGGCTCGCGGCACCTCCCGACTCGCCCGTGCGGAACGGGCGTTCCGCCTGCACGCGGTCTTCGAGCCGGCCGCGGGCGTCCTCGCCGCGATCGGCGGGCACACCGAGATCTTCGGACTCGACCCGGCCACCGGCGAGTTGCTGTGGAACCGCAGGGAGCCGCGCCGCACCGCGTTCACCCGGGACGACGCGGGCGCGGTCTACCTGAGCGGCGACGGCCGCGAACCGATGCGCGCCCTCGACCCGCGGACAGGTGAACTCCTCTGGCACGACGACGCGGAGGACTCCATCGTCACGGCGGTGGACCGCGGCTGGGTGCTCTGCGCCCGCTTCCGGCCCGGGACCGCCGAGGTCGGCTCGTACGTCGTCCGCGCCGCCGAGAACGGCGGTCTCGTGCACCGCGACATCAGCCCGGGGGACACCGCGGTCCTGGAGAACGGTGTCCTCTTCGTCCTCGGCGGCGGCGAGTTCCGCGCGCTGCGCCCCGCGCAGGCCGCGCAACTGTGGAGCACCCCTTGGTCCGGCGGGACCGCGGGGCTGTCGCTCGCCGTCGACTCCGCGGAGGCGTACCTGCGCGGTGAGGACCGGCGCGTGCACGCCGTCGACCTCGCCGACGGTTCGGTGCGCTGGACGAGCGACCCCATCCCCGCGCGCCGCCCCCTCGACGCGGTCGGCGGCCAACTCGACCGCACGCTGCCGGTGTTGGCCGACGGACCGCTGGTGTGCGTGCGTTCGCACAGCGATTCGGTGCTCATCGTCCTGGACCGCGCGGACGGCCGCGAACTGTGGTGGTGGCGCGCCTGGTACGGCACGCTGACGATGGTCGCCCCGGTGGTGTCCGGCGCGTTCGTGTACGTCGTGGACGGCGATCGGGTCCGCGCGCTGACCGGCCGGGACACCGGCGAGGCGGGGTCCGCGTGACCTTCCTCGTGGCGATCCGACCCGCCCGCGAAGCGAGTTCGGCACCCAAGGCGGTCTCCCCGTGCACGCGCCGCCGCCTCGATCTCGCGGCGACGGCAGGGCCGACGGTGTTCCTCGCGGCGATGGGCTGGAACCGCCGCTGGATGGCCGACGACGGCCTGATCCTCACGCGCGTGGTGCGGCAGGTCGTGGCCGGGAACGGCCCGGTCTACAACGTCGGCGAGCGCGTCGAGACGTCCACCGGCACCGCGTGGCAGTGGCTGCTCGTCGCCGTCCACTCGCAGATGCACGGCCTGTTGATCGCGGCCCGCGCCGACGAGCGGCACGTGCTCATGCTCGATCCCCGCTACGGCGAGGTGTTCGGCCTGGCCCCGGACTTCGCGCCGCCGCTGCGGCCCGATCTGGAGAACCGCGTCGCGCCGGTCACCGGCAAGATGGGCGCGGGCGGCGCCATGATGCCCCTCGACGGCCTCCTCGCCGACGTGTGGGGGCTGTCCAGCACCATCGGCGCGCACCTGGACCAGACGAACTTCGCGGCCGCCGGGCACCAGAAGCTGATGCCTCCGGCCTGGAACATCGCGCTGTACGTCGACCCGGCGGCCTTCCCGTCCGTCCCGCCCGCCCTCGCCGACCCGGAGCAGGTACAGGTCGCGCACCGGGTGCTCGTCTGCGGCGATGTGCGCGAGCTGCCGGAATCCGTCACCGAGCCGATGGATTTCGACCGGTTCGGGAAGAACCTGACCTGCTCCTACCAGCGGACCAGCATCCGCATACCCGTCAACGCGGTCGAGGCCGTCCGCAAGTTCTGCGCCTGACCGGCGAAACTTTTTCCGGAGTTTGCCGGCCCCCACGCAGCTTTTCGGAGGGTCGACCGCGTCTTTGGTCAGTAGACGCCCGTCCGGCCGCCGGAAGCCGAGGGTGTCCCGCCCCGCGGCCCATGCCGGGGCGGAACGAGCCGCACTCCGTGGCCCATGCCGTGATCCGAGCGGGGATCCGGTGCGGGCCGGAGCCGAAATCCCCCTGGGAGCCGCATGCCCCCGACGTCCGTCCCGGCCACCGACACGGCGAACACCTCCGATGTCGCGCCGGACCGTCCCATGCCCACCGCCCCGGGCCGAACGGGCGGCGGCGCCCGGTGGTTCGCCCGCGCGTTCCGCCGACGCGCGCCGCGTCCCGCCGACCTGATCGTCATGCTCGTGCCGACCCTCGTCCTCGCGGCGGCGGGCTGGCACCGGCGGTGGATGACCGACGACGGCCTGATCTTCACCCGGGTGGTCCGCCAGATCGCCGCGGGCAACGGCCCGGTCTACAGCATCGGGGAGCGCGCCGAGACCTCGACGAGCACCGCGTGGCAGTGGGTGCTGGTGGCCTTTCACGTGGTCAGCCCGCTCCCGCCCGCCGAGACCGCGGTTTATCTCGGACTCGCGCTGTCCATCGCGGGGTTCTGGATCGCCCTGGACGCCACCCGGCGCCTGCACCGCTCGCTGAGCGGCAAGCGCTTCCTGCTGCCCGCCGGCGCCCTGGTGTTCGTCGCGGTGCCGGTGAACTGGGACTTCCTCAGCGCGGGCATGGAAATGGGCCTGGTCCTCTTCTGGATGGCGGTGTCCTGGGCGCTGCTCGTCACGGCGTGGGCCGCCCCGGTCGGCGGGATGAGCACGCGGCGCCTCCTGGCCACGTCGTTCTGGTTCGGGCTCGGTCCGATGATGCGGCCGGACCTCGTCCTGACCTCGGTGGTGCTGCTCGCCGCGCTGGCGGTGCTGGCCGGCGCGCGTTGGCGCCGACTGGTGGCCATGGCGGCCGTCGCGGGCGCGCTGCCGGTCGCGTACGAGATCTTCCGCATGGGCTACTACGGCCTGGTCTTCCCGATGCCGGCGCTCACCAAAGAGGCCGGGGACTCGCTGTGGGAGCGCGGCCGGGACTACATCCTCGACTACGAGCGGCCGTACCACCTGTGGATTCCCGCGCTGCTGCTGCTCGTCGCAGCGGTGCGCGGTGCCGTCCTGCTGGGCCGCCGCCGGGACGCCAACCGCACCTGGCTGCTCTTCGCCGCCCCGCTGGTCGCGGCGTTCGTGCAGACCCTGTACCTCGCCAAGGTCGGCGGGGACTTCATGCACGGGCGGCTGATGATGCCGATCATGTTCCTGGTGCTGTTGCCACTGATGCTCGTGCCGTTCGACAAACTGTCGGCGCCGCTGATCGCGGCCGTCGCGGCCTGGGCGGTGTTCTGCGCCGTGGACCTGCGCAGCGAGATGGTGACGACGCTGTCGCAGCCGCGCGACGGCCAGCCTCCGGCGAACCAGACGTGGAACGAACGCCTCGTCTATGTCCGGGACACCGGCCACAAGAACCCGGTCAGCTCCCAGGCCCACATCGGCTACCTGCGCAAGTCGTATTCCCTGGTGGTGCGCGCCGACGCGGCCGGGAAGCGCGTGCTCTACCTGGACTACGGCTACGGCCGGGCATACGGGCAGCCGCCGGACTTCTCGCTGCCGCTGCGCCCCGACCTGCCGAACGACGTCGCCCTCGTCATCGGACGCCTCGGGCTCGGCGGCGCGATCGTGCCGCTGGACGGCATGGTCGCCGACCTGTGGGGGCTCTCCAGCACGATCGGCTCGCACATCGAGCAGACGGACTTCGTCGCGGCCGGTCACCAGAAGCTGCTGCCGCCCGCGTGGAACATCGCGTTGTACGTGGACCCGGCGGCATTCGAGGACGTGCCGGCGCGCCTCGCCACGCAGGAGTCCATCCGGGCCGCGTACCGCACGCTGGGCTGCGGGAAGGTCGCCGAGCTCATCGACTCGGTGACGGAGCCGATGAGCTGGAACCGGTTCTGGAACAACCTGACCGGGGCGTACGACCGGACCAAGCTGCGCATCCCGTCCGATCCGATCGAGGCCGAACGCAAGTTCTGCGGGGAGACGTGACACCCCGAACTTCGGCATCGTCGCGGCGAGTTCGTGAAGTCTGTGAAGAGGCTCGGGAGTTCCCTGACGGCGGGCCGGGGCAGGTTCGGTCCGTCCGCGAACCCGCGGCGGCCGCTCAGGACTTGAGGACGTCGTCCAGGCTCCGGGCGAGGTCGTCGAGAGCCTCGTCGGCCGCTCCGAGCAGCCCCGCGCCGATCTGGAAGACGTGCCACAGGTCGGGGTAGTCGGTGTGGTCGACGGCGACCCCGTGGGCGGCCGCGCGGTCGGCGAACGCGACGCCTTCGGGGGCGAGGATGTCGTCGGTGCCGCACTGCACGATCGTCGGCGGCAGGCCGGTGAGGTCGGCGGTGCGGGCGGGGGCGAGGGTTTCGCGGTCGACGCCGTTCGCGTACCACTCGGCGCAGCAGGTCAGCCAGGACGGCCGCAGGACGGGGTCGCGGTGGTGGTGCGGCTCGTAAGGCCAGGGGCGCAGGGGGTCGAGCCAGGGCGAGACCAGGACCATCGCGTCGGGGAGCCGGTCGCCGGGGTGCCGGTCGCCGGTGTGCCCGCCGCCGCGCGCGGCCAGGCCGAGGGCGGTGGTGAGCGCGAGCCCGCCGCCGGCCGAGTCGCCGGCGACCACCAGCGGGGTGCCGGGCGGCGTGACCGCGGCGAGGGCGCGCCAGGCGGCGAGGGTGTCGTCCAGCGCCGCGGGGTACGGGTGTTCGGGGGCGCGGCGGTAGTCGAGCAGGTAGACGGTGCTGCGGGTGGCCCGGGCGAGATGCGCGCCCCACGAGAGATGCGACCGCGACGAGCCCACGGCGTACCCGCCGCCGTGCAGGTAGAGGATCGTGCGTTCGGGCGTGTGCGGCCCGACGGCGATGCGCCGGGCGGGAACGCCGCCCGGTGAGCGGCGCAGCACGTGGGTTCCGGTCGGCAGGGGACCGGAGTTGGCGTCGACGCGGGCCCGCTGCACGGCGACCGGGACGCCGGGGTGCAGGAACGGCCGGATGGTACGGCGGGCGAGACTGCGGGCCAGGGGAACGGTGAGCTGGGGCACGGCGGTCCTCCTTGAGGCTGCGTCCGCGGCTGCGTCGCTGTGCGGCGTTCCGTTGTGGCGTTCCGTTGTGGCGTTCCTGTGCGGCGTGACCGTGCGGCGTTCCTGTGCGGCGCGACCGGGGCGGCGCAGGTGTGCGGCGTTCGTGGGCTGCTGTGCCGCGTCGGCGTGCTGCGTCGCTCGGGCCGGGCCCGCTCCACCTACGTTGGCACTCGGCGCGGCGGCTGACCAGATCCGGCACGGGCCGGGCCATTGATCTTCCACGTTGTCCGGCTTGCGGCTACCTTGCGTGCGTCAGCGGGAGCACCGCGGGCGGGCACCTCGGGCGTCCGCGCGCCGCACCCACGAACGCGCACCCGAGCGCGCACAACGAGCACAGCGGGGAGAACGCATGGCCAGCCGGTGGTCCGTCACCATGAACGACCTGGTCCGGCGGCGGGTGGGCGACACGTCCACAGGCGTGCGGTACGGCGAGGAGTCGTGGACCTGGGACGAGCACGTGCGCCTGTCCGCGCAGCGCGCCGCGTTCCTGGAGTCCCGGCGCGATCCGCAGAAGCCCTTCCATGTCGGCGTGATGCTGGAGAACGTCCCCGAGTTCTCGTTCCTGCTGGCCGCAGCGGCGGTGTCGGGCGCGGTCGTGGTCGGCCTCAACCCGACGCGCCAGGGCAGCGAGTTGGCCCGCGACGTCGAGCACACCGGCTGCACCCTGCTGATCACCGGCGACGCGCACGCCGCGCAGCTTGCCGAGGCGGTGCCGGACTTCCCGGCCGAGAACGTATGGAACGTCGACTCCGCCGCGTGGGCGGACGCGCTCGCCCCGTTCGAGGGCGCGGAGCTGCCGGCCGACGCGCCCGCGCCGGACGACCCGTTCATGCTCATCCTGACCTCCGGCACGACCGGGCACCCGAAGGCCGTCATCTGCTCGCAGGGCAAGATCGCCTCGCAGGGCGGATCGGTCGTGGCGATGCAGCAGCTCGGCGGCGAGGACGTGGCGTACTGCGCGATGCCGCTGTTCCACTCCAACGCGATGATCACCTGCTGGACCCCGGCGGTGGCGTCCGGTGCCGCACTGGTGCTGCGGCGCCGCTTCTCGGCCTCGGGGTTCCTGCCGGACGTACGCAAATACGGTGTGACGTACGCCAATTACGTCGGCAAGCCGCTGTCCTACATCCTCGCGACCCCGGAGCGTCCCGACGACGCCGACAGCACCCTGACGCGGGTCTTCGGCAACGAGGGCGGGCCGCAGGACGTCGAGCGGTTCGCGCGGCGGTTCGGGTGCAGCGTGCGGGACGGGTTCGGGTCGACCGAGGGCGGCCTGTCGTTCGTCCCGGTACCGGGCATGCCGCCCGGGGCCCTGGGCACCGCGAGCGGCGACATCCGGGTGCTGAACCCGGACACGCGCGAGGAGTGCGCGACGGCGCGGTTCGACGCGGACGGACGCCTGCTCAACGCCGACGAGGCGGTCGGCGAACTGGTGAACCTGGACGGCGCGGGCTCGTTCGAGGGCTACTGGAACAACGACGCGGCGACCGCCGACCGGCTGCGGGACGGGTGGTACTGGAGCGGCGACCTGGCGTACCGCGACGCCAAGGGCATGTTCTTCTTCGCGGGCCGCAGCGGGGAGTGGGTCCGGGTGGGCGGCGAGAACTTCGGCTCGGCGCCCGTCGCGCGGATCCTCGCCCGGCACCCGGACGTGGTGCTGGTGTCGGTGTACGGCGTCCCCGACGAGGCCGCCGGGGACCAGACGATGGCGGCGCTCGTGCTGCGCGAGGGTGCCGAATTCGACCCGGACGGGTTCGCCGCGTGGCAGGCGGAGCAGCCGGACCTGTCGCCGACGTGGCGACCGCGCTATGTGCGCGTGGCGCGTGAGCTGCCGCACACGCAGACCAACAAGGTGCTGGTACGGGTGCTCGCGCGGGAGGCGTGGTACCCGGGCAACGGCGACGCGCTGTGGTTCCGGCCGGGGAAGGACGGGGCGTACCAGCCCTTCACCGAGGCGGACGTCAAGGCGTTGGAGAGCCGCTTCGCGGAGCACGGCCGGGCACACGTCCTGGATCTGCTGGACCGTCCGTAGCGGAGGCGGCGGTGCCCGCGGCGGCCGGCCCCATGGCGGTCGCGGTGGTCGCGGGCACGGTGGCCGGGGGCACGGCGGTCGCGGGCATCGCGGTCGCGGGCACGGCGGTCGCCGGCACGGCTTCGACGGGGATCGGGGCCGCCGCGCCGGCTGCCGCGGCGGAGGCGGCGGCCGCGCGCAGTGCCATCCGGCTGCGCCGTGCCTGGCGGAGCGCGTCGAAGGTCAGCACCGCGAGCGCCGCCCAGATCAGTCCGAATCCGGCCCAGCGGGACGCCGGCATCGCCTCGTGGTACACCCACACGCCCACGGCGAACTGGAGGACCGGGCCCAGGTATTGCAGCATCCCGATGGTCGACAGCGGGATGCGCACGGTCGCCGCGCCGAAGCACAGCAGCGGTATCGCGGTCACCACGCCGGTGCCGATCAGCAGCAGGGTGTGGCCGAACGACACGGTCCCGAGCGTGCCCTCGCCGGTCCAGGCGAGGTACGCGAGGTACCCGGCGGTCGGCAGGAACATCACCGCGGTCTCGGCGGTCAGCGACTGGGTGGGGGCCAGGCCGACGGTCTTCTTGACGTACCCGTAGATCGTGAAGCTGGTGGCGAGCACCAGGGCGAGCCACGGGAGCCGTCCGTACGCCACGGTCAGCACCAGCACGGCGGCGACTCCGAGCCCCGCCGCGACCCACTGCGCGGCGCGCAGCCGCTCGCCGAGCACCAGCACGCCGATCGCGATGAAGGCGAGCGGGTTGATGAAGTAGCCGAGCGAGGTCTCGACGACCTGGTCGCTGTTGACGCCCCAGATGTACAGGCCCCAGTTGGTCGTGATGACCACGCCGGCGACCGTGATCTTGGCGAGCCGTGCGGGGTGCCGCAGCAGGTCGCGGATCCAGGACCAGTGCCGCAGTACGGCCAGCACCAGGAGCATGAAGACCAGCGACCAGACCATGCGGTGGGCCAGGATCTCGACCGCGCCGGCCGGCTTGAGGTGCGGCCAGTACAGCGGGAAGAGCCCCCACATCACGTACGCCGCCACGCCCATCCACAGGCCCCGCCGCTGCTCCGCAGTCTCCCGCAAATCGCCCACGGGCGGACCCTAGCCGCGGATCGCGGCAAGTGTCCCGGGCCAATTCCGCCCCGGTGGATCGCGCGGACCGTCCAACCGGATGCCCGAGCCCGACAGTGAAGGGCCTGTCGCCGCCCGTGACCAACGCCTGCGTATGTCGCGAAATCGTTATATGACGACCCGTCAGATTAGTGGCCGATCGAGTTAGGTTGACCGGATCCACCACTCCGGTTGCCTAGCAAGGCCGGGTCCCCTGAACTGCCCGGCGGTCGGTCGCTGAACAGCCCGACCCGGGCCGCCGACACAGCGCCAGGAGCAGTTTTGCGTTTTGAACGACTCCGTACCCCCCGCAAGATGGCCGCGGTCGCCGGTGCCGCCGCCATCGCCCTCACGATGTCCGCATGCGGCGGCGGTGACGACGACAAGGACTCCGGCGGCTCGGGTGGCGGCGGCAGTGCGGCCCCCGGGGGTGCCGGCAGCAGCGGCGACCTGACCGTGCTGATCACCCAGGAGACCCGCGGCGTCGACCCCGCGATCGCGACCATCTCGTCGGTCAACGGCGGGACCCAGGCCGCGGCGGTCTTCGACGTGCTCTTCTGGATCAACCCGAAGACCGGCAAGGTCGAGCCGCAGCTCGCCGAGTCGGCGAGCGCGTCCGAGGACGGCACGGTCTGGACCCTCAAGCTGCGCCCGAACGTGAAGTTCACGGACGGCACGCCGCTCGACGCCGAGGCCGTGAAGTTCAACTGGGAGCGCCACCAGGACCCGGAGGCCAAGTCGGTCGCCGCGCTGGCGGCCAAGGACCTCAAGTTCGACGTGGTGGACCCGCTGACCCTCAAGGTCACGCTGCCCGCCCCGAACATCCACTTCGACCAGATGATCGCGCACAACCTGGCGTTCATCGGGTCGCCCACGGCGATCAAGGCCGACCCGAAGGGCTTCGCGCTCAAGCCGGTCGGCGCGGGTCCGTTCAAGCTCAAGACGTGGGTGCGCGACAGCGCCATGACCCTTGAGCGCAACACGGACTACTGGAACAAGGACCGCCCGCTCCTCAAGTCGGTCACCTTCAAGCCGGTGCCCGACCAGAACCAGCGCCTCAACTCGCTGGCCAGCGGGCAGGCCGACCTGGTCACCACGATCAACTTCAAGATCGTGAACGACGCCAAGGAAAAGGGTCTGACCGTCGCCTACGCGGAGAAGAACGGCGGCTTCATGACCATGTTCAAGACGGACCGGGCGCCGTTCAACGACCCGCGGGCGCGCCGCGCGTACGCGCTGATCATGGACGCCGAGAACCGCAACAAGCTGATCCAGGGACCGCAGGGCGCGGGCCAGACGTTGAGCACGTTCCTCCAGCCCAACTCGCCGTACGTGAACCCCGACGCCAAGATGCCGACGCAGAACAAGGCCGAGGCGCAGGCGCTGCTGGACCAGCTCGCCGCCGAGGGCAAGCCGCTGTCCTTCACCTACACCACGAACGACAGCCCGGCCGCGCGCCGGTCGGCGGAGTACTGGCAGACGCAGCTCCAGGGCATGCGCAACATCGAGATGAAGACCGAGTTCCTGAACGGGGCGCTCTACGGCTCGAAGGTCATGATCCAGCGTGACTTCCAGGCCGCCGAGTTCAACGTCTTCTTCGACGACCCGGAGCCGCTGTTCTACAACATCCTGCACTCGAAGGGCGCGGAGAACCGCACCGGCTACAGCAGCCCGGTCGTGGACGCGGCGCTCGACAAGGCGCGCAACACGAACGACGAGAACGTGCGCAAGGAGCAGTACGGGATCGTGCAGGCCGAGATCGTCAAGGACCTGCCGTTCTGGTCCTACGAGAAGGGCTTCATGGCCGCGATCCAGGGCAAGAAGGGCAAGGTCGACGGGCTGGAGCTGTTCGAGGACGGCCTGATCCTGTTCGACCGCGTCAGTGTGAGCTGACCGGCTGACAGTGCGTCGGCCCGATCCCGCGTGGTCGGGCCGACGCCGGGCCGGTCGTGAGGTCGGCTGCTGAAACAGCGTCAAGAACGGGCGGCGGCCGGGCTCCTGCTCCCCGGCCGCCGCCCGTCGCCGCTCAGACCGAGCGCGCCCGGATGAACAGCCCCTCGGCGTCCGCGACCAGGACGCCGTCGGCGTACGAGCGGGCCTCCACCCACGCCTTGCGGCCCTCCACGCGGACGACCTCCGCCTCGTAGTCGATGCGTTCGAACAGCGGCGTGCCGCGCTTCAGACGCACCGTCAGGTACGCGGTCATGCCGAGCGCCCCGGCGCCGGACTGCGCGACCCCCATGACCTCGTCGAAGGCGGCGCACACGTAGCCGCCGTGCACGCGGCCGATCGGGCCCTCGTACGCCGCCCCGAAGACCGCGTGCGCACGGATCACCGGCCCGTCCGCCACCAGCTCCATCGGCGGCGCCAGCGGGTTCGCCGCGCCCACGAACGGGCTGCGCTCGTGCAGTTGCAGGTCGTCGAAACCCGGCTCCCGGTCGTTCGTCGAGGCCATCGCGGAGATCCGGGCTGCCAGATCTGATACATCGTCAGCTACGCTCTTGAGCGCGTCCGCGTCGCCTTCCGGGTCGACCAGCTTGACCGCCTCGACCAGGCGGCGGGTGGCCTCGGCCAGGTCGTGGCGCGCCGCGCGGCCCGCGCTGCCCGGTGCGGGACGTGGCGTCCAGGTGCTGCGCAGCTCCGCCAGGACGTCGGCGGGCACCTCGGGTACCCCCGAGGCGGCCGCGGGCGTCTCGTCGGGCAGCGGTTGGATCGTGGACATGGCGACCCCCAGGTCGTTCTCGGTCTGGCACCGGCGCGGGCGTCCTCCGGGGGCGGCGGCGCGGTTGCGGTGTCGGTCACAGAGGCGGCCGATCATTGCACGGAAACGAAAACAAGTTCTAGTTTGTGAGCGCTGCCGGTCACCCGGAGCGCATCACGGACTCGATCACCACACCAGGGAGGAGACGTCATGCCCATCGACGTCGCAGTGGCCACCGGCGCCGAGCCCCGCAAGGGCGAGATCAGCTGGACGCACAAGGATGTGATCCTCTACCACCTGGGCGTGGGTGCGGGCACCCCGGCGACCGGCGCGGACGAACTGCGCTACACGTACGAGAAGAACCTCCAGGTGCTGCCGACCTTCGCCACGGTCGCCGGTACCAAGGTCGGCGGCAGCCTCTCCGCGCTGCCGGGCATCGACATCAACCTCGCGGCCGTGCTGCACGGCGGCCAGGAGGTCGTGATCCACAACCCGTTGCCGGCCAAGGCGAAGAACATCCAGGCCACCAGCCGCATCGCGGACGTCTGGGACAAGGGCAAGGCCGCCGTCATCGTCCTGGAGTCGTCCGCGACCCTTGAGGACGGCACGCCGCTGTACGACTCGCGCTCCGAGATCTTCGTGCGCGGCGAGGGCGGCTTCGGCGGCGAGCGCGGCCCGGTGACCAAGATCGACGTCCCGGAGCGCGACGCGGACCACGTGGTCGAGGTCGCGACCCGCGAGGACCAGGCCCTCCTGTACCGCCTCTCCGGCGACTGGAACCCCCTCCACGCCGACCCGGAGTTCGCCAAGCGCGCCGGGTTCGACACCCCGATCCTGCACGGCCTGTGCTCGTACGGCCTGACCCTCAAGGCAGTCGTCGACAGCGTCCTCGGCGGCGACGTCTCCCGCGTCAAGCGCTACCGCACCAAGTTCGCCGGCATCTTCTTCCCCGGCGAGACCATGCGCATCCGCGTGTGGGACGAGGGCGGCCAGCTCATCGTCCAGACCTCCTCGGCCGACCGCGACGACGCCATCGTCCTCTCGGACACGGTCGTCGAGTACTCGGACTGACCGCGCGGCAACTCCGGCCGACCTTGACGTGACCGGCTTTTGACGTACCGTCACCGTCACACTGTCAACGTCACTGCCACCCCGCGCCCGCAACGCGGCGAGGTGGGTCCCTCCCCGACCGGGGGAGGACCCACCTTTCTCGTTTTACGGCCTCCGACGGAACACGCCGTCCAACCGCCCACCCGGCCGCCTACGGGGCTGCCTCCCGTCGACTGCCTACCGGGTCACCCCAACCTCCGCCGGGCCGCTCAACGATCGCCGGAGACGGCAGCGGGCGGGCCGCCGTTCCCGTACGCCGGCGCGTCCGGCGCGTGGCGATCATCCATGGCTCCGCCCGGTGCGCGGGGGTCGGCTGAGGGGGCGGTGCAGCGTGCGGGAGTTGCGCAAGGGCGAGAACACGCCGGTGGCCGATGCCGGGCAGTTGGTGTCCATGCTGGCCGGAGTCGATGAGGAGCCGGGTGTCCGCCCGGGTCTGAGCGCACTGGTTCTGCACGACGACCGGGCGGCGGCCGAGCAGGAGTTGCTGTCCCGCGACGCACCTGTCGGCGCGGAGGGTGCCGTGTGCTGCGTTCTCCGCGGTGACACCGTTGTCTCGGTGTCGGTTCATCCGGGCCGACTGAGCGGGGACGTCGAACGCATTCTGGTGGTCGGCTCCCTCGACGACGGGACGATGCTCGCGGCCGCAACTGGACTCCGGCTGACGGTCGCCGACGCCTCGGGCGGCTTGATCGCCGGGACGGCCGTCGATGTCGCAGGTGGTGAATCCGCCGTTGTGCTGGCCGAGTTGTACCGCAACAAAGGAGCCTGGAAGCTCCGTGCGATAAGTCAGGGGTACGCCTCCGGGCTTGCCGGGCTCCTTCGGGACCGGGGCGTGAGCACCGAGCCGTCGACTGGGAATCCGATACCGCAGAATTCCGCGCGAGTCGTGTCATTGCTCAAACACCATGAACTGGATGCCGCGCCGATTCGCGTGACCTTGGTCATCCACCACTGGCCTGAACTTGAGCCGCTGTTCGAGCAGGGCGTCATCCGCGAAATGGTCGACCGGGTGTCCGCCCTGGCGCGCGTGTGATCCGTCACACGCCATAGATGTGTGGATCTGCGGGGACGATGTGGCGCTGCTGCCTCCGATGTCCCCGCGCGAGGTGGACTTCTGGTGGAAGCAGTGGTTCCCGGTGTTGGTCTCGGGTGAGGTCCCGCCCGTGGGCGGGCCGCAACCCGCGCCCGTCCGCATCGACTTCTACTCGCCCGACGGGCTCCCGCACGATCCGGATCCCCGGCGCGCGGTACGGCACGAGCCGTATTTTTCGGGGAGCAGCGGACTCGGCGCGGTGCCGAGTGTGACCGCCCGCCATGTCGACTCCGGCGCCGACCGGGGGCTGGTGTTCGTGCTCACTCCCGGGTACATCGAGTTCGCGGCGTGGTGGACCGCCTTCCAGGCCGCTCACCGAGTGTGACCGGTTCGGCGTCCCATACCGGGTCGCAACCCGCCGAGCACACGTCGGCGGACCGTCCGTGAGATGCCCGCGACCCTGTCCGGGCCTTCCAAAGCAGTCCAAAGCACCCCGAGGGCTTCAGCAGATGTGCTCTGGCGTATAGCTTGACCTTGTCATCGACCTTGTCGGAAACGAGAACGGGTTATATTTTCGCGGGCGTCGGCGACGGCACCCCGACCGGGCCCGACCGGGGCCACGGCGACCTCATGGGCACGGCTAGGACGAGGAGCAGCATCATGCGCGCAGCCATCCTGCACGAGACCGGACAGGACAAGCTTGAGGTCCGCGACGACGTCGAGGCCGTCGGCATGGGTCCGGGCCGCGTCCGGGTCAAGCTGCATGTGACCGGCGTGTGCCACTCCGACCTCTCCGCGATGACCGGCATCCTGCCGCAGCCCGCGCCCTTCGTGCCGGGGCACGAGGGCGCCGGCGAGGTCGTCGAGGTCGGCGACGACGTCACCACGGTCGCGGTCGGCGACAAGGTCATCGTGTGCTGGGCACCGCCCTGCGGCACCTGCAACTTCTGCACCGGCGGCCAGTCGAACCTGTGCCTGTCGGGCTTCATGAACGCGGGCACCCAGAACTTCACCTTCGGCGGCACCCCGTCGTTCGGCATGACCGGCACCGGGACCTTCGCCGAGGAGGTCGTGGTCGCCGCGCCGTGCGCCGTCAAGGTGCCGGACGACGTCCCGTACGAGATCGCCTCGCTCATCGGCTGCGGCGTCACCACCGGCATGGGCGCGGTGTTCAACAGCGCCAGGATCGAGCCGGGCATGAGCACCGCGGTCATCGGCGCCGGCGGCGTCGGCATCGCCGTCATCCAGGCGCTGCGCGCGAGCGGCGCGTCGGAGATCGTCGCGATCGACCCGGCGACCAGCAAGCACTCGTGGGCCAAGCAGTTCGGCGCCACGCACACCGCGACCCCGGACGAGGCCGCCGCGCTCAAGCAGGAGCTGACCGCGGGCCAGGGCTTCGACGCCGTCTTCGAGGTGGTCGGCAAGTCGTTCACGGTGCGCAGCGCGTACGACCTGACCCGCCGCGGCGGCCAGGTCGTCGTGGTGGGCGCCGGGGCCATGGACGACAACGTGCAGTTCAACATGTTCGAGCTGTTCTTCGACCAGAAGCAGATCATCGGCAGCATCTACGGCGGCGGCGACATCGTGCGCGAGTACAACCGCATCATCCGCCTGTGGCGGGCCGGCCGCATCGACCTCGAAAGCATGATCACCCACCGCGTCGGCATCGCCGACATCAACCAGGCCTTCGAGCTGATGCGCAGCGGCGAGTCGATCCGCACCATCGTCACGCTCGCCTGATCCGACCCGCAGCCGGCGGGCCGGGCCCGGTACGCGAAGCCGCGGCCCGGCCCCGCCGGTGACCACCCCGCACACCCCTGGAGAGCAGCACATGACCACGTCCCTCGCAGGCAAGGTTGCCGTCATCACCGGCGCCGGCGGCGGTCTCGGCCGCGCCGAGGCACTCGAACTGGCCAAGCAGGGAGCGAAGGTCGTCGTCAACGACTTCGCCCCCGAGGGTGCCCCGAACCCGGCCCAGGCCGTGGTGGACGAGATCGTCGCGGGCGGCGGCGAGGCCGTCGCGCACCGCGGCGACATGTCGCAGTTCGAGGTCGGCGGCGAACTGGTCCGGCTCGCGATCGACACGTACGGCTCGATCGACATCCTCGTCAACAACGCGGGTGTGCTGCGCGACCGCATGCTGTTCTCCATGACCGAGGCCGAATGGGACCTGGTCCTCGCGGTGCACGCCAAGGGCACCTTCAACACGTCGCACCACGCCGCCAAGTACTGGCGCGACAAGTCCAAGGCCGAGGGCGGCCCGGTGTACGCACGCGTCATCAACACCGCCTCGGAGGCCTTCCTCGCGGGCTCGCCCGGCCAGCCGAACTACGCCGCCGCCAAGTCGGCCATCGTCGGCCTGACCATGAGCACCGCGAACGGCTGCCACCGCTACGGCATCCGCGCCAACGCGATCGCGCCGCGCGCGCTCACCAACATGACCAGCAACGTCTTCAACCCGAAGGACGGGCTCGCGGACGGCGAACTCGACCCGCTGGCGCCCGAGCACGTCGCGCCGCTCGTCGCGTTCCTCGCCAGTCCGGCCGCGGAGAACATCTCGGGCCAGGTCTTCGTGGTGCACGGCGGCTTCGTCGCGGTCGTCGAACGCCCCACTCTCCAGGCGAAGTTCGACTCGAAGCAGGAGACCTTCACGCCGGAGGAGCTGGAGTCGGTCCTGGTGCCGCACTACGCGGACAAGAAGCTCAACCAGGGCTACTCGGCGACCGACCTGCTGTTCCTCAAGCGCGAGCGCTGACCGCCCGCTTGGTCGCCGTCGTGCGTACGGCGCGCCCGGTCCGCCCGGGCGCGCCGCACCGCGCGGCAATGTCGACACGTGTCACCGGGCGGTCGTCCGGGCTCCGCACGAACCGCCCGCCCACCGCCGCCAATTGACCGGCCGCACCACCGCGGCCCGCCGAACCGCCGGACCCGGGCCGCCTCATCCGTCGGGCCCGACCCCACGAACCATGAAAGGGGCGCCGCGTGCTCACTCCCGCGGACGACTTCCCGATCCACCAGACCCCCGAGCCCGTGGCCCACCCGGGCACCTCGGACCGCAACGCGTACGACCGCTACTGGTTCAACGGCTACGACCGCGACGGCGCCTTCTACTTCGCGTTCGCGCACGGCCTCTACCCGAACCGCTTCGTCGCCGACGCGCACTTCACGGTGAGCGTGGACGGTGTGCAGCACAGCCTGCACGCGTCCCGCCGCGCCGCGCAGGACCGCTTCGACCTGACGGTGGGCCCGCTGGGCATCGAGGTCGTCGAACCGCTCAAGGTCCTGCGCATCTACGCGACCGACAACGAGACCGGTCTCACCTGTGACCTGACCTTCACGGCCCGCGCCGCCGTGATCGAGGAACCGCGCGTCACCACGCGCAACGGCCACCACGTCATCATGGACGCCACCCGACTCACCCAACTGGGCGTCTGGTCCGGCACCATCACGCTGCCGGGCGGCCGCGAGATCGCCGTCGACCCGGCCACCACCCTTGCCACCCGCGACCGTTCGTGGGGCATCCGGCCGGTCGGCGAGCGCGACGCGGGCGCACCCAAGCCGTTCAACCCGATGATGTGGCTGTGGGCGCCCATCCACTGGGAGAACGAGGTCACGCTCTGGGGCTCATTCGAGCGCGCCGACGGCGAGATGTACCAGAAGGACGGCCACCGCATGGCCGCGCAGCCGCTCGGCACCGTGCCGGACACCGCCGCGCTGGCCGTCCCGACGGACGGCTCGGACGCCATCGGCTACACCGAACTCCACCCGGTGCGGCACGAGTTGACGTTCGTGCCCGGGACACGCCGGGTGGCCGGGGGGACGATGCACCTGGCCGACGCGGACGGCAAGGAGTTCGCGTACCGCATCGAACCGATGGGCACGCGCGGCTTCCTCGCCGGGCTCGGCTACCTGCACAGCAAGTGGGCGCACGGCGTGTGGCAGGGCGAACTCGCCGTCGAGGGCGAGAGCTGGGTCGTGGACGAGGTCGATCCGCTGGCCTTCGACCGGCAGCACCAGCAGCAGGTCATCCGGGTCACGGAGATCGGCGGCGAGGGGCGCGTCGGCGTGGGTGTGCTGGAGCAGATCGTCTTCGGGCCGCACGAGCGGTACGGCTTCCAGGAGATCCTGGACGGCGCCACCGAGACGGGGCTCGGCGCGGGCGCGGTCGAGTAGCCGTCCGGACGTATGCACGCGGGGACTTCGGCGGGGCGCGGCCCGGACTCCGGGCCG
>NZ_JBPKBH010000005.1:29300-62722 GCF_051388915.1 Yinghuangia sp. YIM S09857 | reverse complement strand
CCCCCCCCCCCCCCCCCCCCCCCCCCCCCCCCCCCCCCGCTTGTTGCGCTCCGGGTGGTCCGTTCGGGGTGGTTCGGCTGCCGTGGTTCGGCCTGGGGCGTTCGGTCAGGGCGGTCCGGTCAATAGTCCGAGTAGAGGATCACCGTCGAGCCCTCGTCGACCAGGGTGCCCTGCGCCGGATCCGTCGACACGACCTTGCGGTCCGCGGTGAACGACTGCGCGGACTCGCCCACGAGGTTCAACTCCTCCAGCTTCGCCGTCGCCCGGGCGGGCGTCATACCGATCACGTCCGGGACCTTCACCTTGCCGTCGCGCAGGCTCAGGACGACGGCGCTGCCCTGGGGGGCCATCGTGGCCGACCCGGGCTGCTGTGCCTGCACCAGGCCGCGCGGGCCGCCGGTGCCGGGCAGATAACGCAACTCCACCTTGAAGCCCGCGGCTTGCAGTGTCTCCACGGCTTTGCGGTCGGGGAGGGTCGTGACGTTGGGGACCCTGACCAGCTTGCGGACGGGTGGAGTTGTGACCTCTCCGGAACTGCTGTTCCCCCGGCCGCCGCTGTCGTTCCCGCCGTTGTTTCCGCCGTTGGTCCCGCTGTTGTTCCCGCCGCCGCCGGACGGGTTCTCGCCGGTAGCCTCCTCGTCGCGTCCGCCGCCCGCGGTGCCGCCGCTGCCGTCGGTAGCCGTCACCGTGGTCGGCGCGGTCTCGGCGACGGTCGCGGGTGCGGAGGGCGTGGCCGCCGCGGTGTCCGCCCCGCCGTCGTCCTCCTTGGCCGCCGCGAACGCGATGACCGCGGCGATCACCACGATCAGCGCCATCACCCCGCCGCCCACCAACATGGGCGTGGAGCGGGCGCGCGGGCCCCCGGAACGCCCGTCCTGCCGGTCCTGCCGGAACCGCGCCGGGACGTCCACCGCGAACGCCGCCCCGGCCGCCCCCTGGCTCGCCGTCGTCGACACGACGCGCAGCGCCACCCCGAAGCGCTCGGCCCGGCCGTCGTTGACACGCCCCGCGGCGTCCGCGCCCGGGACGCCGAAGCGCGACGCGACATCGATGCCCAGCGCCGTACGGTCGCGCGGCAGGGTGTAGCGGATCTCCACGACGCGCGTCTGGTCCGGCGCCAGCGGCACGTTGAGGACCGCGGCGTCGAAGTCCAGCCGCCCGTCGACCTGTTCGACGGGCTCGACGCGGAAGGTGTCCGGGCGCGAACCGGAGTTGCGCACCATCAGGCGTACGGTCGCGGTACGCCCGGGCTCGCCGCGCACCCGCTCCGGCTCGCACCAGGCCTGAACACCCGTGTCGTTCCCGGTCCGCAGATCGGTTCCGCAGCGGTTGCCGGGACAATACGTCCCCAGCCGTTCCTGCCCGTCCGTGCGCGCGCCGCACAGGCGGCAGAAAAGCCTCATCCCGAATTCCCCTCCCAGACCGGCGCGTCCTCCCCATCCACCGGGATGTCCGCCGGGATGTATGGGGGACGTCGGCCCCTCGGCCGCCGGTTCCTGCGGAAACCGGGACACGCCGAAGCATGAGGGATCACCCTCACACCGGCCGCGAGACGCGCGGAACACCCGTCGAATCCCGGCCCCGGGACCGAGCTTCGACGGGTGTTCCGGACGGTCGCGTGCGGCCGTTCAGGGGGTCGCTTCGGCAGCGCGTGGCCCCCCGGACCGGCAAAGCCCGCAGTTCAGCACTTGGCCGCGATCCAGGCGCTCTCGACGCTGTTGAGGTCGCCCAGACGGTAGGCGAGACCGGCCTCGGTGCACTTCCAACTGACGTGCCCATCCGCCCACTTGATGGTGATCTGGGCGCTGTCCCAGGTGCAGTTGTAGTACCAGTCGCCGTACTGCGGCAGGCTCCTGTGGTGCGAGAAGCCGCACTTCATGTAGTCCCGGGCAGCGGACTCGGCGGGTGCCGCCGTGGCGGCCGGACCCGGCGCGGCGAGGGCGCCGAGCGCGAGCAGGGCGGCCGTGGTCAGGACGGTGAGGCGGCTACGTGGCTTGCCGCGCTCGGGGTGGTTGCGCACAAGGCGGTTGCGCACGGGGTGCTCCTTCGGTAAAGGCGCGGGTGGGCGGCGGTCACGGGCCGGGGCACTCGTACGCGTAGTTCGCCTCGATGTTCTCCTGGAGCGTCGAGATCCAGTGGTACCGAGTGGACTGACCGGGTGCGAGCGCCTGGCATGTGGGATCGAAGTGGTAGTCGAGCTGCACGCTGACCCGCTCGATGTGGCGCCCGCAGTCGTTGCGGACGTCGGCCCACCGGTCGAAGATCGTCGGATGTCCGCCGCCCTGCTGGGTGATCACCAGGCACGCGGCGCGGGGGCCGTCCTCGGCGGGCACGGTCGTGGCGGCACCGGCCGGGGCCGCGACGGCGGTCCCGAGGAGCAGCGCCGAGGCGAGAGTGAGCGCGGACGGCAGAAGACGGTGTCGGTGCACGGCTGGCTCCCGAAAGTCGGATGACTGAGTGGTTGGGCCCGCGGCCAGCATTGATTACAATCAGGAGTCGAACAAACGCATGGCGTGAACCTGCCACACGTTCAGGATTGAACAACCGGCGTGGCGCCGTGCCGAGGCGGCGATGGGGGAGTGGCCAGGCCATGGACCGGAAGGCGACACCGGAGACGGGGGTACGCCGGCGCGCGGGTGCGGTGGGGCGGGGCGACGTCCGGGAGGCGGTCGCGCAGGCGCTCGACGAGTCGGCCTTCCACGCGAAACAGGGAGTCCGGCCACCCGCGTTGGTGGTCGCGCCACCGCAGGTCGGACGAGCGGCGGCCAGGTTCTCGCAGGCGGCCCGCCACGAAATGCTCATGTTCGACGACCCGTCGGGTTGCCTGGACCAGGGCGTCCCGGAACGCAAACTGGTGCACGTCGCCAACTGCATGCGCGGCGCGGCGGCCCAGGTCCCGGCCGTACGGCAGATCACCTCGCGGGAGGGCCTGCTGCGCGACGCCCCCCTCGGCACGATCGCATGGCGGCAGGGCGCGCACGCGCGGCTGATCCCGCGGATCCCGTTCCGGCTCTCGGTCATCGACCGGACTGTCGCGCTGCTGCCGCTCGACCTGGACGTCTTCTACAACGGCATGCTGGTCGTACGCGACCCGGTCGTGGTCACCGCCCTCGTCCGCGTTCACCAGGGCTGGTGGCGCAACGGCGACGACCCCGACGGGAACCGCCCCGACCACGAACTCCCGCCCTACCTCGCCCCCGTACTCGCCTGTCTCACCGAAGGCCTCACCGACCCCGCAGCCGCCGCCCGAACGGGCCTCTCGCCCCGGACCTACGCCCGCCGAGTGAGCGAACTCCTGACGCTGCTGGGCGCCACGACCCGCTTCCAGGCGGGTGCGCTGGCAGCCCGCCGCGGGTGGATGTGAGCGGGGGATGTGGGCGGGTCGGGACGCTGGGCTCGCCGGGCGCGGTGGGGTGGTCGGGCGGCAGGAGCCGCCGGTGGTTCTCGGTCAGGGGCGGGGGGTCGTTGTGGTCGACCAGTGGCCGATCAGGTCGTTGTAGAGGCTTGAGCGGGCCATCAATTCGTCGTGGGTGCCCACTGTGGGCAGGTGGCCGTCCATGAGGAGGATTTGGTCGGCTCGGCGGGCCGAGTCCATGCGGTGGGCGATGACGATGAGGGCGCCGGGGCGGGCGGCGAAGGCGGATTCGGCCAGCGCCTCGGTGCCGGGGTCGAGGTGGCAGGTCGCCTCGTCGAGGATCACCACGCGGGCGGGGGAGACGAACGTCCGGGCCAGGGCGATCATTTGGCGTTCGCCGGCGGAGAGGGCCGCGGGGTCGGAGAGCTCCGCGTCGTAGCCGCCGATGCGCTCGGCGAGGTCGCGGGCGCCGACCAGGCGTACCGCGCGGTCCAGTTCGGCGTCGGTGGCGGCGGGCTGGAGGTACGCGAGGTTCTCGCGCAGGGTCCCGGCGAACACATACGCCTCCTGCGGCACGACCGCGATCTCACGCCGCAGCCGCTCCTCGCCGAGGTCGCTCGTCGGGACGCCCCGCAGCAGCACCGTGCCGTGCCGCGGCGTCAACAGCCCGGCGAGGAGCGCCGCCAGCGTGGACTTGCCGATGCCGCTCGGGCCGACGATCGCCAGGTGGCCGCGTTCCGGGACGGACAGGTGCAGACCTTGGACGACCGGTGCCGCGTACGGTCCATAGGCGAAGGTGACGTCGCGGGCGGTAAGCGCGGCGGGTCGGGCGGGGCGTTCGGCGACGGTCGAAGGCGACACGGCGGAGGGATCGGGCGCCGGAGCCGTGCCGGACTCGGCGAGGCGGCCCGCCACGACGCCGAGTTCGAGGATCCAGTCGCCCACGGTCGCGGTCAACGCCCGCAGCGCCGGGGACAGTTCCTTGACCAGGTAGAGGACGGCGCCCGCCACCTCGCCCGGCGAGAGCGTGCCTTCACGCAGCAGCCGGGGCGCGGCCAACAGCAGGATGATCAGCGGCAGTTGGCCGCCGATTCCGACGATCAGCAGGCGTAGCGCGGACGCCCGGGCCAGCGCGCGCGCCGCCTTCGCCTGCGCCTCGATCACCCCGCCCAGTTCGGCGACGACGCGGTCCTGCGCGCCGAGCGCGACGACGTCCCGCAGTCCGCCCACCGCACGTGCCGTGTCGGACGCGATGCGCTCGTCCGCGAGGACCAGCGCGCGGCGGCGCCGTGCCAGTGGGCCGAGCAGCCGGATGAACAGCCACGCCGCCGGGATCAGCGGGATCAGGACGAGCGGCAGCACGACGGGGGCCAGGACCGCGAGGCCGACGAGGGCGGCGATCACGGTGACCGCCAGTTGCCGCAGTGTCCGCAGGAGTGACGCGGTCAGGTTGCGGCAGGACTCCACCTGCTCGGTCAGCCGAGCGACGGCCGCGGACGGGTCGGTGCCGCCCGGGCGGCGTCCGGCGATCGCGGCGTCGAGCGCGCCGCCGACCACGCGCCGCACCAGCGCGTCCCGCAGCGGTTCGACGACGGCGGCGAGGTGCGGGAACATCGCGTACGTCGCTCCCACGCGCAGCAGCATCGCCATGCCGAGCACGCCCAGCAGCATGAACCCCACGGAGTTCCGGCCCGCCAGGAACCCCTGGTCGAGCGCCGCGGCCACCAGCGCGCCGGAGAGAAGGGCAGGCGCGCCCTCCAGGACCGACCAGCCCAGCACACGCAGGAACGCGGCCTTGCGGGGCCGAAGTTCGTCGACGAGGAGATCGCGTCCGGCGCGTATGCCACCCGGATCGACGGGTGCGTGCCGGGCGTTGTCGCGCTGCTTGCGGCGGTTCACCGGGCGTCCTCGGCGGCGGGACGGACCACGCGGTGCGGGCCCGGCTGCCAACTCGGTTGCGGCGCCTGGCCGACAGGCCGACCGGAACCCGGGGCCGGCGCCGAACTCGGGTGCGGCGCCTGGCCGACAGGCCGGTCGAGCGCGCGGTCGGACCCGAGACCGACACCCGAGTCGAGACCCGAGTCGGCACCCGCCTGCGGCGGCCGCCCCGCGAACACCGCCCGGTACTCCGGGTCGTCCCACAACTCCTCGTGCGTCCCCAGCGCGCGGATGCGCCCCGCGTCCAGCCACGCGACGCGGTCGGCCTGCGCCGCCGCGGCCGCGCGGTGCGCGACCACGATGCGCGTGCGCCCCGCGAGCCGCCGCCGGAAGGCGTCCATCACCTGATGCTCCGTCACCATGTCGAGGCCCGAGGTCGCGTCGTCCAGCACCATCACGCGCGCGTCCTGGGCGACCGCGCGGGCCAGGCCCAGGCGCTGCACCTCGCCGCCGGACAGGCCCAGACCCGCGACCGGGGTCGAGTAGCCCTCCGGCAGCCGCAGCACGAACGAGTCGGCCTGCGCGATGGCCGCCGCGCGTCCGATCTCGCCGGCCCCCGCCCCGGGACGGCCGTAGCCGAGCGCGTCGCGCAAGTCGGTGCCGAGCAGGGACGGGTCGGGGAACGCGTACGCGACCGCTCGCCGCAACTCGCCGCGCGCCAGCGCCGTCACCGGCAGCCCGTCCACCAACACCTCGCCCTCGTCCGGGTCGTGCAGCCGCCCCGGCAGCGCGGCCAGCAGCGACTTGCCCGAGCCCGTCGTGCCGACCAGCGCGAGGCAGGTTCCGGCCGGCACCGTCAAGTCCACGCCGCGCAACAGAAGTCGGTTGTCCGCAGAACGCACCGAGACGTTGCGGAAGGCCAGTTCGCCCCGCCCCGCGGGCAGGACCCTCTTGGTCCCGTGCGGGGCGACGGGCACGGACAGGAGTTCGTCCGTGCGCCGCCGCCCCGCACGGGCGTGCGCCACTCCGACCAGGCTTTCCAGTTGTTCCAGGAACCCCAGTCCGAGTGCCGCGTACCCCGCGGCTGCCACCAGGCCGCCGGGGGGGATCCGCCCCTCCGACAGAGCCCACCCGGCGACCGACAGCACCGCGAGTTCCACCACCGGTGCGAGCAGCAGGATCTGGGCGACGGCACGCCGTTGTGCGCGCCACAGTCCGTGTCCGACGGCGGAGAGTTCGGGGACGGGCCGCAGCACGCGCGCCTCTTCGCGGTCGCGCGTCCCGCAGGCCCGGATGGTGCGGACGCCGCCGAGGGCGTCCGCGAGTCGTGCGGAGATCCGTGCCTGGATCTTCTGGTAGCGCTCGTTCAGGTCCGTCGCGTGCACCATGAAGGTGCGCACGATGGCGAGCGCCGGGACCAGCCCCGCGATGAACGCGACGGCCAGCCACGGGTCGAGCAGCCCGAGGGCGACGATGCCGCCGAGCGAGGTGGCGAGGGCGCCGAGCGTGCCGATCAACGCCGGTACGAGCCGCGCAGCGTCGGGCGCGCTGCCGACCAGTCGCCCCGTCACATCCCCTTCGGGGAACGGGTTCCGGCCACCGGTGCCGAGGGCCACCACGTGCTCGGCGAGCCGCCCGCGAAGCTGCGCGGTGAGTGCGGCAGTGAGCGTGGGCCCGGCCAACTCGCCGAGCAGCGCGGCGAACAGGCCGAGGGCCAGCACCGCGGCGAGCGGGGGGAGCGCGCTGCCCGCGCCGCCCCCCTCCAGGATGGTGTCGACCGCCTCGGCCGCCGCCGCCGGCAGGAGCAGCGCGGCGGCGGACGCGGCCGGGACGGAGACCGTCAGCGCGGCCATCGGCCCGGGGGCGTACCGCCACGCGGCACGGAACCCGGTTCCGGAGTCGGCCACGTCGAGGGCCCCTTCCCGACTTGTGAGACGTCTGTGGTGGTGCGGAACCGACGCGCCTGTGGCGCGGGGAGGCGCCCGCGCGTCGGTCCCGCCGCGAACGCGTCGCGTCCGCAGCCTGGTTCTGGTGCGCTCTCCGCCTCACTGGCAGAGTTGTCGGAGAACCGGGAGCTCCTGATTCCGGCAGGAACTCCCGGTTCCCCGGCGGCTGTCCGGGAGTGGACCGGACGCGCCGTCACCGACCGCCGGTCACCCGGCGGGGCGTCAGCAGCCGATCGTGAAGATCAGGCAGGTGACGATCAGGCAGGTGAACTGGCAGCCGCCGCCGCCCCCGCCGTGGCCGCCGCCCAGCTCGACCGACTCGGTCTCCGGCAGGCGCTGAAGGGCCGCGAGGTCGGTTTCGAGGTTCTGCATGATGGTGTCCTTTCGTGACACGGACCGCCCCCCAATGGGTGTCCGTGGATCGTGGGCCGCGTCGCGGTGTGCGCGCGGTTCACCGCTTGGGCCGCTCGGCCGGTGCCGAGGCGAACCCCTGTGCGGCGCTTGGCGGGTGACTCGTCACGAGTCCCGCAGGAACGCCGTGAGACGGGTGTAGAGCTCGGGCGCCCCGTCTCCGGCGAAGACTTCGTGGCCTTGGCCGGGAAGTTCCAGGTAGCGGAAGTCCGTACCCTCGCAGCGCCCGATCTGGAGAAGGCGGTGCCGGAGCGTGCGGGACTGGCCGACCGGGATGACGTCGTCCCGGTCGCCGTGGACGAACAGGAGTGGTGCGCGGATGCCTTCGCAGAGGCGTACGACGTCGCGCGGGCCGAGGGCGTCGTCCAGTTCCACGTCACCGCCGAGTCGGGTCATCAACGCCCGTACCGGCAAGGAGGCTTCGGCGATCAGACGCGGACCGGACAGGAACGGGGCGATGGCGAGCACCCGGGACCAGGAGTCGGGCGTCGTGCACGCCGCCAGCAAGGCCAGATACGCGCCGTAGCTCGTGCCGAACAGCGCGGGCAACGGCAGTCCCGCGGCTGTGCGTTCGCTCACCAGTGTGCGGGCGATCGCGGTGATGTCGTCGAGGTCCGGTCCGCCCCAGGCGCCGTGCAGGCACGAGGCGTACGTCTCGCCGTACCCGATGCTGCCCCGCTGGTTGGGGGCGACGACCGCGACGCCGTGCGCCGCGAGGTGCTGGAGCACCGGCGAGAACTCGAACCGCCAGGCCGCCGCCGGGCCGCCGTGCAGGGCGAGGACGACGTGCTCGGCGGTACGCCAGTCGAGGCCGCCGTACACGACGGACTCCACCGGCCCCACTTCGCCGACGAGGAGCTCCAAGTGCGCGGTCTTCCAGGCAGGTTCGGAGTCGTCGGCGGAAGCGGGATCCGCGGTCGCGTCCGGAGCATTCGCCGCACCCGCCGGAACACCGGCCGCCGGCCCCCCCGTGGTCCCCGCGAGATGCCAACTGCCGGGCCGGTCGGGCAGCACCGTGGCCAGCCCGCTCGGCCGGTCCGGCGCGGAGAACGGGATGTGCAGGCCCGAAGGCGTCCAGCGGCCCAGGCCGCCGAGACAGCCCTCCGGCATTTTCACGTCGAGGAGCGTGCCGTCCTCCGGCCCCCACACCGCCAGCCGCGACGTCGCGCCCCGGTCGAGTTGCAGTGCGACGCGGTTCCCGTCGGGGGCGATCGCCACCGGGCGCACCGTGGTGTTCGGCAGGTGCACCATCTCGGGGAACCGTACGCGGCCCGGGGCTTCGCTCCGGTCCTCGGCGAGCCGTATCCAGCCGAGCCGGTCGCGCCCCGGGGCGTCGCTGGAGATGACCAGCAATCCGCTGACCGGATCGCACATTTGCAGGCGGTCGTTGCTGGTCTCGGACATCTCCAGCAGCGGGTTCAGCGAACCGTCGCCGAGGTCGAGCACGGCGCTCTTGACGCGTCCGTCGCGCACCGCGTCCAGGGCCAGCAGCCGCCCGGCCGGGTCGAGCCACACGCCGCCGCCGAACAGGCCCTGGAGTTCCGCCAGGACTTCCAACGGGCCGCCGTCCGTCGGTACGCGCCACACCGTGGTGACCGGCGTGGTGTCGGTGCCGAGCGCGAGGGCGAGGCCGTCCGCGCCCGGGTACGGCAACAGGCGCAGGCCAGGGCTGCGCAGCGTCGCGACACGCCGCTCGGCGTCTCCGGCGTTCCCAGGACCGCCCAGGAGCACGAGGTCGTGGTGGCCCGGTTCATGACGGCAGATCAGGACGCTGCCGTCGTCCAGAGCCAGTAGTTGCGTGTGCAGTTGCTCCGGCTTGTCGGAGTACGGGCGTTCGGGCGCGCGCAGTGTTCCCGAGCCGTCGTCGGGGCGCAGGGACCAGGACTCGACGTGCCAAACACCGTCGCCGGCCGTGGCGAGGCAGGCGGCATGGTCGCCGTCGGCGGAGAAGGAGTAACTGACGCGGCGCAGCGGCGGCGCGGTGAGGGTCGTGGTCATGCGGCGTGTCCTCCTTCGGTCTCGGCGTCGTCGCGGGCGATCGCGGACGCGGACGCGGACGCGGACTCGGATTCGGCGGCGCCGGAACCGGCCGCACTGCCCGGGGCGTTCGCGCCCCCAGAGACGCTCGTACTTCCGAGGCCGCTCGTACTTCCGGCGGCGTTCGCACTGCCAAGGCCGTTCGTACTTCCGACGCCGCTAGCACTGCCTGAGCCGCTCGCACTTCCGGGGCCGCACGCGCTACCGCGGCGGTGCGTGCCGTCGGAACCGGCGGAGCTGTCGGGCCTTGCCGCAGGCGGCTCGGTGGCCATCGTGTCCGTGCCGCCCAGGCGGGAGGCCGCGTCCACCGGGTCCACCCACAGGCGCGGACCGCCGTGCCGCAGGCGCAGCAGGAACGCGACCACGCCGGCGAGCCCGGTGCCGTACGACGCGGAGATCCCCACCGCCGTCTCGTCGCACGGCACGAGCCGCCCGCCCACCGAGGCGCTGCGCGCCGCGATCAGCTCGGCGCACTCCTCGGCGTGGGCGCGGTACAGCTCGGCCCCGCCCGGATCGGACAGTTCGGCGAGGTCGAGCAGGAACTCGCCGTTGCCGGCGAGCCCGTGGCAGGCCGTCGTACCGCTGTGCCAGCGGGCCCGGCGCACCGCCGTCGCCGCCTGTTCGGACAGGTCGCGCAGCACCGGATCGCCGGTGGCGTCCCAGAGCCGGATCAGGAAGGTCCCGACGCCGGACGAGCCGCTGCACCAGTGCGCCAGCCGTACGCCCGGCGGGTCGTTCGGGCCCTGGGCCCACCACGCCGCGCCGTTCTCGGCGCGCACGGTGCGCGACAGCGTGCGCCCGGCGGCCAGTGCGGCGTCGAGGTACGCGCCGCGCCCGGTGGCCCGTCCGGCGGCGAGCAGGAACGCGCCGATCCCGGCCACGCCGTGCGCATACCCGAGGTGCGCAGCACCCGCGAGCTGCGAATCGAAGTCCTCCGGAACCTGCCACAGCATCAGGTCGCCGTGCTCGCGGGCCGCCGCGAGAAGGCCGTCCGCGCAGGCCACGATGCGCTGGCGGAACCGGTTGTCCCCGGTCGCGTCCCACATCCGCAACTGGGCGAACCCGGCGCCCGCCGCGCCGTGGCACACGTCGGGGTTGGGCCAGCGGACCGGGACACGCAGCGCCATCTCGGCGGCGTGCTCCGCCAGTTCGCAGTCGTCCAGCAGCTCGGCGGCCTCCATGAGCGCCCACGCGGTGCCCGAGCGGCCGAAGTGCAGGCCGGGCAGGGTGACCGGCTCCTGCGCGGCCCGCTCGCGCACCCAGGACGACGCGGTGCGCACGCGGTCGGCGAGCAGGTCGCGCAGCGCCGGCGCGAGGGTCGGCGTCCGGGCGGCGCGGGCGAGGACGCCGAGGACTCCGGCGGCGCCGTACTGCACGCCGCACGGGTCCATCGCGGCACCACCCGGGGTGACGGGCCACAGCCGGTCGCGGCGCTCCGGGGAGATGCCGTCGGCGAGGTGCAGCAGGCCGTCCGCGAGTACGCGGCCGGTCCGCGCGGGGCCGTCGTGGACGGCGTTCCCGTGCGGGTGTTCGTGGTTCGCCCCGCCGGTGTCCTGGCGCGGATGGGCCGGGGTTGGCCGGTACGGATGCGGCCGCGCGGCGTCGCGCACCCGGCCCGGGGCCGGTACGGGGGTGCCGCCGCGCCGCTCGACGGCGCCGAGGTGGGCGCGTAAGCGGGCCAAGTCCCAGCGCTGGTGCGGGTCGTCGCGCAGGAGCCCGCGGACGGCGGGGGCGAGCAGGCGGGCCGTGCGGCCGTGCCGGGCGGCCAAGTCGAGCCAGGGGCCGATGCGTTCGACGGTCGGCCTGGATCCGCTGGCGGTGTCCTCGGCGTCGTCCGGGAGGCCGGGGTCGGCGCCCGTGGCGAGGAGGAAGAGGAGGCCGCCGAGGCTGTACAGGTCCGCCTCGGGGGAGACGGGGTGGACGCCTTTGCCGCGAGCGTGCCTTGGGACGGCGCGCTGTTCGGGGGCGCGATATCCGGGCGTACCTGCGGCTCCCGCGGAACTGCCTGTCTCGGCGGCGAGTTCGAGGTCGATCAGGCGCAGCCGGCCGTCGGGAGTGACCATGACGTTGGTCGGCGCCAGGTCGCGGATCACGAGGCCCGCGCGGTGCATCCCCTCGACGACGGCGATGAGTTCGGCCACGATGTCGCGGGCGAGATCCCACGGGACGTCCGGCGAGCCGCCGGGGTCGCGCGGGTCCGTTCCGGCGTGGCGCATGACCCAGGCGCGGAGCGAGGTGCCGGATATGCGCTCCTGCGCGAGGAACAGCGTGCCCTCCTGCTCGACCAGGGCCACGTGTGCGGGGGTGAGCCCGGTCTCGGCAAGGCGTTCCAGCAGGGCGGATTCGTGGCGCAGCGCGGCGCGTGCGTCGCGTCCGGAGTGGTCGACCTCGACGTGCGCGCGGGCCTGCTTGACCACCACGTCGGCGCCGGTGACGGAGTCCGTGCCGACGAAGACGCCGCCCTTCGCCGAGTGCCGGATCGCCGCGGTGACCGCGAAGCGGCCCGCGACCAGCACGCCGCTGCCGCCGTCCGCGCCCTGGCGGGCGTGCCGCGAGGCCAGCGGGTCCGGCGCCCACGGGGGCGGCGCGAACCACGCCGCACGCGAGTCCTCGACGAGCGAGCCGTCCGGGGCGGCGAGCGTCGGCCGGTATGCGCCGTCGTTGCCGAGGCGCGAGCGCTGCGTGAAGCCGCCGTAGCGGTAGTGCACGATGCTGCCCGGGCGGCACGCGCGGTCGGACATCACTCCCGGGCCGACCATGCCGCGCGTCGCGAGGTCGAGCGCGTCGACGAGTTCGACGAACTCGATGTCGTCGCGCGGATACACCGTGATGAATTTGCCCGATGAACTCCGGTCCGCTTCTCGCGAGTTGAGCATGCGAAGCAGCTCGGTGCCGGCGGCCAGCTTGAACGGCACGCCGCGCGGTACGACGACGTCGCAGACCCGGTCCAGCACCTCGGCCGCGCTGCCGGTGGCGGAGCTGACGTGGATCTTCCAGCCCTGGGCGGGTAGTTCGTGGCCACGCGGGGTGACGGTGCACCAGAGGTCGTCGGTGCGGATGTCCCAGACGGGACGGTCGCCGTTGTCGCGCGTACCGTCGCGGGTGCCGGGTCCGGCACCCTGCTGAGGGTTGTCGTGTGCGGTGTTCTCGTGTGCAGCTTTTTCTTGTGCAGTTTGGTTGTGTGCACTGTTTTGGTGTGAGCCGTGGGCGCCTTGTGCGCCCTGGGCGCTGCCGTGCGCGCCGTCGTGCTCCGGCTCCCGGGCGCCGGCCTGCCGGTGCCGGTCGAGCGCCGCTCGGACGCGCTCGACCAGAGTCCCCCCAGGCAGGTCGCGGGCGGCGCCGTGTACGGCACGGTGCCCACGAACTTGTGTTGCGGCCAACCCTGATACCCCCCTCGCAACCGGTCCGGCGGACCCTTCTCGGTCCGTGGGCCGGCGCCCGGAAACCCTCCGCCGACCACCGTCCATTTGCTGGTGGTCGACTTGAACTGCCCGTCATCCGACCGCTGTTGCCTCGGTCTGTTCGGGACGAGAAAGACCGTACGGTTCGTATTCGCGGCGGCTCAATGAGTTACGGAGGGGTTCACCCGCATGGGTGAAGTAACCACCGAATGTCGGCAGGAGTGAGGGGTGAGCGGTAGAGAGCATGGTGTGACGATATGACGAACGCACGGTTGGTCCGCCCTTGCCGGGACATGCGGACGGGGTGCCGGACCACGGTCCGACACCCCGTCAACTTCCTTTGTGATAAGGCTACTTCGGTTGAAAGCGAATGCCGCCGTCGAGGCGGATCACCTCGGCGTTGAGGTAGCTGTTGGTGAGCAGTTCGTACGCCAGGCTCGCGAACTCCTCCGGCACCCCCATGCGCTTGGGGAACAGCACGGCCGCCCCCAGCGTGTCCTTCACCTGCTGTGGTGCGAGGTCGAACAGGGCGGTGTCCATGGTTCCGGGTGCGATCGTGTTGACGCGGACTCCGATCGCCGAGAGGTCGCGGGCGATCGGCAGGGTCATCCCCGCGACCGCGGCCTTGGAGGCGCCGTACGCGGCCTGGCCGATCTGGCCGTCGAACGCCGCCACCGACGCGGTGCACACGATGGCGCCGCGCTCGTTGTCGGCCTGCGGGTCGTTCTTGGCCATGGCCGCGGCGGCGATGCGGATGGCGTTGAACGTGCCGATCAGGTTGAGCTTCACGATGAACTCGAACGGCGCCAGCGGGTGCGGCGACCCGTCCCGGCCGACGGTGCGGGCGGCGTACCCGGTGCCGGCGCAGGCCACCAGCGCGCGCAGCGGACCGGCCGCCACGGCGGCGTCGACGGCGGCCTGCACCTGCGCCTCGTCGGTCACGTCCGTCGCCGCGAAGACGCCCTTGATGTCGGCGGCGACCCGCGCCCCGCGCTCCTCGTTCTTGTCCGCGACCACGACGGTGGCCCCGGCCTCCGCGAGCCGCCGCGCGGTGGCCTCCCCGAGGCCGGAAGCGCCGCCCGTGACGACGGCCGAGGCTCCTGCGAGATCGAGCATGGGTCGGGTCCTCCCTGACACTGCCCCGGCGACTGCTTGACCGAAGCAAGCTGATACGACGTCACGGAGCATCGCACGGAAGGCGCCACAAGGGGCACCGCCGCCCATGTGGCACTGATCGCACCGGCTCCGGACGGCGGAGTGTCGACCGCCAAGTGCTCCCACCTGGTCCCATCTGCTCCCATCGGGGGCCGTCGGGCCCGTGACCCCGGATCCGACCGGTCGGCGCAGCCCTCGGCGCGGGATTGACCTTGTCGCGGCGTCAACGTTTTGACTGGCGGCATGCGAATCGGAGAACTCGCCGCGTTGCTGGGTGTGTCGACCCGTACCGTGCGCCACTACCACCACCAGGGCGTCCTGCCCGAACCCGTGCGCCTGTCCAACGGCTACCGCGAATACGGCATGCGCGACGCCATCGCGCTCGCCCGCGTACGCCGCCTCGTGGACCTCGGGCTCAGCCTCGACGAGGTCCGCGACGTCATCGCGGACGACCGCTCCCGCGAGTTGCCGGAGATCCTGCGTGACATCGACGCCGACCTGGCCCGCCAGGAAACCGGGATCCGGGTGCGCCGCGCCCGCCTCGCCGACCTGCTGGCCCGCGCCGACGCGGGGGTGCTCGACGCCGACGACACCGCGTCGCCGGAACTCGTGGCCTTCCTGCGCGGCGTCGACGCGCCGGCGTCGCCGATCGCCGCCTGGGACCGCGACTTCCTGATGCTGATCGACACCATGGCGTCACAACCGGAGCGCGAACGCGTCGGGACGATGTTTGCCCCGCTCATGTCCGATCCCAAGCTGGTCGACATCGGCCGCGACTTCTACCGCCGTCTCGACGAACTGGCGGACGCACGGTCGGACGACCCGCGCATCGATCCTCTCGCCGTCGCGCTGGCGGAGTTCACCCGGTCGCACCTGCTCACCGGCCCGACGGGGGAGGAGGGGCCGGACTCGGCCTGGCAGTCCGCGTCCCTCGAACCGTTCCTCGCCGAACTGGCCCCGGCGCAGGCCGAGGTCGTACGCCGGACCGTACGTCTGCTCGGGTCGCCGCGGCCGCCCGCCGCCCCCGCCCCCGCCCCCGCTTCCGAGGAGGACCCGTGACCGCCGAACCCTTCCCGGTCCGCCGCCTACTGCGCTTCCTGATCCGCTACGAGGGGCGCGCGATGCTCAGCCTGTGGTTCTGGATCACCAGGCGCCGCCACGGCGTGCGGCCGGGCGATGTGGCAGTGGGGTACGCGCGCGAACAGCGGCCGATCATCCTGGCGTTCCTGTTCGTGTCGATCGTCGAGGCGGTGGCGTTCTTCGTCCTGATCCCGTGGCCGACCGTGCACCTGATCCTGCTGATCGTGGACGTGCAGACGACCGAGATGATCCTCGCCGTCCTGGCCGCGCAGTCGACGCGACCACACGTGGTGTCGGCGACGGAACTGCGGATCCGCAACGGCGCGGCGTTCGACCTGCGCGTGCCGCGCACGTCGGTGGTGTCCGCGCGAGTGGCACGCCGATGGGACCACGAGGGAACGGTCAAGGTTGCGAACGGAGAGATGGCGCTGGCGCTTTCACACCAGACGAACGTGCTGGTGCAGTTGTCGGAGCCGGTAGCGGTCCCGGGGTGGCGCGGCCCGCGCGGCGAGGCGAAGACGCTGCGGGTGTATGCGGACAGGCCGGAGGAGATGGTCGAGGCGCTGATGGCGCAGGAGGTGCGGGCGACGCCACCTGCCGCGGAACCGCACGGGTCAATGGGCGTGGTCACGTGAGGACGGCGGTGGCCCGAGCGCGGCCGCTTTGCTCGCGCCGCTTGCGACACACGGGGAAATGCGCAGTAGACCCCGAGCCCGGCGAGTGCGCCGCCGGCCTGGACGTGGCCCTTGGGAGAGATGGGAGACGCGAGGGTGACTGCGAAGCGGCGAGGCACCCGCGCGTCTGCCGGGTTCGCCGACTGACCTACCCGGGCGCGGATTCAGTCGGAGTCTCCGAGGCCCGCGGCGCCTGCAAGGTCAGGGTGACCGTGTTGTCGGTGTCCACAGGTGACTGCGCCGAGACGGTGCATTCGAATGAGCCCTGCCCGTCCAGGCACTGCTGATCGGACGCACTGGACCTGGCCACGCCGAAGCCCGCGTTGCGCAGGGTGGACCGGGCACTCCGGTAGTTCTGCCCGACGACGTTGGGCGCCTCGGCCGGTGTCGTTTGCGACGGCTCCGGCGGCGGTGTGCTCGCAGGCGGCCGGGTCGGAGGCGAGGGGGTCGGTCTCGCCGGCGTGGTCGCGGGTGGCCGGGTCGTCGGGGGCTTCGACGTTCGGTTCGTGGTGGGGGTTCGGGAGGGGGTTGCGCTCGTCGGTTCCTCGGACGTCGGGAGTTCCGTGGGGAACGTCTCCGTCGGGACGACCTCGTCCGTGGGCGCTCCCGTGGACGACGGGGCCGTTGTCGTCGCCACGGCTTGCCGGGTCGGGTCCTTGTCGTCGCTTCCGCCTGAGCCGGCTGACGCCATCCCCACTATCAGCGCCACCACCACCGCGACCGCGGCCACCGCCCCCGCCGCGGCCATCTGCGTGCGGCGTGCCTGGTTGCGTCGGGCGCGGGCCGCGCGCGGCGAAGGGAACTCTTCGGGCTCCGGGGCGCCGCTGACCGGCCGGATCGTGAGCGTCGCCCCCGCCGCCACACCCCGGTCCAGCGTGGACACGACCCGCAGCGGCACCACGATCGCGTCGTCCATCGGCGCGCCGTACGCGGTCGGGTCCGGCCCGTCGCCGAACAGCCCGCCCGCGCCCACGAGATGGGCCGCCGGCGACCAGTCCGGCGGCACGGTGTAGCGCACGGTCCACACGCACAACTCGCCCGCGAGGACGTCGCCCGGCTTGCCGTGCCGTTCGACCGTGATGCGGTCCCCGATGTCGCGGCGGAGCTCCAGGACGTACTTGTCGGCGATGCTCCCCGCGTTCCGGAGCGTCAGCGTCGCCGCCACCGTCTCCCCGGGCTGCGCCTCGATCTCCGCCGGGTCGCAGTCGACCTGGACCGCGAGAGAGGTGTCCCCGTCCCGCTGTGCCGCGAGATCCGCACCGCAGCCCAGGCCCATGCAGTACTGGGCCGCCAAGTCGTTCGCGGTGCCGCAGAGTATGCAGTGCACCATGATTTCCCCGCCCCCTGACGGATACCCCACCCCGGGCCGGTCGGCCGGGCGTGCCCCCGCGGTTCTTCGGGTCGGACGCCGTTGTCGCGACTGCGGCGGGCCTTGGGCGGGCCGTGCCGCGAGGCCGGTCCTACCGGTTCTTCCGGCCGGTTGGGGGTGTTTCGCGGAATCGTGTCCAGGAGGCGCGGCCGATTCCCGGCGTTTCTCCGGATGTGGGGGAAAGTTCCCCGCGCATTGTCGACACAGTGACGAAGATCGGCGGGCGAACGGGGGCGAAGGCCGGCGCCGGTCGCGTCCGAGGCGACACGCACCCCGACACCGCGCGGCCCCATGGCAGTTCGCACGCCGCGGTCGCCCCGTGAGGCGTCCGCGCTGCGCCCCGAGGAGAGGACCCGGAGGATTCCCCGCAGGGCCGGAACGGCACCCTCGCACAGCCACGAAGCATCCCCGTCGCGCCACGGACCACGTCCCCGACGACCCCTGCCCCGGCTGCGACCGGTGCGCCCCGTGGATCACGGTAACCTCGACCCGTGCCCAAGCTCTCCGACGTCCTGACCGCCCTGCACGGCCTCTACGACCCCGAATGGGCCGAGTCCTGGGACGCCGTGGGCCTGGTCTGCGGGGACCCCGACGCCGAGGTCCGCAAGGTGCTGTTCGCCGTGGACCCGGTCCAGGCCGTCGCGGACGAGGCCCTGGCGTGGGGCGCCGACCTGCTCGTCACCCATCACCCCCTCTTCCTGCGCGGTGTGCACTCCGTCGCGGCGACCGGCTTCAAGGGCCGCGTCGTGCACAGCCTCATCAAGGGCGACTGCGCGCTCGCCGTCGCGCACACCAACGCCGACTCCGCCGACCCCGGCGTCTCCGACGCGCTCGCCCGGGCCCTCGGACTCGTGGTGGCCGGGCCGCTCGACCCCAGCGCCGCCGACCCGGAGGGCTGCCGGGGGATCGGCCGCATCGGTGCGCTGCCCGAGCCGGAGTCCCTGGCCGCCTTCGCGGCCCGTGCGGCGAAGGCACTGCCGTGGACCGCGGCGGGGCTGCGGGTCGCGGGCGATCCGGCGCGTACCGTGCAGACCGTCGCGGTGTGCGGCGGCGCGGGCGACAGCCTCTTCGCCGCCGCCCGCCGGGCCGGCGTCGACGTGTACCTGACCGCGGACCTGCGGCACCACCCCGCGTCCGAGGCCATCGAGGCCGGCAGCCCCGCGCTGGTCGACGCCGCGCACTGGGCGACCGAGTGGCCGTGGCTGGAGCAGGCCGCGGCGGAACTGACGGCCGCGTTGGCCGCGTCCGGGGCTACGGTGGAGACGTACGTCTCACGACTGCCCACCGACCCCTGGGCCTTCCACGTCCCCAGCACCACCTGACCGACCCGACCCGTCGACCGGTCCCACCCGTCGACCGACCCCGAACCGTCGACCGCACACGACCCGTCGACCGACAGGCCGCCGACCGGGTCGGCCGAACCGGTGGCCGCCGAACCGGCGCCAACCGGACCGGCCGACAGCGGACGACGACCACACGCGCTAGGAGACCCCGCTGAACGCCGCCCCCGCCGACCAGCTCCGCCTGCTCGACTTGCAGGCCCTCGATTCGCGCCTGGACCGTCTCGCCCACCGGCGGCGGACGCTCCCCGAGCACGAGGAGATCGACCGCCTCGGCACCCGCCTCGCCACGCTGCGCGACCTGGTCGTCGCGGCCCAGACCGAGGACAGCGACGCCGCGCGGGAGCAGACCAAGGCCGAGCAGGACGTCGACCAGGTCCGCACGCGTGCCGAACGCGACCAGCAGCGGCTCGACTCGGGGCACATCAGCAACCCGAAGGAGCTGGAGAACCTCCAGCACGAGATCACCTCGCTGGCCAAGCGCCAGGGGGACCTCGAAGAGGTCGTCCTGGAGATCATGGAGCGCCGTGAGGAGATCCAGGGCCGCCTGGCCGGGCTCGTCGAGGAGCGCGACGCCGCGCAGGCCGAGCGGGACGCCGCCGAGAGCCGCCGCGACGCGTCCGTCGGCGAGATCGACGCGGAGAGCGCGGGCGACACCAAGCAGCGCGGGGTCGTGGCCGCGGCACTCCCGGCCGACCTGCTGAAGCTGTACGAGAAGATCCGCGAGCAGCAGCACGGCGTCGGCGCCGCCGCGCTCTTCCAGCGCCGCTGCGAGGGCTGCCGCCTCGAACTCGGCATCACCGACCTGAACGCGATCCGCGCCGCCGCGCCGGACGCGATCGTGCGGTGCGACAACTGCCGCCGCATCCTCGTGCGCACCGCAGAGTCGGGCCTTTGAGCGCGCGCGGGTTCGTCGTCGAGGCGGACGGGGGATCGCGCGGTAACCCGGGGCCCGCCGCGTACGGCGCCGTCGTGCGCGACGCCGGGACCGGCGCGGTGCTGTGGGAGATGGGCGAGGCCATCGGCGTCGCCACCAACAACGTCGCGGAGTACCGCGGCGTGCTGGCCGGACTGCGGGCCGCGCGCGACCTCGACCCGGAGGTACCGGTCGAGGTGCGCGCCGACTCGAAGCTCGTGGTCGAGCAGATGTCGGGGCGCTGGAAGATCAAGCACGCCGACATGCGGGACCTGGCCGCGCAGGTCCGCGACGTGTACCCGGCCGGCCGGGTGAAGTACACCTGGGTGCCGCGCGAGAAGAACAAGCACGCCGACCGGCTCGCGAACGAGGCGATGGACCTGGCGGCCAAGGGCGAGGTGTGGCGGCCCAAGGCGCCGACGGCGATCGACCCCGAACTGGCCGACACGGCGACGGGTGCGGCCACGCGCACCGCTGAGGCCGGGACCGCCGCCAAGTCGGTGCCGCCGCCCGCCGGTTGGGGCCCGGACCTGGGCACGCCGACCACGGTCGTCCTGCTGCGGCACGGCGAGACCGCGCTGACCCCGCAGAAGCGCTTCTCCGGCGTCGGCGACCCCGAGTTGTCCGAGCGCGGTCTCTGGCAGGCCGAGCGTGCCGCCGAACTACTCGCCGCACGTGGCACGATCCAGGCGATCGTGACCTCGCCGCTGGCCCGCTGCCGCCGGACGGCCGACGCCGCCGCCCGCCGCCTGGGGCTCCAGGTGCGGGTCGAAGAGGGCTTCCGCGAGACGGACTTCGGCGCGTGGGAGGGCCTCACCTTCGCCGAGGCCCGGGAACGCTGGCCGGACGAGCTGTCCGCCTGGCTGGCGTCCCCCGACGCTCCGCCGCCGGGCGGCGAGAGCTTCACCGAGGTCGCCCGGCGCGTCGTCGTCGCGCGCGACAAGGTGCTGGCCCGCTACCCGGGGAAGACCGTGCTCGTGGTCACACACGTCACGCCCATCAAGACGCTGGTACGCCTCGCGCTCGACGCGCCCGCGCAGTCGATGTTCCGCATGGAGCTCTCGGCGGCGGCACTGACGGCGATCAACTGGTGGGCGGACGGCAACGCGTCGCTCCGCGTCTACAACGACACGTCGCACCTGCGCGACACCTGACGGAACGCGACGCCTAACGGGCCCGCGCGACGCCCGGAAGGTGGCCCGCGTGACGCCCGAAGGTGGCTGTGCGCTGCCTGACGCACCGCTCCACGAAGGCGGCTGCCCCGCCCGACGGCCCGACGGGGGCAGCCGCGTGCCGCCTCAGATCTCGGACACCACCACGTCCAGCGCCCACGGCGTGCCGCGCTTCGCCGGGGCCGCGGCCTCGACCGTCCACCCCAGATCACGCCACACGTCGGCCAGTTGCGCGGGAGTCCTCGGCTGCGCCCCGGCCTCCAGGAGCTGCCGGGTGAGCCGTCCCTTCGTCGCCTTGTTGAAGTGGCTCACGACGGTCCGCCGCACGACCCCGTCCACCTCGCGCTCGTGCAGCACCCGCACCGTCGCCGTACGGCCCGCCACCGCCCCGGCCGGCCGCCACGCGGGCGTGTACGCCGACGACCGCAGGTCCAGCACCAGCCCGCCGCCCGCGAGTTCGGGCAACGAGGCGTCCAACGCCGTACGCCACAACGCGGGCAGCGCCCCCAGCCCCGGCAGCCGCACCCCCATCGACAGCCGGTACGGGGGCACCCGGTCGGTCAGCCGCAACGCGCCCCACAGCCCCGAGAACACCAGCATGCTGCGGGACGCCCGCTTCGCCGCCGCCTTGTCCAGCGTGGCGAGCGCCAGGGCGTCGTACAGCACCCCTGTGTACAACTCCGCGACCGGCAGCGTCGGTGCCTCGCGCAACTCCAGATTGCGCAGTACCTCACCGCGCAGCTTCGGCCCCAGCCCCAGCACTTCGAGGGCCTTCATCTCATCGCCCTCGCACAACGTCACCAGCGAGTCGATCACGCGCTCACGGGCCGGGGTCAACCCGGGCAGCGAAAGCCCGGCCAGATCAAGCGCAGGGCCGGAACCCCCGGCAGCCTTGCCTTCCGAGGGCGGCAGCAGGACGAGCACGGACGGAACTCCCGAAGACGCACGAATGATGGCCCTACCCTACGACGCCCCCACGACCCCGAATAATGACGCGCCCATCGTCCCGGTCCGGCTCCCGACACCGCGGCCGAGTGATGTGGGCGATGCGGTCGGCCGACGGCGGCGCACCTCCGGCGCACCCGAGGCAAACCCGGGCGAATACCGCTCAATCATCCGCTCCAGGCTTAAGCTCGGCTTCGTGCCCCGACGGAACATGCATCTCCATGCTGGCGATGGCGCGCGGCTTCGTGCCGGATTTGCCGAGCTGCGTGCCGACCTCGGGCTCCCGGAGGGGTTTTCGCCCGAGGTCCTGGACGAGGCCGGGCGGGCGGTGCCGCGTCTGACCGGAGGGGACGCCACTGGCATTCCCTTTTTCACCGTCGACCCGCCCGACTCGATGGACCTCGACCAGGCGATGCACCTCGAACGCCGGGGTGACGGCTACCGCGTGCACTACGCCATCGCGGACGTCGCGTCTTGGGTCGTGCCGGGTGGGGCCGTCGACGCGGAGACCATGAAGCGCGTCGAGACGCTGTACCTGCCGGACGGGCGCGTGCCGTTGCACCCGCCTGCGTTGTCCGAGGACGCTGCGAGCCTGCTGCCCGGGCAGGACCGTCCGGCCGTGCTGTGGACCCTCGACCTCGACGCGGGCGGTGACCTGACCGGGACCGATGTGCGCCGTGCCACCGTGCGCAGTCGGCGGCGTCTCGACTACGCCGAGGCGCAGCGTCTGATCGATGCCGAGTCCGCCGACGAACCCCTGGCGCTGTTGCGCGAGATCGGTCGGTTGCGGGAACGCGTCGAGCGCGAGCGCGGCGGCGTCAGCCTGCCGATTCCCGAGCAGGAGATCGTGCGGCGCGGTGACACGTGGGAGCTGGAGTTCCGGGCGCCGGTGCCCGCCGAGGGGTGGAACGCGCAGATCTCGCTGCTGACCGGGATGGCCGCCGCCGACCTGATGGCGAACGCCGGGATCGGCATCCTGCGCACCCTGCCGAGCGCCCCGGTCGGTGCCCTCGAACAACTTCGGCGCGTCGCGCGGGCCTTGGACGTGGACTGGCCGGACGGCGCGACGTACGGCGACGTGATCCACGGCATCGACCCCGCGCGGCCGAACAACGCCGCGTTCCTCCAGGAGGCCACCGGATTGCTGCGCGGCGCGGGCTACACGGCGTTCGACGCGGGTGTGCCGGAACCGGCCGTGCATGCCGCGGTCGCCGACGAGTACGCGCACGTGACCGCGCCGCTGCGGCGGCTCGTGGACCGGTTCGCGGCGGAGGTCTGCGTGAGCGTGGCGGCCGGGGACGACGTCCCCGAATGGGTCGCGGCCCGGCTGCCGGTCCTGCCCAAGACCATGGAGACGGGCGACCGCAAGGCGCACGAGGTGGAGCGCGAGGCCGTCGACCTCGTCGAGGCGGCCGTCCTCGCACCGTACGTCGGCGAGGAGTTCGACGCGGTCGTGGTCGACCTCAACGACAAGGGCGACGCGGGCACCGTGCAACTGCGTGCGCCCGCGGTGCGCGCCAAGTTCTCCGGTGCCGGTCTCAAACTGGGCTCGGCGGTGCGGGTACGGCTGACCGAGGCCGACCCCGCGAAGCGCCGCGTACGCTTCGCCCCGGCCTGACCGCTAGGCTGGGAGCGCGGCGGAAGAGCCGGCCGGGCGGCCGCGTCGGGGCCCTCCGGGGTCCCGCCGAGGAACGTCCGGGCTCCGCAGGGCAGGGTGGTGGGTAACGCCCACCTGGGGCAACCCACGGGACAGTGCCACAGAAAACAGACCGCCAGGCGTCCTCGGACACCTGGTAAGGGTGAAACGGTGGTGTAAGAGACCACCAGCGCCCGAGGTGACTCGGGCGGCTAGGTAAACCCCACCTGGAGCAAGGTCAAGAGGGAGTCGGAAGACTTCTGCGCAGGCGTTCGAGGGCTGCCCGCCCGAGCCTGCGGGTAGACCGCTTGAGGCCGACGGCAACGCCGGTCGTAGATGGATGGCCGCCGCCGCCCGGACCGCGAGGTCCGAGCGGACACAGGACCCGGCGTACGGGCCGACTCTTCCGCCGCCTTCCGGGCCCGGTGTCCCGCACTGCATGTACGTGCAGTCCGGGACACCGGGCCCGGGCCGTTCCGGTCGACCGCCGGACCCCGGAGCGGTCCTCCACCACCGCGGGGGTCGGCGGCACGGCCGGTCGGCTTATGGGCGTGACCCGCCGTAACACCGCGTGCCGGGCCACGGGAAAGGCTGTCAGACCGTCAGGTCGTCCGGCTTGGCCGCCTTGTCGACGGGCAGGAAGTCGTCGGGCACCGGGTATTCGCCGAGCAGGTAGCGCAGGATCGCGGCGTGCATGGCCTCGACGGGTGCGATGGTCGCCGCCGTCTCGATCCCCGCGGGCGCGGTGACGTTGAACTGGGCGAACAGGTATGTCTGCGCGGCCTGGTCCTCCAGTTGCAGGGCCAGCTTCGCGACGCCGGGGACGTCGGTGACCTTGCCCAGCGCCTCGGTGACGGCGGCCTGGCTTTTGAGCGGCACGCTTGTGATCGGCGGCTTCCCGGCCTGGGTGAGCACGTTGTTCCACACCTTGGCGTGGTCGGCGTGCTGGGCCATCGCGGTGGTGGCGAAGTTCGCGACGGCCGGCGGCACGGTGCCGAGCTTGCCCGCACCGGCCGCCTGGATCGCCGCCTGGTACGCGCCGACGGCCTGGTTCTCCAGCGCCGTCGCGAGCGCCACCACGAGCAGGTCGCCGGTGTACGTCCCGCCGGACGGCGCGGGAGCCGCCTGCCCGGTCGCGGACGGCGACGACTTGGCGGACGAGCCGCTGTCGTCGCTGCACGCGGCGAGCGCGAACGCGGACAGCCCCGCCACGCCGAGCCCGCGCAGGAACCGGCGGCGGTCCATGCCGTCCGACGGAGGCCGGGCCTCCTGCCGCCGCAACTGCGCGCCGAGGTCCGCGGCGGCGTCCTGCATCTGCGGAAGGGTCGCCCGGTGCGCCTCGTCGACCTCGCGGGTCAGCGCCGCGAGGTCGGCCTCGGACCCGGGGAACTGCTGCTGATGGCGGGTCACTTCACGGCCCCTTCGGTGATCGGGGAGGCGTCCTTGGTCGGGTAGAAGGAGTCGGGGAACCCGACCGAGCCGGCCGCGGCCGGCAGCTTGGCGGCGTCCGGCGGCAGCGTGATCAGGTCGGCGGCGTTGCCTGCGAGCAGCGCCTGCACCGCGAGCAGGACCGCCTTGTGCTGGGCCTCGACCGGGGCGACCGAGCCGAACAGGCGGCGCAGCGCGGGGTCGGAGACCTGCGAGACGTTCTTGGTGTACGTCTGCGCGGCGACGTCCTCCAGCGTGATCGCGAGCTTGACCACGTCGGCGGGGCCCTTGATGGTGGGCAGCGCCTGCTGCACGATCGCCGCGTACTTCGGGTCCGGCCCGGTCTGCTCCTTGCCGCCCGCCTTGACCGCGGCCGCGTTGAACGCCTGGGCGTGCGCCCTGTGCTGCGCGGTGGTGCGCTCGATGAACGCGACCACGACCTTGTTGCCGTCCTTGATGAACGGCAGTCCGGCCGCCGTGGTGTAGACGTTGACGGCCAGGTTCTCCAGTGACGCCGCGGTCTGGAGCGCCATCACGTCGTCCGCGGCGCTCGCCGCGGTCGCGCGGCCGGTGCCCAGCAGCACCGCGCCCGCCGCCGCGGCGCCCAGGAAGCCGGGACGCCACCAGCGGCGGTTCCGGTGCCGCTCCTCGGCCGCGGAGTCGGCGTAGTCGTCGAGTGACGTGCGGGTCGTGCGGGTCGCGTCGCTGTGGAGGTCCTCGGACTGCTCGGTGAGTTCCGCCAACAGCCGGGTGTCGATGGGCTCTGCCACCACGGCTCCTTCCGTTCCCCCCGCCCCGTGCGGGCAGGTACGGGGGGTTCGCGCCGAGTCCCGGGGCGGATTGGCGGCGTTCCGGAGAAGATCCGAATTCACTCGAAGGGGTTGCCTCGTGCCCGCCAAGGGCGTGCCGGATCACACCGGCAGCGCGATCACCGCGACCGGTGCGGAGGTGGGCTGCGGGGACCCGCCGTCGGGTTCCACGGTGACCCCCACGGCGGTGGCGCCGTCCGCGCCGCCGGTCAGCAGCGCCGCCGAGGAGACGCGGTCGTACGGCAGGAATCCGGCGGGTGCCATGTGCCCGTCCCGCGCGTACCAGAGCTGGTACACCGATCCCGGGGGAGGCTCGGGCAGGCCCGCCGCCAGGAACACCGCCTGGTTGCGGCCGGCCGAGACGACGACCGTGCCGGTGGCGCCGTTCCCGAAGCGTGTGCCGGCGGCGCGGGCGTCGGGCGCGGACAGTACCTGGCCGAGCTGGGCCTGCCGGTCGGCCTGGCGGCGTACCTCCTCCTCCGCGTCGCGGGCGTCGGAGCGCGCCTCCTGGGCCCGGTCGTGCTGCCACAGCGCGATGCCGCCGGACGCCCCCGCGACGACGAGGCACGCCGCGAGCACGGCCCGGGGCCCGTGGCGGCGCAGCCGGTCGTTCCACAACGGTCGCGCGGGCGGCGGGCCCTCCTGGCGTACCGTGCGGATCGCCCGCATGACCCGCTCGCGCATGTCGTCCGGAGGTTGGGCGCCGGGCGTCGCACCGCCCAACCGGGCTGCCGTGGCCGCGAGTTCGCGCGCCTCGGTCCGGCAGGACCCGCAGGTGCGCAGGTGGTTCTCGAACACCGTCCGCTCGCGTTCGGTGAGGGCGTCGAGGGCGTACGCTCCCGTCCCCAGGTGGATGGTGCCGTGGTCGTCCCGCATCGCGCGCTCCCTCACAGTGCGCTCACCCCCAGGCAGTCGCGGAGCCGGATCAGGGCGTCGCGCAGCCGGGTCTTGACCGTGCCGAGAGGGAGCGCGAGGCGTTCCGCGACCTCCCGGTAGGTGAGCCCGCCGTAGTAGGCGAGCGTCACCGACTCGCGCTGCAACTCGGTCAGTCCGTGCAGGCAGCGGCGCACCTGGCGCTGCTCGAAGTTGGCCTCGACCTGCTCGACGACGTCGTCGTACGGCCGAGCCGTGCCTTGCGCCGCGGCGCGGTCCCGGCGGTGCCGCTCGGCCTCCTCGGCTCGGACCCGGTCGACGGCGCGGCGGTGGGCCAGGGTCAGCGCCCAGGTCCAGGCGCTGCCCTTGGCCGGGTCGAACCGGGCGGCGGTCCGCCACAGTTCGAGCATCACCTCCTGGGCCACCTCCTCCGACTGCGCCGGGTCGCGGACGACCCCGCGCACCAGGCGGTAGACGGGCCCGGCCACCACGTCGTACACCTCTGCGAACGCTCCCTCGTCGCCGCACGCGGTCGCCCGCAGGCGCTCGTCCAACAGCGGACCCGCGTGCGGGGGCAGCGCCGAGGAGCCGGACGCGGGCCGCATGGCGTTCATGCGGCTCCCTCGCCGGTCGCGTGTCGGCGGTACCCGGCGGCGGGGCAGGAAATATGGCGCATGCCGGGGGTTCGGCGGCCGCGATGCTCCGGATTGGCGTGATTCGCACGCGCGCGGCTCCGGGCGGCGCCGCCGGGGACCGGAGTCCTGTGGGCGCGGCGGGTACGCTCCAGGCGCAGTCGTCGTACGCGCGCAACCGCCGGGGAGGCAGCATGGCGAACCACCGAAGCGGCAGGTCCGGGGTGCACGGGCGGGTTGCGCGCCGCGGCCCGGGCGAGCTCGAAGGCGAGGTCCTGGCCCTGCTCTGGACCGCCGGGGAGCCGCGGACCGCGACGTGGGCGCAGGAGCAGTTGGGCGGGGGCCTGGCGTACAGCACGGTGGTGACGATCATGTCGCGGCTGTACGAGAAGGGGCTGCTCACACGGGTCCGCGTCGGCCGCTCGTACGCTTACCTGCCGCTGATGGACGAGGCCGGCATCGCGGCCCGCCGCATGCGCCAGGTGCTGGAGCAGGAGCCGGACCGGGCGGCGGTGCTGGCGAGCTTCGTGTCCGACCTGTCCGACGAGGACGAGCAGACGCTGCGCCACCTGCTGGAGCGCATCACCTCGGCCGCGGACCGCGGCGACGACGAGGGCTGACATGCGTCTGGCCGTGTACCTGCCCCTGGTGCTGCCGCTCACGGCGCTGCCCGTCGCGCGCCTGGCGGCCGACCACCTGCACCCCAGGACCGCGACCCGGCTGCTGACCGTGGTCGCGGCGGTGCTGGCGGCGTGCAGCACGCTGTGCCTGGCGCTGCTCATGGTCGTCGGCACCGCCCAGGTGCCGGGCAATCCGCTGCCGGACGGGTGGGCCGATCCGGAGGTGCGCGAGGAGGTCCCGCACGTACGCGTGACCGGCACCGTCGCGATCGCCGGGCTGCTGGTGGTCCTGGTCGCGGCGGTCACGGTCGCGCGCCGGGCGCTGCGCGTACGCCGCGACGCGCGCAAGGCGATCGCGGGGCTTCCGGTCGCCGGGGACGTGGCGGTGCTGCCGGACGACGACCCGTACGCGTTCGCGCTGCCCGGCCGCGAGGGGCGCGTGATCGTGTCGACGGGCATGCTGCGCTGCCTGAGCGCGGCGGAGCGGCGGGCCCTGATAGCCCACGAGCGTGCGCACCTGGAGCGCGGGCACAGCCGTGTGCTCTTCGTCGCGCGGTTGGCCGCGGCGAGCCAGCCCCTGCTGCGGCCGCTGCGTACCGCGATCGGCTACACCGTGGAGCGCTGGGCGGACGAGGAGGCCGCGGTGGCGGTCGGCGACCGCCGGACGACGGCGCGCGCGGTGGGCAAGGCGGCGCTGGCCGCGCGCGGGGGAGGGCCGGTGGGGCTGCCGGCGTTCGCGGCCCCGGCGCCGGGGGCGGTGCCGCGGCGGGTTGCCGCGTTGCTCGGACCCACGCCCGATCCGTCCTGGCCCACGCCGCGTTCCCGAACGGGATTGGCCGCGATTGTGGCCGCTGCGGGGACGACTGTGTCGGTGGTGTCGGCGCTGAACGCGAGCGTCGCGCTGTTCGTCATCCTGAAGGCGGCGACGCCGCTGTAGGGCTCGCTTGTTCGGGCTCGGCCTCGTCGTGAGGCTGCCCCTGGACCCCGCGTCCCGACGTGCCACCCCTGGCCCCTGGCCCCCGGCTCCGGACCCCGCGTCCCTGCCCCCTGCCTCCCTGCTCCCCGCGTCCCTGCTCCCCGCGTCCCTGCTCCCCGCGTCCCTGCCTTCCCGCCTCCTCGCCTCCCCGCCCGGGAACCCGACGGCGATCCGCGCACGTTGTCATCTACGAATCTGTAGATTGCTCCTGCTCGGGCGGACGGCCGTCCACCCGACGGCACCGCCCGACCTGGGGAGACACGCATGGCCATCTGGGACAAGTTCAAGCAGTCCGCGCAGAACATGCAGACGCAGTTGCTGGCCAAGAAGAACGACCTGAAGTCCGGCGCGTTCCGCGACGCCAGCATGGCGATGTGCGCGCTGGTCGCGGCCGCGGACGGGCACATCGACCAGACCGAGACCGCGAAGGTCGCGCAGCTCATCGCCGACAACGAGGTGCTGCGCAACTTCGAGAAGGACGACCTCCAGCGCCGCTTCCACGACTACGCCAACCGCCTCCAGACCGACTTCCAGGTCGGCAAGGTCGCCGTCATGCAGGAGATCGGCAAGGCCAAGAAGAAGCCGGACGAGGCCCGCGCGGTCATCCAGATCGGCATCGTCATCGGCGGCGCGGACGGCGACTTCGACGCGCAGGAGCGCGCCGTGGTCCGTGAGGCATGCTTCGCCCTCGGCATCGCGCCGATCGAATTCGACCTGTGACGACGGCTCCGGCCCTGTCCTGCGCTTTGCGTTGTTTTTACAATGATGGAGAAACGGCGTACGCGGGGGCGTCCGCGCCCCCGCGTACGCCGCCGACAGATTGAGAGGTGTCCGGGTCCCCGATGGACGATCCCGCGAGTTGCCATAGACCGCCGCTTCCCCGGGAAGTGGCACCCCGATGACCGAAGTGATCCTGCTCGCCGTCGCGATCCTGCTGGTCGCGGCCTGCGCGGTCTTCGTGGCCGCGGAATTCTCGCTGACCACCGTCGACCGCGGCACCCTCGAACGGGCCGCCGTGTCCGGTGAGCGCGGCGCCGCGGGCGCCCTCGCCGCGGTCAAGCGGCTGACCGTACAACTGTCCGGCGCGCAGCTCGGCATCACGGTGACCTCGCTGGTCATCGGCATGCTGGCGCAGCCGTCCATCGCCGTTCTGCTGAGCGGCCCGCTGGAGGCGGTCGGCCTGGCCGAGGGAGCGGCGGACACCGTGGCCCTGGTGCTCGGCATCACGCTCTCCACCGTGGCCCTCATGGTCTTCGGCGAGCTCGTGCCCAAGAACTGGGCCATCTCCCACCCCCTCGCGGTGGCCAGGAAGGTCGCCGGTCCGCAGCGCGTGTTCACCGCGGCGTTCGGACCGCTGATCACCCACCTCAACCGGACGGCGAACCGCGCGGTCCGCCGCGCCGGCCTGGAACCGGTCGAGGAGCTGGCCTCCGCCCGCAGCCCGCAGGAGCTGGTCGCCCTGGCCCGGCACTCGGTACGCGCGGGCACGCTGGAGCCGGACACCGCCGACCTGTTCGTCCGCGCCGTCAGCCTCGGCGACCTGACCGCCGAGCAGATCATGACGCCGCGCGTCCGGGTGCACGGCGTACGCTCCGACGCCCCGGTCGGGGGCGTGATCGCCATAGCCCGCGCGACCGGCCACTCCCGCTTCCCGGTCTACCGGGACAGCCTCGACGAGGTCACCGGCTTCGTGGACCTCAAGGCGGCGCTCGCCGTCCCCGAGGACGAGCGGGACCGGCAGACCGTCGCGGCCATCGCCGTCGAAGCGGTCCTGGTGCCCGAGACGCTGCCCGGCGACGACCTGCTCGACCGGTTGCGCGGCGAGCAGACCATGGCCGTGGTGATCGACGAGTACGGCGGCACCGCCGGAGTGGTGACCCTGGAGGACATCGTCGAGGAGGTCGTGGGCGAGGTCCGCGACGAGCACGACACCGACGAGGTCCCCGAGGTCGTCGCCACCGAGCCGGACGCGACCGGGCACCCGACGTGGGATCTGGACGGCGGCTACCGCATCGACCAGTTGGAACGCCTCGGCCTGCGGGCGCCCGAAGGGCCGTACGAGACCGTCGCCGGACTGGTCGCGCACCAGCTGTCCCGCATCCCGGTGGCAGGCGACTCGGTCGAGCTGGGCGCCTGGCGGTTCGACGTGACCGAGGTGACCCAGCACCGCGCGGCCCGCGTGACCCTCACCGGCCCGCGCCCCGACGCGACCGGCGGTCCGGCCGACGACCAGTGGCCGGACCGGACGCACGACGCCGCCCGGCAGGCACCGCAGACCCGGAACGCACCGCCGACCCGGCCCGACAACGGCCCGGCCCCCGAGGACGGCCCCCGATGACCGTCGTCCAACTCCTCGTCGGCGCCCTCACCCTCGTCACCAACGCCTTCTTCGTCGGTGCGGAGTTCGCCCTGATCTCGGTGCGCCGCAGCCAGATCGAGCCTCTCGCGGCCGACGGCAACCGCCGTGCCCGCCGCGTCATCTGGGGCCTGGAGCACGTCTCCGCGGTCCTGGCCACCGCTCAGCTCGGCATCACCGTCTCCTCGCTGGTGCTCGGCGTGGTCGCCGAACCGGCCATCGCACACCTCATGGAACCGGTGTTCCACGCGGCGAGCGTGCCGGACGGCGCGGTGCACCCGGTGTCGTTCGCGCTGGCGCTCACCCTCGCGACGTACTTGCACATGCTGCTCGGCGAGATGATCCCGAAGAACATCGCGCTGGCCGCGCCCGCCCGCACCGCGATGGTGCTCGGCCCCGGCCTTGTGGCCATGACCCGCGGCCTGCGCCCGGTGATCTTCGCGATCAACAAACTGGCCAACGGCATCTTGCGGATGCTGCGGGTCGAGCCCAAGGACGAGGTCAACGCGGCCTTCACCGGGGACGAGCTGACCCGCATGGTCGACGAGGCGCGCGACACCGGCCTCCTCGACGACGACGAGAGCGAACTGCTGCGCGACGCCCTGACGCTGGGCGAACGCCCGGTCTCGGACATCGTCCTGCCCCTGCACCGGATGGTGCAGGCGCCCGCCGACGTCAGTCCGCGCCTGCTGGAGCAACTGGCGGTGCGCAGCGGCTACTCGCGCTTCCCCGTCGTCGCCGACAGCGGGGCGGTACTGGGCTATCTGCACGTCAAGGACGCCCTGGAGGCGGACGACCGCGACGCGCCGTTCCCCCGGAAGGCGCTGCGCCGCACCACGACGGTCACCGCGGACACGCGGCTGGACGACGTCCTGACCGCCATGAGACACACCGCCTCGCATCTCGCGGCGGTCACCGACGCCGACGGAAGGCTCATCGGTGTGGTGACCATGGCCGACGTCCTGAAGGAACTGGTCGGCCGACGGCACCGTGTCACCTGACGGGGCAACGGCCCCGGCAGTCGTTTCGTGCGCTGGAATGGGGGTTTGCCGGTGATCGGATTCATCGTCAGCACGCTGTTGTTCGTGGCCGTGTGCGGATTCGCGGTCAGGGTGCAGAAGGAGGGGAAGCCCAGGAGGGTGCCCGTCCCGCCACCGGGAACCCTGGGCCTGTACGAATTGGCCTACCTGGCAGGCGGACCCGCACGGGCCGCCGACGTCGCACTGTTGGCCGCGCGGGCCCGCGGCGGCATCGGTATAGCCGCCAACGGCCAGGTGGCCGTCCAACACGCCGAAACCCCGGACGCGGTGGCGGCCGACGTGCTTGCCGCCGTCCAGTCGACCGGCCCGGGGCCGGGGGCAGTGCCCGGTGCCGTTCCCGGCCCCGGTGCGGACCTCGCGTCGGCGCGGACCGCCGTCGCGGCCCGGCCCTTCGTCCGCGCCGCGCGCGAGCGGGTGTTCGACCTCGGGCTCGTCAACCCCTCGGCCCGCAACCCCCGGCTGCGTCCCGCGCGGGTCGCGCTGTGGATCGTGCCGCTCGTCGCGATCGCCGGACTGTTCCTGGAGCCGTACGCCGGATCCCCCGGTGACGGCGTGTGGATCGCCAACCTGGTGCTCGTGGTGGTCGGGACGGCGGCCGGCATCGGGTCGGCGTACCTGCTGTTCAGCCGCTACGACAAGTTGCGCGCGCCGCTCACCGACAGCGCCATCCACTACCTGTGGTCCCAGGTCCGCGACGAACAGGGCCTCGCGACGCTCGCCGCCGCGGTACCCGGCGGCGCGGGGTTGGGCCCGGTCGCGCTGGCCGGTCCGGCGGCGGGCGGCGACCCGTCGACGGCCGCCGCGTTCGGCCATGCCGCGCAGGCCACGATCGGCCGCATCCTCGGCGACGGCTGGACCGAGCAGCAGTGGACCACCAACGCGACCGTGCAGGGGCCCTTGATCGGGCCGTCCTACTTGGACCTGCACCGTCAGGCGTCGAACCCTGCCGCGGCCGCACCCGGACAGGTACCGCAGGCACCGTCGGCGCCCGGCGCGAACCTCGGGTTCCAGGTCCCGTCGCAGGGCGGGCACGGGGCGCCGCAGCCGTACGGTCCCTACAGCGGCGGGCCCCCGGTGTGGGAGAACGCCCCGGGCGCCACCGGTGGCCCCGAGGGAGGCGGCGAGCAGCCCTGAGATCGCGGGCGGGCGTGCTTGCCGGGCGGGAGCCGTGACTCCGCCGACGGAGGCGTCGCCTGCCGCGTGCCGGGGCGTCACCGGGCCGCCAACCGGCCGAAACCTTGCGGTAGTTCAATAAGCGTCGGGAGTACGGGCAGGTCGGACCATGGGATCTACATTGATGTAGATTCATGGTCGCCCGAACGCCCGCGGCTCGAAGCGCGCCCGCTGCCCGGACGGCCCCACCGCGGGCGTCC
>NZ_JBPKBH010000005.1:26451-29185 GCF_051388915.1 Yinghuangia sp. YIM S09857 | reverse complement strand
GGGCGTCCGGGCAGCGGCGCGTACCGGGCCCGCCCTCGCCACCCGACCGCCCACGAGGTACGCCGTGACCACCGCCGAACCGCCCTCATCCGCCGACCGCGCCGCCGCGGAACCCCCGTTACCCGCGATCCGGGGCGGCCGCGGAGCGCCGGGGCGGATCGCCGGGCGCTGCGCCCGCATCAGCGACTCGACGGGCTTCGCGGTCGCCGCGTTCGCCCTCATTGTGGCCAACGCCGCCGTGCTCGGCGTCGAGACCTACTCGGGCACGGCCCGGGACTGGCACGCCGAACTGCGCATCGCCGAAACGTTCTTCCTCGTCGCCTTCACCGCCGAACTGGCCATCCGCATAGCCGCGTTCGGCAATCGCCCCGGGCGGTTCCTCCGTGACGGCTGGAACGCGTTCGACTTCCTCGTCGTGGCCGCCGCGTTCGTCCCCGTGGTCCGCGAGAACGCCACCGTCCTGCGGCTGCTCCGCCTGGCCCGCGTCCTGCGTGCGGTCCGCATGTTCCCCCAGGTCCGCGTCATCCTGAACGCCGCCTGGAAGAGCCTGCCCGGCGCCCTCGGCTTCCTCGTCGTCGGCGCCCTCGTCCTCTACATGTACGCGATGCTCGGCTGGATCCTCTTCGCCGACACCATGCCCGAGCACTACGGCTCCCTCGGCCGCGCGTGCCTCACGCTGTTCTTCCTCATGGCCCTCGACGGGCTGGGCGAGATGGTGCGGGAGGGCCTCGAAGTCTCCCGCTGGACGGCGCTCTACTTCGGCTCGTACGTGCTGGTCAGCTCGTTCCTGCTGGTCAACCTCCTGATCGGCGTCGTCATCACCTCCCTTGAGGATGCCCGCGCGAGCGACGACCAGGCGGCGGCTGCGGCGCCCGCCGCCACGGGTGCTCCCGGCAACGGGGTCGGCTCGATCGCGCACGACGAACGCGAGATCCGCCACCGCATCGCCGAACTGCGGTGCGCCCTGGACGCATTGGAGAACACACTCGCCCGCTCGCCCGGCGGGCGGGACCGCGCGGGACCGGACCCTCCCGCCGGGCGCGAGGGGTGAGTCGGACCGGTAGCCTGCAACCGCCCCTAACTTCTACGTCGTTGTAGAAATTAGGGGCGACGAGTCGTCCCCGAAAACCGAGGAGTCCTTGCCGTCATGAACCGTCCCGCGGTGCACCGTTCCCGCCGTACCTCCCGGGCGATAGCCCTCGTACTGGGCGCCACCTGCGCGTTCACCCTCGTCGGATGCGGCGGCAAGAAGAAGGAAACCGACTTCGACAAGTTCGTCGCCCGCCACCTGTGCGAGAAGCTCGTGCGCGGCGGAGACGGCGACATCGACATGTCCTGCGTCGACCCCGGCACGGGCAAGCGCGTCGACATCGAGTTCGAGGCCAACGACCGCCCCGGCCAGTACTTCACCGACACCGCCTTCGGCGGCACCGTCCACGTCTTCAGCCAAAAGGAAGTCCGCGACGCCAAGGTCTACTCGAAGATCAAGAAGAGCTGAACCCCGCCACCGCGCACCGCCGTTGCGACTTCGTGCACGCAACGGCGGCGCGGGCGGGTGGAGTTCGGACGCCACGTTGCGCCTGGGCGGCCGTGATGCGCCGGATCACGACGAGGGCGAACGCCCCGGCGAGCAGGAGCGAGCCGTACGCTCCGGCCGGCAAGCACGTTCAGGGCGACGGTCGGCCCGCCCAGGTGCCGCGGGACGCGCTGACCCCGTGGCCCGTGGGGACGGCGGTGCGTTCGGGTGGACCTGGCCGGGAGGTTGGGGGAGTCCCCAGGCCGGTGCTCCCGGGCCGGCGCGCCGATCGGACGGACCTGGCCGGGACGCCGCGCGGCGTCCGTCGGGCCGGCCGGGAGGCCGCGCGGCGTCCGTCGGGTCGGTCGGATGGGCCCGTCGGTTCAGGAGATGGTGACGCCGTTGTCCTTGTACGTCTGGACGAGGCGGTCGAAGTCCGCCTGGGTCAGGCTCGCGGCGCTGGGGCCGGCCAGGTCCTTCAGGTCCTGGAGCGTGGTGTTGCGCGTCAAACCCAGGCAGGCGATACGACCCGAGGTGTTGAACTCCTTCAGGTGGCCGACGTACCCCTCGCGCGCCGGCAGCGACTCGCAGGTCGCGGTGTTCGCCGGGGTGTAGAGGGCGATGACCTTCCAGTGCGACCGGCTGCTGCTGCACGACACCGGCTCGATGGGATCGACCAGGACCGTGGCCGCCTTGACCGTGTCGATGCAGTCGTCGTCGCTCAGGCCGCCCAGCACCGTTCCGACGCGCGGCGTACGGGACGTCGGCGCCGAGCTGGTGGGCGGCCGGGTGGTCGACGGGCGGGTGGTCGTCGCCGACGGGCTCGGGCGCTCGGTCGAGGGCGTGGGGCGGTCCGTACGGGACGGTTCGGCGGTCTGGCCGGACCCCGTGCTCGACCCGGCGACCGGATCGTCGTCGCCGTCCCCGCGGGTGAGCAGCACACCGGCGACGACACCGCCGATGACCACCACGACGAGGGCGATCACGCCGATGATCACGCCGGTGCGGTTGCCGCCGCCGGGCGGGGGCGGCCCCTGCGGGTAGCCCCCGTAGGACGGCGGGCCGGGAGGTCCACCGGGCGGGGGCGGCGGCCCCTGGTGGTGCCATCCGCCGCCGGGCGGGCCGGGTACGTGGGGCGGGGGACCGGGCGGGTATCCGCCGCCGTTCGGCATCGACATGAAACGCTCCCAAGCTTCGGGGCCCACGCGTCGGCGGGCC
>NZ_JBPKBH010000005.1:0-26214 GCF_051388915.1 Yinghuangia sp. YIM S09857 | reverse complement strand
GGCGGCAGGGGGTCGCGGCAGGGTGCCGCGTCCCGGCGCGGACGACCGTCGTCCACGCCGGGGAGCGCGGTCGCGGTCAGCAACCGCTCAGTGTGGCCGCGCGCGGCGGCGGCGTCCATCCGTGCCGACACCCATCACGGACGAGGGCTGCGCCCGCCGCTGCCTGGGCGTATCGGCCTGCGTGCTGCTTCGGGGAGGGACGCGTACGCCTTCCTGCGCAGGTCAGGGCCGTCGCCGCCACCACCTCCGGGCGGGACCCGGCGCGGTTTTGGGGTGGGGATCCGGGCTCGGGGCGACGGGCGCGGCGGCGCCGGGGTGAGGCGAGTCACGCAGGGACGTGATGAACGCGTCGACCTCCCCGCGGTCGTAGCCCTTCGCCGCGATGGTGAACTGCGGCGGTGGTCCGGGCGGACGGCCGTCCGCGTCGAGGAGGAAACGTTCCACCTCGCCACGGGCGTAGCCGCGTCGGACCAACGTGAATTCGGGAGGGTTGCGAGTCACTGTCGCCTCCGTTTGCCTCCGGTGCCGAATCGGCGGGTCACTGCCGGTGTGCGGTCGGCGGTGGCGGCGTGCGTGCCGTGGTGCCGACCGGTGCCCATCGTGCCGCACCGCGGCGCCGTGCACATTGCCGGAACCCGGAAGTCTTCGGCGCCTTAACGCGCCTCGTACGCGCCCCTTGAGGTGCCTCGTGTCGGGGACGGACCGCCGCCGCCCGCCGCCTCGACCGCGTTGGCGACGCCTTCCCGCGCGGCGTCCGCGGTGCCCGGCGGGCCCCCGTCCAACCTGCCGTCGATCGCGTTCCGGTACCCGGCGGAAACGAGCGCGCCGAGCGGGGCCACGCCGAGCGCGGTGCCGAACTCGCGGGTGACGTCGTTGAGCCCCATCTTGCATGATCGGCATATGATGTTGCCTATGGCGCAAAATGACGGCGAGCTGGACAGCCTCGTACGCAAACGCATCCGGGCCCTGCGTGTGGCCCAGGGCTGGTCGCTGGAGGAGCTGGCCGGCCGCGCCAATGTCAGCCAGTCGACCCTGTCGCGCATCGAGAACGGTCAGCGGCGGCTCGCGCTGGACCAACTGGTCGTCCTCGCCCGCGCGCTCGACACCTCCCTGGACCAACTGGTCGAGACGGCGTCCGACGACGTCATCACGAGCCCGATGATCGACGCCGCCCACAACCTGATGCGCTGGCCGATCAAGGGTTCCCCGGGCATGAGCGTGGTACGCCAGCGGATGACCGAGCCGCCGCCGGACAACCCCACGCGTATGCGGGCGCACCCGGGCCGGGAGTGGCTCGTCGTCCTGTCCGGCACCGCGATCCTGATGCTGGGGCACGCCCGGTTCCGCGTCGAGGCCAACCAGGCCGCCGAGTTCCCCACGATGCTGCCGCACGCCATCGGCGCGGAGGGCGGGCCGTGCGAGATCCTCGGCATCTTCGACCGCGACGCCCGGCGCGGCCACGAGCGCGACCGTACCGACAAGGTCGCCGACGGCGAGCGCTGAACGGACCTGGCTCGCCGCTCTTGCGCGTCCGGCGCCGCAGCCGACGATCTCCTTGCGTATGCGGCAATGAACGGTGCCAAGCGCGCATATCGGTCGTAGCGTGGCCGCCATGTCCCACGCACACTCGCACTCCCACCCGCCGCATTCGCACGTTCGCGAATCGGGGGAGCACAGCCCCGCCGACCTCGGTGGCCAAGCCGACATGCTCGACCTGGACGCCGAAGTTCTCACCGAGTACACCGCCGCCATCACCGCATGGCTGCCCGTCACGACCGCGCCCCGCGCGATCGTGGACCTCGGCAGCGGCACCGGAGCGGGGACGTTCGCCCTCCTCGACCGTTTCCCCGAGGCGCGCGTCACCGCCGTCGACTCGTCGGCCGAACACCTCCATCGCCTGCGCGAGAACGCATGCGCGCGAGGGCTCCAGGCGCGCGTCCACACCGTGCAGGCCGACCTGGACGCCGTCGACTGGCCCGACCTCGGCGCTCCCGACCTGGTGTGGGCGTCGGCCTCGATGCACCACATGGCCGACCCGGCGCGTGTCCTCCGCGCGGTCCGCGAACTACTCGCCCCCGGCGGCTTGTTCGTCGTCGTCGAACTCGCGGACCTGCCCCGCTTCCTGCCCGCCGACGCCCCGGAGGACCGGCCCGGACTGGAGGAGCGCCTGCACGCGGCGACCGCTCACCATGCCGCCCACGTACCCCATCGCGGTGCCGACTGGGGCCCGATGCTGACCGCTGCCGGATTCGACCTCGCGGGCGAACGAACCGTCGCCGTCACCGTCGAGGGCGCTCACAGCGCAGCCGTGGGCCGGTACGCCCGCACCGCACTGCAACGCCTGCGGGGCGGCGCAGCCGACGCGATTTCGCCCGAAGACCTCGCCGCACTCGACGCCCTGCTGGACAGCGACGGCCCGCGGAGCATTCTCCGCCGCACCGACCTCGCCCTCCGAACCGAGCGCACCGTCTGGGTCGCGCGTCCCTGAGGTGTGCGCAGCGCCGCGCTCGCGCAATTGCGGCTGCCGCCCGCCCCTACCCCGTGGTCCGCCCCTATGCTGACCCGTCGTCGCCTGATCGTCAGCCGACCGCGATCGTCTTGAGGGGATTTGTCGTGTCCGAAGCCGGTGTAGGGAGCTTCATCGCCGACATCGTCGCCAGCGTGTCGTTCTTCCTGCTGCCCGACGCGATCGCCGACGAGGCGCAGATCGTGTTCCTCGTCCTGCTCGTCGTCGCCTTCATCGCCCTCAAGGTGCGCGGCCGAAGGCAGCGCCGGTCCCAGGAAGCCGGTGTCGGCGCGCTGCCCGACCAGGCCGCCTCGGGCCGGAACCCCTTCGCGGGTTCGGCGCCTTCGTCCGCCCCCGACCCCCAGGTCGGCCACAACCCCTTCGGCGCCGACCACACCCGTCCACCCGCGCCCGGTCGGTGAATTCCCCGCCCCAGGCCCACTCCTGACCCACGTCGGTTCCGCGCCCCCGGCAGGGCGCGGACCCCGGTGTGCGGTTCAGCCGCGCCGTGATTCAGTCGCGCCCTGATGCGGACCACGTCGCCGCGATGACGAATTCGGCAACAGAGCCCGCGAATTCGTCGTCCAAGGCCCGGTCCGTCACCACGGTTCGGTGCACCATCGGGCCGGCGATCATTTCGATCACCAGGTCGGGGTCGCAGTCTGCGGCGACCTCGGTGCGGCGCTTTGCGCGCAGGACCAGTTCGCGGAGCTGGCCGCCCAACCGGCGCCAGGTGGCGTGCAGTTCGTCGCGCAGTTCGACGTCGTCGGTGTTGGCGAACACGATCGTACGCAGCAGCGCCCGCGTGTAGTCGAGGCGCTGGAACGCGGCGAACGCCGCGCAGAAGGCTCGGACATCGCCGGGCCACGAGCCGGTGTCCGGCATGTCCAGGCGCGTGCTCTGCCACTCCGCCGTCGCCGACCGCACCAGGTCCGTCCGGGTCGGCCAGTTCCGGTAGAGCGTGGCCTTGTGGACGCCCGCCCGCTCCGCGATCCGCTCCACGCGGAAGTCCGCGTACCCGTGCTCGACCAACTCCTCCCGTACCGCGCGCAGCACCGCGTCCCGGACCCTTGCGGCCGGACCGGGCGGGCGGCCGCGGCCCCGTGTCGGCCGCGGATCCGGCGTCTGCGCCGACGCCGGTGCCGACGCCGGTGCCGACGCCGGTGCCGGTGACGGTGCCGGTGACCGGGGAGGGTGTGCGGTCATCGGGGTGCTCCTGGTCGGGAGGTCGTCGAGGGTGCTGTCGAGGGGGTCGTCGGGTGTCGCGGGCGGGTGTCGCGGGCGGGTGTCGTCGGGGCGAAGCGCCACGGTACCGCTTGCCGCCCCTTCCATTATCTGCAACTATCCGTCGCAATTAATCAGTGTGGTCCGGCGGCACGCGCGCCGGGCCGACGCCGTCCGCGTGACGAGGAGATCCATGCCCCAGGCCGTCGTCGCCACCACCGCAGGTGGCCCGCTCGTCCTCGAACCGGCCGAGCGGCCGGCGCCCCCGCCCGGCCCCGACGAGGTCGTGGTCCGGACCGCGTACGCCGGAGTCAACTTCGCCGACGTCCTCATGCGCCGCGGTGCGGCGGCCCACGCGTTCCCCTTCGTCCCCGGCGTCGAGGGATCCGGCGTCGTCGCCGCCGTCGGTCCCGGCGTCGACGGCCTCGCCCCCGGGGACCGGGTGGCCTGGGCGCCGGTCCGCGAAGCCTCGCGCGTCGGGTCGTACGCCGAACACTCCGTCGTCGGCGCCGCGCAGGCGGTCCCGGTGCCCGCCGACATCCCCCTCGACACCGCGGCCGCCGTCCTCCTGCAGGGCCTGACGGCGCATTACCTCGTGCACGACCAGCACCCGGTGGGCCCCGGCGTCACCGTCCTGGTCCACGCCGCGGCGGGCGGCACCGGGCGGATCGCCGTGCAGTGGCTCAAGCACCTGGGCGCGACCGTCTACGGCACGGTCGGCAGCCCGGCCAAGGCCGCGGTCGCCGCCGAGGCCGGGGCCGGGGCCGACCACGTCATCGACTACCGCCAGGGCGACTTCGCCGACGAGGTGCTGCGCCTCACCGCGGGCCGCGGCGTCGACTACATCGTCGACGGCGTCGGAGCCGGGACGTTCCGCGCCGACCTGAAGGCGGTGGCCGTCCGTGGCCGCATCTGCGTATTCGGCCAGGCCGCCGGAGCCCCCGAGGCCTTCTCCCCGCTGGAACTCGTCGCCCGGTCCGTCACCGTGTCGGGCGGCTACATGACCAATTTCCTGCGCGACCGCCCCGAGGTGCTCGCGACGGCCGACCGGGTGTGGGAGGGCGTACGGGAGGGCTGGCTGCGCCCGCTCGTGCACGCCGTACTCCCACTCGACCGGGCCGCGGAAGCGCACCGGCTCCTCGAAGACCGCGCGACCGCCGGCAAACTCCTGCTCTCCGTCGGAGGCGAGACCCCGTGACGACCAAGGCGATCAACCTGACGACCAACTGCCTGCAAATCGAGTCGGCCGTACGCGATGTCCCGGCAGCCTGCGCCGACTTCGGTGGCCTGCTCGGCGCGGCGCCCATCGAACAGGAACTCGTGCGCAGAATCTCCGGCGTCGTGCTCGACATCGACCACCGGGGTTGCGGCGACGCGGTGTTCCAGTTCTGTAGCCCGCTCACCGAGAACATCTTCACCGCCGAGGAACTGCGCCGCGTCGGCGGGCCGTGCGTCACCAACCTCACCTTCTTCGTGGACGACGCCCCGGCCGCGCGCGACATCCTCGAAGGCGCGGGCGCCACCACGCGCCTGGCCTGGCGCACCGCGAGCGGCTCCTGGCTCAGGTTCCTCGGCGAGGGCAACGCCAAGCCCGACGACGCCCTCGCCGAAGGCTTCTACATGGGGACGCGGCACCTCTTCGGCTTCGACTTCGAGTTCTCCGAGGCCCCGTGGATCGATGCCGCGAAACAGCGGTACATGTACCCGGCGTTCACCTACCCGAGGCCGCAAATCGACGACAAGGTACGGCGGTTGGCTCGCCTACGCGTGCTGGTGGACGACCTCGACCACTACCTCGGCAACATCGAACGGCTCTTCTCCGCGGAGGACCGCACCGACGCGTACGGACACGACTCCGGTCCCGAAGCCCGCTCCGCGCGCGTCGCTCTGCGCGGCCTCGAACTGGAGTACGTACAGCCGCACCGCGGCGGGCAGTTGTACGACGACCTCCTCCGCCGCGGTCCCGGCATCACCACCGCGGTGTTCGCGGTCGACGACCTCGCATCGTGGCCCCAGGCGACCTTCCCGCGCCGCGACGTCCTCGGCTTCGACATCGAACTCACGGCAGTCGAACCGGCGTTCGGGGCCCGACCCGCGCCCGCGCCCTCCGCTCACGGCAACGAAGGAGCACCCCATGGCGCCTGACGAGACACCGCTCCGCTTCGACGGCCGCGTCGCCGTCGTCACCGGCGCCGGACGCGGACTGGGCCGCGCCTACGCGCTGTTGCTCGCCGAACGCGGGGCCGCGGTGGTGGTCAACGACCTCGGCGTCGACACCCACGGCAACGCGACCGCCGAGGACCGGGCCGCTGCCGTCGCCGCCGAGATCCGGGACGCCGGAGGCACCGCCGTCGCCAACCGCGACACCGTGGCCACCGCGGACGGCGGCGAGGCGATCATCGCCTCGGCCCTCGCCGACTTCGGCCGCGTCGACATCGTCGTCAACAACGCAGGGCCGCAAGGCGGCGACGGATTCGCCGAGTTCGCGGAGGAGCGCATCGACGCGCTGCTCACCGCCCACCTCCGCGGCGCGTTCCACGTCACCCGTCCCGCGTGGCGGGCCATGCGCACGCAGCGGTACGGCCGCATCGTCATGACGTCCTCGCAAGCTGTCTTCGGCATCCCCTGCACCGCCCCCTACGCAGCGGCCAAAGGCGGGCTCATCGGCCTCACCAACACCCTTGCCTTGGAAGGCGCCAGGCACGGCATCAAGACCAACGCGGTGCTCCCCGTCGCCCGTACCGCCGGGAACGACGGCATCCGCAACGCGGCCTTCCGCACCTGGCTGCAACACTTCCGCCCCGAGCACGTGGCGCCCGTCGTCGCGCTCCTCGCGCACGAGGACTGCCCCTGGAACGGCGAAAAGCTCATCGCCGGCGGAGGCCGCGTCTCCCGCCTGTTCCTCGCCACCACCAGGGGCGCGTTCCTCCCCGACCCCACCCCCGAGGACGTCGCCCGCGCGGCAGACGCCGTAGCCGACGAAAGCGCCTACACCGTTCCCGCCGGCGCCATGGACGACATGGCCGCCTGGACCCCCCACTTCACCTGGCCGGACCAGGACACGAAGATGAACCTCTACTGACCGCGTCGGCCCGCGCGCGCAACCGCGCCGAGCGCGCGAAGTCCCAGACCCGCCCGCGGCCGCCTTGCCGGGCCCCGGCGACACCGCCCCCGCGGAGCGCCCGGCCCACCCGAGCGCCCCGCGGCACGTGTGTCACCAAGGCCCGCGGAACGCCGCACCGGCCCACCGGCTTCGGCACGGCAGGCCGTTGCGTTTGAAGACCTGCGTCCGCGCACGCGAGCGGCCGGAACGCCCCGTCCGAGGTCAGCTGTCGAGGTAGCCGTTGCGGCCGTCGTGGCCGTCCGCCTCGACGTCGTCGAACCAGTGGCCGCCCTCGGCCAAGTAGCGGAAGTACAGGCGCTGTTCGGCCGGGACCTGGACGGACACCGCACGCGTGCCGTCCTTGCGGGCGGCAAGCGTGTGGACGCCCGGCTCCCACGCGTTGAAGTCGCCCACCACGCTGACCGCGCCCGTGGGCAGGTCGCCGGGCAGGATGAACGTGACGTCGACCTTGTCCTTCAAACGCGTGCGCTCCAGCATGGCCCGCGGGCTCCTTCCGGGAGTGGATGCACGGACGGACGGTCCGACCCGTGCCGACTGGCCGACATGCTGCCGTGCCGCGGCCGGACGACCCGCGCATTCCGGGCGCGGCGCGCGGTGATTCCGCCAAACGGCGGCCGGAGACGCGCCGTTCCGCGCGGCACTGGCACGCCGTCGTGTCACGCCGTCGCGGTCACTGCTGCGCGGGCACGGCTGTGCGGTCACGCCGACGCGGCGCGGAGCAGGGCGTCCAACATCGCGGTGAGCGCCGGATGGTCCGGGGACGTGGCGCGGACCGCCGCGTACACCCCACGCACCGCACCGGCGTCGCCCAGATCGCGGACGACCACCCCGTCCCGCACGTGGGGCCCGGCGCCCATCCCCGGGACCACGCTCACCCCCAGCCCGGCGGCGACGAACGCCTGGGCGGTGAGGTAGTCCTCGGACCGCACCGCGAACTCCGGGCGGAACCCGGACGCCGCACAGACCGCGAGGACCGCGTCCGTGCACGGCCCCTGCCAGGCGCTGCCGACCCACGGCTCGCCCACCAGGTCGGCGAGCGCGACCGTCTCGCGGGCCGCCAGCGGGTGGGCGGCGGGGAGAAGCACGCGGTAGGCGTCCGAGAGCAGGTACGTGAACCGCAGCCCGTCCTCGGACGGCGGCCCGCCCGCGCGGAGCACGAGCGCGAGGTCGGCGCGCCCCTCGCGGACCTCCGGCAGCGGATCGGCCGGGTCGGTCAGGCGCAGGTCGACCTGGACGCCGGGACGCTCGCGGCGCAGGGCGGTGACGGCCGGGGCGACCAGCGCCGCGCCCGCCCCCGCGTAGTAGCAGACCGACACCCGGCCTGCCCGGCCCGCGCGGAGATCGGCCAGCAGGGCCTCGGTCTCGCCGACCCGTGCGCCCACCTCCGCGGCGCACTCGCCGAGCAACTGCCCTGCCTGGGTCGGGCGCACGCCGCGCGCGGTGCGCTCCAGCAGCGGCAGCCCGGCCTCGCGCTCCAACGCGGCGATCTGCTGGCTGACCGCTGACGGCGTATACCCGAGGCGCCGCGCGGCCGCGGTGATGGACCCCTCGGCCAGGACGGCTTCCAGCACCTGCATGCGTCGCACATCAAGCATGCAGGGGAGCTTAACGGTCCGTGCAGATCTTTTCGCTTGTCTAAAGGCAGCGGGAGCGAGACGGTGGCTGTGCAACGCCCGCCGGACACAACGCCGACTCAACGCCGGACACAACGCCGACTCAACGCCGGACGCGGGGCCGGACGCACTCCCGGACGCACTCCGGACGTGCGGCCGGAGGCACGACCGACCCCCGTTGACCCCGGTTGCCCCACGTCCAGCCCGCGTCGAACCCCACAGCAGAGACGACACTTTCAGGAGAAGCCATGCCCGGATTGATCATCGTCGGCGCCGGACCGCTGATCGGCCGTTCCGTCGCCCGGCGGTTCGCCCGCGAGGGCCTGCCCGTCGCGGTGGTCGCCCGCGGCTCCGCCACCGCGGAGGAGACCGCCGCCGCGGTCCGCGGGGACGGCGGCCGGGCGCTCGCGTTGGCCGCCGACGCCACCGACGAGAAGGCCCTGCGCACCGCACTCGACACCGCCGTCGACGCACACGGGGTGCCCGACGCCGTCGTCTACAACGCCGGTCTGATCCGCGCCGACCGACTCGGCGACCTGTCCGCCGACGAATTCCTCGCGACCCTGGCCGTCAACGTCGTCGGCGTCCTGACCACCGCCGCGCACCTCGGCCCCCGCATGGCCGCCGCCGGACGCGGCACGTTCCTGGTCACCGGCGGCATGCCGCAGCCGCTCGCGGACTACCTCAGCCTGTCCCTCGGCAAGGCGGGCGTACGCGCGGCGACGGACATGGTGGCGCAGGAACTGGGCCCCTCCGGCGTCCATGTGACGACCGTCACCGTGGCGGGCGAGGTCAGGCGCGGCACGGCGTACGACCCCGACGACATCGCCGAGCAGTACTGGGAGTTGCACCGACGTCCCGAAGCGGACTGGCAGCGCGAGGTCCTGTACGCCCGCTGAGCGGGCCCCGTCCCGGCGCGCGGGCCGTCGCGGTCCGGCCCGTGACGTCATCAGCGCAGAGCGAGCTCGAAGCGAGCTCACAGCGCCGGTTCCTCCGGAGGCGTCAGCGACGAGTAGAGCGCGCGGCTGTTGTTGAGATGCGCCAGGTACCAGACACAGCCCTTGGCATCGAGTTCCAGCGGAGGCGGATTGGGGACCCACGCCAGCGTGACCCCTTCGGTGCTCACCGCCGGGAGCCTCTCGACATTGCGCGCCGCGGCGAACCGCTCGGCCTCCTCGCGGTCGCGCCACAGCGGCCGCACCGGGTAGTCGCGGTCGCCGCGCCCGGGTCGCGTCATCGCGCGCAGCAGGGCGGGGCTGTAGATGCCCCTGACCCGGAAGTTCTCCAGATGGCGGCTCTCGATCACGATCCGTATGTACGAGGTGCGGTTGCCTCGGTGGCGTCCCACGACGAACACCTTGTCGCCGCCGTCGCCCCACTGCGGGGGCAGCACCCAGACCTTGGCCCCGCCGGAGAAGTGCCGGAGGCCCCTGCGGATGTCGAGGCCGTGGTCGCCCTGGGCCGTCTCGGAGCGCACGTTGGCCACCACTCCGAACGCCGACATCTCGGCAGGTGTCCGTGCCTCGGTCCCCGTCGCACCGTCCATGCCGCCATGCTCACGGCGTACCACGGTGCCCGGCAACGCCTTTACCAGGTCAGCCCGGGATCTGCCCGGTGCCGCGACAGGCCGAGCAGTCGACCCATTCACGGCGTTCGACGACCTTACCGTCCCTGACCTCGGTGACCCTCCGGAAGTAACCCTTCCGGCCCCCGCACACGCCGCACTCCATGGGAAGGTCCTCCGTCCGCCTCCACGGCCGTTACGGTGAGTCTAGGACCCCTCACGGCGCTGGAGTACCCGTGGACGATGACAACGGATGGCGTAACGCGTGGCCGTTCCGCTGCCACGACGACGTGCCGCACGCGTGGAAGTACAACGGCGAGTACGTCCCGGGAAAGCCCTGGTCGAAGTACTGCCTGGGCTGCTTCATGGTCAAGGCGGGCAACACCACCGACAACGACCCGACGCCCGAAGCGGTCGTACTGCCTCGGATGAACGGGTGAATTAGGACAACTATCACGTATCCCTTTGCGAGGTCCGTCGTTGGGCACGTTGCCGAACCCGATCGGCAGCATTTCGTGGAGGAATTGTGAACAACATCAAGAAGGCGGCCGTCCTGGCCGCCGTCGCCGGCGGCGTCGTGGCCGCGGGCGCCGGTGCCGCGCACGCCAGCTCCGACGCGGACGGCGCGGCCGTCGGCTCGCCCGGTGTCCTGTCCGGCAACGCCGTCCAGGTCCCCGTGCACGTTCCGGTGAACGTCTGCGGCAACAGCGTGGACGTCATCGGTGCCCTGAACCCGGCCTTCGGGAACACGTGCATCAACCACGGCTGAACCCGCCTGCCGCCCGCGGTCTGCCCTCCTTGGCCGCGGTCGGTTGCGCCGAGCGCCCCGCCTCCCGGTATGCCGGGAGCGGGGCCGCTCGCGTTTCGGGACCGGGCGTACCGCGTCCGCCCGTTACGGCCCCGCGCGCGGTGCCCGACCCCCGGGCGCGAGTCCGCGCGCACATGTCGCACACTTGAACGAAGACCTCATCCGAACACCGTCGAAACCGAAACCGGTATCGAAGCGCCCAAGAGTGGTGACCGGATGCAGCTCTTCGATCGCAATCCGGTCACCTCGGCACCCGACCCGGCCCGGCGGCCCCGAGAACCGCGATGATGGGGATTGCCTTCGTCGTTCTCCCACGTTGTTCACGGTGACGCCGCGTTCCCGGTGACGCCTCGCGTCGGGGGACCAAGGTCAGCAGGCGGAAGAAGGGGTGCCATGGACCGTACGGATCGCATCGGCAAGCGGGCCCGCGTGGCCGGATGGCTGCGTCGCGTGCAGCGCGAGGACCCGGGGGCCGGCCGCGACCGGCGGGCCGACCTCATCCTCGACGTGGTACGCCTCGGCTGGCCCGTCTGCCCCGCCGCCCACCCCCTCGAATACGGCTGCTCGTGCGACCGCATCGGCTGTCCGTCGCCCGGCATGCACCCCCTCTCGTTCGCCTGGCAGACCCAGGCCACCACCGACGTCGTCCAGGTCACGCGCTGGCTGGAGCGCCATCCCGACGCCAACTTCGTCACCGCGACCGGCGTCGCGCACGACGTGCTGGACGTTCCCGCCGAAGCCGGCGAACTCGCCCTTCAAGCCCTCGGGTCCGAGGTCGGCCCGGTCGCCGCGTGCGGCCCCGACCGGCACCTGTTCTTCACCGCGACGCGCGGCACCCCCGTCGACGAGGACGAGTGGTGGCCCTGCGAGCTGGACTGCCATCCCGAGACGCTGGACGAACACCCCGGCCTGCGCTGGCACTGCCGCGGCAGCTACGTCCTGCTGCCGCCGTCGCGCCACCCGTCGGGGGAGCGGATGCACTGGATCCGCGGCCCCGAGACGCCGCTGCCCGACCCGTTGCGCGTCCTCGACGTGCTGACGGACGCGTGCGACACGGTCGGCGCGTCGGCCGTCGACTCCCGCTGGCTCATGGGCATGTGACCTTTGCGCGTGCGGCCGAGCGAGCCGGACCCTCCCGGCTCACTCCGCTTTGCCGCACGCCGCGCATACGCACGCCGCTTTCCGCACGCCCGCGGCCTGCTCCGTCTGCCACCCGCGTGGCTGTCACCTGCTCCGACCTCAGCCGCGTCGGCCTTCGGCCGCGTTGCCTTTCGGGCGCCCTGGCCGGAAGCCGCTCTGGCCGTCAGCCGCTTTGCCGGTCACCTGCACCGGCCGCGGCCGGTCACTCGCCCTCGGCGCCCACGACCCCCGTCATGATCGCGACCACCTGCACCTGCCCGGCCCCGGCCCGCGGCACCACGGCCGCGTACGCCGCCAACTTGTGCTCGGTGACCGACCTCTTCGGCTCCGCCGCCAGGAACGCCCGCTGCGTCGGCTCCACCTGGCCCAGCGTGTTCGGCGGCTGGACCGTCAGCTTCATGCTGTGCGTCACCGCGAAGAGCACCAGCGCCCCGCCGTCGGCCGTGCGGATCGCGAGCGGCTCGTACTGTGCCGCCGGCGTGTCCACGAACTGCCGTACGTAGCCGTTCTGCACGGGTTCCTCGCGCAACTTGCGCGCCTCGCTCGTGTGCGGCCCCGGCGCGAACAGCTCCGCCGACGAGCGCCCGTCCGTCAGATAGCCGGTCAGCGCCGCCGCGGTGTCGCGGGGCAGCGCGGCCAGGCCCGGTGCGTCCGGGGGCAGTTGCTCGACATGGCCGTCCTTGTCGCGGTACGGCTCGGGGAAGGACGCCCCCGCCCGCAGCGTCGGCCCCCACGAGGCCCGCCACGGTGCGTCCGGGCCGTCCTTGGTGAAGACCAGCAGCATCGGGCGCGCGTTCGCGTACGACGGCGTGTTGTGCACCGCGAACCACTTCGGCCAGCCGACCGTGCGCGGGATCCAGTACGTCGGGTTGTCGTGCGTGAAGGCCGGGATCTCGCGCTTGCGCTCCGGGTCGTTGAACTCCATGACGCGCAGCGACGCCTGGTCGATCGCCCCGACCGAACCGGTCTCGATCGCGGAGTTCAGCGCGGCGTCGCGCTTGGCGTAGACCTCGTTGTTGCGGGCGTCGAAGTCGGCGAGCACACCCGCCGCCTCGCGCTCGTCCAGCGGTGCCACGCGGGCGTTCTCGCCGTCGACGCTGACGCAGCCGGACGCGGCGGCGGCCAGCGCGAGGGACAGCGCCAGCGCGGGGACCGCTCTGGATATTCGGCGCACTCGGGGCATTCGGCGCATGCGCGATGCCGGCGAACTCTTCTGCCTGGGGGAAGTGTGTGCGGTACGGGACACGACGGGGAGACTACGGCAGCGTCAGGATCTCCGCGCCGCTGTCCGTGATGACGATGGTGTGTTCGAACTGCGCGGTGCGCCTGCCGTCCTTGGTGACGACCGTCCAGCCGTCGTCCCACATCTCGTACTCGTGGGTGCCGAGCGTCAGCATCGGCTCGATCGTGAACGTCATGCCCGGCTCCATCACCGTCACGGCCCGCGGGTCGTCGTAGTGGGGGATGATCAGTCCGGAGTGGAACGACGAGTTGATGCCGTGGCCGGTGAAGTCGCGGACCACGCCGTAGCCGAAGCGCTTGGCGTACGACTCGATCACGCGGCCGATCACGTTGATCTGGCGGCCCGCGCGGGCGGCCTTGATGCCGCGGTGCAGCGCCTCCCGGGTGCGCTCGACCAGCAGGCTCGACTCCTCGTCGACGTCGCCCACCAGGTACGTGGCGTCGGTGTCGCCGTGCACCCCGTTGATGAACACCGTCACGTCGATGTTGACGATGTCGCCGTCTTCGAGCCGCGTGGTGTCGGGGATGCCGTGGCAGATGACCTCGTTGATCGACGTGCACACGGTCTTCGGGAAGCCGCGGTAGCCCAGGCACGACGGGTAGGCGCCGTGGTCGAGGATGTACTCGTGGGCGACCCGGTCCAGCTCGTCGGTCGTGACGCCGGGCGCGACGTGCTTCGCGGCCTCGGCCATCGATCCGGCGGCGATGCGTCCGGCGATCCGCATCTTCTCGATGGTCTCGTCGGTCTGGACGTCCGGCCCCTGGTACGGCGACGGCGCCGCCTTCCCCACGTACTCCGGCCGGGGGATGCCGGCGGGGACGGTGCGGATCGGGGTCGGTCTGCCGGGAACGAGAGTCGCCATAACCTGCGAGTGTAGCCAGCGCCGTACGGGCATCATCACCCGCGAACACGCACCGCGACGTCGACCGGCAGGGAGCCCGCATGTTCAGGCTGTGGAGGCGGCCGAAGGGCCGCGAGGGCGAGTGGTTCTACTGCGTGCGGCACAACAAGGTCGAGGAAGGCCCGGAGTGCCGTGCCCTCGACCGCCTCGGCCCGTACGAGACCCGGGCGGAGGCCGAACACGCCCTGGAGATCGCGCGCGAGCGCAACCAGACGTGGGAGAACGACCCGCACTGGAACGACCCGCGGCCGGAGGAGTGACCGTCACGGCCCGACGGACGGCCGCGCGGCCGGTCACTCGGGTTCGGTGACGAACCCTCCGCCCACCGCCAGCACACCGTCGAGCTCCGCGAGCTCGGCCACCAGTGACTGCGGTTCGCCGGCGCCGTCGAGTTGGAGCACGACGTACGTCACCCGTCCGCGCACCCGGTCGACCGGATCGGGGGCGTCGGCCGCTCCGGGGTCGTGGTCCTGGTGGTGCACCGACACGTCGTGGACGCGATAGCCGTGGGCGACCGCCGCGACCAGCGCGGCCGGGAGCACCGCGTGTGCGGGCAGGTACGTCAGCCGCAGCTCGACGCTTTCGTCCTTCTCCCCGCTGAACAGCCTGATCAGCGGCGTGTATCCGAAGACGACCACGAAGTGCAGCGCGGTCACGCCTATTGCGAGCAGCGGCAGTCCGGCGGCGCAGGCCATGCCGACCGCGCAGGTGAGCCAGACGACGGCGGCGGTGGTCAGGCCGCGCACGCTGTCGCGTCGGACGAAGATGAGGCCGCCGCCGATGAAGCCGATGCCGGAGACGATCTGCGCGGCGATCCGGGAGGGGTCGTAGTTGGGCGCGTCGGCCGGGAGGACGTCCCGGAACCCGTACTTGGACACCTCGACGAACAGCGCGGTGCCGACGCCGACGAGGGCGTGCGTCCGCAAGCCCGCGCTCTTCTGCCGGACCTCGCGCTCGATGCCGATGGCGCTCGACAGCACGAACGCCAGGAGTACCTGCCAGAGTTGGTGCCACTGGTCGTCCCGCGTCAGCTCCGCGGCCAGCCCAAGGCCGCCGGATATGCCGTCGTCCACCCCAACACCACCCCAACACCGCCTCAGCACGGCCTCGACAAGGCCTCGACAAGGCCTCGGCACCGCCTCAACAACGCCTCACGCCCGGAACCCGGTCCGGCCGAGATCACGTTACGACCTCGGTGATCGGCCCAGGTTACGGGCGTGAGACGCGCCTTCCGCGGAATGCCGGTGCGGGGTCGGCGACTTATCGGCCGACCGGGTGATTTCCGCGGGCTACTTCTTGGCGGCGACGCGGCGCGTCGCGGTCTTGCGGGCGGCGCGCTTGGTCGCCGGGGCGCGCTTCGCGGCCGACTTGCGGGCGGGGGCCTTGGCCGACGCCTTCTTCGCGACCGGCTTGCGCGCGGCGGACTTCTTCGCGGCCAGGGTCTTCTTGGGGGCGGCCTTCTGCGCCGCGGTCTTTCGGGCGGTGGTCTTCTGGGTGGTGCTCTTCTTGGCCGCGTTCTTCTTGGCCGTCGACTTCGCCGTGGTCCTCTTGCCGGCGGCCTTGGTGGCGGCCTTCGTCGCCGCCTTGGTGGCCGCGACCTTCTTGGTGACCGCCTTCTTCGCCGCCGTCGTGCGCTTTGCGACCGCCTTCTTGGCGGCGGTCTTCTTGGCACCGGCCTTCTTTGCGGCGCTCTTGGCGGTCGCCTTCGCGGTGGTCTTCTTCGCCCCGGCCTTCTTGGCCACGGGCTTCTTCGCGGTCGCCTTCTTCGCGGTCTTCTTGACCGCGGTCTTCTTGGCGGTGCTCTTCTTCGCGGCGGACTTCGCGGCCGCGGCGGTCCGGTCGTCCACCTCGCCAGTGGAGCCGCTGCGCTGCACGGAGCGAAGCGCGGACATCGCCTGGGCCTTGGTCGCGTACGACATCGACTTGGCGAGCGTGGTGCCGTCGGCGGCTTCCAGAACAAAGCCGTACTTGCCTGTACGCCCCTTGCTGAGAACGAACTTCGCCGGCATCGGTGCCTCCCGTGTTCGGGCCATGTCCGGCCCGTTGCCGAACGATTTCCGTATCAAAGAAGCACGAATTGTCGCTGTTGTCACATATTTCGGTGCTTTTGGGTGAAGTGTCAAAGGTCGGAAATACTCGTATGGCGGCTTAGGTCCGAATTGAGCTGTGACCTCGGCTGCATCTGGGCGCAGCCCTGGTGCCTCTTGAACACCCCACTGGCAGGATCACGCCATGACTACCCCCTCCAACGCCCAGCGCGACCCGCGCGACCTGCCGGACGTCGGCAGCCTCGTGGTCGGCGTCCTCGGCGGCACCGGTGAGCAGGGCCGCGGCCTCGCGTACCGGCTGGCCGTCGCGGGCCAGAAAGTGATCATCGGTTCGCGCAGCGCGGACCGCGCCGAGTCCGCCGCCGCGGAGCTGGGCGCGGGAGTTCGCGGCACCGACAACGCCACGTGCGCCGCCGAGAGCGACGTCGTGATCGTCGCGGTGCCGTGGGAAGGACACAAGGAACTCCTCGTGTCCCTCGCGCCGCAGCTCGCCGGGAAGATCGTCGTCGACTGCGTCAACCCGATGGGCTTCGACAAGCAGGGCGCGTACTCGCTGCCCGTCGAGGAGGGCAGCGCCGCGCAGCAGGCCGCGGCCGTCCTGCCCGAGTCGCGCGTGACCGCGGCGTTTCACCACGTCTCCGCGGTGCTCCTGCTGGACCCGAACGTCGAGTCGCTGGACACCGACATCATGGTCCTCGGCGACGAGCGCGCCGCGACCGACGCCGTCCAGGCGCTGGCGAGCCGGATCCCCGGCATGCGCGGCGTGTACGCGGGACGCCTGCGCAACGCGGGCCAGGTCGAGGCGCTCACCGCCAACCTGATCTCGGTGAACCGTCGTTACAAGGCACACGCGGGTGTGCGCATTACTGACGTCTGACGTCTGACGTCTGACGTCTCACGTCTCACGTCCGATGTCTGACGTCTGACGGACGCGGGTGCGTGCGGGCTCGCTGTCTGCGGGCTGCGCAACCGCGTACGGCCGTGCGGCCGATGGCACCGACACGCGGCCGACCGTGGTAACCGACGACGCCGTGCCTGCTGTCGGTGGTGCGTCACCACGTCGCAAACGACGCACGGCTTTGGCACGCCGAAGGCCCGGCACCTTCCGGTGCCGGGCCTTCGGCGTCCGCTCGGGAGCTCACATCCCGTGGTTCGCCCCTGGTCCGCGAATCAGGCGGCCAGCGAGGCGGCCCAGGCGTTGAGGGCCTTGGTGTGGTTCTCGCCGGACTTGGCGTCCACGGCGTTCTGGAGGCCTTCGAGCAGGAACTTCACCATGCCGGAGGTGGCCGGGTCGGTCAGCGTGACGCGGGCCTGCTCGTCCACGCTGAGGCGTGTGTGCACCTCGGGGATGGCGATCTCGGGGCCGTGCACGACGTACGCGGCGAGGTTGCGGAGCTGGCCCTTCAGCTCCTCCTGGGCGCGGATGCCGCCCTGGACGCCCGGCGAGGAGGACAGCACGGCGACGGGCTTTCCGGCCCACGAGGACTGGCCGTACGGACGCGAGGCCCAGTCGAGCGCGTTCTTGAGGACGCCGGGGATGGCCCGGTTGTACTCCGGGGTGGAGATGACCACGCCGTCGGCGGCCTGGACGGCCTCGCGCAGGCGCAGTACCGAGGCCGGTACGTCCGCCTCCAGGTCCTGATTGAAGTGCGGCAGCTCGTCGATGCCCTTGAAGACCTCGATCGTCATGCCCTCGGGGGCGAGCGGGCCGAACGCGTTCAGCAGGGCGGTGTTGAACGACTCGGTCCGGATGGAACCCGAGATGGCGAGGATGCGGGTCATGGCGGAACCTCCAGCGGCTTTGTGGTTGAACGTTGAACAACGTACCTCGGGGTCGTTGAGATTTCAACTTCCGGGTCGAGGGCTGCCGGGCCGGGTTTCCCCGTCCCGCCAACAGCGCGCCGCCGGGGTGCGCCTCGCTGCCGTCCCCCGGGTATGCAGGTCCGGGCGCCGGGCTTTTATTCCGTTCGGCCACAATGACGTGAACGACACCGCCGCCCTGGGAGCCGACCGCATGTCCTCCGCACCTTCCTCGCCCGCAGCCTCGTCGGCATCCGCCGGTTCCGCGGGCGGCGCGCATTCTGTACGTACGCCGCGTGTGGCCGTACTGGCCCTCGCCGTCTGCGTACTCGCCCTGGTGGCTGCCGTGATTGCGTTCGCCGACGGAAGTTGGCTCGGCGTCCCGTTCCTGCTGCTGGCCGCGGTCGACGGCAACATCGCGTGGTTCTACCTCCGCCGAGCCCGCAAGACCCAGGCGGTCGATACGTCGAGCTGATCCCGGGCAAGACCACCCGAACCCGCGCTCGCCCGAGTCGACTTGCGCCCGCTCGCGTCCGTGAGTCGGGCCTGCGCCCACTCGCGCGCCCGAGCCCGCCTCCGCCCGTATTTCGCGCCTGGTCGCCCCGCCTGAGCCCTCGCCTCCCGCCTCGCCTTCCCGCTTCCATGCCACCCCGGCGCCCGCTCGTGCGCCCCGTGCGCCCGGGTGGCACGCCGTGGGCGCCGGTGGCGAACACCCTCTTTCGCCTGATTTTCGGGGCCTGGGAGTGTGTCGACGTCGTACTCGAACAAACTTTCGCTTACGCTGGTCCGGCGGAGTTATCCACAGGTGTGCGAGGCGCGGCCCACGATGTCGGTGGGACGGGTTAGCGTCAGGACAATGAAGCGCACACCACGACCCGACAGGGCGGCATCAGCGATGGCAGGAGCAGGACAGGACCGCGAGAAGGCGCTCGACGCCGCCCTCGCCCAGATTGAACGGCAGTTCGGCAAGGGCTCCGTCATGCGCCTCGGCGACGACGCGCGGGCCCCTGTCGAGGTCATCCCCACCGGGGCGATCTCCCTCGACGTCGCGCTGGGCATCGGCGGTCTGCCGCGCGGTCGCATCGTCGAGGTGTACGGCCCGGAGTCCTCCGGCAAGACGACGATCGCCCTGCACGCGATCGCCAGCGCGCAGCGCGCCGGCGGCGTCGCCGCGATCGTCGACGCCGAGCACGCCCTCGACCCGGACTACGCGAAGAAGCTCGGCGTCGACACCGACGCCCTGCTGGTCTCGCAGCCCGACACCGGTGAGCAGGCGCTTGAGATCGCGGACATGCTGATCCGCTCCGGCGCGCTCGACATCATCGTCATCGACTCCGTCGCGGCCCTGGTGCCCCGCGCGGAGATCGAGGGCGAGATGGGCGACTCGCACGTCGGTCTCCAGGCCCGCCTCATGAGCCAGGCGCTGCGCAAGGTCGCCGGTGCGCTCAACCAGACCAAGACCACCGCGATCTTCATCAACCAGTTGCGCGAGAAGATCGGCGTGATGTTCGGTTCGCCGGAGACCACGACCGGTGGCCGCGCGCTGAAGTTCTACTCGTCCGTGCGGCTCGACATCCGCCGCATCGAGACGCTGAAGGACGGCACCGAGGCGGTCGGCAACCGCACGCGCGTCAAGGTCGTGAAGAACAAGATGGCCGCGCCGTTCAAGCAGGCCGAGTTCGACATCCTGTACGGCGAGGGCATCAGCCGCGAGGGCGGCCTCATCGACATGGGCGTGGAGCACGGCTTCATCCGCAAGTCGGGTGCCTGGTACACGTACGAGGGCGACCAGCTCGGCCAGGGCAAGGAGAACGCCCGCAACTTCCTCAAGGACAACCCCGACCTCGGCAACGAGATCGAGAAGAAGATCAAGGAGAAGTTGGGCGTGGGCCCGCGCGTCGACGCCGAGGCCCCGGCCGAGGCGGCCCCGGCGGCCGCGGAAGGCTCCTGACCGACCCGCGACAGCGGGCCGGAGGGAACCGGGACGAGGGAACGGGGCCGGGCGGCAGACCCGGCCCCCCACGCGCGGACGGCTCGGGGGCCGTCGGCGTGGCGACGTTGCCGCGGCAGGGAAGTGGGCGGAGGCAGTGCGAGCGGTGAGCGGCGGGAACCGCCGTGACGAGGGGCCCGCGCACGACGGCGCGGGACAGGCGGACGACGGGCCGGAGCCCGCGGACGCCGTGCCGGAATGGAACGACACATGGGCGGGGCGGGTCAGCCCCGAGGAGCAGGAACGCGCGCGGGCACTGCTCGGCATGGCCCTGCAAGGAGGCTCGGGGGCCGCCGACGCGATCCAGGAATGGACCGAGGCCAACCGCCGAGCACCCGGCCGCACCGTGCCCGGCGCCGCTCCCAAGCGCACCGGCGCCGACCCCCAGGACACCCCGGACGCCCCAGACATCTCGAACACCTCGGACACCTCGGACACCGAGGACAACGCGCCGCGCCCCGGCGGCAGGCGCCGCGGCCGCCGCCGTCGTGACAACACCGGGGAGCCGGGCGCGCCACGCCGCGAACGGCGCATCGGACCCGCGCAGATCAACCCGGACGAAGACCCCGAGGCGCAGGCCCGCGCGATCTGCCTGCGCCAGTTGACCGGCCAGCCGCGCACCCGCGCGCAATTGGCCGACGCCATGAAGCGCCGGGGCGTCCCCGACGACGTGGCGGAACACGTGCTCGGCCGGTTCACCGAGGTCAAGCTGATCGACGACGCGGCGTTCGCGGCGGCCTGGGTCGACACCCGGCACACCGGCCGCGGCCTCGCCCGCCGTGCCCTCGCCCAGGAACTCCGGCAGCGCGGCGTCGACTCCGCCCTCGTCAGCGAGGCCGTCGAACGACTGGACCCGGAACAGGAGTTGGCCACCGCCCGAGCGCTGGTCGAACGCCGTATCCCGGCCACCCGCCGCCTCGACCGCCAAGTCCGCATGCGCCGACTGGCCGGCATGCTGGCCCGCAAGGGCTACGGCGAGGGCCTGTCCCTGCGCGTCGTACGCGAGGCCCTGGACGCCGACGAAGCCGCCCACCGCGATTTCCCCGACGACCCCTGGTCCTACGAACCTTTCGGCGCCGACGACACACCCCCGGAACCAGAGGACTGACCGCCGGACAGAAGCACCACCACACGCACCCCACCTGACAACCACCGCCGCACCGGAACGCCAGGGCTGCCGCGTTCCCGCCACCTCGCATTGCGTGGGCTCCGACTCGACCACCGACGAGGTCACCGCGCGCGCCGACCGCGAGGCCGCGGAACTCTGTGCCCGTGCCGACGCCGAGGCGGCCGACATCCGCGCCGCCGCCGCTGAGGTGCAGCGCGAGAACCGCCGCGTCACCGAGGAACTCGCCGACCGCCGTGCGGACTTGGCGTGCCGGGAACAACGGGTCTCGGCGCGCGAGGAGCGCCTCGACACCGACCGCGCGCGTGTCCGCGAGCGCATCGCCGACCTCGCCGTGGCCGAGGAGCGGTTGGAGGCCAAGCGCGCCCAGCTCGCCGAGGTCGCGGAGGAACGACGGCTCGTGCTGGAGCGTGCCGCCGCACTCACCGCCGAGGCCGCCAAGGCCAGGACGTCGTCCACGCCATCGAGGCCCACCACAACGAGGTCGAGGTCCGCTCCGTCGAGGCGGTGCTGACCCAGGCGGCGGACGCCGTCTGGGGAGGGCGTCCGGGCGCACCGCGCGGGTCGTTGGAGATGTACGTCAAGCGAACGCCTGGAGCAGATCTCCTCGCACACACCGGCGTGCACCGCGTCTTCGCGATGCAGGTCGGGCGCGAGGTGCGGGTCATGGTGCTCCCGGAGCTGGTGGACGACGTTCAGGCGCAGGTCGTCGCGTGGGACGTGGCCAAGCAGGTCGAGGAGGAGCTGACGTACTCGGGGCAGATCAGGGTCACCGTCGTCCGCGAGAGCCGGGCCGCCGAGTACGCCCGCTGACCACTTCGCGCCGCGCCGCGTCGTCGCGCCCACGCCGCGAAAGCGCTGCGCTTACCCTGGGACCACGCATCACCCGCGTCACCGCCCGCGGCCCGCCACAAGCGGGCCGTCCCGCCGCTCGGCGGGCCGTCCCACCGACGGCTCCACCGACGTCCAGCGACCGTCCCACCGACCGTGACCCCACGAAAGGCCACCTCCGTTGGCGATCAGCGTCTTCGACATGTTCTCGATCGGCATTGGCCCGTCGAGTTCGCACACGGTCGGTCCGATGCGCGCGGCCCGGATGTTCGCCCGGCGCCTCAAGTCGCAGGGGGTGCTCGCCCAGACCGCGTCGGTGCGCGCCGAACTGTTCGGCTCGCTGGGCGCCACCGGTCACGGCCACGGCACACCGAAGGCTGTCCTGCTCGGCCTGGAGGGCTTCTCGCCGCGCACCGTCGACCCCGAGGGCGTCGAGCCGGTGTTGGAACGCGTCCGCGCGACCCGCCGCCTGCGTCTGCTCGGGGCGGAACTGGGCGACGCGCACGAGATCGCTTTCGACGAGGCCGCGCAACTGGTGCTGCACCGGCGCAAGTCCTTGCCGTACCACGCCAACGGCATGACGCTGGGCGCGTACGACGCCGAGGGTGCGCCCGTACTGGAGAAGACCTACTACTCGGTCGGCGGCGGCTTCGTGGTCGACGAGGACGCCGTCGGCGCGGACCGCGTCAAGCCCGACGACACCGTGCTGCGCCATCCCTTCCGCACCGGCGACGAACTGCTGCGCCTCACCCGCGAAACCGGTCTGTCGGTCTCCGCCCTGATGCTGGAGAACGAGAAGGCCTGGCGCACCGAGGCGGAGGTCCGCGCGGGCCTCCTGGAGATCTGGGACGTCATGCGCGCATGCGTGGCCCGCGGACTCAAGACCGAGGGCATCCTCCCCGGCGGCCTCAAGGTCCGCCGCCGCGCCGCGCACACCGCCAAGGTGCTCCGCGCCGAGGGCGACCGGGCCAGCCACGCCATGGAGTGGGTCACCCTGTGGGCGATGGCCGTCAACGAGGAGAACGCCGCGGGCGGCCGCGTCGTCACCGCCCCCACCAACGGCGCCGCGGGCATCATCCCGGCGGCGCTCCACCACTACGCCGCGGCGGTCCCGGGCGCCGACGACGACGGCGTCGTACGGTTCCTCCTCGCGGCGGGGGCGGTCGGCATGCTCTTCAAGGAGAACGCCTCCATCTCGGGCGCCGAGGTCGGTTGCCAGGGCGAGGTCGGCTCCGCCTGCGCGATGGCCGCGGGCGGCCTCGCCGAAGTCCTCGGCGGCACCCCCGAACAGGTGGAGAACGCCGCCGAAATCGGTATCGAACACAACCTCGGCCTCACCTGCGACCCGGTGGGCGGCCTCGTCCAAATCCCCTGCATCGAACGCAACGGCATGGCCGCCGTCAAAGCCGTAACCGCCGCCCGAATGGCCCTCCGCGGCGATGGCCGCCACCACGTCTCTCTCGACAAGGCCATCAAAACCATGAAGGAAACCGGCGCCGACATGAAAACCAAATACAAGGAAACCGCCCGAGGCGGCCTCGCCGTGAACATCATCGAGTGCTGATCCCCGGCCCCGGCGCCGACTGAGCAGTACGCCGCCGGGGCCGAACTCGTCGTGCCGACGGACCACTTCGGTGCGTATCGCCTCGTCACCCGGCCGGACCCGGCTCGGCCGGACCCGACCGGACCCGGCTCGGCCGGACCCGGCTCGGCCGGACTTGGCTCGGCCGGACCCGACCGGACCCGGCTCGGGCGGACCCGACCGGACCCGGCCCGGCCTGGCGGCTCGCCGGCAATCACACGTCCCGGCTTTTGACCCCCTGTCGCCCGGCGTGACCAGATTGAGGGAGTCGAGTGGCGGAAAACCGCCCGTGCGCGGCTCACGGTGAACATCATTGAGCTTTGGGTGGCTTTGCCGTTCCGGGGGCGGGACGCTCGATGATCTTGGTCGGCCCGGGGTGTTCGCGGGTGGAAAATCGGGCGACTAGTAACAGGCCCTTGGATTGAGATCGCGAACGCGCGACGGGGATTGGTTGTGACCGGCGGCCGGAGGTTGGGACGGCCCGGGCTTGGGGAATGGGGTGGGAGCTCGGGGGTGTTGGGTGGGGATGGGTGATTCCGTGGGGAATGTAGACGAATCGTCGGCGCGGGAGCGTTTGGCGGCGGATCGGGTGGCGACGTTGGCGCAGATCGCCGCGCTGAGTCGCGACTTCGACGAGATCGTGGCGGCCAACGCCCTGGTGGCGGTGGATGACGAGCATGACCCGGAGGGGTCCAGCACCGCGTTCGAGCGGGCGCATGTCGCGTCGTTGCTCGCGCAGGCGCGGGAGCGGCTCGCGGAGCTCGATGTGGCGTCGGAGCGCTTGGGGCGCGGTGAATACGGGCGCTGCGACGTGTGCGGCGAGGCCATTCCGGCGGAGCGGCTGGAGGTGCGTCCGGCGGCGAGTACGTGTGTGCGTTGTGCGGATGCGCCCCGTCGCTGAGGCGGGTGGAAGGCGACAGCGAGGGCCCCGCGGCCACAAGGCTGCGGGGCCCTCGGTGTTGTCAGGGGGGCGCGGTGGTCGGTCAGACGCCGGCCATCATTTTTTCGGGCTGGTGTTCGACGACCGGGGCCCCAGGCGCGTTGCGGCGTACCGATTCGATGCCGTCCATGCACGCCTGCTTCGACTTGTACGCCTGGCTCGTCGCGATGATCTGGCCGTTGCCCGCGAGCAGGTGCCAGCGCCATTTCCCGGCCTTGTCGTTGAACCACTCGAACTTGCCCGTCACAGAAATCACCTCAAATGCTGTGGATGGTGACGTATTGGCAGAGTAGATCCGCTGGTGCGGCGGAGCATCTCGAACGGGTGAACGCTCCGGCGATCTGGAGGCATGCTGGGGGGCATGTATGGCGAGCGGCAGGCCGGTGTCCCCGGGGCGGTTGTGTGGTGGCGGCACGCCGACAGCGCGCCCGAGACGGCGGCGCGCGTCCTGCCGGACGGTTGCATGGACCTCATCTGGATGGGCGGTGACCTGGTGGTCGCCGGGCCCGACACGGTCGCGCACGTCATCGGGGAGGTCCCCGGGGAGCCGTATACCGGTATCCGCTTTGCGCCCGGACTGGGGCCCGCGGTCTTCGGGGTCCCGGCCGTGGAGCTGCGCGACAGCAGGGTGCCGCTGGCGGAGCTTTGGGGCGGGTCCGTGGGTGAGCTGATCGAACGTATGGGCGAGTCCGACGATCCCGCGGGTCTGCTGGAGCAGGTCGCGTCGCGTCGGCTGCGCGAGGCGGCGCCGGATCCGGTCGCGGCGATGGTGACCGAGGGACTGAGGCGCGGCGCCGGTGTCGCGCACCTGGCGCGGCGGGCCGGGCTCAGCGACCGGCAGTTGCACCGGCGCAGCGTGGCGGCGTTCGGGTACGGCCCCAAGACCCTCGGACGCGTGCTCCGCCTCGGTCGCGCTCTCGAACTCGCCCGCGGTGGAAGCAGGTTCGCCGACGTCGCGGCCATGTCCGGGTACGCCGACCAGGCGCACCTCGCCCGCGAGGTGCGGTCCCTGGCCGGCGTACCGCTGGGCACGCTGCTGGGCCTCTGAGGCCGGACGCGCCGCTCGGTCCCTGCGGAGGCCGCGCTGGTCCGCGTCCTTCCGCGCCCCTGTCCACGCCAGGTCGCCCCGCGCAGCCCGCGCTCTGTCTGTCCTCAGTCCCCGGCCAATCCGCGCTCAGTCCGTGCTCGGCCCGCGCTCTGTCCGCGCTCAGTCGGCGCCGGGCAGCGCGGCCAGGAGGTCGACGGCGTTCCCGTCCGGGTCCAGGACCGTCGCGTAGCGCTGGCCCCAGAAGGCGTCCCAAGGCGCCTTGTGACCGGGGTGGCCTTCCGCGAGGAGTTCGGCGTACAGGCTGTCGACGTCCGCCGGGCTCGCACAGGTGAAGGCGACGGCCATGCGGTGGCCGCCCTTCGGCGGCTCCCAGTCCGGGTCGAAGGTGCGGACCGTCTCGACGGTGTCGAACACCAGCAGCAGCCCGCCCGGGAGAGGTACGTCGACGTGCGGCTGCGCGTCGGCGTCGGCCGGGATGTCGAGGCCGAGCCGCCGGTAGAAGGCCAGTGCGGCCGCCATGTCGGCGACGACCAGCCCGAAGAACGTGATCTGCGGTTTCGGAGTGCTCATGCGCCCAAACTAGGCAGCCGGGCGCCCGCGGGTCTTGAACGAATCGGACACGGCGCGTCGCTCGCGGCTGGTCCCGATTCCGCCCGCCGGTTCGCGCGTCGCGGCTAGCCGCGCCCCCTGCCCCCGGCCGTACGCTCGGGCGCCGGGCGCCGGGCG
>NZ_JBPKBH010000004.1:516076-583247 GCF_051388915.1 Yinghuangia sp. YIM S09857 | reverse complement strand
CACACCGACGGCCCGCCGGTGTCCGGCCGGTCCCGCACCAGCAGTGTGTGGGTCCGCGTCACCGCGGCGAACGGCGCGACCGGGTACGTCCCGGACGTATGGCTCGCCAGCCGGGGGGACGTCCGGTCGCTCGTCCCCCGCTGCCCGGACGGTTCCGCTTAGCGGGCCAGACGGGGCGGAACCGGTCAGCGGCCACGCACCACGCGGCCGCCGGAAGCCGAACGGGCTCCCGGCGGCCGCTCGTTCGGCGCGGAGGGGGCGATGGTTTCGGGGTCGGGGGCGGTGGAATCGGAGGTCGCTGAGTCAGAGGAGGCGGTGCCGAAAGTGGCGGTGGCCGACGTGGCGGTGCCGGGCGTGGTGGTGCCGGGGGCGGCGCTGCCGGGAGTGGTGGTGCCGGAACTGGCGATGCCGGAAGAGGTTGTGCCGGAAGAGGTGGTGCCCGACGTGGTGGTGTCCGGGCCAGGGGTGCCCGACGTGGCGGTGCCGGAAGTGGGGATGCCCGGGGCGGGGGTTGTTGCCGCGGGGGGCTCGACCGGTTCCGGAGCTCGTCCGCCGAGTGCCCGGGTCACCGACTCCGCAGCCGCGTACAGGCGTTCGCCGAGGGCGGTGACCTCGCGGCCGGTCAGCGGCTCGTGGTGGTCGATGAGGCACAGCACCACGGCCACCGATCCGTCCGCGTCGAAGACCGGCGCGTTGATCGAGGATGCGCGGTACTCGGTGTCCGGGTCGATCACCGCGGGCAGCGCCTCGGCGAGGTCGAACGCCTGCCCCACCTCGTTCATCGCGCGCCGCAGCGCCGCCGTACGACCGGCGATGTCCCAGTCCCCGGTGCCGAGTTCGATCTCCAGGTCGCGCACCAGCGCACCGAGGCGGTCGCGCAGGTGGTCGACCGTCTCCAGCGCCCAGCCGCGTTGCCGGACACCCGCGAGCGCCGGCAGCAGCCCCTTGCGGGCCTCGGCCACGACCGGCGACTCGGGCGGCGCACCGCGCCGGTACGGGCGGCTCCCCGGCCCCTCCTCGGCCGGTTCCGCGTCCAGCGCCGACAGCCACGCCTCGACCGCGTCCGGCCCCGCCCACGCGACGGTGACGGCTGCGAGCGGCGGGCGCGGGCGCACCCGGTCGCCGAGGCGCAGGCCGAACGTCCCCTCCCGGCTCGTGCCGGTGCGCACGAGTTCGCCCACCCGCAGGTCGTCCGCGTCCGCCGCATCACCGCACGGTACGAGCGCGAGGGTGCCGAGGCCGGTCTCGGCGGCGAGCGCGCGCATGACCGGCCGGGTGAGGTCGAGGGGGGTGTCGCCGGTCGCCGCCGCACGTCCGGCCGCGACGACGGCGGGGCCGAGGCGGTACGTGCGCCGCACCGGATGCCGCAGCAGCCACCCCGCACGCGTGAGCGTGGTCAGCATCGGGTGCACGGTGGCCTTGCCGACGCCCAGCCCGCGCGCGATCTCGGCGAGGGTGAAGTCGTCGGAGGGGTGGGCGGCGAGCAGGTCGACCAGTGCGATGAGGCGGTCGGTCTGCGGGGACGGTCGGCTCATTGGCCGCAGCGTACCGCAGTCACGTCGAACGTTCGCATAGTGCGACTCTTGATTCGCGTATCGCGTCCTGTAAGGGTGCGCAGCATCGGTTGTGACGCGGCGTCAGCCGCCGCACGGGCGGTGGACGACGAGCACAGCACCATTCGGTGACACGTGACACAGCATCAGGAGGCCCCGGGTGTCGGCGTACGAGATTGCGGCGGAGGTCGCCGACGGCGGGCGGTGGCCGCTCAGGTTCGGCGTGTTCCTCGCCCCGTTCCACAAGGCGGGCCGGAACCCGACGCTGCTGCTGGAGCAGGACCTGACCCTGCTGGAGCACCTGGACAGGCTCGGCTACGACGAGGCGTGGATCGGCGAACACCATTCGGGCGGCTGGGAGATCGTGGCCTCCCCCGAGGTCTTCATCGCCGCGGCCGCGGCCCGCACGCGCCATCTGCGGCTGGGCACCGGCGTGATCTCGCTGCCGTACCACCACCCGTTGCACGTGGCGGACCGTATGGTGCTGCTCGACCACCTCACGCGCGGCCGCGTGATGCTGGGCGTGGGCCCGGGCCAACTCGCCTCGGACGCTCACATGTTGGGCATCGAGACGGCCCGCCAGCGCGAGATGATGGAGGAGTCGCTGGAGGCCGTCACCGCGCTGCTCGCGGGCCGCGAGCCGGTGACCCGCAAGACAGACTGGTTCACGCTCCAGGACGCGCAGTTGCAGTTGCGGCCCTACCAGGAGCGGCTGGAGGTCGCGGTGGCCGCGACGTTCTCCCCCGCCGGGCCGCGCACCGCCGGGCGGTTCGGAGCGGGCATGCTGTCGATCGCCGCGAGCCAGGAGGGCGGGTTCGACGCGCTGGGCTCCCACTGGGGTGTCGCCAACGAGGTCGCGGCGCAGCACGGGCAGACGGTCAACCGGCGCGACTGGCGGCTGATGGGCATGATGCACATCGCCGAGACGGAGGAGCAGGCGCGGCGCGAGGTGGCGTACGGCCTGCGCGACATCCAGGACTACCAGGCCAAGGTGCTGCCGATCCCGTACGACCCGGACACGCCGCTGGAGGCGCGTCTCGACCACGGCAACGCGACGGGCTCGTTCATCTGCGGCACGCCGGAGATGGCGATCCGTCAGATCGAGCGCCTGTGGCAGAAGTCGGGCGGGTTCGGCGCGTACCTGTTCTTGGGCGCGGACTTCGCGGACCCCGAGGCGACACGGCGTTCTTACGAGCTGATCGCCCGCGAGGTGATCCCGCACTTCACCGGCCAGTCCGCGGGGCCGGTCGGGTCGCAGGACTGGCAGGTGGGCCTGTCGGAGCGGTGGCGGGACCAGACCGCGCAGGCGGTCGGCAAGGCGATGAAGGACTACGAGGCCGACAAGGCCGCGGGTTCGAGTACTGCCGCGGGCTCGGACGGGATGGGCGCATGAGTGCCGCGGACGTGAACGCGGACGCAGTCGCGGGCCGCGCGACCGGCGGCGGCCGCCTCGACGGCAAGGTCGCCCTGGTCACCGGAGCCGGAGCTGGCATCGGCCAGGCGGTCGCCCGCCGCTTCGCCGCCGAGGGCGCGCGCGTGGTCGTGGGCGACATCGACGAGGACGCCTTGAAGGCCCTCGAAGACGAACTGGGCGACCGGGTGGCGGCCCGGCGCTGCGACGTGACCGTCGAGGCGGACGTCGAGGCTTTGGCAGCCCTCGCGGTCGACCGCTTCGGCGGGCTGGACGTCGCGGTCGCCAACGCGGGCGGCGGCGGTTCCGCCGAGCTGGTCGAGCACGACTACGCGGCGTTCCAGCGCATCGTGAACCTGTGCCTCAACGGCGTCTTCCTGACCGTCAAGCACGCCGGCGCGGCGATGAAGGCCGCCGGGCGCGGCGGTTCGATCGTGAACATGGCGAGCCTGAACGCGGTGCAGGCCGGGCGCGGCATGGCGGCCTACTGCTCGGCCAAGGCGGGCGTGGTCGCGCTGACGGAGGTCGCGGCGCTGGAGCTGGGGCGGCACGCGGTGCGGGTCAACGCGGTCGCGCCGGGCCTGGTCCGCACGCAGGCGACCGGCGGGATCTGGCACATCCCGGGCGTCGTCGAGGAGTACGTGGAGAACGCGCCGCTGGGCCGGTATGCGGAGCCCGCCGAGGTCGCGAACGTGGTGCTGTTCCTGGCTTCCGACGAGGCCGGGTTCGTGTCGGGCAGCGTGTACGGGGTGGACGGCGGCGCGCGGACCGGTCGCTACCCGGACCTGATCGGCGCGATCGAGCGCCTGGCCGCGGGCGCTTCGGGCGGCGGTGCCGGTTCCGGCGGCGGCTCGGGTGGCGAGTCGGGCAGCGCGGACGGTACGACCGGGAAGGACGGACGCTCATGAGGGCTGCGGTACTGCACAACGCGCGCGACCTGCGCATCGAGGAGGTGGCGGACCCGGCCCCGGGCCCGGGCGAGGTCCTGCTGCGGCCGCGCTTCACCGGCCTGTGCGGGTCCGACCTGCACTTCTGGGAGGGTGGGCTGCGCGAGGTGCTGGCCGACCCGGTGATCCTCGGCCACGAGTTCTCCGCGGAGGTCGTCGAGGTCGGGCCGGGGGTGACGGAGGCCGCGGTACGGCCCGGCGCGCTGGTCGCGGTCGAGCCGATGTGGACGTGCGGACAGTGCGCGCCGTGCGTGCGCGGAACGTACAACTTCTGCCGCAATATGACGTGGCACGGCCTGTCGCCCAAGGGTGGCGGCATGTCGGGGCTGACGGTGGTGCGCGCCGACATGGTGCACGTGCTGCCGGAGTCGCTGACGGCCCTTCAGGGGGCGCTGGTGGAGCCGGTGTCGGTCGCGCACCACTGTGTGACGCGGGCTCAGGTCCCGGCGGGCGGTACGGCGTTCGTGCTGGGCGCTGGTCCGATCGGGATCGCGACGTACCTGGATCTGCGGGCGCGCGGGGTCGAACGGGTCATCGTCTCCGAGCCGTCCGCGGACCGCCGGGCGGCGCTCGCCGGGCTGGCGGACCTGACCGGTGGCGGGGCGGACCTGATCCTCGACCCGGGCTCGGTGGACGTCGTCGCGGCGGTACGCGAACTCACCGGCGGCGAAGGGGCGGACGCGTCGGTGGACGCCGCCGGTGTGGAGCCGGCGTTCCACGCGGGCATCGCGGCAACCCGGCCGGGCGGACGTATGGTGACCGTCGCGGTGTACATGAAGCCGGTGACGTTCCACCCGATGACGGCTTTCCTGGGCGGGGTCGACATCGTCGCAAGTTGCGCCTATTGCAACGACTTTCCGGCGGTCATCGACGGGATGGTGAACGGTTCCTACCCACTCGACGGCTGGGTGCGACCGATCCCGCTGGAGGACGTCGCCGCGGGTTTCACCGCCCTGGAGGCGGGCACAGAATTGAAGCTGCTGGTCGACGTCCAGGGCTCCTGACACCCGGACGTCGCGGCCCCGAGCGGCGACGTGCGCCGACGGCCGGGATACTCCCCCGTGCCCGGTCGTCGGCCCCGCCGCGCGGTTGCTCACGCGTTCCTCCTGCCGATCCCGTGATCCCGGGCTCGTGCCCCCACAGGTTCCGGCGCCTCCGCCCGCGCTCGCCCGGCGCTCGCCCGGTTCCGCGACGGGCCGTCGCAACGGATCTCCGCGGCGGTTTCTGATACAACGTCAGAACCGGTCCAGAGCCCCTGCGGACAGGAGACGCGGCATGCGGGAGACACCCGAACCACTGGTCCACCCGGGCGCGGCGCGCTTCCGGGTCGTCGACTGCCACCACCACGTGGGCGACGTGCATGCGAGCCTGGGGCTGGGCCCCGGCGACGAACCGCACGGCGGCAGCGCCTCGTCCCCGTCCGCCGGGCCCGCCCTCTCCCCCGAGGTCGCCACCAGGCTCGCCACCATGGACCGGCACGGCGTGGACGCGTCCGTCGTCACCCCCGGGCACGCGTACCTGCGCCCGGAAGGGCTCGCCGACACGCGCCGCGTCAACGACGGGATCGCGGCGTACCGCGACGCACACCCCGACCGGTTCGCCGCCGCCGTCGGCATAGTCGAACCGATGTACGGCCCAGCCGGGATCCCCGAACTCTCCCGCGTGAAGGACGAATTGGGCCTGGCCGGCATCAGCTTCCACGCCCGGTTCCAGGGCGTTTCCACCGACAGCCCGCTGATCCGCGCGCTGCTCGCCCGCATGGGCGAGCTGGGGCTGGTCCCGCTGGTCCACGCGATGGGCGAGGCGCACGGTGAGCCGCTGTGGCAAGTCCAGGCGCTGGCGCGGGACTTCCCCGACCTGACGTTCCTCGTCCTGGACTGCTTCTCGGACTTCGAGCAGTGCCGCCAGGCCCTCGGCGTCGCGGAGCAGTCGCCGAACCTGGTGTTCGACACGTCGCTCGCATACACGTTCGATCTGGTCGAGCCGTTCCTGCGCCGGTTCGGACCCGAACGCCTGGCGTTCGGCACCGATCTGTACTCCGCGCCGCTGGGTTACCGGCGCACTCACGTTCTGGGCCAAATCCTCGACTGCGACGTGCCGGACGCCGTCAAGCAGGGCGTGCTCGCCGGGACCGCCGAACGGCTGTTCGGCCTGGTCAAGGACAGCGCCCGGAGCACCGGCAAGGGCCCCGGCGGGGAGCCGTCGTGACGGCGCTGCGCTTCGGCACCGGCACTGGCACTGGCACTGGCACGAAGGACTTGCCGCCCACGCGGAGTGGCCGCGCGTCGTCTACGACTCGCGGCACCACGCCTCGCCGGAGACGGCCGCGCGCAACGCGGCGCTGGTCGACGAGCCCGGCCTGACGTCGTTCCTGGCCGCGCAGTCGACCGTCACCGAGCGGATCGAGCACTGCGTCGAGCCCCCGCACGGGATCGCCGAGGCGGGCGTACGCGATCTGGTCGTCGCGCAGTTCGTGCCGGAGCCGGCGGCGTTCACGCAGACCTTCGCGGACCGGATCGCGCCGCGCTTGCGGTGGGGACGGGGTCGGACGGTTCGCGGCGCGCGGTCCATCCCCTGCACGATGCGGGATGATTGTCCGGATATCGTGACGCCATGTCCGCACCCCAGGCCGCCAAGGCCCGCGTCGCCCTCGTCACCTGCGCCGAACTGCCCGGGCTCGACGAGGACGAGACCGCACCCATCGCCCCGCTCGCCGCGCGCGGCGTCCTCGCCGAGCCGGTCGTGTGGGACGACCCGGCGGTGGACTGGGACGCGTACGACCTGGCCGTGATCCGGTCGGCGTGGGACTACGCGGGCCGCCGCGCCGAGTTCACCGCCTGGGCGGAGCGCGTGCCGCGCCTGGCGAACCCGGCCGACGTGGTGCGGTGGAACACCGACAAGTCCTACCTGCGCGACCTCGCCGCGGCCGGGGTGCCCGTGGTCGACACGACGTGGCTGGACCCGGACAGCACCGCCACGCTTCCGACCTCGGGCGAGTACGTCGTGAAGCCCGCGGTCAGCAGCGGCGCGCGGAACACCGGGCGGTACGACATGGCCGACTCGGCGCAGCGGGCCCTCGCGGCAGGGCTGGCCACGAAGCTGATCGCGGAGAAGCGCACCGTGATGGTGCAGCCGTACCAGCACGCGGTCGACACCGCGGGCGAGACCGCCGTGCTGTTCCTCGGCGGCCACTACAGCCACGCGATCCGCAAGGGCGCGATGCTCACGGGACCCGCGAGCGAGGTGGGCCTGTACAAGGAGGAGGAGATCACCACCCGCTCCGCCACCGACAGCGAACTCCACGTCGCCCAGCAGGCCCTGGCCGCCGTCCCGGGCGGCGCCCGGCGCCTCCTGTACGCGCGGGTCGACCTCGTCCCGAACCCCGACGGCCACCCGGTCGTCCTGGAGCTGGAGCTGACCGAACCGTCGTTGTTCCTCCGCCACGACGAAGGCGCCCCTGAGCGCTTCGCCGACGCGGTGGTGGCCTACATGGCGCGATAGGCCGCTTTTCCCCCGGATGGGGGACCGTGTCGGACCGGGGTCCGGGATGGGGTCCTGTACTACTGAATTGGGCAACCAATCGGTTAGTACGATGAGAGGCCTCCGCCATGGCGAGGATCCGCACCGTTCTTGTCTGGCTGCTGGCGCTGATTCTGCTCGCCCCTGCCGGAGCGTCCGCCGAGAGCCTGTTCGCGCGGGCGGCCGGGAAGGCGCCGGGGCCCGAGTGGCACCCGTGGAAGGCGGATCCAGGGCGGCACCGCGGCGGGACGACCGCGGCGAAGGGTGAACTGCCGTATCGCGAGCCGGAGTACCGGGCAGCCGACAAGGCCGCGGGGGCGCCGCTGCCGGTCCCCGCCACTTCCGCGGACGGCGGCGCGGCGCGGCAGGCGCGCGGCGCGGATCGTGAGGCGCGTCATGCGTCCGCGTCCTCCGACCTGCTCGGGCTGGAGAAGTTCCACCAGTACGCGCAGATCCCCCTCGGTGCCGGGGCCGCACTGATGGTGAACGCCGCCGACGGGAACGCCGTCGTCGGCTGGAACATCCTCAGCAACCCGTCCCTCGGCCCCGCCGCGTTCCTGCGCGTGACGCACAACGCGCGCGACACCACGAACTCCTCGGCCGGGCGCGGCTGGTCGGTCGCCGCGTCCACGCTCACCCGGCTCGGCTCGCCGCTGGTGTTCGAGCCGGGTGCGGCCTCCGCTTTCGGCCACGCCGAGTCGGTCCGACTGACCGACGGCGACGGCACCACCCACGTGTTCCGCCTCAACCGGCACGGGTCCGACGACCCCGCGGGCTGGGGCTACGACCACCCGCCCGGCGTACACCTGCACTTGGCCCCGACCGGGAGCAAGGACCCGGGCCGGGCCTGGGTGTTCACCCGCCCCGACCGCACTCAGTTCTTCTTCGACCGCCTCGGCCTCCAGACCGCCGTGGTCGACCGCAACGGCAACACGCTGCGCTTCCACTACGACCCCGACGCGGCCGGCCCCGGCCCGGTCGGCCCCGACACGTCAGGTCCCGGGCTGCCCGGCAAACTCAGGCGAGTTGTCGACGCGTCCGGCCGCACCGTCCTCACGCTGGACTATCTGCGGCCCGGCGACGACTACTCCTACCTCGCCGCCGGCGTCGTGCGCAGCGGCACCGGCCTCGCCGACGCCGCGCTCATCGGGCAGTTGCACGCCGTCACCGACGCCGCCGGGCGCCGCGTCCAGCTCACGTACGACGACAGGGGCCTGCTCGGAATCGTCGCCGACGCCGCCGGGACCACCGCCGAGCGCACGCTGCGCTTCGACCACACGTACTCGCCCGACGGCTCGCCCCGCCTGTCCCGCGTCAACGACCCGCTCGGCCACGGCACTTCGATCGAGTACGCAAACGACCGCGTGCGCCGCGTGGTCGACCGCCGCGGCGGCGGCACCGACTACGACTGGACACCCTCGGACCGCGGCGGCAGCACCATGTCCTTCACCGACGCGCTCGGCCGGGTCTCCGCCTACACCGTCGACGCCCTCGGCCGCCCGGTCGCCGCCCGCAACGCCAAGGGCGAAGTCACCGCCCTCACCTGGGACTCCGACAACAACGTCAGCGAACTCCGGGAGGCCAACGGTGCCCTGACGACGTGGGAGTACGACCACAAGACCGGCAACCCGCTCACCATCACCGACGCCCTCGCGAACGCGAAGGGCGGCGACACGGCGTCCACCGGCCTGAAGTACCGCACCCACCTCGACGGACACGTGGCCGACCTGGTCGAGAAGGTCAGCCCCGAAGGCCGCCGCTGGACCTTCGGGTACGACGCGTTCGGCAACCTGACCTCAGTCACCGACCCGCGCGGCAACGCCGAAGACCGGCACGACAAACGCAACTTCACCTCCCGCAACACCTACGACTCCGCCGGGCGCCTCCTGGAGGCGGTCGACGCGCGCGGCAACGGCACGCGCTTCTCCGACCACGACCCCACCGGCTCGCCGCGCACTATCACCGACGCGCTGGGCCACCGCACGACGTTCGTGTACGACGCGGTCGGCAACACCCTCACCGCGACCAACGCGCTCGGGCACGCCACCACGCGCACCTACGACGTCCGCGGCCGCCCGCTGGCGTCGAAGACACCGATCGACACCGCCCGCGGCGTCTTCGCGGTCACCCCGCCGCCCGTCTACGACCCCGACGACAACGTCCTGCGCTCGACGGACCCCAACGGCGCCGTGCGGACCAGCACGTACAACGAGATGGGCCAGGTCGTCACCAGCACCGCCCCCGGCGACGACCCGAACGGGCCCGGGCGCGTGACGACGATGGCGTACGACGCGGTCGGCAACCCGGTCCGCGCGACCACGCCGCGCGGCAACGAGACCGCCGACCCCGACGATTACACGAACTTCGCGTTCTTCGACGAGCTCAACCGCATCGTCGAGACGCGCGACGCCCTGGGCGGACGCCGCACCATGGCGTACGACGCGGTCGGCAACACGGTCTCCGGCACCGACCCCCTGGCCAACGCGCGCGGCTCGGCCCGGCCGACCAGCTCGACCGTGTACGACCTGGTCCACCGCCCGATCGAGACCACCGACGCCGTCGGCGCCACCAGCCGGATCCGGTACGACCGCGACGGACTCGCGACGGTGCGCACCGACGCGTACGGCACCGAGTCGTTCGCCCGCTACGACGCCCGCGGCGCGCTGGTCGAGACCCGGGTGCCGCACCGCAAGAAGCCGGACGGCTCGCTCGAATACCGCGTGACGCGCCACGAGTACGACGAAGCCGGGAACCCCACGCGCGTCTGGTCGCCGCGCGCCATCGCGGAGAACAAGCCGTCGCTGACCGGGGAATCGGAGTTCGACGCGCTGAACCGCGTGGTGCGCACGGTACTTCCGTACGACCCCGGGCACGCGCACGTGAACAAGCGCGACGAGATGCGCTACGAGTTCGATCCGGTCGGCAACCTGGTGAAGTCGATCGCGCCGCCGTCGCGCGAGGGCGGCGAGCCGAGCGTGACGCGGACGGACTACTTCGACAACGGACGGGTCCGGTCGAGCGTCGACCCGTGGCAGATCGAGACGCGGTTCACCTACGACGTGATGGGCAATCAGCTCACCCGCACGATCACCGGCGACGGCGCCAACACCCGGACGATGGGCTGGGAGTATTACCCGGACGGCAAGCTGAAATCCCGTACCGACAAGGGTGCTCCGGCCGCCTCGACGGCCGCGGTGTCGGACGACGCCGACGCCGGGCGGACGACCGCGACCGGCGCGTGGCCGACGTTGGCGCGGGACTCGGCATGGAGCGGGGACGCGCGGGCCCACGCGCTCGCGTCCGGTCCCGGGGAGTTCTCGTGGATGCTCCCGGTGCCGGGCAAGGAGGGCGAGAGCGGCGCGTACAAGGTCGCGGTGTACGTCCCGGCGGGGGTGGCCGCGTCGGCGACGGCCTCGGTGCGGGCGCGGTACACGGTCGACGCGGAGGGCGGCCCGGCCGAGGCGTCCGTCGACCTGCGGCGGACCCTGGAGGAGATCGAGGCGGCGCGCGAGCGCGGGCGGTGGGTCGATCTCGGGGTGTTCCGTCTGCCGCAGGAGCGCGACGCGCGCGTCACGCTGACCGCCGCGGGCGCGGACGGCGACCTGGTCGCCGACGCGGTGCGCGTGGTGGCGGACGCGGACACGGCCGCGAAGGCCGAAGCCGAAGCCGGGGCCGGGGCCGGAGCCGGAGCCGGAGCCGGAGCGGCGAACGCCGGTACAAGTACGGAGAGTTCCACCTCCCACGGCAGGGCCGCGGAACCGCCGGTGCACACGTTCGAGTACCGCTACGACGCCGAGGGCAACCAGGTCGAGGTCGCCGACAAGACGCCCGGCGGGCCCGGCAGCCGGTTCGCGACCGCGTACGACGCGCTCGGACGGCCGTACGAGGTCCGGGAGTTCCAGGGCGGCGAGACGCCCGCCCACACGACGCTTTACGCCTACGACGAGAACGGGAACCTGCGCAAGCGCACCCGCGACGGCGCCGAGTCGGCCTACGAGTACGACCCGCGGGGCCTCGCGCTGACCGCCACGACGCCGGGCACCGGTCAGGGGGCGCAGCCGCGCACGACCACCTTCACGTGGGACCTGCTGGGCCGCCTGGAGTCGCAGGTCAAGGCGAACGGCAACAAGGTGGCGAACGCGTACCACCTCGACGGCCTGCTGTTCACCAGCGAGGAGAAGAAGCAGGGCGGCGCCCTGGTCGCCCGGCACGAGATCGACTACGACGCGGACGGCAACCGCGCGAAGGACGCCGCGCGCACGATGAACGCCGACAAGAAGGGCGCGTTCGTCGACCGCACGTCGGCCTTCACGTACGACCCTCGCAACCGGGTCGAGAAGGTGGTCAAGACGTCCGGCGGCGCGGGCACGGGCGCAGCCGACGCCGAGGACACCACCGAGTCGTACCGGCACGACGCCGGCAACAACGTGGTGTGGCAGGAGATCGCCAAGAAGACCACCGAGTACACCTACGACCGCAACCGGCTGGTGTCGTCCACCGTGCAGGGCGCGGGCGGGGCCTTCGCGTACACCTACGACCCGTTCGGCCGGCTGAGCCGTATTGCGCAGGGGGGTTCGCCGAGCGAGAAGTACACGTACGACGGCTTCGACCGGGTGACCGAACACCGCGCGTGGGCGGTGCCGGGCGCGGGCGAGCCGACCGTCACCACGTCGCGGTACGACCCGCTGGACCGGCGCACCGAGACGACCGCGGACCCCGCGTCGGGACCGGCGAAGACGACCGAGTTCGAGTATCTGGGTCTGGGCAAGGAGGTCGTCGCCGAGAAGACGGGTGGCGAGGCGAAGGCCGAGTACGAGTACGGGCCGTTCGGCGAGCGGCTGTCGCAGACCAAGCCGAAGTCGGAGTCGGACAAGACGAAGGAGACGACGTACTTCGGCTACGGCCCGCACTCCGACGTCGAGGCGGTCACCGACCAGAACGGCGACACGAAGGCGACGTACGGCTACACCGCCTACGGCAGCGACGACCCCGACGCGTTCTCCGGCCCCGACAAGCCCTCCGGCGCCGGGAACCCGGACGGCACCGAGGCGTTCAACGCGTACCGCTACAACTCCATGCGGTGGGACGGTGGTTCGCAGACGTACGACGCGGGCTTCCGCAGCTACAGCCCGGGTCTGAACCAGTTCCTGTCGCGCGACATGTACAACGGCGCGCTCTCCGACCTCAACCTCGGCGCCGATCCGTGGACCGCCAACCGCTACTCCTTCGCGGGCGGCAACCCGATCTCGAACATCGAGATCGACGGGCACTTCTGGGCGGCGCTCGGGCACGCGGTCCTCGACATCGTCGGGACCATCCCGGTGGTCGGCGAGGTGGCCGACGTGGCCAACGCCGCGTGGTACGCAGCCGAGGGCAACTACGAGGACGCCGCCCTGTCGCTGGCCTCCGCGGTCCCCGGCGCCGGGTACGCGGCCACCGCGGTGAAGGCGGGCAAGTGGGGCAAGGCCGCGCTCAAGGAGGTCAAGCGCGAGTTCAAGCAGGAGGTCAAGGACGCCGTCAAGGACGAGGTGAAGGACCTGGTCGCGGAGGAGATCCAGACCCAGGTCGCGGAGAACCTGGAGATCCCGGCGGCCGACCTGCCGATCGTCCTGCCCGGCGGCAAGCGGGGCGGCAAGGGCGGCGGCGGGAGCGGCAAGGCCCCGGTCGCGGCCCCGCGCGCCACGAACTCGATGAGCTTCGCCGGGTCGGGCCCCTCGGGCGGCGCGTCCAAGTGCAGCTTCGCGCCCGGCACTCCGGTGCTCATGGCGGACGGCGCCGCCAAGGCGATCGAGGAGGTACGCCCCGGCGACCGCGTCCTGGCCACCGACCCGGTGTCGGGCGTCACCGGCCCGCGTACGGCCACCGCGGCGCACGGCAGCGAGGGCGACAAGGACGTCGTACGGGTCGGTGTCGACCTCGACGCCGACAAGGGTTCGCGGACCGCGACGATCGAGGTCACCGGCAACCACCCGTTCTGGCTGGAGGCGGACAAGGCCTGGACCCGCGCGGACGAACTCGCGGCCGGCGACTGGCTGCGGACGTCCGCGGGGACGTACGTCCAGGTCACCGCCGTCGCCACGGAGCAGCGGCGACTCAAGGTCCACAACCTCACCGTCGCCGAACTGCACACCTACTACGTGTTGGTGGGCTCCGCCCCGGTACTCGTCCACAACTGCAAAGGGGCGCAGTGGACCCCGGACCCGAACTACTCGTACGACGCGGTGTCCGCGAGGAGCGCCGCGAACACCGCCTTCTACGAGACGCCGCAGGACATCCACGATCTGGTGACGGCGATCGTGAACGATCCGAACTACCGGCAGCGCATGACCGGTCCGGCCGGCAGCCGGAGGCCCGACGTCTACCAGGCCCACGACGCTTCGCGGGCGTCCAAGCGCTGGAAGAACGCCTCGATCTACGACAACGGCGACCCGACGAGCCAGGCACGCGTCCTGGTCGACAAGGACGGCAACATCGGCTACGCCGGGCGCACGAAGGACGGCAAGCACAACTACAACCAGATCAATCCCTACCCGTGGGCGAAGCGGTAGGAGGGACGGGGAAGGCCGGGTGCCGGTCGGTGCCGATCGGGTGGACGGCGCGGTCGTAGGCTCTGCCGGGGTCGCGTCGGCGGCTTGCGCAGGACCGGTGGACGTACAGGGCCGTCCGCCGCAGCGACGACCGTTCAGGCGCCGGAGCGCGCGGACGAGACAGGGCCCGGGTAGCGGGCGGAAGCGGAGCGGCGCGGATCATGGCGGAGCATTGGCGGACCGGGCCGCTGGCGGAGGCGGGACTGCGGTTCCTGGGCATGGTGGCGCCTGACGTACCGCTCATCCCGCCCACGACGGCGGCGTTCGCCGGGCACTTCCCCCTGCCCGAGGGCCGATTCGACGCCGTGTCGGTGGAGTTCGACGACCCGCATCTCCGCGACCGCTGCAACGCCGAGTGGCACCGGTTGTGTTCGGACGGCGGGCTGGTGGCGGCCGGCGGTTCGGCCGCGGCGCGCGACGGCGGCTTCCTGGTGGCCGTCCTCCGTACGGACGACGACGGCAGACGCGTGTGGTGGTGGGCGCGCGTCGGGTTGGACGAACCGTGGGACATCATCGGCGCGGGCGCGGCCTCCGGCGCGCTCGGCGCGGGCTGGTGCCACCCGGGGTTCGTGATGCTGTCGGCCGACGGCCGCAATGTCGTGCGCGGGGACGAGGGCCAGTCTTCCGTGGAAATCGTCCTGGTACGCGACCCGCAGCGCGTCCCGCGGCTGCGCGAACACGGCGCGCGGACGGCCGGGCAGGCGTACACCGATCCCTTCACGCGCGCCGCGATCGAGCGCTGGCTCGCCGCCACTGCCGACGACGCGGATGACGCGGATGGCGCCGGTGACACGGGAAGCGGGTGACACGGGGGAAGCGGATGACGCGGCAAATGCGGGTGGCACGGAACGCGCTTAATCCGCCCGGGCGGCGGGTACCGGGCGGCTTCACATTCCGGCAACGCGGTTGGTGCCGCTTGTCCCCTGCTGGGAGCGTTCGATGGCTGTGAGATCAGGGCTTGTCGGTGCGGTAATCGGCTTGTCGTTGCTGGGAGTTCCGGCGGTGGCCGCGTCGCCCTCGGGACCCGCGGCGGAGGTGGGCGACATCGCCGTCGACGCCGCGCGCAAGCGGGTCTACTACTCCTCCGGCGCCGCCGCCAACCAGGTGATTTCGGTCGGATTCGACGGCCGCGGAAAGAAGGTGCTGGAGAACCAGCTCGGCGCGTCCGGGCTCGTCCTGAGCGCGGACGGCAGGACGCTGTACGTCGCCCTCGCCGCCGGCGACGCCATCTCCGCGATCGACACCGAGACGCTCACCGAGCGGGCCCGGTACGCGCTGACCCCGCACAGTTGCCCCACCCACCTCGTACGCTCCGGCTCCGACGTGTGGTTCGGCTACGGGTGCGACGCCTGGACCGGCGAGATCGGCAGGCTGGACACGTCGGTCGAGCCCGCGGTGCCGACGTACGGCCACCAGGCCCCGGAGCCGGGCAACCCCGAGAAGGACCAACGCCGCTTCGAACGCGCGCCGTTGCTCGCCGAGGGCGGGGACGGCGCGGCGCTGCGCGTGGTCGCGAGCCAGCCCCACATCAGCCCGGCCAACGTGCGCGTCTACCGCGTCGACGGCGGCAAGCTCGCCGAGGAGGGACGGCAGGACCGCGGCGGGAGCAACCTGACCGACCTGGCAGTCGGCGCGGACGGTGCGCTGTTCTACACCGCGGCCGGATCGCAGGACCACGTGAGCGCCTACCGCGCCGACAAGGACATGGGCGGCGCGGGTGCGTGGCGTACCGGCCGGTCCCCCAACTCGGTCGCGACGTCGCCCGACGGGACCTGGCTGGCGGCCGGGGTGCGCACCGCGGGCGCGGACGGCACGTCGGTGTACGTGCACGCCCCCGACGCCGGACGCGACCCTCGGACGTACCGCCTCCCGCCCGGCGAGCGCCTCATGGACCGCGGCCTGGCGTGGTCGCAGGACGGCAGGGCCCTGGCGATCGTGGCCCGGAAGGGGCAGGAGTCGGCACCGGTCGTCCACGTCGTCGATCCGTCCCGCGAGCACGCGGGCGACGGCGAGTAGACGTCGGCTCCCGAGCCCATCCCTGGAGACCGTCCCTGGAGCCGTCCCAGGAGGCCGTCCCAGGAGGCCGGCTCCGGAGACGGACCCTGGACGTCGCCTCAAATCACCTGAACGCTCTTGATCTGCCGGTGCCGGTAGTGGGCCTCCGCGACACCCGCGAGCGCAGGCCGGTCCAACGCCTCGTACGCCGCCGTGAGGAGGTCATGCGCGTACGCCTCCCGCTCCTCCTGGAAGCCCGACGTCCAGTGCAGGTCCCGGCCCAGCGCCAACGCCTCCGCCGGGTCGCCGTCCTCGCAGCGCCGCCGGGCCTCCTGAACCGCGGCGGCCAGGGCGTCGGCGTCGTTCAGGATCGCGTGGACCGGGCCCGCGAACCGGCCCAGGTCGGTGCGGTTCTGCGGCTGCCGGCTCAGCACCGTCTCGCCGTCGGCCAGCGCCCCGCCGCCGTCCAGGGTCGTGGCGCAGTCGTGGAGGATCGGCGGCCAGGCGAACGTGTACTTGCGCGAGTACTTGTCGCCGACCTGCTCGCGGTCGCCGGTCTCGAACGCGGTCACCGCGTCCCGCAGCCCGGACAACTCGTCCAGGCGTTCGGCCAGTTCCTCGCCCTCGTGGTAGTCGTGCGCGTCGCGCACGAACAGTTCGAGCCGGGCGCGGATCGCCTCCAACGGCGTCGACGCGGTGATGTCCAGTTCCCCGGCGTCGTTGTTGTAGTACGACGCGACACGAGCGCAGGTCTCCCCGTCCTCGAACCACAGCCCGTAGTGCAGCCCGTCCGAGCCACCGTGCATGAACGTCAGGAACTCGGGCGGGTCGCGGTAGAAGCGCCCGTGCGCGCGCACGTCGACGCCCTCCTCCTTCGGCTGCGCGTCCGGGTCCGCGAACAGGTCAGAGATGCCGAAGGGGCGCAGCTCCATGTCGCGGAGCAACCGCGCCTGGTCCTGGTCGAGGGACCCGAGAAAGGTGTCGTACCGGAACAGGGATTCCGGCAGCTCCAGTCCCCAGTCACGGCGGACGCGCTCCGCGACCGCGGCGTGCAGCTCCTGCGTTCGGGCTCGCTCTTCCGGCATGACCCATCCCCTGCCTCGTGTGTGGTTTCCGGTGCCGTCGGCCACGCTACCGATCTCCCCGCGCCCGCGTTCCCGTCGCCGCGGGTGCGAGGGAAGTCCCTTGGAGTTGCGCCCGATCCGTGCGACAGGCAGGTGGGCGACCTAGGGTGGCCGGACGCCCACGGGGGACGCGGAGCGGGCGTGTCGGCATGCGCGGCATCGGAATTGAGACTGGTAGGGCTCTTGCTCATGGATGAGGCACCCGGCTGGGCGGCGATCGAGGCGGCCTTGGAACGCGTGTACGGGGATGTGGAGCCGTACGGCCACCTGGGCACCCAGGTCCCGTACGCGCTCGGCGGCCCGGACCCGCTGGACGGCATCTCCCTGTACCGCCGCAAGGAGCCGGTCCCGCACTGGCACCTTGTCGGCTTCGGGATGTCGGAGCTGTACGGCAAAGACAGCGACGAACCGGAAGTGTCCGGCTACGGCTTCGAGTTCAGTGTCCGCGTGGCCGACCACGGCGACGACGACAGTGACGACGGCGTGCCGATGTGGGCGGCCGTGCTGCTCCAGGTGCTGGCCCGGTACGTGGTCGGCAACCGGCCCTTCGCACCCGGCCACACGATCCACGTCGCGCCGGGCACGTTCGGCGCCGACACCGCGACGGAACTCGCGGCACTGGCCTTCGCCGTCGACCCGGACCTGGGCGTCATCGACACGCCACACGGCTCGGTGACGTTCCTGGAGGTCACGGCGCTCACGGAGGACGAGTACGCGGCGGCCAGGGGCGGCAACACCGCGGCCGTGCTCGACCGCATCAGCGCGCGCACGACCCGCCCGACGGTGATCGACCGTACGCGCGGCTCCCTGCTCTGACGCGGATCAGACCACGACGCCGGCGCCGTCCCCGGGGTCTTCCGCGGGCTGTGCCGTAGTGGGCCCCGTCGCCGCGGACCCGGCAACCGCCATCGCCCGCCGCACCTCCGCGGCGATCTCCCCCAGCGCCGTGCCGCAGTGGCGCTCCACGCAGGCGAAGCTCGCGAAGCCGTGGAAGAGCAGGTCGAAGCGGCGCAGCGTGACGTCCACGCCCGCGGCGCGCAGGCGTTCGGCGTACGCCTCGCCCTCGTCGCGCAGCGGGTCGAGGCCGCCGGTGGCGATGTAGGTCGGGGGCAGTCCGGCCACGTCCGGGTCGAGGATCACCGACAGGCGTGGGTCCTCGCCGTGCGGCACCAGGGACGCTATGAGTCCGCCCTTGCCGGTCCACGTCTCGGTGTCGATGACGAAGCCCTTGCCGTACGCGTTGCGGGAGGCGTATTCGCCGAGCAGGTCGGTGGCCGGGTAGATGAGGAGCGTCCAGGCGGGCGGGGTGCTCCCGGTGCGGAGCGCGTCGTGGGCGACGGCCGCCGCGAGGTTGCCGCCGGCGCTGTCGCCGCCGACCGCGATGCGCCCCGGTGCCGCGCCGAACCGGGCGGGGTCGCCGGTGACGTGCCGGAACACCGCGACGGCGTCGTCCGACTGCGCGGGGAACCCGTGTTCCGGGGCAAGCCGGTAGTCGGCGGACAACACACGCACGCCCGAGCGGGCGGCCAGGAACCGGCAGACCGGCTCGTGGCTCTCCACTCCGCCGAGGATCCAGCCGCCGCCGTGGAAGAACACGAGCAGCGGACCTGGCTCGCGGCTGCCGGGCGGTTCGTAGAGGCGCGCGCGGAGCGGCCCGGCGGCGCCGGGCACGGTGAGGTCGCCGACGCGGAGGTCGCGTCCCTCGCTGCCGGCCAGGATCGGTCCGCCGCGCTCGCTGTCGGTGCGCAGGCGCGCGAGGTCATGCAGGCCGGCGGGCATGCTGCGCTGTATCAGCCGCATGACGACGCGGCTGGGGACCGGGAGTTCGCGGCCGTCGTCGGTGTGGACCGGCGGTCCGGCGAAAGGGCGCAGCAGCGGCGCGGGCAGTGCGAGCGCACCGCGCAGCATCGCCGACGCCGCACGGGCTCCCCGCGCACCGAGTCGAGGCGCGACCAAGGCGGTTCCTCCCGAGGCCGTGGCCGGACACGACGCCCGGCAGGGTGCCCGCACGTTATCCGACGGGCCAGAAGAAGGCAGCACCGCCGTGCCGCCATCTTGCGGGTATGGCGGGTCACCCCTCAGGGGGCCGACCGTCAGCACACATCCGTCACACCTGTGCATCCCACACACGTGTCGCCACCCCGGAAAGCGCCCCTCGCGATCACCGCCCCGTGCTCACCGCCCCGTGCTCACCGCCTCCGCGATCACCGCGCACGCGCATCAACGGCCGCGCGTCGACGCCTTGAGCACCGCCTTGCCCCGCGGCGACAGCCGGTAGCCCGTGGGCAGGCTCTCCGTCAGGCCGAGTTCCTTGAGCCTGCGTACCGACGCCTTGAAGCTCCGCTTCTCCCTGCCGACCTGGGCCGCGAGATCAACCGCGCGTACACCCGGCTGGGCGGCGATCATCGCCAGCGTGGGCACCGCCCAGTCCCCCATCCGGGCGACGCGGTCCCGCAGGGCGTCGAGGTCGCGGCCCTTGGGTACGTCCTCGCGCAGCGCGATGCGCGGGTCCTCGCCCGCGAGGTGCAGGGTGATGCGGTAGAGCGTCCCTTCGCGGGCGTCCACCGCGCGGCGCAGCGCGTCGAGCGAGGCGAACCCGGCGCGCCGGGCGTCCTCGGCGGTGAGGTCGGCCGGGTCCGCCTCCTCGATGCCGTCGACGGCGAGCACGCCGATCCTGGTGCGCTGCGTGCTCCCGGCGTGCACGCGCTCGGTGTCCCAGGTGCGGAAGACCAGGTCGATGTCGCCGGCGGCGATGCCGTCCAGGACGGCCCGTTTGAAGAGCACCGGTTTCACTCCCTTCGTGTCCTGTACGGCTCCGCACGCCGCACGGCGCCGCCGTCTCCGCCGCGGAGCCGCTGATCGGTCGGTCGGCACAACAGCCGGTACCACCGGCCGGTACCACCTCCGCCATCTGTCCACACCAGGCGCCTCGGTCAGGGGAACTGTCCCGCGTCCGGCCGTGTCGTCCGATGGAGCAAACAGCATCAAATGTAGTGTTTCCGGATGTTCAGCTCCCGCCACGACGAGGGCAGCGCGAGCGGGAACCCGCTGGTGCAGATCGCCCGTTGGGCGCCGATCGGGCTGCTCACGATGGCGGTCGCCGTGGACGTCGTCACACCCGGCACGCAGCGGTTCGACCGTTACCTGGCCGCCGCCCCCGCCCTCGCCGCCGCGACGTGGGGCGTGGTCGGCACCGTCACCATCGGGGCGTTCGCGTGCCTGCTCCAGATCCTGCTGGGGTACGACCGCGGCTCCCACTACCAGGCGCCCGCGTTCAACTCGATGGTGGTGATCGCCGTCGTGACGCTCGCCGCCGCGTACGCGAGCCACGTGCGCCAGCGGCAGGAACGCGACCTCTCCGACGTGCGCGCGGTGGCCGAGACCGCGCAGAGCATGGTCCTGCGCCCGCTGCCGCGCCACCTCGACGACGTCGACCTCGACGTCCTGTACGTGGCGGCACAGGCGCAGGCCCGCATCGGCGGCGACTTCTACGAGGCGCTGCGTACCGAGTACGGGGTGCGCCTGGTGCTCGGCGACGTGCAGGGCAAGGGCCTTCCGGCGGTCGAGGTCGCGTCGGTGCTGCTGGGGTCGTTCCGTGAGGCGGCGTACGACGCTCCCGACCTCGCGGCGCTGGTCGCGCGCATGGAGCTGAGCATGGCGCGCTACACGCAGCAGCCGCCGGTGTCCGACGCGTCCGAACGCTTTGCGACGACGCTGCTGATGGAGATCCCCGAAGGACGGCCGGTGGCGCGCGTCCTCAACATGGGGCATCCCGCCCCCCTGTTGATGCGCGGACGGGCCGTCTCGGCGGTCGAACCGGTGTCGCCGCTGCTGCCGGTCAACCTGTCCGGTCTGGCGGAGGGGGCCGCCGACGCCCCCGACGCGTATGCGGTCGAGACGGTGCCGTTCACCCCCGGCGACCGGCTGCTGCTCTACACCGACGGCGTCAGCGAGACCCGCGGCGCGGACGGCTCCTTCTACCCGCTCGCCGCGCGGGTGCGCGGGTGGATCACCGAATCCCCCGCCGACCTGCTGGAACTCCTGCGTGTGGACCTGGCGGAGTTCGGCGCGAGCCCGGGCGACGACGACGTGGCCGCGTTGGTGGTCCGCCGCCACCCGTGAGCGAGGCCCTTGAGCGACGCCCGCAAGCGACGCTCGGTGAGCGAGGCTCGGTGAGCGACACCCCTGAGCAACGCTCCGTGCGCGGACGCCCGGCTCGCCGCCGCCACCGACGACAGCCCCGTGCCGGACGTCCGGCATTCATCCGCACCGTGACACCCCGCGTACTTATTGTTCATTTATGTGGCTTTTAGAATGGTTGGGAAGGCCGGTCCCAACAGGGCGGAGCGTTCCCGAGCCGCCCTGTCGCGTTGTGCCGGGTGGGCCCACGGCCCGGTCCCGACCGACGCCGACAGACGACCCATCGACGAAAGGTGCCGCCCATGCTCGCCCTCCTCGACGCCCCCGACCGGCTGCTCGGCTCCGTCGCGCCCGGCAGCGGACCGGTCGGGACCACGACCGCCGAGACGGGCAGCATGCGGCTGGCCGCGCGCATGCCCCCGCACGAGGGCCCGACCGCGCCGCGCCTGGTGTACGGGGCCGCCGCCACGGCTTTCGGGACACGCGTGCTGTTCGGCGACGTCGCGGCGAGCGGCGCACGAGGGCTCGCGGTCGCGGCGCGGCTGCTCGACGCGTTCCGGACGGGTGCGGACCACGAGCCGGATCTCGCGCGGGTGATCTACCACATGGACCTCAGCCTGCGCGACGAGCGCAGCGGGGCCGAGGAGTTGGCGCGCATCGTGCTGCTGGAGCACCGCCCCGACGGGCTGGTCGCGGTGGTCAACCGCGGCGGCGCGACGCCGGTCCACGTCAGCGGCGGCCTGGCCCGGCCGGTCGCCGAACCGCTCGCGCAGCCGCCGATCGGCGTGCTCAACCCGGAGACCCTGCGGGTCCCGGCCCTGGCCGTGCCGACGTCGCCCGGGGACCGGTTCCTGTTGCGGACGGGCGCTCCGGACGCCTCGTGGCCCGAGTCGGGCGTGGCGGTCGCGGGCGCGCTGGACGGCGAGTTCGGGCGGGCACTCGACGACATCACCCTGCCGCACTCCGGGGACGCGCCGTCGGGAGGGCGAGCCGGAGGGCCGACGCCGGGCGTGTGCCTGGTCGAGATCGGCGACCCGGCCGACGCGACCCTGCCGACCGGCGAGGCGGAGGAGCACCGGCGCGCCCGGCTGCCCCGCAATCCGCTGCGGCGCGCCTGAGACCTGCGCCCGCGGTCGGGAACGGAGACCTCAGGCGGGAGACCGAACGGGCCGGCCGGAGCGGGATCGTAGGATCGTCCGCGTGGCAGAGCTGAGGACCAAGGACGGCACGTGGACGTTCGACGGGGACACGGTGCGCATCGTCCCCGGCCGGGACCGGGGCGTGCACCGGCTGCGCCAAGTGGTGGGCGAGATCGCCGTGCCGCTGGCGGCGGTTGCCGGAGTCTCGTTCGAGGCCGGGCGCAAGAGCGGGCGGTTGCGGATGCGGCTGCGCGAGGGCGCCGACCCGTTCCTCCAGGTGTGCGGCGGCCGTATTTCGGACGACGCCGACCCGTACCAGCTCACCGTGGAGAACGACTGGGCGGGCGCCGCCGAGTACTTCGCGGACGAGGTACGTGATTCGCTCACCCTCGAATCCGTGCCGGACTCGCCGCTGGACCGCTACCTGCTGCCCGCGGCGCAGGTGCCGCTCGGCGCGAACGGACAGGACGGCAGCGTCGCGTTCGACGGCGACACCGTACGCCTGGAATGGAACTGGATCGCCGAGGAGCGCAAGCGCGCCACCGGCACGCAGCGAATTCCGCTGTCCGAGATCGTCGCCGTGGAGTGGCACCCGGCCGTCGGCCTGGACTCGGGCCATCTCCGCTTCCGCGTCGGGAACCCGCCGCCGGGCAGTTCGCAGCCCAAGTACGACCCGACGTGCCTGCTGCTGTGGGGCACGAAGAAGGAAAGCGGCACCAGCGCGGTGCTCGCCGCCGCGGTCGTCGCCCGCCTCCCGCACCCGAACGCACCCCAGCCGACCGACGCCCCCTCGGCGCTCGCCCCGGGTGCCTCCCATGCCCTGGGAGCCGGCGCCCCGATCCCACCCGGGCCGGCCGACGCCGACCCCGACGTCGTACTGCGTCGCCTCCGCGAACTCGGCGACCTGCACCGCGACGGGGTGTTGGACGACGCGGAGTTCGCCGCCGCCAAGGCCGCTCTGCTCCGACGCCTCTGACGCCGCGTCCCGATCGCCCGTGGAGGCCCCGCACCGCTCCCCACGGAACCCACCGTCCACCTGCGCCACTCCCGTCACCCGCGCCCGCACAACCCAGCCGCTCGCCGGTGGCCGGTACGTGCCCGCCCGCTGGCTCGCGTCTCCTGTAGCGGGTACAACTCCGGTGTGGAATCCGGTGAGGAGTTCGACCCAGCAGACCTGCGGCCGCGCGACCAGGTGGCCGCGCGGCTGCGCCGCAGGCTGCTCGACGGGCTGCGCGGCACCGGGCAACTCCGCTCCCCCGACGTCGAGCGCGCCATGGACGCCGTCCCGCGCGAACTGTTCACTCCCCCGGACACCGACATGCGCGACGCCTACGCCGACCGGGTGGTGGTCCTCGCCACCGATGCGAACGGGTCGCCGATCAGCACGGTCAGCCAGCCCGCGATGGTCGCCCTGATGCTCGAACAGCTCGACGTACGCGCGGGCCACCGCATCCTCGAAATCGGCACCGGCAGCGGCTACAACACCGCCCTGCTCGCCGAGCTCACCGGGCCGCGCGGCAGCGTCACCAGCATCGAGGTGGACGACAGCCTGCTCGCCTCGGCCGCCGCGCGCCTCGCGGACCTCGCACCGGGCGAGGGTACGCCGCTGGACCTGCGCCGCGGCGACGGCTGGCTCGGGGTACCGGACGCCGCTCCGTACGACCGTCTCGAATCGACCGTCGGCGTGGACGACCTGCCGCCCGCATGGCGCACCCAACTCGCCGACGGCGGCGTGCTCGTCGCCCCCCTCTGGCTGCGTCCGGGCCTCGAACTGTCGGTGGCCATGCGGCGTGAGGGGGAGCTGCTGCACAGCACGTCGGTGGCGCAGTGCGGCTTCCTGCAACTGCGCGGCCCCCACGCGGCCGACCCGCACAGCCGCATGCTGGGCCAGGGCATGGCGGTGATCGGCGAGGGCCTGTCCGCCAAGCAGATCGAGATGGTGCGCACGCTCACGGACACCGGCGGCACCGACCTCGGCAGCGCACCGCGCCTGTCGGAGCGCTGCTGGTGGGGGCTCAGCCTGTCCGATCCGCGCACCCTGCTGATCGCCGGGCGGCACGGCGGTCACGTGGCCTGGGGCCTCTTCGACGCGGAGGGCCCGGAGGGGCCTGGGCTGGCGGTGGTCCACGACGGTCGCGTCATCGGGTACGGCGACGGCAACGCCGCCGACGTCCTCCGGCAACGCGTCGAGGAGGCGCCGCCGGTGGACCCGTCCCGCCTGACGGTCACCGCATACCCGCCGGACGCCGTCATCCCGCCCCCGCCGCCGTACGGCTTCACGTGGCGGATCACGCGGGAGCACCACCGCTACCGGGTGCACTGGGAGGCGGAGTAAGTCGTATCGGCGGCGGGCATGCTCCCGGCCCCGGGACGTTCCCGGACCTTTCCCGGCCCGATCCCAGCTCGATCCCGATGCGATCCGACGCGGTTGCGCCCGACCGCCGTCAGGCCACCGGCAGGCGTACCGTCACCGCCAAGCCGCCTTCGCTGCGTGGCTCGGCCTCGACGCGGCCGCCGTGCGAGTCCACGACCGCGCGCACGATGGACAGGCCCAGCCCCGATCCGGCCTTCGTGCCGGCGAGGCGGGCGGCGGTGCCGCGGTGGAACGGCTCGAACAGCTCGTCCACGTCGGCAGGGTCGACCGCCGGCCCGGAATTGACCACGCGAAGCTCGGCCTCGTCCCCGGCGCGGCCCGTGGTGACCGTGATCCGGCTCCGGCCCTCGGCGTCGGGCGCGTTGTGGCGTACGGCGTTCTGCACCAAGTTGGCCGCCACCTGCTCCAGCAGCACCGGGTCACCGGACGTCGGGGCGCGGTCGAGCTCGGTCGTGATGACGACGCCCGCCGCGGCGGCCTCGGCGCGGTACATGTCGACCGCCTCGTCGGCCAGGGCCGCGAGGTCGCTGTGCGCGTAACTCTCCGGCCCCTGCTGGCCCTTGGCGAGCAGGAGGAGGCTTCCGACGAGGCGTTCGCTGCGGGCGGTCGCACGCAGGGAGCGTTCGATGGACGGCCTTAGGTCGTCGGGTACGCGCCCTTCCGCAAGGGGGATCTCCAGGGACGCCCGCTGGAGGGCGAGCGGGGTGCGCAGTTCGTGCGACGCGTTGGCGGCGAAGCGCCGGTTGGCGGCGAACGCGCGGTCGAGGCGGGCGAGCATCGCGTCGAACGTGTCGGCGAGTTCCTTGATCTCGTCCTCGGGGCCGAGGAGGGCGAGGCGGTCGTCGAGGTTGCGTTCGGAGATGCGGCGCGCGGTGGCGGTGACGGTGTGCAGGCGGGCGAGGGAGCGTCCGGCCATCCACCAGCCGAGTGCGGCGGCGATCAGCACGAGTGCGGCGAGGGCCAGGAGGGACTGTCCCACCAGGGCGTTCAGGACCAGGGTCTTGAAGCTGACGAAGCCGTCCTCGGCGGCCTCGGCCAGCGTCAGGCTGCTCATCGAGCCTGAGGTCGCATCGGTCCCGGGGAGTGGCGAGGCGGGCACCGCGTCGGACGGAAGGGGGACCGCGGGGGCGACCGGACCGGCGGGATCGGCGGGCGTCACGGGCGCGAACACGGTGCCCGCGGGGAACACGGCGTAGGGCGCGGTCGTCACGGCCGCGCGCTTGTCCCCGAGGATGCGGTCGACGGCGAAGTACTGGATCGTCAGCAGGACCGCGCCGCCCGCGAGGAAGACCAGGCTGTACATGAGGGTCAGGCGGGTACGGATGCGGAGGCCGCGGCCGGGCCCGCGCCGGTCGTCGGGCAGGTCCTTGTGGTCGGGGCGGTCCCCGTCGCCGGATGAGTGGCAGACGTCCGAGGGATGCCCGTCGTTCGCAAGGTGCCGGTGGTCCGACGTGCTCGCGCCGTCCGGCGAGTGACGGTCGTCGGACTCGCGTCGGTCGTCCCGCCCTCGGGTGTCGTCCGCCCTGCGCCGGTCGTCCTGCCCGCCGCCGGTCACAGCCGGTATCCGATCCCCGGCACGGCCTCGATCAGCGGGGGCTCGCCGAGTTTGCGGCGCAGGCCGTGCATGGCGACCTTGACCACCGAGCTGCGCGGGTCGACGGCCTCCTCCCATGCCTCGTCGAGGAGTTCGGTGTGGGTCACCACGCCGCCGCCGGCGGCCAGGAGGAGTTCCAGGATGATCATTTCCTTAGGGCTGAGTCGCAGCGGGCGGCCGTCGCGTTCGGCGAGGTGGCGCTGCGGGTCCAGGACGACGCCGCGGCCTTCCAGGACCGAGCCCGCGGACGAGCCGCCGCCGCGCCGGGCGAGGGCGTGGATGCGGGCGACGAGCTCGGTGTACGCGAAGGGCTTGGCGAGGTAGTCGTCCGCGCCGAGGTTCAGGCCGCCGACGCGGTCCGCGACCGAGCCGGACGCGGTGAGCATGAGGATGCGGGCGCCGTTGCGCGTCGCGACGAGGGTGCGGCAGACCGCGTCCCCGTGCAGGACCGGCAGGTCGCGGTCGAGCACGACGACGTCGTACGCCGAGGCCGCCGCGCACTCCAGCGCCCGCGCGCCGTCCCGGGCCACGTCCACGGAGAAGCCCTGGCCGCGCAGTCCGCCGGCGAGCAGGTCGGCCATCTCTTCCTCGTCCTCGACAATGAGCACCCTCATCCGGTCTCCGCCCTCTTCTCCCGTTCCGTCGCCGCGCAGGCTTTCTGCTGCTCTTGTCCGTGTCTGATGAGACATGACCGGGATGTTCATGATCCCAGCGAGCCGGGGCGCCACCGCCCCGCGACCCGCTCAAGCGTCCGGCGCGAGCGGTTAGGACGCGGTTAGCGGCACGCGAACCGGTCCCGAACCGCCGCCTCCCTAGAACTGGATCGCGCCGGGCGGCAGCGGGCCGCCCCACCGCGAAGGGACCTTGTGATGCGGAACCTCCCCACGCTCCACCGCGGGCGCCTGCACCGGGCCGTGACCGGTACGGCGGCCGTCGCGTTCGCGTGCGTGCTCACCCTGTCCGCCTGCTCGAAGGACGGCGGTTCCGGCAAGGACGGCGACGTGGCGTCGCTGGGCGACAAGGACAAGAACGCCGGCGCGCCGCCCGAGGCCGCCGCGGGCGAGAAGGGCGACATGGTGAAGTACGCCCAGTGCATGCGGGAAAACGGCATAGACATGCCCGACCCGAACGCCGACGGCAGCATGATGGCCCAGGCGATTCCGGCCGACGGCGGCCCCGAGGCGGCCAAGATGGAGACGGCCTCGAACGCGTGCCGCAAGTGGCTGCCCAACGGTGGTGAGATCACCGAGAAGCAGAAGGCCGAGATGCGCGAGTCCAACCTGAAGATGGCGAAGTGCCTGCGCGAGCACGGCCTCAATGTGCCGGACCCGGGCCCGGACGGCGGCATGGCCCTCGACCTCGGCTCCGACCAGGCCAAGGCCGACGAGGCGATGAAGGCCTGCGGCCAGGCGGGCGGCTCCGGTGCGATGACGGTGACGAAGTGACGGGGCCGGGCATGCCCGGTCCGCCCGGCGACGGCCGGGATGGCCGTGACAGCCGTGACGGCGGGTTCAACGGCGGTTTGGACGGAGTTCTGGACGGCGGTCGGGAGGGCGACCCGGAAGGCGGCCCCGAAGAGCCGGGGACCGCACGGGAGTTCGCGGAAGCAAGAGCGCGTCGGCCGCGGACTCGTGCGCGTACCCGTACCGTCGCGGTCGCCGGTGTCGCGGCGGTCGTCGCCCTCGGGGTGGGTGGCGCGGTGGTGTTCTCCCCCGGCGACGACACCGGCAAGGCGGCGAGCCGGACGCAGGCACCGGGCGCCACTGCGCCGATCGTCAAGGGCGACCTGACGGTGAACGCCGAGGTCGACGGGACGCTGGGATACGGGGGCAGCGGTTCGGTCTTCGCTCAGTCACGTGACTCGGGGGCCGACCCGGGTGGATCAGGCGGCTCGGGTGGCTCCGGTGGAACGGGCGGTTCCGGCGGCAACACGCCTCCGCCCGCGGGCGGCGGTCCGTCGTCCGGGCCGCAGAACGCTCCGCAGGGCAATCCGTCCCATCAGCCCGCGCCCCCGTCCAAGACTCCGACGACGACCCCGACACCGACCAAATCGGTCGACAAGGAGCAGAAGAAGGAGGACGAGCAGTACGCCGGGCAGCAGATCTTCAGCTCGCTGCCCAAGGTCGGCGACGTCGTCAAGCAGGGCCAGACGATGTACGAGGTCAACGGCCGCCCCGTACCGCTGTTCTACGGCCCGTCGCCGCTCTGGCGCGCGCTGGGCAAGGGCGTGTCGAACGGTCCGGACGTCCTGCTGCTGGAGCGCAACCTCGCGGCACTCGGCTTCGGGTCGGATCTGAACGTGGACGAGAAGTTCACGGACGGTACGGCGGCGGCGGTGAAGCGCTGGCAGAAGTCGCTCGGGCTGCCGCAGACCGGGCGCGTGGACCCGTCGGCGGTCGCCGTACAGCCGGGGGCGATACGCGTGACCGCGCTCAAGGCCTCGATCGGCGCGCCCGCGCAGGGCGAGGTGGCCGCGGTCTCGGGGACCGGGCGCCTCGTGGAGGTGAAGCTGCCCGTGGACCAGCAGAACGTCGCCCACAAGGGCGACAAGGTGACCGTGGAGCTGCCGGACGGCAAGAAGACCACGGGCACGATCTCCGAGATCGGCACGGTCGCCTCGAAGGACGAGCAGGGCGGCGGCATGCCGGGCCAGGGCGGCGGCAAGGCGACCGTCCCGGTGACGGTGACGCTGGACAAGCCCGAGGAGGCGGGGTCGCTCGACGGTGCTCCGGTGCGTGTCGGGTTCACCAGCCAGAGCCGCAGGGCCGTGCTGTCCGTCCCGGTCAACGCGCTGGTCGCGCTGGCGGAGGGCGGGTACGCGGTCGAGGTCGTGGACGCGGCCGCGGGCACGCGCAAGCTGGTCGGCGTGCTGCCGGGGCTGTTCGCGAACGGCCGCGTGGAGATCACCGGCGAGGGCCTGGCTGCGGGGCAGAACGTGCGGGTGCCGTCATGACGCATGGGGGTGCAACTGCGGGCGTACCGCCGCAGGGACCCGCGCGGGGGCAGGGGTTCGGGCCCGCGCTCGGCGGCGGGCACGGTGTCGCCCGGCCGGTTGGTGACGCGCCGCAGCTCGGGGGCGAGGTGATCACGCTGCACGATGCGTCGAAGACGTATCCGGGCGGGCTGACCGCGCTCGATCGGGCTTCGCTGTCGATCCGTGAGGGTGAACTGCTCGCGATCGTCGGGCCGTCGGGGTCGGGCAAATCGACGCTGCTCAATCTGATGGGCACGCTCGACCGGCCGTCGTCGGGGCGTGTCGAGGTGCTGGGGCACGATGTCGCGGCGCTGTCGGACCGGCGTCTGTCGGCGGTGCGGGCTCGCTGGATCGGCTTCGTGTTCCAGCAGTTCTTCCTGTCGCCGCATCTGACCGCCCTGGACAATGTGGCCACGGGGCTGCTCTACCACGGGATCGGCCACTCGCGGCGGCGCGAGCGGGCGGCGGACGCGCTCGAACGGGTCGGTCTCGGGAACCGGCTCGACCACCGTCCGCACGAGTTGTCGGGTGGTGAACGGCAGCGCACGGCCATCGCGCGGGCGGTCGTGTCGCGGCCGCGGATCGTGCTCGCGGACGAGCCGACGGGGGCACTGGACTCTGCGTCGGGGGCGGCGGTGGTGCAGTTGCTGCGGGATCTGAACGCGCAGGGCACGACGATCGCGGTGATCACGCACGACCCGCAGTTGGCGGCGTCTCTGCCGCGCCGGGTGGGGATCCTGGACGGGCGGATCCGGCACGACAGTTTGACGGGGACGGCCGTATGAATCCGCGTACCAAATCTCGGTCTGTGTCCCGGTCCATGTCCCGGTCTGGATCCCCTTCTCGTTCCGGACCGACGGCCTCCGGCGCTTACGAGCCTTCCACCGAGCGGGAGAAGTTGCCCACGCCGGCCCGTCTGGGGCCGCGTGACGTGATCGCGGTCGGGCTGTCCGGTCTGCGCGGGCGGAAACTGCGCGCGGTGCTGTCGGCACTGGGCATCGCCGTCGGGGTCGCCGCGATGGTCGCGGTGGTCGGCATCGGAACGTCGAGCGAGGCGCGGCTGAACGAGCGGATCGCCGGGCTCGGCACGAACCTGCTGACGGTCGGTCCGGGTACGAGCTTCACGGGGAACGCGAGTTCGCTGCCGTCCGACGCGGATGCGATGGTGGAGCGCATCGGTCCGGTGAAGTCGGCGACGGCGACCGGCAAGACCAAGGCGACCGTACGCCGCAACGACCGGATCGGCGAAGGCATCACAGGCGGCATCGAGGTGCAGGCGGGCCGCCTGGACCTGCTCGACACGGTCGGTGCGAAGCTGCGGGCGGGACGCTTCCTCGACCCGGCGACCGAGCGCTACCCGACGGTGGTGCTCGGCTCCAAGGCGGCGGAGCGGCTGGGTGTCGACGCGCCGGGCGGCCAAGTGTGGCTCGGGGACCAGTGGTTCACCGTGATCGGCCTGCTCGAACCGGTGCCGCTCGCTCCGGAGCTGGACACGTCTGCACTCGTCGGCTGGCACGCCGCGAGCCAGTACCTCGGCTTCGACGGCAACCCGACGACCGTCTACACCCGGACCGCGGAGTCCGCCGTCGAGTCGGTCCGCGACGTCCTCGCGCCGACCGTCAACCCGAAGAGCCCGAACGAGGTCAAGGTCTCGCGCCCCTCGGACGCACTGGCCGCGCAGCTCGCCGCGAAGGACACCTTCAACGCACTCCTGCTGGGCCTCGGCGCCGTGGCCCTCCTCGTGGGCGGCGTGGGCGTGGCCAACACCATGGTCATCGCGGTGCTGGAACGCCGCCAGGAGATCGGCCTGCGCCGAGCACTCGGCGCCCACCGCGGCCAGATCCGCACCCAGTTCCTGACCGAGGCGGTAACCCTGGCCGGCCTGGGCGGCGTGGCCGGGGCGCTCCTGGGCGGCGCGGCGACGTACGCCTACGCGTCCGTCGAGGGCTGGCCCTTCGCCATCCCCCTGCCCGCCCTGGCGGCCGCCGTCGCAGCCTCCGCAGCAGTCGGCGCGATCGCCGGCCTCTACCCGGCTTCCAGAGCCGCCCGCCTGACCCCGACGGAGGCCCTGGCCACGTCGTAGTCACCACCAGGCGCCCGTCCGGCACGCGTGTTGTGGGGCACGCGTGCCGGGCGGTGCCTTTGCGCGAGTCGCCGAAACGCCGCACCCCAACGCCGCGCCGCGCGCCGCCCCGCGCCCAGACCCTCCGCAACGCTCACCCATCCGCGGCTCACCGCCTCCCCGCACCCACCGCTCCCTCGCGCCCGTGCCCACGCCTTGCTCTCCCGCGCCCCGCGAGCCCCCGCCCCCACGCCCTCAGGCGTCGGGCACGATGGGCGGGTGGTGGACGACGTGTACGACGCTGACGACAACAACCCCTCCCCCGGTTTCCCCGGTGACGAGCTCGTGCGCAAGCTGGCTCCGCAGGTCCTCGCCGCGCTCGTGCGCCGCTACGGACACTTCGACCTTGCCGAGGACGCCGTCCAGGAGGCGCTGCTCGCCGCGGCGCGGCAGTGGCCCGATGAGGGCGTGCCGGACAACCCGCGGGCGTGGCTGGTCACCGTCGCGTCGCGGCGGTTGACGGATCGGCTGCGCAGCGAGGAGTCACGGGCGCGGCGTGAGGAGACGGCGTTCGCGATGATCCCGACCGGCGCCCGGCACGCCGCGCCCGCGGACGCGGAGCAGCCCGCCGAGCACGACGACACCCTGACGCTGCTCTACCTGTGCTGTCATCCCGCCCTTTCGGCCCCGTCGCAGGCGGCGTTGACGCTGCGTGCGGTCGGCGGTCTGACGACTGCTGAGATCGCCCGTGCGTTCCTGGTGCCGGAGGCGACCATGGCGCAGCGGATCAGCCGGGCGAAGCAGACCGTGAAGAAGGCCGGTGCGCGCTTCGAGCTGCCGCCGGAGGCGGAGCGCGGTGAGCGTACGCGCGTCGTGCAGCACGTCCTGTACCTCGTCTTCAACGAGGGCTACACGGCGTCGTCGGGCCCGGACCTGGTCCGCACCGACCTCACCGCCGAAGCGGTCCGCCTGACCCGCGAGGTGCGCCGCCTGCTCCCCGACGACGCCGACACCGCCGGGCTGCTGGCGCTGATGCTGCTGACCGACGCACGGCGCGCGGCGCGCACGGGCGCGGACGGGGAGCTCGTCCCGCTCGCCGAGCAGGACCGTTCGCTCTGGGACCGGGAGTTCGTCGCGGAGGGTGTGGCCCTGGTCGCGGAGGCGCTCGGCAAGGGCGAGGTCGGGCCGTACCAATTGCAGGCGGCGATCGCGGCGGTCCACGACGAGGCACCGTCCGACGCCGAGACCGACTGGCCGCAGGTCCTCGGGCTGTACGACCTGCTCGAACAGGTCGCTCCCGGGCCGATGGTCGCACTCAACCGGGTGGTGGCCGTCGCGCGTGTGCACGGTCCGCGCGCGGGCCTCGCCGTCCTGGACAAGCTGGCGGAAGGCGCACTGCGTGGGCATCACCGCGTCGCCGCCGTCCGGGCCCACCTGCTGGAGGAGGCCGGGGACGGCGACGCGGCACGCACGGCGTACGAGGAGGCCGCGAAGCTCACCGCCAGCGTTCCGGAGCGCAGGTACCTGACCCGCCGCGCGGACCGCCTGGCCGCCGCCGGGCCTCCGCGTCCCGGCGGCGCGCAGGGGTGACGCGGGCTGCCCCGAGCGACGCGTGGCGCACCGCGTGTGCGGGGCGCGGCCGACGTCCGGGGCTCAGCGCTGCGGTACCGCCGCCATCGCCTGGTTGAAGCGGGCCGATCCCGACACCTGGCCGACCTGGCCGTGCCACTGCACGTCGAGGGGTTCGACGACGCCGTCGTGCCACCACAGCGGGCGGGCGCTCATCGGGTGCTGACCACGCGTCAGCTCGTGCCCGGTGGCGAACATGTGTCCGACCATGTCGATCACCCGGGGGTTGTGGATCGGGATGGTCAGGAGCGTGTTGTCGTCCGGCAGGGTGACCAGCGCCCCGGCGGGCAGTTCTTCGCCGAGTGCTTCACCCAGGCGGGTCAGTTGCGCGGACCCGGGCCAGGCCTGTCCCGTGAACATCGTCATCGCGACGCCGGACGCGGTGTCGAACTCGCTGCGCGAGAAATGCTCGGCGCGCAGGTTGCCCGCCCCCTGGAGCCAGACGTCCTCGGCCTCCATCCCCCACACCTGGGCCATGGGGACCTCGGCGGTGGCGATGGCGCCGTCCGGCAGTTTGACGCAGGCGATGGCCGCGAGGTCCTCGGTGATGGGCCACGCGATGGCGGGTGCCGCTAGGTGCGGGCCGACCCGGGTGACGCTCAGCCGCAGGTCCTGGCGGATGCGCTCGACGGGCGCGCCCGTCAGCATCTGCCGGACGTCGGGGGCCCCGCCGGGAGCGCCCGGGGCGCCCTGCACCGGCTGCCCGGCGGCGGGCTGACCGTACGGGCCGGGCTGCTGCCCGGCGGCAGGCCGGTTGCGGCGGAACATCGCCATGCGTTGGTGTCCCTCTTGAACGGTGCGCGCTCCGACAGGGCGGGCGCGGCAGTCGGCACTTGACCCCCTGTGTCTACCTGGCCGCTGTCCCGCGGTGCAACCGACGGGGCCGGTGCGCGCGCCGCGGCGGTTCAGGTGCCCGTCGGGGGCCCGTCCTCGGCGACGGCGTCGAAGAGTCGCCGCAGTTCGGCGAGGGCCTCGCGTTGCGCGCGCTTGGGGTCGTCGGCGCGGCCGATCGTACGGGCGGCCTCGCTCAGTCCGCCGAACAGCATGCGCGCGAGCGGCTCCACCGGCCGGGGTGCGATGCGTCCCGCGTCGATGGCGCGGGAGACGCCGATCCGCATCTGCTTGACGCACAGCTCGGTGACCTCGTCCACTGCCTCCACGCCGAGTGCGCCCGGCGCGTCCCGGAGGGTGATGCGCTGCACTCCGGGGTCGATGCACATCATGAGGTACGCCTTGCAGCCCTCGAAGACGGCGTCCCAGCGGTCCCGTTCGTGGACCTTGAGATACGCCGCGGCCACGGCGTCGGCGATCTTGGCCTCCTCCGCCGCGTACACGGCGTGGAACAGCGCCTCCTTGTTGCGGAAGTGGTGGTACAGCGCGCCCTTGCTGACCCCGGCGCGCTCGCACACGGCGTCGAGTGACGTCGCCGCGTACCCGTCCGCCGCGAACAGCGCGCGGGCGGCCGCGAGCAGTTCGGCGGTGGTGGTGCCGGAGCGTTCCTGCTGCGTCCGGCGGGTGCGGGGGCGCGTCGTTGTGGCCATCGGACTATTCAACCCCACACCCGCCTTCCGCCCCAGAGCCTGTCTCGGCACACCGTCACATCGGTTGCGCGGTCACAAGTCCTGTTCGCCTGTGCCTGTTCGCGTATAGGTGCTCACGCGCTGTGTTCATTCTCGGCTGACCCCGGTTGTTCTCGGATGTGCTTCGCGTGTACGTGCTCACGCACTGTGTTCGTTTGTGGCTGACCCCGGATTGTTCTCGCGTGTGCTCTGCTCCCACGCTGCGTTCGCCGATACCCGCTCATGCGCGGTTGCCCAGCCTGGCGCCGATGGTCCGGATCGCCACTCCCGCCGTGAACGAGTGTCCGCGGCGGTTGCCGTGCAGCCCGTCGCTGCCGTAGATGGCGGGGTCGGCGGAGCCCGGGTTGTTGGTGCAGTCGATGTGCACGGCCCCGAACGCGCGGGCGATCTCCCAGGTGCGGTCGCTGAGTTCGTGGATGCGCTCGGCCATCCGGGTGCGGAACTCCTCGGGGACGTACGGGCTGCCCGTGCAGTCGTACATCCCGAGCGTCACCACATCCGCACCGGCCGCCGCGAACGCCGCGACCATCGCCTCGATGTGCGCGGCCACGGGCTCGATGTCGAAGCGGCCGCGCAGCAGGTCGTTGCCCCCGGCGACGACAATCGCGAGGTCCGGGTCGAACGCGAGGGCCGGTTCGAGCTGGGTGGCCCGTATCGCGTCGGCGCGCAGGTCGCGCTTGCCGAGGTTGAGGTAGACGAGCCCCGGATTGGCGCGGTGGAGCGCTTCGGCGAGCGAGTCGGCCCAGCCCTGGTCGGGGAAGCCCTCGGTGGGTTCGCCGATGCCCTCGGCGATGCTGTCCCCGACGACGACCATGCGCCGCCATGGGGCGCCGCGGAGGAGCGCGGCTTCCTCCTCGCGCGTCATGCGGTAGGCGCTGTCGGGCGTCCCGCGTGCCCCCCGGTCCGCGGCGGCGGCAAGCCCGTCGTTGGTGGTGGTTGGCTCTACGCCGGTCTCCAGGTCCATGGCGTCGTTGTGCACGGTGGTCATGCCGAGATCTCCTCGCGTACGGCGGTGGCAGGGGTCTGCGGGGGCGCGGCGGGGGTCGCGTCCTGCGGGCGGGCGGCGAGGCCGAGTCCCGCGAGGGCGGTCAGCACCGCCAGGCCGGTGAACATGAAGAAGAGTTGGGCGAAACCGTCGGTCCCGTGGCCCGCCTCGCGTTCGAGGACGGTGGCGAGGGCCGCGATGCCGAGGGCGCCGCCGATCTGGCGTGCCGTCAGGTTGAGTCCGGTGGCGCCCGCGAACTTCACCGGCGGCACCGACAGCGCGCCCGCGCTGGACACCCCGGTGCTGACCGCCCCGATGCCGATGCCGAGCAGGATCCCGGACGGCAGCCAGAACGACGCGAACGCCGGTTCCTCGGGCACCGCGAGCCCGAGCCAGAGAGCGGTCGCGCCGAGGACGAGCGAGCCGCCGATGACGGCGGTCCGTGGGTTGACGGCGCGGGCGTACTTTCCGACCAGCAGCCCCGCGACGGCGGAGACGACCGCGCCGTGCGTCATCGCGAACCCGGCGCGTAGCTCGGAGTACTGCCAAATCTGCGTCAGGTACAGGACCCCGAGCAGCATCCACGGGTAGAGCAGCATGCCGAAGAGGAACGAAACGAGGTTGGCGTACGCGTACGGCCTGCTCCGCCACAGCCCGACTTCCAGTCCGGGGCGCGGGTGTCGTGCGGCGCGGGCGACGGATGCTCCGATCATCGCGAGGCCGGCCGCGATGCAGCCGATGGTGCGGGCGTCGGCCCAGTGCCAGGCGGAGCCCTGCGTGACGCCGAGGACGAGCGTGCCGATGCCGCCCGCGAGCAGTGCCGAGCCGACCAGGTCGGGGGTGCGTTCGCCGCTGCGCGAGTCTCCGGCGACGCGGGTGAGGGCCATGAGGCCGAGTCCGATCGGCACGGTGATCAGGAACACCGAGCGCCAGCCGAACACGTCGACCAGGACGCCGCCGAGGCTGGGCCCGAGTGCGGCCGCGAGGGAGGCGGACGCGGACCACGCGCCGATGGCCGCGGCCCGGCGCGCGGGCGGGATCTGCGCGAGCACGATGGCGAGCGAGGCCGGGACGAGGGCCGCGGCGCCGAGCCCCTGGACGGCGCGGGCGGCCAGGAGTGTCGCGAGGTTGGGCGCGAACGCGCAGGCGGCGGAGGCGATCGTGAAGACGGTGATGCCGGTGCGGTAGAGGCGGCGGCGTCCGACCACGTCGGCGAGGCGGCCGGCGGGGGCGAGCAGTGCCGCGAACGCGATGGCGTACAGCGACATGACCCACGTCAGGTCGGCCACCGAGGCGCTGTCGAAGTCCCGTTGCAGGTCGGGGACGGCGAGGTTGGCGATGGTGACGTCGAGGAGCGAGACGAAGGAGCCGCCGCAGGCGAGGAGGAGGACCAGGCCGCTGCCTTGCTTGGTGGACTTGGTGGCCCTCGCGGCCTTGGCGGCCTTGGCGGCTGCGGCTGTGTCCGAGTCCGTGTGCGTGGTCGTGTCGTCGGGGCCGGGCGGATGGTGCGGTTCTGTGCCGGGTGCGCTGCTGGGTGATGTGCGTGAGGTCATCCGGGTCTCCTTATACATACCGACGGTCGGAATGTTAGGCACGCGGCTGACGGCCCGTCAACGCGCCTGGGGCGCGGGTGGGATCGGGGGGTCGGGTGGTTGGCGTGCTTAAACGGTTCACCGATGCTCGGCGCGGAGTGGTCGTGCTCGGCGCGGAGAGTCGTGGCGCGCAGGGCGGCCCGATGCGTGGCACAGAGGGGCGCGACGACCCGAATGAACCTTTATGGGCGGCGAATTCGCGCCGCTCCGGGGCGCGTTGAGTCGGTGGTGAGAGGGCACCCCTACGGTGATCGCGCAAGGGGTACGCACGGGGGAACAACGGGGGTACGGGGAACGGGGGATACGGCGGCGCGAACCGCCGTGGGGGCGGGAGGCCCAGCGCTCGACCGGATGTCGCGGGTGACCGCGGGAGCCGATCGCACCGCCGGGCCGCCCGCCCCTCCCCCGTTCCAAGCGGCGTCTTGGGCGTACGGCCCGTCGCCGCGCCGGCTCCGGACGTCGGGTCGGGGCGCGGCGGTGGGGCGCCGTTAGTAAACGAACATTCGTTTACCCCCGTCCGCGTTAGTAAATGAACTTTCGTTTACGCAGGCCGAGGTGGGGCACCGAACCTTCGTCTGCTGGAGAGGTAAACGAAGGTTCGTTTACTCACCGGCCGCAGGGCGACCCGGCAGGCCGCCGTCAGATCGTCGCCGGCAACGGAAAGCACCCGCACGCGGGCATCGCGGACCGCACCGAGACACGCGCCCCGGCGGCACCACCAGCGCCGGTACCGGCACCCGTACCGCCGGCGCCACCGAGACCGGCTGCCGTGCTCGGCTCTTGCGCCGCCGCCTCCGCGTCGTCCAGCAAGCGCTGCCGGTGGGCACTCGTGATCAGGCGCCCCCGCGTCACCACCGAGTCCACGCGGCGCGTGTTGCGGATGTCCCGGAGCGGGTCCGCCTCCAGAACCACCAGGTCGGCGGCCTTGCCCGGCACCACGGTTCCGACGTCCAGCCCCATGAACCGGGCGGCGTCGCGGGTGGCCGTGCCCAGGGCCTGGTGCGGCGTGAGACCGGCCTCGACGAGGAGTTCGAGTTCGTCGTGGATGCCGAAGCCCGGGAAACAGTACGGGTTTCCGACATCCGTGCCGGCGATCACACCGACGCCCGCCAGGTACATCTCCCGGACCATCGCGAGGCGGCGGTCCAGGAATTCGCGCTGCTGGGCGATCTCTTCGGGCGTGGCCGGGGCGTACACCCGGACCGCGTCGGCCCAGAACGCCCGCAGATCCGGCGGAATGTACTTGAGCCTGGGGTCGCGGGCGTACGTGTCCGCGGGCGACGACATGACGCGGTTCACCGTCAGCGTCGGCGACTGCCAGGTGCCGTTGCGGACCCAACGGGCGTACACGCGCGCGGCCTTCGCAGGGCTGTACAGGCCTGCCGCCTGGCGTTCCAGTTCGCGCATGACGCGGAAGAACGCGCGCGGGTCCGCCGGATCCATCGGGGTCGCGGCGATCCGGCGGCGGAAGCCCTCCTCGTCCGACGACAGCGGCACCGGGATGCCGTGCAGGTGCTCGAAGCTGCGCATCCCCGCGTCGCTCACCTCGCCGACCGACAGGCGGTACGCGTGGTGCCCCGCGAACTGCAGCTTCTGGAGCCGGGCTTCGTCCGCGATGGCGTGCAGGCACTCGGGGCTGAGGTACGAGTAGATCTTGATGAAGTCGCAGCCGTCCGCCTTGGCCTGGCGGACGGCGGCCCTGGCCTCCTCCGGCGTGCCCACGCGAACGGACGGCGGGCCCAGGAGCGACACCGTTCCGTCCAGGATCGTGCTCGCCATCACCATGCGCGGGCCGAGGAGTTCGCCGCTGTCGATGCGGCGCCGGACGTCCCGAACCTCGGGGTAGCCCCACATCTCGCGCACCGAGGTGACGCCGTTTGCGATGAACAGCGGCGGGACGATCTTCTCCATGACCGTCCAGTGCGTGTGCATGTCGGACAGGCCCGGGATGACGTATTTGCCGCGCGCGTCGACGATCCGCGCCCCGGAGGGGATCGGTGCCCGCGCCGTATCGCCGCCGACCCACACGATCCGGTCCCCGACGATCACGATGACCTGGTTCGGGCGCGCGGGCCCGCCGGTGCCGTCGATCAGCGTGCCGCCCATGATGACGATCGCCGTCGTGGCATCAGCGGCGATTGGCCCGTCGGTCGTCGCACGACTCGCGTCGGCGTTGCCGGACGGGTCAGCGGCCTGCGCGTTCCCCGCCGACACGAGCGGTAACGCTCCGGTCAGGGCGAGCCCCGCTCCCCCGGCGGAGACGCGCCGCAGGAAGGCGCGGCGACCCGCGCCCTCCCCCGTTCCTTCCTCCGCGCGGTCGGGCCCTGCCACGGGCTCGGGTGCGTCCGGCAAGCTGGGAGGCTCCATGGCCGTGCTCCCTCGGTTGGGTGCCTACGCGCGGACCTGCTCCGGCGTGGCCCGTCACGAGAACGCCCCGACGCCGCCGTGACGGGATGTCCGCGACTCTAGATCGCGTCACCCCGGGCACCCAGGGGAAAACACGCCGGGGCACCTTGTCCGTCGGTCCGTCCGGTTCGCGCCGTCACAGTGTCGGGTCGGCGAATCGACCTGCGCGGACCGTCGAGAGTCTGCCGGGAAAGCGCCCGCCGAGCCGCCGAGTGACCCACTCGAAGAACTGTGTGCACCAGCCGATTTGGCGACGGCAGACACGGCGGCACACGCGCAGCCGGGGTTGGCGTCGGCGAGGAGGTCGGCCCGGCCGCAGTAGGTGTCGGCGGGGTGGGCGCCGTTCTGGGGAGGAAAATCAGCCCAACTCCGTTCAGGAAGAAGGAGGTTCCGGACGCACCAGTCCGTTCTGGTAGGCGATCACGACGAGTTGTGCACGGTCACGTGCCCCGAGTTTGGTCATGGCACGTTGGATGTGCGTGCGTACCGTCAGGACGCTCAGCACCAACTCGCCCGCGATCTCGTCGTTGGACTTGCCGTGCGCGGCAAGGGCGGTGACCTCGCGTTCGCGCGGTGTGAGGTCGGCGAGGCGTTCGGCGGGGGCGAGCGGAGGGCCGGACGCCGGGGTGGTGAGGAAGCGGGTGATGAGCGCCTGCGTCGCGCCCGGCGACAGAAGTGCCTCGCCTGCCGCGACGGTGCGGATCCCGTCCAGGAGCGCGTCCGTGGTGACGTACTTGCCGAGGAATCCGCTCGCGCCCACGCGCAGCGCCTGCGCGACGTACTCCTCGGTCTCGAACATCGTCAGGATGAGGACGCGCGTGCCGGTGAGGTCGGGGGCCTCGCAGATGGCGGCGGTGGCGGCGAGGCCGTCGGTGCCAGGCATGCGGATGTCCATGAGGACGACATCCGGCCGCCGGTCGTGCGCGAGTTGCACCGCCTCGCGGCCGTCCGCCGCCTCGCCGACCACCTCCATGTCGTCGCAGGAGTCGATCAGGAGCCGGAAGGTGCCGCGCAGGAGGGCCTGGTCGTCGGCGAGCAGGACGCGGATGGTCAACGGGGGTCCTCGGGTCGTCGTCCGGTCGGGGCGTCCGCCGGGGCCGGGGTGCGGGGCTGGAGGGGTTGGAACGGCAGGGCGGCGGCGACCTCGAAGCCGCCTTCCGGACGGGCTCCGGCACGCAGGTCGCCGCCGACCGAGTGGGCGCGTTCGCGCATGCCCATCAGCCCGTACCCTCCGCCGGGCACGGGTGGCGGCGTCGACGTACCGGCGTGCGGGGCGCCGTCGTTGGTGACCGTGATGAGCAAGTGCGTGTCGTCGTACCGGAGTCGGACCCGGGCGGTGTGGTCGGAGGCGTGTTTCGTGGCGTTGGTCAGGGCCTCCTGGATGATCCGATAGGCCGTCAGGTCCACGCCCGGAGACAGGGGTTGGGGCTCTCCCTCGGTGCTGAGGCCGACGCTGAGGCCCGCCGATTCGCAGGCCGCGACGAGCTCCGGAAGGCGGTCCAGGCCCGGGGTGGGTTCGAGCGGGTCGGCGTCCGGCTCGGCGGTCTGGCGCAACACCCCCACGGTGGCGCGTAGTTCCAGCAGCGCGGACGAGGTGGTCCCGACCAGGTCGGCGAGGATCCTGCGGGTCTGCTCGGGCTGCGTCTCGGCCAAATGGGCGGCGGTACCGGCCTGGGCGTGGGCGACGGCCATGTGGTGGGCGACGGCGTCGTGCAGTTCGCGCGCAATGCGCATGCGCTCCTCGGCGACGCGCAGCCGGGCCACCTCCTCACGGGTGCGTTCCGCGTACGCGGCACGGGCCTGGACGGATTCGAGGTAGGCCCGCCGGAAGCGGCTCCTGCCGCCGAACGACACCGGCAGGAGCAGCCACAGCGCCGTACCGAGGGTCCGGAGCCCGAAGTCGTCGCCGAGCGGCTCGCCGGCCAGGGAAGTGGCCACGAGCAGGACCAGGGTGACGGTGACGTAGATGCCCGTGGTCCGGGAGTCGGTGAGGACGACGAGCCAGTAGAGGGCGGTCAGCACGGGGGCCAGCAACATGGGGCTGGGCAGGTAGCCCAGCCCGGTCAGCAGGGCCGCCGCGGGGACCGTGGCCACGACGGCGGAGCGGGGATGGCTGCGGGACGCCAGGACGGCCCCGCTGGAGGCCGCGAGGATCCAGACCGGCCACAGGGCTTCCGGCGGCGAGGACTCGGACGTGCTGATCTGCGTCCCGAACAGCGTGAACACGAACAACGCCACCGCGATCACGACGTCGGCGGGCCGAATGCGGCGTCCCGCGTCGTGCTCGGTGCCGCCGCTCGTGGGGCCGGCCGTGTCGCCGGTCATGGTGCCGGTGCTCTTGGTGCTCGTCATCGTGCTCTCCGCGGGGGACGTGCCGGAGTCCATATTCGCCGATGCCCGGGCGTGCGGGTGCGCAGGACCGCCCGTGACACGTGTTCCGGGCGGTCCTGCGCCGGTCAGACGGGCGCCCTGACCGGCTCGTCCGGCTCGGGGTGAGGCCCGACCGGCTGTCGGCCGCGCAGTGCCGCGCCTTCCACGTCGACGCGCGGCAGTACGCGGCCCAGCCACTTCGGCAGCCACCACGCCCGGTCGCCGAGCAGGGCCAGCGCGGCGGGCACGATGGCCATGCGGACGACAAAGGCGTCGAAGAGGACGGCCGCGGCCAGACTGAAGCCGAGCATCTTGATCAGCGAGCCCTCCTCCCCGATGAACCCGGAGAAGACCGCGACCATGATCAGCGCGGCGGCCGTCACCACCCGGGCGCTGTGCCGGAACCCGGACACGACGGCCTGGTCCGCGGACTCGCCGTGCGTGTACGCCTCCCGCATCCGCGACACGAGGAACACCTCGTAGTCCATGGCCAGTCCGAACACGATGCCCATCATGAAGATCGGCATCAGGCTCATGATCGGCCCGGTCTGCTCCACCCCGAACAGGCTTGCCGCGTGGCCCTGCTGGAAGACCAGCACCACCACGCCCAGTGCCGCCAGCACCGAGAGCACGAAGCCGAGCGCCGCCTTCACCGGCACGACCACCGACCGGAAGACCACCAGGAGCAGCACCACGGCCAGGCCGCCCACCACGGCCAGGTACGGCACGAGCGCGGACTGCACCTTGGCGGCGATGTCGATGTTCAGCGCGGTCGTCCCGGTGACCTCGAACGTCGCGCCGGCCTGCTCCTCCACGGCCGGGCGTCCGTCCCGGATCGTCTCCACCAGGTCCTTGGTCTTCTCGTCGGTCGGACTGGTGGCCGGGGTGGCCTTGAAGACCGCGGTGTCGCCCGCGTCGTTGAAGTCCGCGTCCGAGACCGACACGACTCCGGCCGTACTGCCGATGCGGTCGACGACGGTACGTACCGCGGCCTCGGGGTCGTCCGTCCCTCGGGCGTCCACGACGACGGTCAGCGGGCCGTTGAACCCGGGTCCGAAGCCGTCGGCGAGTGCGTCGTACGCCCGCCGCTCGGTGGTGGAGGTCGACTTGGCCTCGTCGCCGGGCATGCCCAGTTGCAGCGAAGTCATCGGCAGGGCCAGGGCGCCGAGGCCGACCACGCCGAGGACCAGCACCGCCACGGGACGCCGCAGCACGAAGCGGGCCCAGCGTGCGCCGAGGTTGTCGCGTGCCGGCGGGTTCGGCTCGGTGCCGTTCTGGAAGGCTGTCTGGTCGCCCCGCGCACCGGTCTGGCGGGCCTTGCGGGCCTTGCGGGCCTTGCGCGTCCGGCGGGCCAGCACGGCGTCCGGCCAGAACCCGAGCAGTGCGGGGACGACCGTCAGCGCGACCAGTACGGCCACCGCAACCGCGCCCGCGGCTGCCAGGCCCATCTTCGTGAGCGTCGGGATCCCGACCACCGACAAGCCCGCGAGTGCGATCACGACGGTGACCCCGGCGAAAACGACCGCCGATCCGGCGGTGCCGACCGCGACACCGGCCGCTTCCTCAGGCGTACGGCCGCGCCCGCGTTCCTCCCGGTAGCGCGACACCACGAACAGGGCGTAGTCGATGCCGACCGCGAGCCCGAGCATCATCCCGAGGGTGAGCGTGTCGGCGGACAGCCCCAACGGGCCTGCCAGCACCATGATTCCGAACAGGCTGACCGCGACGCCCACAACGGCGGTCAGCAGCGGCAGGCCGGCGGCTGCGAGCGATCCGAAGGTCACCAGCAGCACGAGTGCGGCGGCCGAGAGACCGACGATCTCCGCGAGTCCGCCGGGGCCGCCGTCGCCGTCCATCGCGGAACCGCCGGTCTCGACCGTGAGCCCCGCGGCGCGCGCCTGGTCCGCGGCGGCGTCCACGGCGTCCCGGCTGGCGTCGGTGACGTCGGAGGACTCGACCTTGTAGGTGACGGTCGCGTACGCCGTCGAACCGTCCTCGCTCACCGCGCCCGACTCGAACGGGTCGGCCACGTCGGAGACTTGCGGTCCGCCGGCGAGTGAGTCGACCGCGTTCTCGACGGCCTTGCGCTGGTCCCCCGCGGTCACGGTCCCGCCGCCCGGGGCGACGAAGACGATCTTGGCGGTGGCACCGTCGGCGGCTGCTCCCGGGAAACGCTCCTCCATGAGATCGAACGCCTTCTGCGACTCGATCCCCGGCATCGAGAACTCCTCGTCCGAGGGCTCTTGCGCACCCGCGGCACCCACCACCACGGCGGCCAGGACCCCCAGCCACAGCACGAGGACCCAGCGGCGCCGCCGGAAGGCGCCGCGGCCGAGCCGATACAGAAAAGTCGCCACGTCAGGGTCTCCATATCCACAGGCGATGACCGCTCAAGGCTCGCCCGCGGAGCTCCCGCGAGTCGTCATGCGGCTACGGGCACTTCGGCGTACTGAATCGGGAGGACCGACTACTGAAATCTCAGTAGTCGCGGGTGCACGTGGGGCGTTTGACGTGGGGTTTCGGCGAGGACGCGCACCGACCCGAAAATAAACGAATGTTCATTTACTCATGCACGCCCAGCGCCGGACGAACCGCGCCCGGCCGGCAGTAAACGAACATTCATTTACTTACCGGCCGCCCCCTCCACCACCTCGACCAGCAAACGCTGAAAGTTCGGGCAGGTGGCGATGTCGTCGTGCGAGCATTCGAGGGCGCATTCCACGAGCGCCAGCGCCGCCTGGGCGTCGGCGATGCGAAGTTGCAGAGCAGCGCGGTGCGCCTCCATCGCCTCACGCCGGCGACCCAGGTCCGAGTCGGTCAGCATCGTCCGAATGCCTCCAAGGTCGAACCCGGCCTCCTTGGCGCGCAGGATCGCCGCGATGCGGAACAGGTCGTCGCTGCCGTACCGGCGACGGCCTCCGGCGTCGCGCGACGGGGACAGCAGGCCCTCGTCCTCCCAGTGGCGCCGTACGTGGGTCGCGAGGCCGAACCGCTCGGCGGTCGGGCCGATGGCCTGCTGGGCATCTGTCATATCCGGCATTAACGCGCGCCCCCGCGGACCGTGTCCAGCCACCCCCTGCGGCCACAGGCAGGCGGCCCGAACTTGACTTCAGGTCGACCTTAAGTCGGAAGCTGGACCGCATGCCCACTCACCCCGTCACCGACTCCGTCAACGCCTCCGAAACCCCCGAGAACTCCGCTCAATCCGACAGGACCGAAGCGCTCATCGCCCTCCTCGACGCCGTCGACTCCGCCCCCGGCGCCGCCCAGTTGCGCGAGCGGTCGTACGAACTCCTCAGGGCGCCGACGGCCGCCACCGTGGCCGACATCGGTTGCGGCGCCGGACGGGCCGTCGCCGAACTCCGCGAACGCGGTGTGCGCGCCATCGGCGTCGACCCCGACCCGACCATGCTCGATGCCGCGCGCACCCGGTTCCCCGACGGGGACTACCGCGACGGGAACGCGTACACCCTCCCGTTCCGCGACGGCGAACTCACCGGATACCGCGCCGACAAGGTCTTCCACGTACTCGACGACCCGGCCCGGGCCCTGGCCGAGGCCACCCGCGTCCTGGCGCCCGGCGGTCGCATCGTCCTGGTCGGCCAGGACTGGGACACGGTGGTGGTCGACTCCGACGATCCGGACCTGACCCGGGCGATCGTGCACGCGCGCGCCGATCTCGTGGCCAGTCCGCGCGTCGCCCGCGCGTACCGCAACCTGCTCCTGGACGCGGGCTGCACCACCGCGACCGTCGAGGTGCACACGACCGTCGCCACCGACGGCTTCGCGCTGCCACTGCTGGAAGGCATCGCCAAGTCCGCCGCCGACGCCGACCGCGTACCGGCCGAGACGACCGAATCCTGGATCGCCGAGCAACGCCAACGGGCGGCAAGCGGGCGCCTGTTCGTCGCCATCCCCATCTTCCTCGCCGCGGCCTCCGCCCCCGCCGCCCAGACGTGACAACGAGCCCAGGCGGCGGCCGGCGAGACGGCCGCGCTGTCACACCCTTCTGAAGTGCTCGGCAGCGTCCAAGCAGACCCCACACCGCACCGCATCCCCCACCCTGCAATGCGGTGAGCCGGCCATGACCTCGGTACGGCTGTCGGACGTCCAGGCCACCGTCGAGGTCGCCCGCCGCCGGCCCGACGGCACCTGGCTGTGGGTCATCGACCAACCCGCGCCGCTCCCCGAGGACCCGCCCACCCCGTGACGACCGCGCACGCGGTCAATCCGTCCGCGAGCCCAAAAGGCCTCCGCCGACGGCCCGTTGTCGGCCGTACGACGGACAGCCGCTACAGCGACGCGAACTCCGCCAACCGCGCCCGAGCTTCACCCGCCGCGTCCAGCCACCGGTCCCTCGGCCCCAGCACCCACTCCTCCGGCCCCGTCTCCGGCAGGAGGATCGCGTCGGCCACGGCCAGGAGTTCGCGCAGGATCCGCGTCTCCGCCGCCACGTCGCCGCGCGCCGCGGCCTGCCGGGCGCGGGCGAGGGCGTCCTCGGCGGCCGCGATGTCGAGGTACGAGCCCTCCGGCAGCCGCAGCCGGTACGCCCCGTCCTCGAACGGCACGAACTCCGAGGCGTCCCGCCGCCCCCGCCCCGGCTCCAGGAACCGGCGCAGCTTGTAGACCGCGGTCTGGAGCCGGTGGAACGCGGCGTCCGCGGGCGCGTCCGGCCACATCGCGGTCGCCAGCACCTCGCGGTGCACCGGGCGGCCCGCGTGGAGGGCCAGGAGCCGGAACAGCACCCTGCTCTGTGGGGCGAGGCTCAGCAGGTCCAGCGGACGGCCGCCCAGCCGCACCGTGAACCCGCCGAAGCAGCGGATGTCGACCGGGGCCGCGGGCGCGACACCGCGGTCGCGCCGCAGTCGCAGGAAGGCGTGCAGGTGGATGCCGAGCCGGTCCGCGTCGGCCGCGAGCGCGTCGTAGTCGGCCCCCGGGGCGTCCGGTCGGGCGAGCAGGCGTGCGCAGCGGGCGATCACCGCGGCGCCGGGCAGTTCCCAGCGGGTGGCCTCGGCCTCGGCGCGCAACGCGAGTTCGCCCGCTCCCGGTTCGGCGAGCTGCGCCCGCGCCAGCGCGCCGAACGCGAGGGCCCACGGTGCCGCCGCGGTCATGCCCGCGGCCGCGAACCGCCGGGCCGATGCGTCGAGTACGGCCGGGTCGGGCTCGCCGCGCAGTAGTCCGGCGCAGGCGTCCATGTGTCCGGCGAGGGCCGCTCCCCAGGCATCGCCCAGGCGTTCGCACGCGACCCGCACGGCCGCCGCCTCGCGCCGGTACTCGTCGGCGCCGGTCAGGGTCAGCCCCGCGCGGGCGATCCGGGCCAGCCACACCGGGCCAACAGTCGCCACACGCTGGGCGGCCTGCTCGACCACGCGCACGTCGCAGCCGTGTCCGGCGAGCAACTTGGCAAGTACACCGAAGAGTTCGGCCGCCGCGACCGGCGGCCCGTCGAGGTCGCGCGGGTACGCGTCGAAGGCCGCGGTCGCCGCACGGTAGTCGCCGGTGCCCATGAGCGCGACCGCGCGCACGATCTCCCCCTCGGCCCCGCGCGGGAGCTCCGGTACGTCGGCCAGGCGCAGCGGCCCGTCCATGATGTCGTTGATGGCCGTCGCGGACGCCCGCAGCGACTCCTCCTCGGGCTGCGCGAACACCTCCCAGTCCCCCGCGACCATGCGCGCAGCCTGCCGGTCGACGGGCCGGGCGGGACCGGCGAGCGTACGCAGCATCGCGTGCCAGTGCTCGGGTACGGCCGCGGCTATCACCAGCGGGTTGCGGTCCATGAGTTCGCGGATCGCGGTACGGTCCCGCGCGAGGTATGCCGCCCACGCCGCACCCACCGGGTCCCCGGCCTCGCGCATCGGCCGGATCGCGGCGGCGAACACCGCCTGCGCGCCGGGCTCGGTGGTCGCGAAGCGGTGAACGAGCAAGTGGCGCAGCAGCGTTTCGCCGACGTACTCCGCACCCTTCCGTACGAGCACTCCCGCGCGCTCGGCCCGCCGCAGCATCGCCGCGGCCGCGGCACGGCCGGCCGGGGTGTCGGAGTCGGCGCAATTCCCGGCGGTGGGGCCGTTCATGACGGCGGTTCGGGTGAGGAACGCGACGAGGTCGGCGTCGAGGCCGTCGAGTATCTGGCGGTCGAGGTATCCGGCGGCGAACGGGACGCCCGGCGCGGTGAGGGTCTGACGGGCCTGACGCGGACTCAGGTCACGGGTGCAGAGCAGGTATTCGTGCAGCGGCGCGGCCCAGCCCCCGGTCAGCCAGGTGGCGTCCCAGGCCAGAACCGGGTCGGGCGGTCTGCCGTGCACGTCGGTGAAAAGGCGGTCGACCTCCCACCAGCGCATGCGCAGGTCGTCGGCGCCGATGACGACGGTGTGCGCGAGTTCGGCCCGGGAGAGATTGAGCGCGGCGACCGGGCGCGTGGCCACGAGGAGGCGGGGCGGTCGGGCGGAGGCGGCCAGGGACTCGAAGACCTCGGCGGCGTCCGCGAGATGGTGGAGGTCGTCGACGATGACGAGGGTGTCGTCGTGGTCTTCGTGTCCGCGTACGTCTGCGCAGACCTCGCGGGCCGAACGGTCGTCGCCCGGATCGCACTTGAGGCGCCGCACGCGGCCCGGCCAGGTGGCGGCGTACTGGTCGAGCAGAGTGGTCTTGCCGTGCCCGGCGGTGGCGGTGAGGAGGACCGGCCTGCGGTCGCGCACCGCGTCGAGTTGGGCGTTCAGGCGCGGCCGGGCGAGGGTTTCCGGGGCCGGGTCCGGTCTACAGCGATTCCCGGCCACCGCGTGCTGCCCGTCGTGGGCCGCCCGTTCCGCGGTCGGTCGGCCCTGGTGCCCGGTGCCCTGCGCGCGCGGGTTGGCGTCCGGCCGCCCTGTACCCCCGGCTCCCGCCGGACCCCGTCGCGCCACGTCGGCGTCTCCCCAACTCGCTGAGCCGCGTTCACCCGCACGACCCGATGCCGTGGAGGAAGAGGATTCTGGCACGACGCCTGGATCATGAGGAGTCCGCGTCCTCATTTGATGACCTGGAAGTTGGCGCGATCTCATGGCACCAAGTCAATACGTGGGCACCACCATCTGTGGAGCGCACTCCCGCGTCCTGCTCACGCCCGCTTGAACATCCGCGCGACACCCACTGCCTGAGCCCGCGTCAGCTCGAAGCACCCCCACGGCCGTCGCCCCGCCGCGGCGCCGACGGCCGCCATCCATCCCGGGGGCACCGCAGAATCCAGACACTTGCTCCCGGACGCCACAACCGCGTTCGCGCACCGACGGCCGCCGATGCGGCGCCCTCACGGCGTCACAGGATCGGGGCCAGCAAGGTGTCGATGATGCGGCGCGTTCGAGGCAGGGCATCCGGGTCGCCGAGCCGCAGGGCCGTGTTGGTGCCCACGAACAGGGCGTCGAGGTGGAACGCGGTGAGCTCCGGGTCGAGGTCGCCCGCGGCCCGTCCGCCAACCGCCGGACCGGCGTCGGCGGGCAAAGCGGCAACGGCCCGCCGGATGTGACCGGCGAGCAGCGCGAGCCATTCGCCTCGCTGGACGCCGAGCGCGTCCCGCACGGGGCCCGGCCGGCTGTCGTAGTCCGGGATGTTCGCCGCCCAGAAGCACCCGCCGGGGAACAGTGGCTCCGCGGCGTAGTCGAACCAGCCGTCGATCAGGGCCCGCAGGCGTGCCGCGCCCGGCTCGTGGGCGAGGGCAGGGCGTACGACCGCGTCCACGTACGCCTTCCTCGCCGCCTCGACGACCGCCAACTGCAACTGCTCCTTGGTGCCGAACAGCGTCGCGACTCCGCTCTTGCTCAGCCCCAGGTCGCCGGCCAGGCGGCCGATGCTGAGGCCGCTCAGGCCCTCCGCCGAAGCCACGTCGGCGCCGTGGCGCGCGATCGACCAGCGGGCACGCGCGCCACGCAACAGGCGCTGGTCAGTGGTCGCAGCCTGGGCGCCCCGCCCGCCCGAGCGGTCACGCGCCCCGGGCGCAGCGCCTTCACGGACCGCTGCGCCTTCGCGGAGCGCAGCTCCTTCGCCGAGCGCCGCGGTTTCGCCACGGGCGGCCGGTTCACCGAGGGCGGCGGACTCACCACGTGCACCGCGTCTGCTGTGCGAGGGACGGGGGTTCATACGCCCATCCTGCCATCCTTGCCATAAAAGCACGAACGGTCGTACGTTTTCTTTCATGACCGTGACCCAGCAAGACCTCGCCCTCCCCCACCCGCTCCCCCTCACCGAGGAGACCGACCCCTCCTGCCTGTCCCCCGCCAAAGCCGCACGGATGCTCGCCGACGCACCGTGGCGGCGCTTCGCCGTCATCGGCGACAGCCTGTCCGCGGGCACCGGGGAGCCCACCCCCGGATACACCACCATGGGCTGGCCGGACCGGGTCGCCGACGTCCTGCGGCGCGTCCGGCCCGAACTGGCGTACCTCAACACGGCCCGGGTCGGAGCGACGACGGACAGGGTGCTGGCCACACAGGCCGAGCACCTGGCCGCATTCCGCCCGGACCTGGTGCACGTGCCGAGCGGCGCGAACGATCTGTTCCGGATCGTCCCCGACTTCGCCGAGATCGAACGCTCACTCGGCCTCCTGTACGCGGCCGCCGCCGCAACAGGCGCACGGCTCACGGCATTCACGTTCGGCCGCGCCTTCGTCGTGCCGCGCTTCCCCGACTGGACGGACCGGGTGCGCACGATGAACGGCATCGTCCGCGAACTCGCCGCCGACCACAACGCGGTGCTCGTCGAAATGTGGGACCACCCGGTCAACGACCGCCCAGGCCTTGTCGGTTCGGACGGCATCCACTTCAGGACGTCCGGCCAGGCGGTGCTGGCGGCCGAGGTGGTCAAGGCCCTCGCGCGGGCGGCAGCGGCCGAACGCTGAACAACACCGGCCGCGTCAGCCACCGGAACAGGGCGGGCACACCGAAACGCACGGACCGCACCGACCACCCGGCCGCGTCGACACCTCGACAGCCTCGACAGTCTCGACAGCGTCAACGACGCGCACGCCCACCCGCACTCACGCCCGAGTCTGCTCCGCCAACTCCTCGCGCGACAGATACGAATGCGCGTGCTCGAAGTCCGACAGCGACCCCGTCCGCCCCGACAGGAACCCGAGCCGGACGAAGTCGTCGCCCGCGACCGCGTGCAGTGTCCAGTTCGCCCCCACCCGCGCCCTCGCGCGGAACGACGGCAGGGCCATCAAGTGGTACCCGCGCGTGATCGCCTGGGCCGGCAGGCCCCGCAGTTCGCGGCCGAGCGGACGCGCCACGGCCTCGGTGCCGCCGAGGTCGACGACCAGGCCGAGGTCCTTGTGCATGAACTCCTTGAACGGCTTGCTCTTGATCGCCGCGACGACGTTGTGGGCCGCGATCTTCGCCTGCCGCATGGCGTACTGCGCGGTCGGCGGGCATACGGCGCCGTCCCCCTTGTCCAGGTCCGGCACGGCCGCCGCGTCGCCGAGGGCGAAGACGTCCCGCCGCCCCGCGATGGCGAGGTCCGCGCCGACCGCGAGCCGCCCGCGGACCGTCTCGGCGCCGAGGGTCGCGATCAGCGGGCTCGCCGCGACACCCGCGGTCCACACGAGGGTGCGGCACGGCAGTACATCGCCGCTGGTCAGCGTGACGGCGTCCGAGGTGACCTCGCTGACGCTGGTCTCCAGGCGGACGTCCACCCCTCGCCGCGCGAGGATCTCCAGCGCCGCCCGGCCCAGGTTCTCGCCCAGTTCCGGCATGAGCCGGGGCGCGACGTCGACGACCGTCCAGCGCACCTGGGACGGGTCCAGGCGTGGGAAATGGTCGAGGGCGGACGTGGTCACCATTTCGAGGCAGGCGGCCGTCTCCACGCCCGCGTAGCCCCCGCCCACCACCACGAACTGGCAGCGTGCGCGGCGCTCGCTCTCGTCGGAGCTGGAGTTCGCGAGTTCGAGCTGCGCGATGACGTGGTCCCGCAGCGCCACGGCCTCGGCGAGGTTCTTCATGCCGCGGCCGTATTTGTCGAGGCCGGGGATGTCGAACGTCCGCGTGACGCTTCCGGGGCTGAGCACGATGTGGTCGTACGGCACGTTGACGACCTCGCCGGTGATCTTGCGGACCACGCAGACCCGCGCGTCGAGGTCGACGCCTATCGCGCCGCCGGGCACGATGTGGGTGCGCTTGAGCATGCGGTACAGCGGGACGGCGATGGACCGCGACGAGATGACGCCCGCGGCGACGTGCGGCAGCAGGGGCAGGTACAGCATGTATCCGCCGGGGCTGATCAGCGTGATGTCGGCGTCCTGCGGTGCGAGCGATCTCTCCAGATGCCGTACGGTCTCGAACCCGGCGAACCCCGCGCCGACCACGACCACTCGGGACTGCTGCATCGGTGCCCCTCGTCGGTAGACAGCCGGGCGAAATGCCGCCCGGTTTGCTCAAACATAGGTCGGTTTGTAGTGGCCGACATCTTGAGCGGACGCGGGCGAGGGCCCCGGCACGGGGTGCCGAGCGGCAGGTCGGCCGGGGTGTCGCGCTACTTTGCGGCGGTACGCGAACGGCCCAGTGCGTACCCGCCGACGACCGCGAGGACGGGCAGCACGATCATGCCCGCGGCGGCGTTGAGGCCGCCGTACCCCGCCACGCCGAGCACCGAGCCCGACAGTGCGCCGCCGGCCGCGCCGGCGAGGTTCATCATGAGGTCCGACATGCCCTGGACGCGCGGCCGCTCGCGCTGCGGCACCGACTCGGCCAGCAGCGACGAGCCCGCAACCATCGAGCACGACCAGCCGAGGCCCAGCAGCACCAGGCCGACCACCGTCAAGGGGACCGTACGCCCCGACAAGCCGGCGACCAGTACCGCCCCGAGCAGGATCAGCTGGCCCGCCACGATCACCGGAATGCGGCCCAGTTTGTCCGCGGCCCAGCCGACGAGCGGCGAGAAGGCGTACATGCCCGCGATGTGCAGGCTGATGGTCAGGCCGACGATCGTGAGGTCGGCACCGTGCTCCCGCATGTGCACGGGGGTCATCGTCATCACGGAGACCATGACGGCGTGGCCGAGGACGACCGACGCCAGGGCGAGCGTGGCGGCACGGGACTCGCGTACGACGGCCCAGGAGGACCGGGTGGCGGGCGGCTTGGCGGGGGTGGGGAGGGGTCCCACCGGGGGTGTGTCGGCCGGGGACCCGTCGGCCGCTGCGTGGTCTGCGGTGTGGTCTGCGGCGGCCAGGGTGCGCGCGACGAGGAGCGGGTCCGGGCGTAGCAGGACCCACATCATGAGGCCGCCTGCCGCGAAGGACACGGCGGAGAAGACGTACGGCCCCGCAAGCTCCGGGAGGCCGAGGAAGCGCCCGACGGCCGCGCCCGGCGTGTTGAGGTTGGGCCCGAGGACGGCGCCGACGGTTGTCGACCACACGACGATCGCGAGGGACCGGGCGCGGGTCGCGTCGTCGGCGAGGTCGGCGGCGGCGTAGCGGGACTGGAGGTTTGCCGCCGATCCGGCGCCGAAGACGACGAAGGCCACGAGCAGGGCCGGGAACCAGCCGAGGACCGCGGCGAGGATGACGCCGAGTGCGCCTACTGTCGCGGCGGCCCAGCCGGAGGCGAGGGCGATCCGGCGGCCGCGCGCGTCCGCGAGTCTGGCCAGGGGTATTGCGCACAGGCCCGCGCCCAGAGTGATGGCGGTGACAGCGAGCCCGGACAGCGCGCGCGAACCCGACAGGTCCTCGGCGAGGAGCCCGCTGACGGCGAGGGACGAGCCGACGCCGATACCGCCGACGATCTGGGCGAGCACAAGGTTGCGTACGGTGCGCCGCTGGATGTGGGCGAGGTCGTGCGCGGCCATGCGGTCGGCGCTTAGGGGGTGGGTGGCTAGTCGATCGGTGGCTATCGGGTCAGTGGCAATGGGGTCGGTAGACATGGGGGCGGTAGATATGGAGTCGACGCCTACCGAGTCGTCGGTAATGGGGGTGGCGGTACTGGGGGCGGACGTACTGGGGGCGGACGTACTGGGGGCGGACGTACTGGGGGCGGACGTACTGGGGGTGGCGGTACTGGGCGCGGCCGTACTCGGGGCGGCCGCAATGCGATCGGTGGGCGCTGCCGAATCCGCCTGCTCTTGTGTCGTCATTTCAGCGCGGCGCCGCCGCGCCGGTGCGGACCGCCGCCATGATCCGCTCGACGGTCTCGGCCTTCTCCCCGACGGGAGCCGCGTACTCGATCGCGGCGCGGGCGGCGTCGTCGCCGAGGGTGCGTGCGATCGTCCACGCCGCGAGGTACTGCGACGCGAGGCAGCCGCCCGCGGTGGCGATGCGGCCTTCGGCGTGGAACGGGGCGTCCAGCACGGTCACGCCGCACTCCTCCACCCACGGGCGCGTGGTCGTGTCGGTGCACGCGGGCATGGCGTCGAGCAGGCCGAGACGGGCGAGTACGAGGGCGCCCGAGCACTGGGAGCCGATCAGTTGCCGCTCGGGGTCGACGGGCAGGCGGGCGATCAGGGAGTCGTCGGCGACGACGTCGCGCGTCTTGATGCCGCTGCCGATCAGGACCACGTCGGCGTCGGCGATGAATTCGAGCGGGCGCTGCCCGGTCACCTCGACGCCGTTCATCGACGTGACGACCGGGGCGGGGGTGGTGATGTAGGCGCTCAGGCCCTGCGAGCGGCACCGGTTGACGAGGGCCGACGCGATGAAGCTGTCGAGCTCGTTGAATCCGTCGAAGGTGACCACAGCGACCTGCATGAACCACTCCCGGGCAAGGCCGACCGCGTGCCCGGAGGGGCCGTCCCTGTGGCGGACGGCCTCCCGGACCGAGACCGGCGAGGACAATTGCGTCGCCAGTCTCACATGCCGCGTTTGGCCGGTCACCGGCCAATTGCGTGCGGGTGGCCCGGACCGTGCCGCGCACAGGGCCCGCCCGACGCCCGCCCCGACGCCCTGCGCCGCCGCGAACGCCTGGGACGCCCGCCGCGCCACCGCGTCACGAGACCTGTCACGACACCCGTCACGACACCTGTCACGCCGCGAACGCGGGAATCACCTCGCGCCCGAACAGCTTCACCATCGCGGCGATTTCCTCGAACGTCCCGAGCGACGCGCGCGCGACGTTTCCGGGCAGTCCCGCGCCGAAGGCGGCGTGCACGTGTTCGCAGCCGGTGGCGTCCCGATACGCCCGCACCTGGGCGATGACGTCGTCGGGCGCGCCCCACAGGAGCCGGTCCGCGGCGATCTCCTCCGGCGGTACGTGCTCGCCCGCGTCCAGGCGGGCGAACAGGTCCTTCTCGGTGTCGTCCTCGGCCGACTCGCGCCAGTGCTCCATGAGGCCGCCCACGTAGTGCGGGAGGACGTCGCGGGCGACCTGCTCGCGATCGGCGCCGAGCCAGGCGTAGCGGCGCAGGATCCAGTCGGGCCGGGTGCCGTGCGCGGCGCAGGAGGCGCGGTAGACGTCCAGGCAGGACCGGGCCTTGGCGAGGGACTGCACGGGGCCGCACAGCCACGCGTCGCCGAGCCGGGCGGCGCGGTCGACGGCGGCGTCGGCGACGCCCGCGACCCACAGCGGCGGGTGCGGGTCCTGCACTGGGCGCGGGTGCACGGTGAGTTCGGGGAAGGACCAGAACTTGCCCTCGTAGCCCTGGTCTTCGGTGGTCCAGACGTGGCGCAGGATCTTCAGCGCCTCTTCCATGCGAGCGCCGCGCTGCCGGAACTCCGAGCCGTGCACCTGGTATTCGAGCGGCCACCAGCCCATGCCGACGCCGAGCGAGACGCGTCCTCCGGAGATCTGGTCGATGAGGGCGACCTGTTCGGCGACGCGTACGGGGTGGTGCACGGGGAGTTGGAAGATGCCGGTGCCCACGCGGAGGGTGTCGGTGCGGGCCGCCACGGTGGCGAGGAAGGTCAGCGGGTCGGCGAGGTTGCCGGGCATGAAGTGGTGGTGGCCGATGGTGACGGTGGTGAACCCCGACTCCTCGGCGATCCGCGCGAGTTCGTACGTCTCGCGGTACGGGTCCCGTGCGCCCGCGTCGAACAGGAGGGGCAGGGACATCGAGAACTCCACGAGTTCCCCTTTCTCGGCTTTCTCGTCCGCGCGGCGGCGGACCGGAGGTTGACGGGCCATCAACCGGGGCGTGCTGCGGTCGGTCAGTGGACGACGGCCGTGGTCCCGCCGTCGACGACGAGGTGTGTGCCGGTGATGAAGCTCGCCTCGCTGCCGAGCAGGAACCGTACGGCGCCGGCGACTTCGTGTGGTCGACCGAGGCGCTTCATCGGGTTGCCGCCCTCCATTCGGGCGCGCGTCCCGGACTTCGCGAACGCGGGTGCCAGCATGGGCGTTTCGATGTAGCCGGGGCAGACGGCGTTGACCCGGATGCCGTCGGTGGCCAGCGACGCGGCGAGCGAGCGGGTGAGGCCCAGCATCCCGGCCTTGGCGGCGCAGTACGCGGGGTTGGCGGCGTTGCCGGAGAGGGCGTTGATGGAGGCGATGCCGACGACGGCCGATCCGTCGTGGGTGCGCAGGTCGCCGAGCATGGCGCGGGTGATCAGGGCGTACGCGCGCAGGTTGACGTCGACGACCGGCTCCCAGCTCGCGTCGTCCAGGCCGTCGGGGCCGCGTCCGTCGACCACTCCGGCGGCGTGCACGAGTCCGCCGAGGCTGCCGATGGTGCCACGGGAGGCGTCCAACGCCGTTTCGTAGGAGTCCAGTTCGCGGACGTCGACGGCGAGGCCGACGGTCTTGGTGCCGCTTTCGGCGGCGATCCGCGCGGCCTGCGTCTCGGCCGCGTCGCCGTCGATGTCCCACAGCGCGACCGGTCGTCCGGAGGCCGCGAGTGCCTCGGCTGTCGCGAGTCCGATCCCCGACGCGCCGCCGGTGACGACGACCCCGGTGGTGAGGTGGTCGGTTTCGGGAGTGTGCGCCATGGTGGTCCGCCCCTTGTCCAGATCGGTGGTGGTGTTGCCGTGGTCCCCGCGCCGTGCCGCGCCCAATGGTGCTGCCACACCTCTTGGCGGCGCGTCGTTCGGGCCGTGCCGTTCGGGCCGCCCAGTTCCCCCGGGCGGGCGGCGTTCCCCCATCCCCGTACCGTTGTCTAGCACTTAATTTGCGTGATATCAATCAACCATTATGGAAACACCGACCCCTGGTCCCCCGTCCCGCGAGGCACGCGGCCAGTCGCTGGAGGACGTGCACCGCGCCCTTGAGGCGCTGCTCGCGTCCACCCGCGGCGCCCGCCTGCACCGCGAACTGGCGGCGCGCGCGGGCGGTTCGCTCACCCGCGCCGAGTCGTTCCTGCTGGGCAACATCGTGGCCTACGGGCCGCTGCGGCTGTCCGCGCTGGCCGACCTGACCGGCCAGGACCGCTCGATCACCAGTCGGCAGGTGGACATCCTCATCAAGGCGGACCTGGTCCGCCGTACCCCCGATCCCGACGACGGCCGCGCCCACCTGCTCGTCCCGACCGACGCCGGGCAGCAGATGTCGCGCAACATGCGCGCGGTGTGGTCGACGTGGCTCCAGGACTCGCTGGGCACCTGGTCCGACGCGGACCTCGCGCAACTGGCCGGGCTGATGCTGCGCCTGGGACGCGACCTGCGGGGCACCCGGGAGCCGTAGGCCGGACGAAGTCCCCGGGCACGACGGGTAGTTCGTCCCGCCTGGGAACCGCCCCGAGGCGACGACCAGGCCGTGAGCGAAAATAGAAGACCGGCCGCGGACGTGCGCGGCCGGCCGGGGCGGGCGGTGTCCTCAGGTCCGGTTCAGTTCCCCGTCGGGCGGGTCCGGGTCATGTCTGGGCGCGGATCGCGCGGTCCGCGATCTGCTTGAGGGTCGCGTGCACGACGGACGGGTCGTAGCCCGCGCCCTGGTAGCGCACGAACACGACGGTGCTCTGGTGCCGGACGACCACTGCGCCGTGCGTCGGACCGTACTCGCCGCCCGGCTCGAAGCAGTCGACCATCGCGAACTCCGGTTCGGTCACCGGTGGTTCGGAGCACGTCGAGGTGGTCGTGGCACTGCGCGCGGACTGGTACTCGGCCTTGGCCTGCTCCTGCCCGGTGCGCGCGGGCGTGCGCTGCTTGTCGTTCTTCTTGGCGTCGGCGAAGCTCGTCCACTCGATCCGGAGGGTCCCCCACCGCGGCTCCTTCTTGGCGGCCTCGGTCGCGGCGGACTCGCAGTAGGCGCTGGACGACGCGCTGCCGCTGTGCGTGTCGTCGGAGGTCGGCGGTCCGACGCCCAGCACCGCCCGTTCCTCCTGCAACACCAGGTCGCAGGGGGCGCCCGGGGCCGCGGCGGCGCCCTTGGTGGCACTCGCCTTGCCGCAGCCGGACAGGACCAAGGCGAGGACCGAGGCCGTGGCGGCCACCGTCCATACGCCGGTCTTTCGGTGTGTCCCGGTACCTACCGTCTGCTCGGTCGTTCCGGTATTGCCGTGCGCGGACCGGCGCATCGAACCCCCTCGCTCCCAGGTGGCGCCACAGCATGCCAGGCGTCACGTGCAGGATGAAAGTCCTTGTCCGGGAAGCGAAATCGTTGGCCGGTTACGTGTGCGGGGCAGCTTTCCGCTGCCACACCATCGCGCATGCGAAGCCGAGGTCGGTGAACCGCGCGCCCGGGAAGACCTCCCCGTACCTCCGCTCGTACTGCGCCCGCGTCAGGTACCGGTCGCTGAGCAGGTGGGCGAGCCACGGGCGGCTGGTGCGGAAGCGGTAGAGCCACCAGGCGTCGCGCGCGCCGAGCCGGGCGATGTCGCGCGGCAGCTCGTACGCGGCGCCCGTGAGGTACGCCCAGCGTGCGGGCGTCGCCTGCGCCGCCACGTTGTCGACCAGGATCGCGGTGCCGCCGGGGCGGACCAGCCCGCGCAGGTGTTCGAGTGCCTTGTCGAGGTCCGGTACGTGGTGCAGCGTCGCCATGCTCACGACCAGGTCGAAGCCCGCCTCGTCGGCGACGTCGTGCAGGTCGACCGCCCGGTAGCTGACCCGGTGGTGGGAACGCCGCAGCCGCGCGGTCTCGATGAGCGCGCGGCTCAGGTCGGCGGCGACCACCTCGTCGTAGCTGTCGGCGAGGGCGTGCGCGTGGCGCCCCGAGCCGCACCCGGCGTCCAGCGCCCGGCCGCCCGCGGGGGCGAGGTCGACGATCTGGGTGTCGAGCCATTCGCCGAGCGGGTCGTGGAGATCGGAGTAGCGGTCGTAGTCGCCGGCGAAGGTGTCGAACGACTGGGGATCCGCGTACCCGCCGAGCATCCCGTGCTGCCCCTCTGTGCGCTCGCCTCTTGACATCGCGCCCCCGTACCGGTGCGCTTGGCCGTGATCATTGACACGATCAAGAACACCTGACCCGCCCTCAGTTCTTCCCGACCGCCCGAGGATGCCGCCCCATGTCGTTCGTGCTCATCGACAAGCCGCGCCCGCACGTCACCCTGATCACGCTCAACCGCCCCGAGCGGATGAACGCCATGGCGTTCGACGTGATGGTCCCTTTCCGTGAGGCCCTTGAGGAGGTCAGTGCGGACAACGATACGCGGGTGGTGGTGATCACCGGCGCGGGGCGCGGCTTCTGTTCCGGGGCGGACCTGGAGAGCTCCGGGCGGATCCCCGGTATCAAGGGCCTGACCCGGACGAGCATCGCGCGGCGGTCGATGGAGATCCTCGACGACGTGATCCTGGGCCTGCGCAAAATGCACCAACCGGTCATCGGCGCGATCAACGGCGCGGCCATCGGCGGCGGGTTCTGCCTCTCGGTCGCGACCGACATCCGCATCGCCTCGGACGCCGCGTACTTCCGCGCCGCCGGCATCAACAACGGCCTGACCGCGACCGAGCTCGGCATCAGCTACCTGCTGCCGCGCGCCATCGGCTCGTCGCGCGCGTTCGAGATCATGCTGTCCGGCCGCGACGTGGAAGCCGCCGAGGCCGAGCGCATCGGCCTGGTCTCGCGCGTGGTGCCGGAGGAGAAGCTGCTCGACGAGTGCTTCGACCTCGCGGAGCGCATCATCGGGTTCAGCCGTGTGGGCGTCGAGATCACCAAGCGCATGCTGTGGTCGGGCCTGGAGGCCGGGAGCATGCAGGCGCACATGGACGCCGAGGGGCACGCGCAGCTGTACGTCCGGCTGACGACGCAGAACTTCGAGGAGGCGATCATCGCGCGGAAGGAGAAGCGGGTTCCGGAGTACAAGGACTGACCAGGGCGGATGTGCCGGAGGCGGCGGGCGGCCGACGGGGGTCCGCCGGCTCGGCGGCATGCGGGCGGGCCACGCGTACCGTCTTCGCGGGACGCGTGGCCAGCCACGAACCGGCGAGGATCAGCGCCGTACCGCCCGCGATCGACGCGCTCAGCTTCTCGTCGAGGACCAGCACGCCGAGCAGCACCGCGACGACGGGGTTGATGTACGTGATGAGCGCCGCGCGTCCGGCACCCGCCTCGGCGATCAGCGCGTAGAACGCCAGGAACGCGAGCGCGGTGCAGACCAGCCCGAGCGCCGCCAGGGACCCGGTGGCCCTCGCGCTCGGCATCGCCGCGGGTGCGGTGGCGATCGCGAACGGCATCAGCAGGATCGTGGTGATGCTCATCGTCGACGCCGCGAGCGCCACCGGCGGGACATCGGACAGGTGGCGCTTGACGATCAGCGTCGCGCAGGCGTACCCGAGCGTCGCCAGCAGCACCATGCCCGCGCCGAGCAGGCCGAGGCGGTCGCCGGTCAGGTCGAAGCCGACCAGGGTGCCCACCCCGCCGAGGCCGACGGCCAGGCCGACCGCGCGGAGCCCGGTGACGCGCTCGGACGCGTCGGCCTTCAGCGCGATGAGCGCGATCATGATCGGCTGGGCGGCGATGAGCAGCGCGGTCAGCGAGGACGAGATGTGCACCTCGCCGTAGGTGATCAGCAGGAACGGCCCCGCCACATGGGTCAGTGCCAGCACCAGGACGATCCGCACGCGCCCGCGCAGCGTGCCGAACGCGCGGCGGTGCAGCGCCAGCGGCACCAGGACGGCGGCGGCGATCGCGGTCCGCGTGACCACGACGACCGGGGCCGAGACCTCCTCGACGGCGATCTTGATGAACAGGTACGAGATGCCCCACACGACCGACATCGCGGCGAAGAGTGCCCATGCCTTCTTTGTCATGCCTCGATCCTGGTCGCGTAGGGTCGACAGCAGAAGTATCGAACTGCTTCACGGGCATTAAGGGGATCTGATGATCGACGTGCACCGTCTGAAGATCCTCCGCGAGGTGTCCGAGCAGGGCAGCTTCGCACGGGCCGCCGCCGCGCTGATGCTCACACCGTCCGCGGTCTCCCAGCAGGTCGCCGCCCTCGAACGCTCGCTCGGGCGACCGGTGGTCGAGCGCAGTACGCGCGGCGTCACGCTGACGGAGTCGGGGCGGGTGTTGGTGGAGGCGGCGGAGACGGTCGCGGCCGAGCTGGCGGCGGCGCAGGAGCGCATCGACCGGTTGGCGGAGGGGCGTACCGGCACGCTGAGCGTGGCGACGTTCACCAGCGCCGGGCAGGCACTGCTGCCGCCCGCGCTGATCGCGCTGAACGCGTCGCACCCGGACGTCGAGCTGACCGTGACGGAGGCGGAGCCGGAGGACGCCGCCGAGTTGGTCCGGTCGGGGCGGGCCGACCTGGGGCTGACGTACCACTTCGGGCACGCGCCGGCGACGCCGCGCCTGACGCTCATGCCGCTGATGAACGAGCAGATCTGGCTCGTGCTGCCGCGTGGCCACCGGCTGGCCGGGCGGCGCACCCTGCGCATCGCGGAACTCGCGGACGAGCGCTGGATCGACGGCTGCGGCGCGGCGGGCGCCCCGCTGGCCCGGGCGTCCGGCATGGCGGGCTTCCAGCCGTCGGTGGTGTGCACGAGCACGGACTACCTGTTCACGCAGTCGCTCGTCGAGGCCGGTGTGGGCTTCGCGCTGATCCCGCGCATCGCGCTGGCGACGCACCGTGAGGGGCTGGCCTTCGTGGCGCTCGAACAGCCGCGCCCGACACGGCACATCGGCGTCGTGACGGCGCGCCGGCGCTGGGCGCAGCCGCTGGTGGAGGCGTTGGTCGAGGCGCTGCGGGACGCGGTGCACACGATCGCGCCGGATCCTCGGGAGGGGTGACGGGCGGGCGGTCCGGGCGGCCGGTCGGGGGTGGATCGGCCCGGTGCGCTTGACCGACACCGTCGTCGCCCGGCACACCCGCCCCGCGGACGGCCTCGGGCCCCAAGTCCGCCTCGATCGCCACCGCATCCTCGGGAGGGGTGAGGGGCTCGGGGCGGGATGCGCCCGGTCGGCTTGTCCGACGAATCGTGTGCGGGTGGGGTCAACCGAGTGGATTTCGTGGTCCGCGCGGGTGACTGGGTGCTGCCCATGTGCGTGGTGGCGCCGTTGCGGATGGCAGACGCCTCGCAGGAGGTCTGCCCATGCACGGTACTTCGCGGTCCAGCGGTCGCGGCGCGACGGGCGCGGTGCTGTGCGCAATCCTCGTCGTGCTCTTGGCCGTGGCTTCGGCGACGGCCTTGGTGCTGCTGCCGGGGGCGGGAACGCCGGGCGGTGCTGGTGTCGAGGGCGGGCGGGGCGTCGCGGGTAGCGGGGCTGCCGGGAGTTCTGGCGGTGCCGGGAGCACTGGGAGTTCCGGCGGTTCCCTGCCCGGGGCGCCGTCGGTGCCCTCGGACGGGGCCGAGCAGACGGCTGCCGGTGCCGATGTCGAGGTGCGGGCGCCCGGGAGGCGTACGGCCCCTGCCGCGCCGCGGGTGGTGCGTCCGGCCCGGCCGGTGGTGGATGTCGTCGTACCGCCGCCGTACAGCCCGATCGCGCCGGGCGCTCCCCCGGCTCCGCCGGCGGATGCGCGGTGCCTGCGCTGCGCGGTGATGCGCTGCTGAGGGGACGGCTCTGCCGCATCGTCCCGCTCTTCAGCACACCATCGCACAATGCAAGGACCTGATCTGCCATGCCCATTGATCCCTTCACCGCCCTGAACGCCATGCTCCGCGCCGAAGCCGCACGCAACGCCCTCCCCTCCGCCGACGCCCTGCGCGACGCTGCCGCGGACGGGGAGGGCGGGAAGCGGCAACGTGAACAGGCGGAATCCGGCCGGGAGTCCGGCCGGACGCCCAGCCGGGACTCGGCTGCGGAATCCGCGTCCGGCCGCTCGGTGTCGGCGAGTTCGTCGGCGGCGCGTGGGCTGTCGGCGCGCGAACGGTCGGAACGCACGGCCTCGCGTACGCGTTCGTAGGCGTCCCGCCCACTCGTACGCCGTTCCCTCGCGCGCGGGCGCGGACGGCGCCAAGCGGTACGAGGACTACGGCGATGCCGTTTCCTGGCGCGCGTGGGCGCGCGGCCACAACGCCCGGGGCCTCAACCCCGCGCTGCGCGGGCACCCTCGCGCGCGGACGGGCGGACACAACTGGCAGCGCAATGCAGGGCGCGGTCGCCGTCCCCGCGCGCGCGTGGGCGCGCGGGGGGACGGCGGGGCGCGCAGCTCGCGTCAGCCGCGCAGGTAGCGGAGTACGGCCATCACGCGCCGGTGGTCCTCGTCCGACGGGGGCAGGTCGAGCTTGGTGAAGATGCCGCCGATGTGCTTCTCGACCGCGCGGTCCGAGATGCGGAGGGCTTTGGCGATCGCGGCGTTGGAGCGTCCCTCGGCCATCTGGGCGAGCACGTCGCGTTCACGCGGCGTGAGGGTGTCCAGGGCGTCGACGCGGCGGCCCGCGCCGAGGAGTTGGCCGACAACCTCGGGGTCGAGTGCGGTGCCGCCCGCCGCCACGCGCTCCAGGGCGTCCATGAAGTCCCGTACGTCGACCACCCGTTCCTTGAGGAGGTAGCCGACCCCGGCGGCGTTCTCGGCGAGGAGGCGGGAGGCGTACCGCGTCTCGACGTACTGCGAGAAGACCAGGACGCCGGTCTGCGGGTACGCCCTCCGGACCTCGATCGCGGCGCGCAGCCCCTCGTCGGTGTGGGTGGGCGGCATGCGGATGTCGACGACGGCGACGTCCGGGCGGTGCTCGGCGACGGCCGCCAGCAGACCTTCCGCGTCGGGCAGGGCGGCGGGGACCTCGTGGCCGCGGTCGGTGATGAGTTGGACCAGGCCGTCGCGCAGGACTGCGGCGTCTTCGGCGATGACAATGCGCATGGCAGCGATGATGTCAGCCTCGCGTCCGCGGACCGTGGCACCGAGGCCGGGGGCGTCGCGGTCTCGGGTGCCGCTGAACGGGATGCCGGGGCGCGGGGTGCCACTGTACGGCGGGCCGGATGCGGTTCACGCCGCGGGGACCGGGAGTTCGACGGTGATCCGCGTCGGCCCGCCCGGCGGGCTCTCGATCGCCAGCGTGCCGTCGACCGTACGCACCCGCTCCGCGAGTCCGGCGAGGCCGCCGCCTTCGCGGAGGCGCGCGCCGCCGTTGCCGTTGTCCTCGACGCGGACGACCAGCGTGTCGCCGCGGCGCACGGCGTCCACGAGGATGCGGGTCGCGTCGCTGTGGCGTCCGGCGTTGGCGAGGAGTTCGGCGGCGCAGAAGTACGCGATCGACTCCAGGGACGCGGGCGGGCGTTGCGCGATGTCGGTGTGCAGGCCGACCGGGACGGCGCTGCCCGACGCGAGGGTGGCCAGTGCGGCGTCGAGCCCTTGGTCCAGGACGGGCGGATGGATGCCGCGCGCGAGGTCGCGGAGTTCGGTGATGGCGATGCGGGCGTTGCCGAGGGCGGAGTCCACGTGGGCCCGGGCCTTGGCGAGATCGGCGGCGCTGCCGGCGCCGTCGGCGGTGTTGTCTTGGTCGAGGCGTTCCTGCGCCTGGCTGAGGTGCATGGCGAGGGCGACGATGCGGGCCTGGGCGCCGTCGTGCAGGTCGCGCTCGATGCGGCGCAGCCGGGCGGCGGAGTCGTCGACCGCGATGGCGCGGGTCTCCTCCAGGTCGCGTAGGCGTTCGGAAACCTTGGTCGGGCCGAGCAGGGCCCGCATCAGCCAGATGTCGGCCCGGCTGATGAGCCGAATGGCCCACGGGGCGATGAGCAGGAGTGCGGCGCCGAACAGGCCGACGGCGATCAGTTCGTACCACGAGCCCATCAGGTTGCCCCCCAGGTTCACTCCGGCGCCGTCTCCGTTGTCGCCGCTCTGGGTGGGCTTCATCCAGATGGGATAGGTCAGGAGCAGGATGCCCATGCACCAGAAGATCCAGGTCGCGGCAAGCCCGGCGATGGCGACGGGCAGCCTGGCGACCAGGAACACGACGCCGCGCCAGCCCTCCGCATGCCCCAGCGCCGACCCGAGCCAGCCGAACGCGCCGGGGCGGGCCCGGAAGGGACGCGGACCCTCGATGTCGCGGCGCAGCAGCACCCGGGCAAGGCCCCGGTGCAGGGCGCCCTGGTAGCGGCCCAGCAGGATGATCCCGGCAAGCAGCGGGAGGCCGACCACCGTGATGGAGAGCGGCACCGACACCAGGAATCCGGCGCCGAAGACCAGCACCAGGACGAACGTCAGCGGCGACGCGACCGCAAAGTACGGCGCCTCGCGCAGCGAGCGGAGCCGTGTGGGCTCACGCAGGATGCGGAGCGCGTGTGCACGCTTGGCGGAGACGGTGCGGTCGGGACGGCCCGAGCCGCCGGAATGGTGGTCAACGCTGCCGGGAGTGCCGCCTGTGCTGCCGTCGGGCGCGTTGGCTGCGGAATACGCGGAGGACATGGCCACAATCGTGGCCTCGTTCCGGTCCCGGGCCCAGGGCGCGACCACCCGAAGGCAGGGTACGGCCTGCCCCACCATCGGACGTGCGGCCGCTACGCGCGGCAGCCGCGGACCGGGTGTCGCCGACTCGCCGTCAACGGGCGAGTTCCGGTCGAACTCCCCGTCCCTCCGGGGACTTTGCTTGACATCTCGTGCCGTGCGACCGAGCCTATGGCCGACCGGTCGGTCATTATCCGGGGAGCGGCTCTCGAACCGGATCGAACTGCCTTCCCCGTCAACTCCGTTGGTACCTCCGTTGGACCCCAAGCCTTGCGGCCGGACCCGTCCGTGCCGCCGACTTCGAGGAATCCACCTGTGAAACGAACCCTCGCCAAGTCCGCCGCCGCGCTCGCGGTCGCCATCGGCGCGGTCGCGACCGCGCTCGTCGGACCCTCCGCCGCGAACGCGGACACCACCACGCCGACCTCGCCCCCGGCCCTGAGCGACGCGTACGGGCTGACCCGACTCCCGACCGCGCCGAAGCCGAACGTCCCGAACACGGCCCACGACTTCGTGATCACCGTGTCGACCGCCGAGGTCGCCGGGACGGCGGTCAACGACGGAGGGCACCACATGCGGATCGTGCTGCCGTCGGACTACTACAGCAATCCGACCAAGCGCTATCCCGTGCTCTACCTGCTGAACGGCTCGACGCCCGACGCCGACGTCGCCACCTACTTCTCGGCCTACCCCGCGGTCGGCGGCTCGGCCGGGATGATCTTCGTGATGCCGGACGGCGGGCCGCGCGGCTGGTACTCGAACTGGCTCAACCAGAACAGCGCCGCCGGAGCCCAGCGCTGGGAGAACTTCCACATCAACCAGGTCATCCCGTTCATCGACCTGAACCTGCGCACGAAGGCCGACAAACAGAACCGCGCGGTCGCCGGGATCTCGATGGGCGGCTTCGGCGCCGTCCGGTACGCGGAACGCCACCCCGACCTGTTCTCCCAGGTCGCTTCGTTCTCCGGCGACCTCGATTTGTCGCGCGCGTCGATGGACCTGCGGATGGCCGTGGTCGCCTCCCTGACGACGCCGCTCTACACCCCCGTGGTCGGCAGCGACGACCTGTACGGGACCCCGTACCCGTTCTCGGTCAACTACCCCTACTCCGACGTCCTGTGGAACGACGCGAACCCGGGGGCGCACGCGGCGGCGCTGCAAGGCCTGGGCGTGTCGGTGTACGTGGGGAACGGCGGCGGCGGTCCGGTGCCGCCGGTCGAGGACGACGGCGACCCGTACGGCATGTTCTTCGAGTGGTGGCTGCAAGGCGCGAACCAGCACTTCAAGGCGGCGCTGGACGCCGCGGGCGTGCCCTCGTACTACGTGAACTACGGTGACGGCACCGGCACTCCGTGGGCCGAGTGCCGCGGCGGGCACAACTGGCTGTGCTGGAAGATCAGCCTGGACGACTACATCCCGCGTCTTCAGCAGGCGTTCGGGGTCACCGGGGCTGCGTGAGGCCCTGACTGCCGGCCTGGCTCCCTGGCGGCCAGGCCGGTCGTGTGGGCCCTGTCCGCGCCGCGTCGGGATCCGCCGGCGCGGCGCGG
>NZ_JBPKBH010000004.1:461156-515996 GCF_051388915.1 Yinghuangia sp. YIM S09857 | reverse complement strand
CCCCCCCCCCCCCCCCCCCCCCCCCCCCCCCCCCCCCCCCCCCCCCCCCCCCAGGGCCGTGCTCGGGTGGCTCGTGCCGACCGTCCTTTTGGTACAAAGGGACGTCCGTCAGCGCCGACGGCGTGGCACGCGCGAGGAGAGTCCGATGGCCGCCGAGGAGATCATCCGCAGGTACGACCTCGCGCCGCACCCGGAAGGCGGCTTCTTCCGGCGGATCTACACCAGCCCGCACACGGTCGCGCTGCCGTACGGCGAACGTCCGACGGCGACCTCCATCTACTACCTGCTGACCGCCGGCGAGCCGATCTCCCGGCTGCACCGCAACCGCAGCGACATCCTGCACCACCTCATCGACGGCGGCCCGGTCGACTACGTCACCCTGGACGACCGGGGCGAACTCACCCGGACGCGCCTGGCCCCGGACGGCGAACGCAGCCTCGTGGTGCCGGGCGGGGTCTGGAAGGCGTCCAGTCTGCCGCCGGATGTCGACTACGCCCTCGTGGCCGAGTTGGTCACCCCGGGGTTCTCCTTCGACGACCATGAGTTCGCGCCGGAGGCTCTTCTTGCCGAGCACCCAGGGCATGCGGCGACGCTCACCCCCTATGTCCTGTGGCACGTGTAAAAAGGGGTTCGGGCCCGCGCAGACCAAGCCCCGCGCGTCGCGATCAGCGGGCCGCGCGCAGGCGGTACGCCTCGCGCCACAGCAGCGACGTGAGCGTCTGACCGCGGCGGCGGTCGGGGCGGAACAGGAGGCGGCGGCCGTCGGTGACCTGAATCGCCCCGACGATCAGGTCCGGTGGCAGGTGCGACGCGCGCACCTGGCTGTCCGGCTGCCGCAGCGCCGCCGGTACCACCGGTGCCGGAACGGCGTGGTCCGCGGTCCAGGCGCGCGGCAGGCCGGGGGCCTGCCGAGGGAACTCGGCGTACCAGTCGCGCCAGGTCCACGGCGGGGCCGCGCACTCGCGCAGGAGGAAGAACCGCTCGACCGCGGCAGCCGGATACGGTTCGACGTGTGCCTGGAGGGCACGTACGACGAAGGCGAGATCGTCGGCCAGCGGGCGGTCGAGCGACGACATGGACAGCACGGGTGGGCTCGCCGCGAGGCCGCTTCGAGGTAGCCCGGTGCGCGCGGCGAGCGCCTCACAGAAGTCCGCAAATCCGGGGTGGTCCGCGAGCGGCGTGAGCACGAACTCGTAGCTGAAGACGTCGGCGACGCAATGCTCGCAGGACCGCGAGGTACTGTCCTCCTCGATCCACTCGGGCAGGGTGATGCCGTGGGCGTTCAGCACGCGTCGGCGTCTGTGCTCCCGGCGCGCGTCGTAGTAGGGCGTCACGTTCATCACGCGGATGTATTCGTCGAGGAACCGCAGCCATTGGCCTGGTGTCAGGTCCTCCCGCAACTCCGGCGCACGGTGGCGGACACGCGTTTCGATCGCCGCCATGACGTCGCGCGGCTCGAAGGCCGTGGCCCGCCGGTCCGCGAGGCTCCTCCCGAGCCAGTACAGCAGGCACCACCTCGACAGCGAGCCGGTGTGCCAGGGTGTGAGCCGGTCGCGTACCCGCTGTGCCTGCCACGCGATGTCGAACTCCGTGTTGGTCACCACCTCCTGCACCAGGTCGAGCCGGTGCGGGGGCAGATCGGCCACGACGATGTGCCCCGGCTGCGCACGGCGGTGCCGCCGTTCGGGCCCCAGTTCCCCGAAGGCGAACGTCATCGGGTCACCACCGCGGCCCGCGACCGGGGTGGTGCTCAGGAACACCCCGCGTTCGGGCTCGTGCGGAAGCGGGCGAAGCCCCAGGCGCAGTATGGAAGCCAGGCAATCGTCGGTCGTCCCGTGGAAGAGCAGTGCCATGTGGGCACTCTAGGACGGCTGCTTGGGGGACACGGAACGCCTGCGCTGAACGGCTGTTCTGTCGGTCCGTTTCGCGACGTCGGCCGGCGGCCTCGGTGAGCGTCACCGGCGGGGACCTCGGCGTCCGGGTCAGACACGGAAGGGGTGCAGGGTGTCTTCGATGTCGGTGCGCAGGAGGGCAAGGGGGTCGCCTTCGCCGTCCACGGCCCAGAGCATGAGGGTTCCGCTGAAGACGACGTGCAGGGTGCGGGCGGTGCGGGAGGTGTCCATGGCGTCGCGCAACTCGCCTGCGAATACCGCCTCGTCGAGCAGGGCGGCGGTCGCCTTGCGGAAGGCGGCGGCCTGGGCGGCGGCGTGGGCGCGGAACTCCGGGTCGGTGAGGTCGAGTTGCAGGAACGCCAGGTTGTTGGCCATCTCCTGGGGGGTGCTCGTGCCGACCGCCATCGCGGCGTACGCGTCGTGCAGGGCCTTGACGGGTGAGTCGGGGGCGGCGGTACGGGCGCGGGCGAACGCGGCTCTGGTGTCGTCCGGCGCGCGTTCGGCGAGGGCGAGCAGGAGGCCGCGCTTGGAGCCGAAGCGTTGGACGAGGGTTGCGGGCGCCAGCCCGGCTTCCTTGGCGACGGCACCCAGGGTCAGGCTGTTGGGCCCGTGCTGCCCGATGGCTCGCGCGGTCGCCTGGAGAATCGCCTCGTCGCTGGTCGTACGTGGTCGTGCCATCCCTGAGCCCTTTCGGTTGTGGTGAGAGATTGGTGGCCGTCGGCTATCCGGTTTCCGACGCGCGTCGGGTTAGTAAACGTACGTTCGTTTACTTGCTGTGACGGTAGCGCAGGGACCTGGGGTTTGTAAATGCATGTTCGTTTACTAATGCGGGCGGCAGGTGGCGCGCCCACCAACGCTGTCAGACCGAGATGGCACCCTGCCCCCATGGCTCAGCCCCTCAAGGACATGATCAACGCGCAATCGGTCGCGACCCTCGCGGACGGGATCGCCGCCGCCCGCGCGGCCTTCCCGCGCGACCGCTTCGTCGCCACCGCACTCGACGGCCTGGAGGGCCTGGAGCTCAAAAGCCGGGTACGCCACGTCGCCCGCGCCCTGCACACCACCCTCGACCTCCCCTTCCCCGAGGCCGCCCCCGTCCTCCGTGAAGCCGCCGCCCACGTCCGCCTCGACATGTGGAGCGGCTGGCCCGCCACCGACTACATCGCCGAGTACGGCGTCGCGCACCTCGACGAGGCCATGGCCACGATCGCGGTCATCACGCCGTACGCCACCGGCGAGTTCGCCGTACGCCCCTACCTCGACCGCTACCGCGAGACCGCGCTCGCCACCATGCGCGGCTGGGCCGACTCCGACGACGAACACCTCCGCCGCCTCGCCTCCGAGGGAACACGCCCGCGCCTGCCCTGGGGTACGCGCGTCCGCTGGCTGATGGACGCAACCGGCCCCACGCTGCCCATCCTCGATCACCTGCGCGACGACCCCAGCGAGTACGTCCGCCGCTCGGTCGCCAACCACGTCAACGACATCGCGAAGGACGACCCGGCCACCGCGGTCGCGCTGCTCGCCCGCTGGCAGGTCGCGGGCGGCACGCACACCGACCGCGTCCTGCGCCACGCCGTACGCGGCCTGCTGCGCACCGGCCACCCCGAGGCCCTGACCCTCGTCGGCGCGGCACACGGCACCGGACGCGTAGACGCCCTCACCGCCGACCCCACCGTCGCGGTGGGCGACCGCCTCCCCTTCAAGGTGACCGTACGCGCCGACGCCCCCGGCGCCCTGGTGCTCAGGTACGCGGTGGTGCGCGACGGTTCGCGCCGCGTGTTCCACCTGGGCGAACGCCTCGCCGAGGCCGAAGGCGACACGTTCACCCTCGCCAAGGCCCACTCGTTCCGTCCGGTCACCACCCGCACGGAACCGCCGGGTCCGCGAACCCTGGAGATCATCGTCAACGGTGAACCCCGCGCCACCGCGGCGTTCACCCTCACCCCCTGACCGGGGCCCAGGCAGCGAAGGCCCTGGAGCCGCCGGGTAGTTGCCCCGGCGGCTCCCCATGGGGCGAAGGTCTCACGCTTCCGTCAGTGGCACGCCCCGCCACGCCCCAACGTCTCCACCGGCGTCGCCCCCGGCCTGGTCCACTGCGGCACAGGCCGACTGGTCGGACCCCACGTCGACTCCCCGTCCGCGTCCGTGCGCCAGTACCAGCACGCGTGCCGCCCCTCGGGCCGACCCTCCGGCTGGTCCTCCCACGTCTCGCCGCGGCCGTACGGCGTCATGTCGAGCAGCCCGAAGGAGCCGTTCACCACCTCGATGCCACGGCCGGTGGTCGAGTAGGTGAGGAACGTACGGTCCCCGTCACGCAGATAGGCGGTGAGGTACCCCATGTCGCCCCCGGCCGGGCCCGCCACGCCGCGCACCGAGTACCAGGGTTCGGTGTAGCCCATGAAGTCGACGTACGCCGCGACTTCGTCCCATGCGCCGGTCGTCAGCACCGCATACGAGACACCGCGCGCGTTGAGGTAGACGGCGTCCTTCACGTGCCATGCGCAGGCCGTGCAGCCCTCGCACTGCCCTTGGTGCGGCGCCCCGTCGTACCACATGTGCTTGTAGACGACGAGTTCGTCGCGGCCCTGGAAGAGGTCCAGGAACGGGACGGGACCGTCGGGCCCGACGATTTCGACGGTCCCGTCGAACTCCACCATCGGCAGGCGGCGTCGGGCCGCCGCGATGGCGTCGCCTTCGCGCGTGTGGGCCTTTTCGCGGACGAGGAGCTCGTCGCGGGCGGCCTGCCAAGTGGCGAGGTCGACGACGGGCGGGAGTCCGGTCTTCGAGGTGGTCTGTTCGTCCGGTGCGGGGGTCATGCGCTCTCCTGATGTCCTCGGCGACGGCGACGCTTCGCGTCCTCCAAGTACAGACTCGATCGGACGCCCGAACTCATCGCTCCGGACGCCACGACCACCCGGCCGGCCGAACCACCGCCGTCACGAATCGCCGCCGTCACGAATCGCCGCCGTCACGAATCGCCGCCGTCACGAATCGCCGCCGTCGGGCAGGAGAACGATCTTGCCGCGCGTGTGCCCCGTGCGACTGGCGTCCCAAGCCGCCCGGACCTCGGCGAACGGGTACGTCGCGGCGACCTCCACGCGCAGCTTGCCCCGGTCCACCAGCTCGCCCAGCTCGGCGAGTTTCGCGCCGTCCGGACGTACCCAGATCCAACTGCCGCCGTGCTGCTCGACGGTGTTGTCCGCGATCGACGCGTGCCGACCGTCCGGCGCGAGGACCGCGAGGGTGGTTTCCAGCTGTCCGCCGACGAAGTCCGCGACGGCGGTGGCCCCTTCGGGTGCGAGGTCGCGAATGCGTTCGACGACGCCTTCCCCGTACGCGGTCGGCTCGGCGCCCAACTCGCGCAGGTAGTCGTGGTTGCGCTCCGACGCGGTCCCGATCACCCGGGCGCCCTTCTCGCGCGCGAACTGCACGCCGATGCTGCCCACTCCCCCGGCGGCCCCGTGGATCACCACCACGTCGCCGGGTCCCACTCCCAGACGTTCCAAGGTGCGTTGCGCGGTCATGCCGGCGAGCGGCAGACCCGCGGCGGCGGGCCAGTCCAGGGCGGCGGGCTTGCGGGCCGCCGACGCCGCGTTGACCGCGACGAGTTCGGCGTACGTCCCGCCGTGCACCATGTCCTTGCGGGCGTACGCCATCACCTCGTCGCCGATCTCGAACTCCGGCGCGTCGGGCCCGCGCGCGACGACCACGCCGGCCACGTCCCACCCGGGGACCACCGGGAAGACGGCGTCCATCATGCCGTCGAGCTTGCCCGTCATCAGCTTCCAGTCCACCGGGTTGACCGCCGCGGCACGCACCCGCACGAGAATCTGGCCCGGACCGCACTTGGGATCGGGCATCTCGGTGACGGACAGGCCGGAGTCATCGGTGGCGTACGCGTTGTAGGTCACGGCTCGCATGCGTCGGAATCCCCTTGTCGGTGGCGTGAGTTCGGTCGGTTTGTCGAAGTCGGTGCGGAAATCCAGCCGGAACAGGTTCAGTTGACCAGGCGTCGTACGCCCCCACTCGTCCTCACAGCTCGATCCACCCCGCGGCCAGCGCCGTGACCCCCGCGACGGCCCCCGCGATCGAGAAGACCAGCAGCGCGAGTTCCGGACGCGAGAACCAACGCCGGCCCTGCTCCCGGCGGGCCATGACGAAAAGGATCGTCGCCGGGGCGTACACGATGAACGAGACCAGCACGTACTTCATCCCTGCGGCGTACAGCAGAAACGCGGTGTAGACCGTGGCGATGACGCTGATGACGAGGTCACGCCCACTCCCGCCGCCCCCATCGGCGTTCGCCCCGGGCGCCGGCCGCCCCGACCCTGTCCCCGACCCCGCTCCGAATCCGAACCCCGGCCCCGCCGCGATCTTGACGGCGAACAACGCCGCCAGCAGAAACGGGATAAGCGACAGCGCGCTCGTCATATTGAGCGCGAAATCGAAGGCGTCGTCCGAGAACAGCGTGACGATCAACACGACTTGGGTCAGCAGCGTCGACATGAGCAGCGCCGCCGTCGGCACGTCCTCCGGCGTGGCGCGTCCGAGGAACCGCGGCATGTCGTCGTCCTTCGCGGCCACGAACAGCACTTCGGCCGCCATCAGGGTCCATGCCAGGTACGCCCCGAGCACCGACACGATGAGCCCGACGCTGATGAAGACCTCGCCCCACGTGCCCACCGCGTCCTCAAGAACACCCGCCATCGAAGGCTGCCGCAGCTCGGCGATCTCGTCCATCGGCATGATCCCGTACGACACGATCGTCACCGATGCGAACACCGCGAAGACGCTGAGGAACCCGAGGATCGTCGCGCGCCCCACGTCCTCACGGCGCTTGGCGTGCCGCGAATAGACGCTCGCACCCTCGACGCCGAGGAAGACGAAGACGGTCGCGAGCATGGTGCCGCGCACCTGGTCGAAGAGCGAGCCGGTGTAGTCGGCGCCCGTGACGTTGTCGGCGAAGACCCCCGGGTCGAGGTAGAAGAGCGCCAGGACGACGAAGAAGAGGATCGGCACGATCTTGGCGACCGTGACGATCCGGTTGATCGCCGCGGCCTCCTTCACGCCGCGCCGGATCAGCAGGAAGAACCCCCACAGCCCGACCGAGGAGAGCACCACCGCGAGCACGGTGTCGCCGTCGCCCAGCACGGGGGCGATGGCGCCGATGGTGGACATGATGAGGACCCAGTACGTCGCGTTCCCCACGCACGCGCTCGCCCAGTAGCCGAAAGCCGAGAAGAAGCCGGGGTACTCGCCGAAACCGGCCTTGGCGTACGCGTACACACCCGCGTCCAGGTCCGGCCGCCGCACCGCGAGCGTCTGGAACACGAAGGCGAGCATCAGCATGCCGGTGCCCGCGATCGCCCACGCGATCAGCGCCCCGGTGACCCCGGTCTCCTGCGCGAAGCGGCGCGGCAGGGAGAACACCCCGGCGCCGACCATGGAGCCGACCACGAGTGCGGTGAGCGTCGGCACGGAGAGCTTCACAGCACCGCCCGCCCCCGACGCACTCGATCCCGAGGTGCCCGACGCCGACATGCCCGATCCCGACGTGCCCGATCCCGAGGTTCGCGACCCCGACGTGCCCGACCCCTGCCTGCCCGATCCCTGCGAACCTGGTTCCTTCGTGCCCTCGGGGCCCGTCATTCGCGTCCTCCGCGGTCGCCGACCGATGGCCACACCCTAGAAGAACCGCATGAATTCACACTGAAACGCCACAAACAATATGAAGAACTGTCAGATCGCGTTTATCCCCGTAGCTAACCGATCACTCTCCCGGGAGCGCCGCCGCGGCGGAGCCGTGCCCGGAAGCACCCGTACGCACCCGACCGCGTCCGGCACCGCCGCCGCAGACCCGCGAAAGGCAAGGTGACCGCATGGCCGCTCCGGCCGACTCCCCCGTCCAGGCGTACGGCGTGCACTCCGAAGTGGGCCGGCTCCGCAAGGTCCTGGTCTGCGCCCCCGGCCTCGCGCACCGCAGGCTGACGCCCACAAACGCCGACGAGCTCCTCTTCGACGACGTCATGTGGGTGGAGAACGCGCAGCGCGACCACGCCGACTTCGTCGACAAGCTGACCTCGCGCGGCGTCGAGGTCGTGGAGCTGCACGCGCTGCTGGCCGAGACCATGGCCATCCCGGACGCGAAGGCGTGGCTGCTGGACCGCAAGATCACCGCGAACCAGGTCGGCCTGGGCCTCATCGAGACCACCCGGGCGTTCCTGGAGACGCTGGAGGCACGGCAGCTCGCGGAGTACCTGATCGGCGGGCTGGCCACCGCCGACCTGCCGGAGGAGTTCCGGCCGCCGTACGTGCTGCTCGCCCGCGAGCAGGTCGGCTCCCGCGAGTACCTGATGCCCCCACTGCCCAACACCCTCTACACGCGCGACACCACGTGCTGGCTGTACGGCGGCCTCACCCTCAACCCCCTCTACTGGCAGGCCCGACGCGACGAGACCCTGCTGATGAAGGCGATCTACACGTTCCACCCCGACTACGCGGGGTCGACCGTGTGGTGGGGCGATCCCGAACAGGACTGGGAACAGGCGACGTTCGAGGGCGGCGACATCATGCCGGTGGGCGGCGGCGTGGTCCTGATGGGGATGAGCGAGCGCACCTCGCGGCAGGCCATCACGCAGGTCGCCGCCGCGCTGTTCGCGCGCGGCGCGGCCGACCGGGTGATCGTCGCGGGCATGCCCAAGCTGCGGGCGGCCATGCACCTGGACACGGTGTTCACCTTCGCCGACCGCGACGTCGTCACGCTCTACCCGCGGATCATGGACGCCGTACGCACGTTCACGCTGCGCCCCGCGGACAACGCGGCGGGGCTGGACGTGACGGCGGAGGAGGGCCGGGCGTTCACGGACGTGGTGGCGAAGGCGCTGGGCCTTTCCGCGCTTCGCGTCATCGAGACCGGCGGCGATGAGTACGCGTCGGAGCGGCAGCAGTGGGACAGCGGCAACAACGCGGTGGCGGTGGAGCCGGGCGTGGTGTTCACGTACGACCGCAACACGACGACGAACACGCTGCTGCGCGAGGCGGGTGTCGAGGTCGTCACGATCGTCGGCGCGGAACTGGGCCGGGGGCGCGGCGGCGGCCACTGCATGACCTGCCCGATCATCCGCGACGCCGTCGACTACTGAGGCGTACCCGGGGTCGAGCCCGGGGCGGCCCCCGCAGTCGCGCCGAGGGTCGCATCCGGGGTCGCTCTGGGCGTGTGCCTGACGGACGGCGTCGATTCCCGTCGGGTAGGTTGCCGTCCGGCGGCGCGTCCGCGCCCACGGCCGCCCACTCGCGGAGGCGCACGGATCGGGGGCCAGCGCATGCGCAGACTGCGGATCGGGGACAGTGCGCACATCGGCGAGGTCGCGCCCGCCGGGGATCTGATGGTCGGCATCAGCGCGTCCGGTCCGGGCGTCGCGCTCCAGGCGGGTTGCCTCGGGCTGGGCGAGGGCTGGCGGCTCCAGGGGGCCCACTACGCGGTCGGGCCCATGCGCGGTGCGTTCCCCGAAGGGGGCGTACGCCTGGTTCCGAGCCACACCGGCGAGCTGCAACTTGTCGTCGATCTGCGCGCGGTGCCCGCCGAGTTGCATCACCTGGTGTTCGTGGCGCACGCCGCCCCGACCGCGCCCGGCGGGCCGACGTACGCGGCAGCGGGACGCATGCGACTGTCCTCGGGCGGCGCGGACACCGCGTACATGGACCTGGACGCGGCCCACATCGCGCCCGGCACGGCGCTGCTGCTCGCGGAGCTCAAGCGGCACGGGGGCGACTGGTGGCTGGGTACGCTGGGGCGACCGTACCCGGGCGGCATCGTGCAGTTGAGTTCGGACCTGGGCATACCGGTGCGGCAACTTCCGTTTCCCACACCGATGTTGGACAACACGAACCCGGCTGCCGGGGCCGCGGCGTACCTCCAGGCGTACCGCGCGCGGACGGCTGCACAGCAGCAACCATCACAGCAGCAGCTCCCGTTCCCGTCGCAACCGCCCGCTCCGCCGCCGTTCCCGGCGCCGTTCGCGCCGGGGGCGGCCGTGCCCGCGGTGAACCCTCCGGCCCCTCCGCTCCCCTCGGTCTCGCACCAAGCAGCCGCGCCCGCACCGCAGTTGCCCGTCCGCCACGACGGCCACGGCAACGCCGCGTTCGAACTCGCCGTACCCATGGGCCTGTTCGCCGTCATGGCCGAGTTCACCCCGGGTGGCCGCGCCGGACGCGGGTTCCTGTACGCCTGCGACGCGTTCGGGCGTACCGCCGGGACGGCCTACTCGACGTATGCGGGCCTGCCCGGCCGAGGTCTGTTCACCGCCCCCGCCGATGGCCGCTGCCGCCTGCGCGTCGAGCACGAAGGCCCGTGGTCCGTGGCGCTGTTGCCGCTCGACGCGGCCCGGTCGATCGGCCCGGTGGTCCAGGGTCAGGGCAGCGACGTCGTGCGCTGGGAGCCACCCGCCGGCCTGCTGAACGTCCAGTTCGACGGCAACGGCCCGATCACCGTCGCGCTGCACAACGGCGCGGGGCGGTGGCTGGAGGACCTGGTCGACGAGAACAACCGGTGCACGCTGCGGCTGCCGATGCGCGATCCCACGCGCTACCTGCACATCCGGACCGACGGGCGCTGGACGCTCGCACGCGGCTGACAGCGGCCGGGCGGGGTCGGCCGGGACGCCTCCGCATGCCGCACCCGACACCGCGGTGCCGTTCAACCCTCAGGGTCGGCCGGGGAGTTCCCGCAGCACCGCCTCCCACCACGCGGTGCCCGGGAGCGTCATCGGTGCGCCTTCGCCGTTGGTGACCAGGCGTACACCCGCCCGCCGCAGCACCGATGCGCTCGTCGGGTAGCGCGGGTGCGCGGCCAGGTCCGCGTTGAAGTACGGCGCCGCGACCATGGGCAACTTGGCGCCCAGCGCCTCGTTCAGCCCGCCGAGTGCCACATTGTCGGAAATACCGGATGTCCACTTGTTGAGCGTGTTGAACGTCAGCGGCGCCGCGAGGACCGCCGACGCCGGCGGGAAGGGCTTCTCCTCCCCGGGCAGGCGCTCCGCGGTCCGCGGGTACCGCCCGGCCGCCTCCGCGATGTCGTCCGCCGACTTCTCCACCCAGCGGGCGGCGGAGGGCGTCAACGTGAGGCACGGGTCCCACCCCCACGCCCGGATGAGGCGCAGTGCGTGCGCGATCTCCAGGACGGGCGGCGCGGCCCCCGCGATGACATGCAGGGCTGGCGGTTGTGGCATGTCAGGAAGCGTAAGCGCTCCCCGGTTCGGACGGGGTGAGGACGGCACGAGGACGGGCACGAGGACGGGCGCGAGGACGGGACGGGCACGGGCACGAGGACGGCATGGGGACAGGCATGGGGACGGGCACGAGGACGGGACGGGCACGGGCACGGCGACGATCGGGGCGCCGTCGGCGCGGGCCGTTTCGACCGCCCGGTCCGCCACCGACACAATCCGCGACGACCGACCGAATCCCGGGCCGGCCAAACCAGTTGGGCATACCGCACGCGAAGGCTAGGGTCCGGTCATGAGCACGCGCACATTCCGCATCACCGTCCGCGGTGTCTTCGCCGGTCTCGACGCCGACCAGCGCGCCGAGCTGCTGGCGCACGCCGCGGAACACGACGTCCTGCGCTCGGCGTTCACCCGCGAAGGGCACCTGGCGTACGACATCGCCGCACGGGACGCGTTCACCTTCCGGTTCGAGGACTCCGGTGAGGCGGAGGAGGACATCGTGCCCGCCACCGCACGCGCGGAGGCGGCCGCTGAGGCGTGGCTGTCGGAGCGCGGCTACGGCTACAAGAACCTGCGCGCGCAGGCGACCGACCTGTCCCAGGCCCCTCTGGGCAAACGTCAGCGCCGCGAGGCCGCCCGCGGCGAGGGCTGACGCCCCGACACCCCGACCGGCCGCTGCGGTGACGGGGTGACCTGGCGACGGGATGCACGGGCTACGACGGACCGGCGGCCGCAGGCGTGTGTCGGCGCACCCACGTCGGCGCCCCACACCCACGCGATCAGACCGCGTGGTAGGCCGCCCCTCCCGTGACGTTCGCGGCCGCGGCCAGAGCCGCCGCGAAAGGCTCGGCCTCGTCCGGCGCCAGTTGGGCGATCGTGACACGCACGGCTGGGGGCGACACGATGCGGAAGCGCTTCCCGGGCGCGATCAGCCAGCCTCGGGCGAGGAGTTCGGCCACCGTGCCGACCTCGTCGCGCACCGGCACCCACACGTTGATGCCCGAGCGGCCGTACGCCCGCATCCCGTGGCGCGCGAGGGCGGCGACCAGCGCCGCGCGGCGTTCCGCGTACGCCTGCCGCGCGCGCTCGACCTGTGCCGCCACCTCGGGCGACGTCCAGGCGTGCGCGACCGCGTGTTGCAGCACGTAACTCACCCATCCGGGCCCGAGGCGCTGGCGCCCGGCGATGCGGCCGATGGTGGTCTCGTCCCCGCATGCGATCGTGCAGCGCAGGTCCGGGCCGTACGCCTTCGCGCTCGACCGCACGTGCACCCAGTGCGCCGTGTCGCCGACCACGGACGCCAACTCCGTTCCTGCGATGGCGTTTCCGTGATCGTCCTGGATCAGCAGCACGTCGGGGTGCGCGGCCAACACCGCCCGAAGTTCCGCCGCCCGTTGGGGTGAGACGGCCGCACCCGTGGGGTTCTGCGCGCGGGCGGTGACGACGAACACCCGGGCCCCGTCGCGGAGTCCGTTCTCCACGTCGTCCGGGACCGGCCCGTCGTCATCGACGCGCACCGGGCGGGCGGTCAGGTTGAGGGCGGCCAGCAGGTCGAGGAAGTTCGCCCAGCCGGGGTCCTCCACAAGGACGGTGTCCCCAGGACGGGTGTGCGCCATGAGCGCGCGTTCGATGGCGTCGAGGGCACCGGAGGTGACGACGAGGTGGTCCGCCGGCACGCCCTCGGCCGCGAGGACCATGCGCGCGGCGTCGCCGAGCGGGCCGTACAGCGGCGGGTGGTTGTAGAGCGGGCGCCACGTCGCCGGATCGGGGAACACCGGGTCGGGCAGCAGCGCCGGATCCGGTTCGCCCATGACCAGCATGCGGGTCCCGGGCGGGGCGGCGGGGCCGAGTGCGTTGCGTTCGGTGGACGCCGGGCGCGGCAGCACGCGCGTACCCGCCCGGCCCTGCGCCTCGACGATGCCGCGCTCGCGCAGCAGGCGGTACGCGGCGGCGACGGTGTTGGGGTTCACGCCGAGCCCCGCGGCCAGGGTCCGCACGGGCGGCAGCGCGTCACCGGGCGCGAGGTCGCCCTGCCGGAGATCGCGCTCGATCGACGCCGCGATCTCGGCGGCGGTACGCCCGGTCGGGGCCACGGCTTCCTCCTGAACTGCGGGTGCTGCTCGTACTGCGGGTGCTGCTCGTACTGCGGGTAATGGCGGTGCCGCCGGCGCTGCGCCGAACAGCGGAGCCACGCACGGCCGCGCAGGTCGGCCGCCCGGCGACCCAACCGCCGGCCCCTGCGTGCCCCGCGTGCCCTGCCGGGCCGTTCAACCACGTCCCGCCGCCGAACCACCCGCTCGCACCCTATTCCGTTGACAGTCCCCCGACCCCTCCGCCTATTGTACTAGCACCAAATCATGATTGACCTAGTACAAAGAGGTTCCGCCATGAGTGTCGCTCGCGAGACCCCCGAGCCGCCGACAACCCCCGACGTCTACGCCCGCACCGAGGTCACCACGCCCACGCGCTACCGCGAGCGCATGCGCTACGACGCGGACACCGTGCACGCGATCCTCGACGAGGCGTTTCTCGCGCACGTCTCCTTCACCGCGTTCGGCCGACCGCAGATCCTGCCGCTGATCTTCGGCCGCGACGCCGGTCGCCTCTACCTCCACGCGTCCAGCGGCTCGCATCTGGCCATCGCGGTACGGCACGCGGGCGACGAGGGGCTGCCGGTCTCGTTCGCGGTGACGCTCGCCGACTCCCTGATCCTGTCGCGCTCGGCCATGCACCACTCCATGGACTACCGCTGCGTGATCGCCCACGGGCCGCTGCGCCGGGTGACCGACCCCGACGAGACCGCGCGCGGCTGGGCGACACTGCTCGACCACCTCATCCCCGGCAGGTACGCCGACAGCCGCCCGCCGAACGCCAAGGAGGCCGCGCAGACCGCACTGTTCGCGCTGGACCTGGCCGACGTGGCCGCGAAGTCCCGCTCACACGGCCTCTCCGAGGACGCCGCGGACCGGCACCTCGACCACTGGGCAGGCGTGATCCCCCTCCGCACCGCCGCCGCGGCCCCCCGCCCCGACACCGGTGCACCTGGCGAGCCCCCCGCCTATCTCAAGGAATGGCTGGCCCGACACGCATGACTCCAGGCCGCACCTCCCCCGGCGCCCCACCCCATCCCCCATGGACACCACACAGGACACCGGGCCGCCCCAACAGATCTCGTATACGGGATAAAGTCCCGAATATGAGAAACGATGTCGATGAACGCCTCGCCCGGCGGCTGACCGCGCTGCGCGTCGAGCGCACCTGGTCCCTGGACGAACTCGCCGGGCGGACCGGGGTCAGCCGCTCCACGCTCTCGCGCCTCGAACGCGCCGAGATCAGCCCGACGGCCGCGCTGCTCAACAAGCTCTGCGCGGCGTACGGCCGCACGATGTCGCGCCTCCTTGCCGAGGTCGAGTCCGACACCGAGCCGGTGCGGGTACTGCGCGCGGACGAGCAGCCGGTCTGGACCGACCGGGCCTCCGGTTTCGTGCGGCGCTCGGTGTCGCCTCCGCATCCGGACCTGCGCGCCGAGATCGTCGAAGGGGAACTCGGGCCGGGCGCGCATATCGCGTACGACGGCCCGCCGACGCCGGGCCTCGAACACCACATCCGCGTCGCCGACGGCACGCTCGCGGTGACCGTCGAGGGGGTTGCGCGCACGCTCACCGAAGGGGACGCGATGAGTTTCCGACTGTGGGGGGCGTCCGCGTACGCCAACCCGGGCGACCGCCCGGTGCGCTACACCCTCGTGGTGGTGGCGCCGTGACGGACGAGGCCGCGGTCCGCATCCACCGCCTGTCGGCCGACGGCTTCGACCGCGCCGCACCCGCGCTCGGGGCGCTTCTCGCGGAGACCGTGGCAGGCGGCGCTTCGCTCGGGTTCCGGATGCCTTTCGCGCCCGCCGACGCGGCCGCGTGGTGGCGGGGTCAGGCGCAGGCCGTTCGGTCCGGTGCGCTTGTCGTGTGGACCGCGTCCGACGAGAGCGGCGGCGCGCCCGGCCACCTGCTCGGCACGGTCGGCCTCGCCTTCAACACGTGGGCGAACGGCGGGCACCGCGCGGACGTCGTCAAGCTGATGGTCCACCGCGACGCCCGCGGGCGGGGCCTGGGACGGACGCTGCTGCGGACCGCCGAGGAGTACGCCGCCGCGACCGGGATCACGTTGCTCATGCTCGACACCGAGGCGGAGAGCCCGGCGGAGCGGCTGTACGCGGCGGCGGGATGGACGCGGTACGGCATTGTGCCCGGGTACGCGGCCGATCCCTCGGGGGCGCTGCGCGACTGCACCTTCTTCTACAAGCCCCTCGGCGGCGACTCCGTGGGCGGTGTCGCTTCGCGCGGGCGCGAGGTGCGCGGTGCGGCGGCGCGGTGACGTCGCGGGCCACCTTTCCCACATCCGGAACGTCCTAATCGCGGAGATCTGTCGGATTCTCATAACTTTGCCCCCGCTTTACCGAATCGACGCTGCATCACACGCGGGCCACTGTGGGTGAGGCGAACATGCCCTCTGTGGCGCGGCGGTCACCGTGCGGAGAAATTTGCACACATACCGGTCGATCCGAACTACACCGCGTGGCCTATTCCCCGTTCCGCGATATTCCCAAACTGGCTTTGCGGGAGGGGGATTTGAGTTGTCGGAGTCCGTCTGCCTACCTTTCTCGGCGTCGGTGTCCCACACATCGGCCCCGCTCGCCGGAACGCCTAATTCTGCCGCCGGCCGAGACGGGGAACGCTGAGAAGCAACCACGGCAGAAGCGGGGGAACCAGGTGAAACGCCGGCCCGGCGACAACCGGGACGGCTTGGGGTGAAGCCGCGCTCGACGGCCCTTTCCGAAGGGCGGACGAGAGCGGCCGGGCAACTCCAGCCCGAATCCGACAGCTCACCTCGCAGGCGTAGGAGAGGAAACGCTTGATGCTGTCCGCAACTCGCACCCGTCTGACCACGAAGTCCCGCATCGCCGTCGCCGCCGGTGTCACCGGCGCCGCGATCGCCGCCCCCCTGATCGGCGCCACGAGCGCGTCCGCCGCGCCCGTCAGCACCTGGGACAAGGTCGCCCAGTGCGAGAGCACCGGCAACTGGTCCATCAACACCGGCAACGGCTTCTACGGTGGGCTTCAGTTCACCAGCTCCACCTGGCGCGAGTTCGGCGGCACGCAGTTCGCCCCGCGCGCCGACCTGGCCACCAAGGACCAGCAGATCGCGATCGCCGAGAAGGTGCTCGCGGGCCAGGGCCCCGGCGCCTGGCCGGTCTGCTCCGTCAAGGCGGGCCTGACCAAGAACAGCGGCACCCCGTCCATCGACACCGGCTCCAACGGCGGCTCGACCGCCAGGACCGAGGCCGCGCCGAAGAGCCAGTCCGGCTCGAAGCTGTCCGAGGACACCAGGTCCGAGGCCCGTTCCGGCGCCAAGACGGGTGCCAAGTCCGAGGCGAAGACCGAGAGCAAGGCTCCCGCGTCCGCGTCGGCCGCCACCACCTCGTACACCGTCGTCGTCGGCGACACCCTCTCGAAGATCGCCGACGCGCAGGACGTCGCCGGCGGCTGGGAGAAGCTGTACGACCTCAACCGCGGCGTCGTCGGCGGCAACCCGAACATGATCTACGCGGGCCAGAAGCTCGCCCTGGCCGGCGGCCAGGCGGCGGCCCCGCAGACCGGTGCCAAGCTCACCGAGGACACCAAGCCCTCGACCGGCGGCACCAAGAACCAGGCCAAGAGCCAGTCCGGCGCCAAGCTGAGCACCGACTCCGGCAGCTCCGCGAAGTCCGGCGGCACCACGGCCAAGAACTCGGGTGACAGCGCCACCGCGTCGTCGTCCTCCGCGTCGGGCTACACCCGTCCGGTCCCGGGCGCGCCGCACGGCTCGTACGGCAACTCGGGCTCGCTGTGGTCGAACGGCCACACCGGCGAGGACTTCTCCGCCGCGTCGGGCACCTCCGTCAAGGCGGTCACCTCCGGCACGGTCGTCAAGTCCGGCTGGGGCGGCGCGTACGGCAACGAGGTCGTCATCAAGCACGCCGACGGCAAGTACAGCCAGTACGGCCACCTGTCGTCCTCGTCCGTGTCGGTCGGCCAGAAGGTCTCGACCGGCCAGCAGATCGGCCTGTCCGGCTCGACCGGCAACTCGACCGGCCCGCACCTGCACTTCGAGATCCGCACCACCCCGAGCTACGGCTCCGACATCAACCCGCTGGCCTACCTGCGCGCCCACGGCGTCAGCATCTGAGCCACGTCTGAGCCATACACCGGACGCCCCGCGCAGTTGTGGGGCTGACGCGGGACCGCAGTAACACCGACGCCCGGCCGGGTCATCCGGCCGGGCGTCGCCGCGTTCCCGCGGTGTCGTGCTCCCGCGTCGCCGCGTCCGCGCGTTGTCGTGCTCCCGGGCTGCCGCGAACCACGCGTACCAACAGCCCTCCGGGTTCCGGCGGTTCAGTCCTTCGGCGCCGCGCCGAAGCGCAGGAATCCGGCGACCTGCGGGGCGAACGTCACCACGCCGTCCCCGACTCCACGGCGTATCCCCTCGGTCACGTCGTCGTCCGGCCGGCCGTACACCTCGAAGCTCTCCACGCGGCAGTGCTCCATGACGCCCTGGATGTAGGGGTCCGCAAGTCGCCAATGCGCGCGCACCGCCTCGGAGTCACCGAACATCTGGAAGCTGTGCGCCGTCATCTCCGGTTCGTCGATGAAGACTTCGACCATGAGCTGGGGTCCGTGCCGCTCGGCGAAGTCGACGGCGTCGGCGATGGCCTTGCGGAAGGCGTCCAGGTGTCCGTCGGTGATCCGCATCGTGTTGTGGAAGAGCAGGATGGTTTTCGCTTCGCTGTTCATGCCGACCATCATTGATCTTGAACTGAAGTCCGCGTCAAATCCGCCCCGGCCGTGATCCGCGGAGCCCCGCGCCGCCCGCTCTACGATGAGCGCATGAGTTCGGGCAGCCAGGACACCGCAGCCGATGCGCACCCGCCGCACGGCCGTGCCTCCGCCTCGGACGCCGACCGCCTGGACGCCGCGGTGTCGGTGCTCGCGCTGCTCGCCGACCGCACGCGCCTCGCGCTGATGCGCGAACTCGCCGAGGGCGAGGCCGACGTGAGCACCCTGACCGACGCGACCGGCGCGCCGCGCACCTCGGTGAGCCAGCACCTGGCGAAGCTGCGCCTCGCGGGCCTCGTGGTGGCCCGCAAGGACGGCCGCCGCGTCGTGTACGCGCTGCGTCACGGCCACCTGCGCCGCCTCGTCGACGAGGTGCTGAGCGCGGCCGACCACCAGATCCGCGCGCTGCCGCCGCACGACTGAGCGGGCGCCGCGCTGTCGGGCCGGATCAGTGACGACAACATGTGCACACGTATGCACATGTTGCCTTATGATGGACGGACCACCTCGCTCCGACCGGGATGAGGCCCGCCATGCCGAACGTGCGCACCGCGTCGGCCGCGCGGCACACCCCGCGCATGCCGCCCCTGCCGGGCAACCGAACCTACCGCCGCCTGTTCGCCGCGCAGGTGATCGCGTTGGTCGGCACGGGTCTGGCGACGGTCGCGCTCAGCCTGCTCGCGTACGACATCGCGGAGTCGGACGCCGGAACCGTGCTCGGCACCGCGCTCGCGATCAAGGTGGCCGCATACGTCGCGGTCGCCCCGCTCATCGGCGCCGTCGCCGCCCGGGTCCCGCCCCGCGTGTTGCTCGCGGGCGCGGACGCGGTGCGCGCCGGGATCGCGGCCGTCCTGCCGTTCGTGACGCACGTGTGGCAGGTGTACGTGCTGATCCTCCTGCTCCAGGCGGCCTCGGCGGCCTTCACTCCGACCTTCCAGGCGACGCTCCCCCAAGTGCTGCGCGAGGAACCGGAGTACACGCGGGCGCTGACGCTGTCGCGACTGGCGTACGACCTGGAGAGCCTGTTCAGCCCGGCACTCGCGGCCGGGCTGCTTGCGGTCGTGTCGTACGACTGGCTTTTCGCGGGCACGGTGGCCGGTTTCGCGGCGTCGGCGGCGCTGGTCGTGTCGGCCGTGCTCCCCAAGCCGGCGCCCACCCGGTCGGCCGGGCGCACCGACCGCGACCCGTGCAAGCACCGCGCCCGCGCACTCGGTGCGAAAGCGACGTCCGGCACCCGGCTGCTCTGGACCACGCCGTGCCTGCGCGCGCTGCTCGCCCTGGACCTGGCGGTCGCGGCGGCCGGGGCGATCGTCTTCGTGGACACCGTGGTCGTCGTCCGCGACCACTTCGGGCGGTCGGCGGGCGCGGTGTCGCTGGCGCTCGGGGCGTACGGCGCGGGCTCCATGGCCGCCGCGCTCCTGCTCCCCCACCTGCTCGAACGGCTCGGCGACCGCCGGGTGATGCTGAGCGCCGCGTACGCCCTCCCGGTCCCGCTCGCCGTCGCCGCGGCCGTGACCGCCGTGTCGGGCGGCACGGGCACGTGGCTCGCGCTGCTCGGTGCGTGGGCGGCGATCGGCGCGGCGAGTTCGGCGGTGCTGACGCCGAGCGGGCGGCTGATCCGGCGGTCGGCGTCCGACGCGGAGCTGCCCGAGGCGTACGCGGCGCAGTTCTCGCTGTCGCACGCCTGCTGGCTGGTCACCTATCCGCTGGCCGGATGGCTCGGCGCCGGGGCCGGACTCCCGGCGACCGCAGGCGTGTTGGCAGCCTTGGTCGTGGTCGGCGCGGTCGCGGCCACGGCGGTTTGGCCCGCCTCGCACGAAATCGCCGCAAGCGAGCCCGAGAACGCCGCCCAGAACGCCATCGAGAACGCCGCCGAGAATGATTGTGCGAATAGCGCCGCGGCGCAATCCGCTACCTGCGCCGCAGGCGCGGCAAATACATCAGGCGCGCCGCCAGAAAAAACTAACGGCAAGGAGGAATCTTCTCTCCTTGCCACTCTTAACTTATAGCGCATGGGGGGCCTTGCGGCAAGGCCCCCTTCGTACCGCAAAATCGCAGGCCTATGCCGGACAACCTGCGGAATCAGGAGATTCACCACGTGCGTGTGCAGTTGTCGGAGAACCGCCTGCACGGCGATGCCGACGCTTTCGCCCTGCCCGAGCCGCTGGCCGCGAAGGCCGACCCCTGCCTCATCGCCGCGGACGAACGCCACTTCGCCGCCATCGCCGAAAGCCTCGACCGGGCGATCGCCGAACTGTCCGTCCAGCTCGACGCCACCCGCAAGGCGCCCGGCGGCGTCGGCCGCGACGCCATGGACCGGGACATCGAGGTCCACCGCCTGTCGTCCCGCCTGCGTGCGCTGCGGCGCTTCGGCCTCGACCTGTGCCTCGGGCGCATCGTCGGCGCGCACGACGCCGAGCCCGTCTACATCGGGCGCCTCGGCCTCACCGACGACTCGGGCCGCCGCCTGCTGCTCGACTGGCGCTCCCCCGCCGCCGAGCCGTTCTTCGCCGCGACACACGCGCACCCGATGGGCCTCGCCAGCCGCCGCCGGTACCGCTGGACGCGCGGACGCGTCAGCGACTACTGGGACGAGGTGTTCACCGCCGACGGCCTCGAAGGACATGCCGCCCTCGACGACCAGTCGGCCTTCATCGCCGACCTCGGCGGCAGCCGGTCCTCCCGGATGCGGGACGTCCTCGGCACGATCCAGGCCGACCAGGACGCGGTCATCCGGGCGGGCTCGCGCGGCGCGCTCGTCGTGGACGGCGGTCCCGGCACCGGAAAGACCGTGGTCGCGCTGCACCGGTCGGCGTACCTCCTGTACGCGGACCCACGGCTGGGCCACCGGCGCGGCGGCGTGCTGTTCGTCGGGCCGCATCAGCCGTACCTCGCGTATGTCGCCGACGTGCTGCCGAGCCTCGGCGAGGAGGGAGTGCGGACCTGCACGCTGCGGGACCTGCTGCCCGAGGGCGCGGCGGCGGAGCCGGAGGCCGACGCCGAGGTGGCGGGGCTGAAGGCGTCCGCGGACATGGTGAAGGCGGTCGAGAAGGCCGTCCGGTTCTACGAGGAGCCGCCGGCCGAGGGCATGGAGGTGTCGACGGACTGGGGTGACATCTGGCTGAGCGCGCAGGACTGGGCCGAGGCGTTCGCGGCACCGTCGGCGGCGACGCCGCACAACGAGGCCCGTGATCTGGTCCTGGCGGAGATCCTGGACATCCTTGCGGACAAGTTCGAGGGGGACGACGAGGTCTCACCCGACGCGTTCCGCAGGTCGGTGCGCCAGGACCCGGACCTGCTGGACACCCTGAACCGGGCGTGGCCGCTGCTGGAGCCGACCGACGTGATCGGCGACCTGTGGTCGGTCCCGGCGTACCTCCGCATGTGCGCGCCGTGGCTGACCGCCGACGAGGTACGGATGCTTCAGCGCAAGCACGCGCCGCACGCTTGGACGGTGTCGGACCTGCCGCTCCTGGACGCTGCGCGGTTGCGGCTCGGCGACCCCGAGGCGTCGGTGCGGAAGCGTCGGCAGGAGGCCGCCGAGGAGGCCGAACGCGCGCGGATGGCCGACGTCATCGGCAACATCATCGAGGCCGACGCGGACGGCGAGGGCGCGGTGACGATGCTGCACGGCAAGGACTTGCAGGACAGCCTCGTCGACGAGAGCGCACTGCCGGGCGCGGCAGCCGACCCGTTGGCCGGTCCGTTCGCGCACATCGTCGTGGACGAGGCCCAGGAACTCACGGACGCGGAATGGCAGATGCTGCTGACCCGCTGCCCGTCCCGGAGCTTCACGATCGTCGGCGACCGGGCACAGGCGCGGCACGGCTTCACCGAGACCTGGGACGAACGCCTGGAGCGCATCGGCCTCGACCGCGTCCGGGTGGCCTCGCTGAGCATCAACTACCGGACGCCGGAAGAGGTCATGGCGGCGGCCGAGCCGGTCATCCGGGCGGAGCTGCCGGACGCGAACGTGCCGACGTCCGTACGCAGCAGCGGAATTCCGGTGACGTACGGCTCCGCCGCCGAGCTGGACTCGATCCTCGCCGCGTGGGTCGCCGAGAACCCGGAGGGAGTCGCGTGCGTCATCGGCGACCCGGGCTTCGAGCCGACGTCGCGGGTGCGGTCGCTGACGCCGACGCTGTCGAAGGGCCTGGAGTTCGATCTGGTTGTGCTGGTCGACCCGGAGGCGTTCGGGACCGGGATCGAGGGGGCGGTGGACCGCTACGTCGCCATGACGCGCGCAACCCGCCAACTCGTGGTGCTCACAAGCGATTGAGGTCGCGGAGGAGTTGAGACCAGGACGAGGATGAGATCAAGAGGTGGCCGCGCTCGGTGGCCTTGCTGTCGCGAACCCCGACGGCGGGATCGAGCGCGGCCACCTCGACGCATTCCGTCGTGGCACTACGACTCGACTTGCGCCAAGCAACGTCGGAATCGCGATCGGCAAGGTTCATGCGTCGCCTCCAGTGAGCGAGTCCAACAACCTCAGACTGGCCTCCGGACTCAAAGCGGCCGTTCTCAGCAAGTCGTAGCTATGCTCGCATAGCCGTACTGCCGTTGGAAGATCGACAAGCTTGCCTCCGGCCATGCCCTCGACATATGCGCAGGTCGGGCTGTCCTCGAACGACAGCAGCACAACCCCGCCGTTCATTCCCGCGTGAGCGCCCGCCGACAGCGGCAGTACCTGCAACACGACAACGCGACGTCGCAACAGGTCTGCCAGATGGATGAGTTGATCACGCATGATCGCCTCACTGCCAACGCGCCGCAACAGCACCGACTCGTCAACCACCGCCCACACCTTCGGCTGACCACCGCGTCCGATGAGCTCCTGACGCCGCATGCGCAACGCGACAACCTCTTCCGCGGCCTCGGGCGCGTACACCCACCCGGCATTAACCACCTCGCGCGCATAGGCCTCGGTCTGCAATAGGCCCGGAACAACGGTCGGCGAAAAGTAGTCGATCTGGATCGCCGACGCTTCGAGCGCGACGTAGTCCGGGTACCAGTCGCGGTTGTCGGAGTTGTGCACCACGTACCACAACAGCTCCAACACGCCCTCGGTCTTCGTCTTCAGGACTCGATCGGTAAGGATGGCGAACTCTCGCGACGGCGACCGCCGCGCCGTCTCCACCATCGCCACCAACCCGTCGCTGTAGTTCAGTTCCTTCGCCAGCGCGGCCTGGCTCAGCCCCGCCTTCTCCCTGAACTCCTTCAGCTTCCTGCCGAAGTACGCCAGCGCGGACATCCCTTCGTACGGGTTCTCGCGCATGTCTCCCCCTTAACAACGAACGCGGTTAGTACCCGAACCATGGCTCACCGTAGCGCTATCCGGTTTGCTGGTTGGCGGGAAACCCACTAATCGCTGGGAGACGCATCCGTGCCCGAACGTCCGCCCGTGCCACGGTTAATGACCATTCGCGTGTACTCCGTTGACGCAGAAGGGCGGCGAAATCCGGCCACGAGCGCCCGGACGATCCGGTTCCAACCCGGAGCGTGGACCGCACCGGCCGCCCCCACCCACTGGCCGCCCTGCCGGTGCCCGAAATGCCTCGGCTCCTCTGCTGCTCTGTGACCGCAAGCCTTGCCCCTCGTCCGGCCGACACGATGAACTCGACCTTGTTGGCGACGTCGACCGAAAATCGGGGGAGCAGTGCACGAGCCGCGGCAGGCAAGGCAGTTCGGCTACGAGGTATCGCCCGGCCCGGCGATAGCGACCGACGGCGGACGGGAGTTCGCGACTGTGCTCCGCCGTCAGCCCTTGATCACGCTGAAGCATGGCAAACGGGTGGGCCTGGTGGTTGTGGTGATCTTGACCACCACCCAATTCGTCGTCTTCTGGGCAATAGGCGGTCTCGGCGACCTCGCCCTCCTGTTGGTCATCCTCGTTGTCCTCCAGGCACTGGGGATTGCCGTCACTCGGCGATACGAGGTGTCCAAGTCCAGGGCCTGGACCGAGAAGGCCGTCAAGGTGATCGAGGAGCATCCTTGGCAGGTGTGGCCCTGCCGTGTGGAGAAGGCCAACCCGGAGAAGACCATTCACCACCGGTTCGTCATGCGCTCCGCGGAGCGGGCAGACATGCGGGTGCTTGCCACATCCGTCTTCGTCCGCGTGATGCTGCTGGCGCCGGACGGGTCCGTGGCGCGCAGGTACGCGTCCCGCATCCCTGACGACGTGTGGCGCGGCTTCACCGACGGCTTGGGCGCGCTGTGGATCTGCGGAGACCTCCGCTTCGAGATCATCCTCGCCACCCCCGGCGCGCAGGACTGCTGGCCGGGCACCCTGCTCCCGGAGCTGACCACCCGTCCCACCCTCGCCCGGGAGCACCGGGAGAACGCGGACGACATCGGCGTCATCGCCCGCGAGGCTGGAAGTTGGGCCCTCAGTCAGTGGCTTGGGTGAACTCCCGTGCGGGTCAGGCGGGTTGGGGGCACGGCGAACGGGTCGGCGTCGGCCCTGGCAGCCCAGCAGGCGTGGTGTTCGCGGACGCGCACGTGTCAGGGTGGTCAGGGCCGAAATCGCGGGTGTGCTCGGCGAGTTGGGACGCGAACAGGTCCCGGGCCAGGGCGGCGTCCTCGGCTGCTCCGGAACCGAGGTCGTCGGCGCCAGGGGGCAGCATCACGTCGTGTTCCTCCGGATCCGGGGTTTGGCCAGGTCGGGGATCAGCGCCGCGAACAGCTCACGGGCCGTGGCGGGGTCGCCGGCTTCGGCGAGCCATAGGGCGTGGGCGCGGCGGGCGTCCAGCGTGTCCCGGTGGTCGGCGCCGCGGATAGCGTCCGCCCGTGCCACGGCTAATGACTATTCGCGTGTACTCCGTCGACGCCGAAGGGCGGCGAAATCCGGCCACGAGCACCCGGACGATCCGGTTCCAGCCCGGCGCGTGGACCGCACCGGCCGCCCCCACCCACTGGCCGCCCTGCCGGTGCCCGAAATGCCTCGGCTCCGTTCCTGCCCCGTAACCGCAAGGCTTGCCTCACACCCGCCGCCACGATGGACTCGGCATTGTTGTCGACGTCGACCGACAGACGGGGGAAACCGTGCACGAGCCGCGGCAGGCAAGGCAGTTCGGCTACGGGGTGTCGCCCGGCCCGGCGATCGCCACCGAAGGCGGGCGGGAGTTCGCGGCGGTACTCCGCCGCCAACCCACCCTCATCAGGCAGGCCGGCGTGCGGGTGGGCCTAAAAGCCGCGGCGATCTGGATCCCTTTCGAGTTGGCCGTCTACTTGGGCGGCGGCGCGCTCAAGGAAGTCGCCCTGGCTATGGTCGGCGCCTTCGTCCTCTCCGCGTTGGTGGGCGCCATCGCGCTGCGACGCAAGGTCTCTCGGTCCCGGGTCTGGACCGAAAAGGCGGTCAAGGTCGTTGGGGAGCACCCCTGGCAGGTGTGGCCCTGCCGAGTGGAGGAGGCCGACCCCGAGGGCAGCATCCAGCCCCGGTACGTCGTACCCTCGTTCGAGTGGCGGGACTTGCCTGCCCTTGCCACTCCCGTCTTCGTCCGGGTCATGCTGCTCGCGCCGGACGGGTCGGTGGCACGCACCTACGCGTCCCGTATCCCCGAGTACGTGTGGCACAGCCTCACCGACGGCCTGGCAGCGCTGTGGATCTGCGGGGACCTCCGCTTCGAGATCGTCCTAGCCACACCCGGCGCGCAGAACTGCTGGCTGGGCACGCCGCTTCCGGCGCCGACCACCCGACCCGCCGCGCGGGAGGACGCGGACGACATCGGCGTCATCGCCCGCGAGGCTGGAAGTTGGGCCGTGAGTCAGTGGCTCGGGTGAACTCGCGTACGGGTCAGGCGGGTTGGGTGGGCGTGGCGAACGGGTCGGCCTCGGCTGCGGCGGACCAGAAGGCGTGGTGTTCGCGTACCCGGGCGGTGTCGGGGTGGTCGGGTCCAAAATCGCGGGTGTGGTCGTCGAGTTGGGACGCGAACAGGTCCCGGGCGACGGCGGCGTCCTCGACCGCTCCGGATCCGAGTTCGTCAGCGCCGGGAGGCATCAGCACGTCGCGCTCCTCGGGCACGCGGGGCTTGGACAGGTCGGGGATCAGTGCCCCGAACAAGTCGCGTGCCGTGGCGGGGTCACCCGCTTCGGCGAGCCATCGGGCATGGGCGCGGCGGGCGTCCAGTGTGTCCTGGTGGTCGGCTCCCATGACGCGGTCCGCGTCGGCGACCAGCACTGCGAACAGGTCACGTGCCGCAGCGGGGTCACCCGCCACGCCGAGCCACCGGCCGTAGCTGAACCGCGCCGAAAGCGTCGTCTCCTGCTCCGGCCCGATGACCCGACCTGCCGCGGAGACCACTTCGGCGAGGAGATCTCGTGCCCCGTCGGGGTCGCCCGCTTCGCCGACGAGGGCGGCGTGGAACAAGCGCGTGACGATGGTGTCCTCATGGTCGTGCCCGAGGACAAGTGCCTGCTCGGACGCCAGTGTTCCGCACAGGTCGCGCGCGGTGGCGAAGTCACCGGCCATGGCGGTCCACGCAATCTGCCCGTAGCGCACGGCGAGGACGTCCGGATCGTCGGGTCCGAAGTAGCGCATCTGCCGGGCCACCACTTTCGCGAACAGTTCCGCGGCGCCGGGCGTGTCACCGGCAAGGCCGACAAAGTACGCATGGGCGAACTCCGCGTGGAGCACTTCACGCGTCTCGGGGCCGAGTACACGCGAGGCGCTTGCGGCCAAGGCCGCGCACAGGTCGCGTCCCTCGTCGAACGACGCCGGCGCGGCGACGAAACTCGCGAGATAGTCGAAGCGCGAAGCGAGCGTGTTGAGATGGTCGGTGCCCAGGACGCGTTCCTGGTCCGGGATCAGCGCGGCGAACAGGTCCCGCGCGGCGGCGTTGTCGCCGGCCTTGGCGGTCCAATACCCGTACGAGGCACGGGCCTCAAGGGTCTCGGGGTCGTCGGCGCCCAGTAGTCGGACGTGGTCGGGAATCAGCGCCGCGAACGCGTCGCGGGCTTGGGCGGGTTCGCCGGCGTCACCGACATCCATCGCTCGGGCGCGCAGTTCGACCAGTTCCGCGCGGACTTCGGCGTCGTCCCGGCGCGGCGTGCCGGTGTCGGCGGCGGTTTCCGGGGCTTCGTCCTCGCGGGGTCCGTCCTCGCTGTCATCCGCCGCGCTGTCGTCCGCGGGAGGTTCGTCCGCAGGAGATTCCTCCGCGGGCGGCGGATGTTCGGCCTGCTCCTCGGCGAACGGGCGGGTCGGGGGCGGCGGCGGGACGTCCGTCGTGTCGGGTCCGGCGTCCCGGGCGGCCTCCGGCCTGGCGCGGGTCTCGATCAGGGCGCAGACCCGCGGCGGCAGCCACCCGCGCGCCGCGTGGGCGGACGCGTCGGGTCCGGCGTACCGCCCGAAGCGGTCCAGGATTTCGCCGGGGGTCGGGCGCCGACCGGCCTCCTTCGCCAGGCAGTCCTGGACGAGTTCGACGATCCCGCCCGGGACGCCGTCGAGGTCCGGGGCGTCGAAGAAGGTCGCGGTCATCACCGCGAAGAAGTCGGGGCCGATGAACGGAGACCGCCCGGTGGCGGCGTACACCAGCAGTGCGCCGAGGGAGAAGATGTCGCTGGCGGGTTCGGCGGCGCCGCGCAGGTGCTCGGGCGCCATGTAGCCCGGGGTTCCGACGATTTGGGCCGTCGAGGTGTACACCGTCACCGAGTGCAGGGCCTTGGCGATGCCGAAGTCGATCACGCGCGGGCCGTCCTCGGCGATCAGGACGTTGCCCGGTTTGAGGTCCCGGTGCACGAGCCCGTGGACGTGCACGGCGGCCAGGGCCTCGGTGATCCCGGCGGCCAGCCACCACAGCGCGCGCTCGGGCAGCACGCCGCACGCGGACACCGCCTCGTCCAGCGCCGGAGCCGGGACGAACGCCGTGGCCAGCCAAGGCACTTCCTCGTCAGGATCGGACACCCCGACCACGGGGGCGGTGAACGCCCCGCTCACCCGCTGCGCCGCACGCGCCTCGCGGACGAACCGGGCGCGGAAGTCCCGGTCGTGGGCCAGGTGCGGGCGGATGGTCTTGAGCGCGTACAGCCTGGTCCCCTGGCCGCGGGCGAGATACACGCGGCCCATGCCGCCTTCGCCCAGCAGCCGCAGCAACGTATACGGGCCCACGCGCTCCGGGTCCCAGGCCTCCAGCGGCCGACCCCACACCAACCCCGACACCGCGCCCCTTCCCACGTCCTGGACGTCCCATCCTGTCGCCAACCCAACCCGCGCGGTGACGGAACCCCCTCACACCAGCGGGAACGGGCACGCGGTGTCCGGACAAAGGACCACGATCGCGGAGTCGCAACGACCCGGCGACCAGGGCGCGTTCCACAGATCATGATCGGTGGCGAGGGTGGACGGCAATAATGGGCCGGTCGTCGGGGGCGCACAACGGGGAGGCGTACGAAGATGCGGGAACTCGGGGCGCAGGATCCGCAGTTGGTCGGTCCGTACCGGCTGCTGGGCAGGCTGGGGACCGGGGGCATGGGCCAGGTCTACCTCGCCCGGTCCGACGGCGGCCGCACTGTCGCCGTCAAGCTGATCAGGCCCGAGATGGCGGACAACCCGGAGTTTCGCGCCCGATTCCGCCGGGAGGTAACGGTGGCGCGCAGCGTGTGTGGGCGGTGGACCGCGCCGGTCCTCGACGCCGACCCGGACGCGGCGGTGCCGTGGGTGGCCACCGGCTACGTCGCGGGACCTTCGTTGCACGACGTGGTGGGCCGCTGGCACGGTGCGCTGCCCGAACCTTCGCTGTTCGCCTTGGCCAACGGCCTGGTACGGGCCCTGTCAGACATCCACGCAGCCGGGCTGGTGCACCGCGACCTGAAACCGTCGAACGTGTTGGTGACCATCGACGGCCCGCGGATCATCGACTTCGGCATCGCGCGCGCCGTGGAGGTGGAGACCGCGGCCTGGCACACTGCGACGGGGTCCGTCGTCGGGTCGCCGGGCTTCATGCCCCCCGAGCAACTCCGAGGCGAGCAAGTCACTCCGGCCGGCGACGTGTTCTCCCTCGGTGCGGTCCTGGCATTCGCCGCCACCGCGCGGCCCCCCTTCGGGGACCCTGCCTCCGGTGTGCACGCGATGATGCTCCGGGTCTTGCAGAACGACAAGGACCTGAGCGACGTCCCCGAGCGGATGGCCGCCCTCGTCGAACACTGCCTGGCACCGGCCGCGGCCGACCGTCCCGGCCTCGCGGAGCTTGTGCGGCTGACCGCCGAGGGCGACGTGTGGGACGGCGGGTCGACGACGGAGCCGTGGCTGCCCGCCACGGTGATCGCGCGTCTGGGACGCCATGCCGTTGAGTTGCTCGACTCCGAGGCCCCGAACGGCGACCGGCGCGGCGCGCCGCGCCCCGGGAAGGCCCCGCACCCCGGGGACGCCGCACCCCAACCTGCAAGCACACCCGAGCCCTTGGCCACCGCCGCCTCCGACGCGCCGCCCAGCGCGTCCGAGCAGGGCACGCCTCCTGTGCCCGCCCTGACTGCCGGAACGCGGCGAGGACCGCGGCGCAGAATCGCCGTGACCGCCGCGGCCGCCGCCGTCGCGCTGGTGATCGGCATCGGCACGTGGGCGGCGTTGGACAAGGACGACGGCGGCCCCACCGCGAATGCCGGCAACGGCTCCCCTACCCCGGCCGCGAGCGAGCCCCGGACGTCCGGGGGCACCGCGGCGACCGACACCGGCACCGTCCCGGCCGTCGGGGACCGGGCCGCCCCGGCCCCGGGAGACCCCGCCCCGAGCACCACCTCGGCGCCGGTCACGCGCGGCATGGCCGATGTCGCGGGAATTTGGGAGGGCACGTCCCAGCGCATCGGTGAGGCGAACACCACCCACCACCGGTTCGAGCTGACCGACGGCAAGGTCGGGGACCGGGTCGGGAAGGTCTGGGCCGTGTACCCGCACGCCCTGTGCGTCGCCCACGTCGTCCCGGCCGCGGTGGAGGACGACCACGTCACGGTGAGCACGGAGAAGGCGTACGACGTGCCCGACGGGGCCTGCACGTTCACCGGCGTCTCCACCCTCGGCAAGACCGGCTCGACGCTGTACTGGAAGGACTCCGGGCTGACCGCGGCCCTGCAACGTGCCGCCGACCGGGCCGAGCCCGAGGCGGTGCCGGAGGCATTTCTCGGCGCTCGGCGGCAGACGGACCCCACCGGTGCCCGGCACGTTCTCACCCTCGTCCAGGGAAACGTCACCTCTGCCTTGCTGTCGTGGTCCGTCCGCGGACCCGACGGGTCGCGCTGCGCGTGGACGCACACCCTGATGGCCGTCGGCCCGCAAGGGGAATGGCTGTTGTTCGGCCCCGCAGACGACGCGACCTCGGAACCTGCGGGCGCGTGCGCGGACGGCGGCAGGCATTCCCTGCTGATCCAGGCGCCAACGGCCGACCGCCCGGAACTGACGATCCGCGAACTGCCCGAGGGACAAGGAACCTGGGAGTTCTCCTCCCGCACCTGACCTCGGACGGGCGGGCACCGGAGGTTACTTGCGACCGTGGCCTCCGGCGCGGTACCTCGCCGCAGGCGCGCCGCGCCGCGACGTCTCCGGCTGCGGACCTGTGCCGAGCCACCGGGTCGAGGACGTACACAGACCGTGGCGACGAGCCGGGGCATGCGGTGAATCCGGTGCGGCGGATTGCGGCCCGCGTGGAAACTTTTGTTTCCTTAAAGCGGATTTGGGAACTATAGTTGTCGCATGACGGTTTCTGAGATCACCCCGGACGAACAGGTGGAACTCGACAAGGCGCTGTACGACGCCTTGAACCCGCTGGCCTCGGCGATCCGCTCCCGACAGACCGGGCTGCCCGCGGACCGGATGTGGGCGGCGGATCCTGTCGACGTGGCACTGTCCGTCCTGGCCGCTTGGAAGGTGATGGACGCCGAGGTCAGGCGGTTGACCGCGCACGCGGCGGCAACGGCCGGCTCCTACGGGGCCAGTTACGAACAGATGGGGGCCGCCTGGGGCATCACCCGGCAAGGCGCCCGGAAGAAGTGGCCCGACGCGGTCAGCCGCTCAGCGCCCGCGGCGGCGGGCAGGAGCACGCTCGCGCTCTTCGGGGGCACTGCCGAACTGACCCAGGCGCCTTCCGGCGACTGGCGTTGGACAGGTGTGGGCGCCGACGGAGCATGCGCCCCGGCCACCGAAGGAACCCGCTACGCGACCGTGGAAGAGGCGGCAGCCCATGCCGGCGCGTTCCTCAAGGACCACGCTCTCGACGCCGACCGCTCGTAGCATCAGGCGACGAGCCGTGCGGCGTCGTGCCGGGGATCCGCCGCGTCGGGTTCGGCCGGCCAACTGTCGTCGGCCTTCGGCAGGGTCACGACGACGCGCAGTCCGCCGGTCTCGCGGGGTTCGGCCCGGGCGTCTCCGCCGTGCGCCCGGGCGACCGCGCGCACGATGGACAGCCCGAGGCCCGCGCCGGGCGCGCCCGCGAGGCGGTCGGCGGAGAGGCGGCGGAACGGCTCGAAGAGCGCGGGGACGTCGTAACGGGCCACGACGGGACCGGAGTTGCTGACCTCCAGCCGCACGGTCCCGTCGTCCTCCGTACCGCAGTCGACGCGGACCCAGCCGTCCTCGGGCAGGTTGTGCCGCACGCCGTTCTCGACGAGGTTCTGCACAAGCCGTTCGAGCAGCACGGGGTTGCCGGTGACGGGTGCCTCGTCCGGGGCCGCGACGACCTTGGTCCGGCCGGGGTCGAGCTGCGCGACGACGTGGTCCACGACGTCGGCCAGGTCGACGTACGCCCGTTCGGCCACCTCGGCCTCCGAACGCGCAAGCAGCAGAAGGCCGTCGATGAGCCGCTCGTGCCGCGCGTTGATGTCGAGCAGGGTCGTGCCGAGCCGGCGCACCTCGGCCGAGGTGTCCGCGCCCCGCACCGCGACCTCCAGGAGGGCCTTGTTGAGCGAGAGCGGCGTGCGCAGTTCGTGGGACGCGTTGGCGATGAACCGCCGCTGCCCGTCGAACGCGTGGTCGAGCCGGGAGAGCATGACGTCGAAGGTGTCGGCTAGTTCCTTGATCTCGTCGCGCGGCCCCTTGAGCGCGATGCGCTCGTGCAGACTGCGGTCCGCGGCCGGGGCCTCGGAGATGCGGCGAGCGGTGTCGGTGACGCTCTGGAGCGGTTGCAGGACGCGTCCGGCGATGAGCCAGCCGCAGCCCACCGACACGGCGCCGACCACCGCGAGCGCGATGCCGCCCTGGGTGAGGAGCGCGGACAGGGCGTCGTCCTGCGTGCGCTCGACGGTCTGGTAGTCGAGGGTGCCGTCGTCGGGGCCGACGCCGGAAGAGATTGTGTGCTCGGGCGGCATCGCGGACGGAGTCTCGGGCGGCGCAAGGGGGTTGCCGTCGGGGCCGATCTGGTGCGAGAGCATCTTGTCGCCGCGCTCGCGGAATTGCTGGGCGAGCAGGGCGTACGTCGTGCCGAGGACGAGGACCCCGGCGAGCATGAACAGGCAGCCGTACACAAGTGTGAGACGGGCCCGCAGGGTCAGCCGAGCGGGACGGCGCAGCGGATTCGTCACGGGATCCGGTACCCCACTCCCGGTTCGGTGACCACGACGGCCGGGTCGCCGAGCTTGCGGCGGAGTTTGAGGACGGCGATGCGGACCGCATTGGTGAACGGGTCGGCGTTCTCGTCCCACGCCTTCTCCAGGAGTTTTTCGGCGGAGACCGCGGCCCCGTCGGCGCGCAGGAGTTCGGCCAGAACGGCGAACTCCTTGCGGGACAACGGTACGTACCGTCCGTCGCGGTAGACCTCGCGCCGATGCGGGTCGAGCCGGATCCCGGCCCGCTGGAGGACCGGCGGCGCGGTCGGGCCGCCACGGCGGCCGAGGGCGACGACCCGTGCCGAAAGCTCCTCGAAGGCGAAGGGCTTGGGCAGGTAGTCGTCGGCGCCGAGGGCGAACCCGGCGACCCGGTCCCCGACTTCGGTCGCGGCGGTGAGCATCAGCACGCGGGCGGGGGAACCGTCCGCGACCATGCGGCGGCAGACCTCGTCGCCGTGCAGGACGGGCAGGTCGCGGTCCAGGACGACCACGTCGTAGTCGTTGACCATGATCCGCTCGGTGGCGGTGCCGCCGTCGTGCACGACGTCGACCGCGTGCGCGTCGCCGCGCAGCCACTTGGCGACCGCGTCCGCGAGCAGTTGTTCGTCCTCGACCACCAATATGCGCATCGGCCCATGCTCGCGAGGGCCGCGTTTCCTCCGCGTTAGCGCTTTCGGAAACGGCCGGGACAGCCGCGGTCGGCTCGAATGCGGCGGGAGCGGTCGGCGGACGTCCGGCCGCGGAGGAGGAACGCGGCGATGCATACCGTGACACGAACCGGCCCCGGCGTGCGGGGCGGCCGGACTGCCGTGGCCGGCGTGATGCTGGCCCTGGCCGTGGCGCTGGCCGGATGCGGGTCGTCCGGGCACGACGACAAAGTGGCCAGTGCCGACAACCCGTCGGCGAGCGCGAGCAACAGCCCGAGCGGCGCGGCGAAGGACGGCTCTGAGCCGGGCGACGCGCTGGCGGAGTCGCTGCGGTACGCGCAGTGCATGCGTGAGAACGGCGTGCCGCAGTTCCCGGACCCGGTGCAGAAAGGCAACGGCGGGCTGGACATCAGCGTTCCGGAGGGAGTGGATCGGCAGGCCGTCGACGCGGCGGAGAAGGTGTGCAAGAAGTTCCTGCCGAACGCCGGGGAGAACAAGCCGGTCGACCCGGAGATCGCGAAGCGCAACCGCGAGCTGGCCAAGTGCATGCGCGAGAACGGCGTGCCGAACTTCCCCGACCCGGGCCCGGACGGCGGCTTGCAGATCCAGAACGACCCGGGTAGCGGGCTCGACCCGTCGAACCCGGCGTTCGACGCGGCGAGCAAGAAGTGCAACATGCTCCCCCCGGGTGGCGAGGGCGGCGTGAACGACGTGAAGACGCCGTGAGTGGGGCGGAGGAGGTGCGGGGGTCGGACGCGGGGTCCGGGCCGGACGCGAGGTCGAAACCTGACGATGTGTCAGATGCGGGCGCGGGGATCGGACCTGCCGAGTTGACCGCCCCGACCGAACCGGCCGGCCCTGAGAACACCCCGGCCTCGGCCCCGCGGCGCAGGCGGCGCCGACGTACCGGGCGCGTGGTCGGGGCGGCCGTCGCGGTGGTCGCGGTGGCGGCCGGGACCGCGACCGGGCTCGGCTTCCGGCCGGAGTTCGGCGGCGGCGAGCCGTCCGGCGACGGCGGCGGCGGCAATCGCGGGCTGCCCCCGACCACCGCGCCGGTGACACGGCAGACGCTCGTGGACACCGAGACGGAGACGGGCGAACTGGGCCACGGCGACCAGACGGCCGTGTCGGGACGCCTGACCGGCACGGTGACCGGGCTGCCCGCCGCGGGCTCGGCTGTCGAGCGCGGCAAGCCGCTCTACCACCTCGACAACACGCCGGTCGTGCTGTTGTACGGCGCGCTGCCCGCGTACCGCGCGCTCGCGGTCGACGCCGAGGGAGCGGACGTCCGGCAGTTGGAGGAGAACCTGTGGGCGCTCGGCCACCGCGGGTTCACGATCGACGACGAGTACACGTCCGCCACCGCGACGGCGGTGAGGAAGTGGCAGAAGTCCCTCGGCCTGGAGCAGACCGGCGCGCTGGAGTTGGGCCGCGTCGTCTACGCGGCCGGCCCGGTCCGCGTCGACACCCTCAAGGCCGCGGTCGGCGACGCCGTGCAGCCCGGCGGCGCGGTGCTCACGCACACCGGGCTCACCCGCGTCGTGGTGGTGGACCTGGACGTGGCGCAGCAGCGGCTCGCGACGATCGGGGCACCTGTCACCGTGAAGCTGCCGGACGGCCGCACGGTCGACGGGAAGGTCGCACGGACGCTGACGGTCATCGACGCGGGCGATGACGGCGACGACGGAGGCGGCGGAGGCGGGGACGGCTCGGGCGACGCCAAGACGAAGATCCGCGTCACCGTCGACGTCGAGGACCAGCGGTCGCTGGACGGGCTCGACCAGGCCGCGGTGAGCGTCGTGTTCACCGCGTCCCGGCGCGAGGGGGTGCTGACCGTGCCGGTGGCGGCGCTGCTCGCGCTGGCCGAGGGCGGGTACGGCGTCCAGCTCGTGGAGGGCGCGGCGACGCGCATCGTGGCGGTCGAGACGGGGATGTTCGCGAACGGGCGCGTCGAGGTGTCGGGAAGCGGGATCGCCGAGGGCGCGGTCGTGGGGATGCCGACGTGACGGCGTACGGTACGGCGCTCCGGGATACGGACGCCTCGCTCCGGGAGCTGCCGTTGCGCCAGGAGGCCACGCCATTGGTCGAGTTGGCGGCGGTAGGCAAGACCTATCCGGGCGGGGTGGCCGCCGTGCGCGAGGTGTCCCTGACCATCGCGCGCGGCGAACTGGTCGCCATCGTCGGCCCGTCCGGCTCGGGGAAGTCCACGATGCTGCACCTCGTCGGCACGCTCGACCGCCCCTCGACGGGTGTGGTGCGCATAGACGGGCACGACATCGCCGCGTTGTCCGACCGCCGGTTGTCGGCGCTGCGGGCGGGCCTGATCGGGTTCGTGTTCCAGCAGTTCCATCTGGCGCAGGGTCAGAACGCGGTGGACAACGTCGCGGACGGCTTGCTGTATACGGGAGTTCCGCTGCGCGAACGCCGTCGCCGCGCGGAACGCACGCTCATGCGCGTCGGCCTCGGCACCCGGCTCGACCACATGCCGCACGAACTCTCCGGCGGCGAAAGGCAGCGCGTGGCGATCGCCCGTGCGGTGGTCGGCGAACCGGCGCTGCTGCTCGCGGACGAACCGACCGGGAACCTCGATTCGGCGTCGGGCGCGGGAGTGATGGCGCTGCTACGGGAGTTGCACGCGGCCGGTACGACGGTCGTGGTCATCACGCACGACCGCGAGATCGCCGCGTCGCTGCCCCGACAGGTGGCCATGCGCGACGGAAAGGTGGTGTGAGATGGCCCAGTTGCTCTCCCCCGCGCGACTGCGTCCGCGCGACGTGTGGCGCGTGGGTGTGTCGGGTCTGCGGACGCGCCGCATGCGCGTGTTCCTGTCGGCGCTGGGCATCGCGATCGGCATCGCCGCGATGACGGCGGTTGCCGGGATCTCGTCATCGAGCCGTGCCGAACTCGACCGGGAACTGGACGCGTTGGGTACCAACCTGCTGACAGTGGCGCCCGGACAGAGTCTGTCCGGGGCGAACGCGAGCCTGCCGCCGGAGTCGGTGCCGATGATCGCCCGGATCGGTCCGGTGCGGCAGGTCGCGGCGGTCGGGGACGTACCGGAGACGAAGGTCTACCGCAACGACCGTATTCCGGCGGCGCAGTCGGGCGCGATGACGGTGCGGGCGACGCACCTGGACCTGCCGCGTACCGTGGGCGCGGCGCTGGCGGACGGGACGTGGCTCAATGCGGCGACCGAGCGCTATCCGGCGGTGGTACTGGGGTCGGACGCCGCCGAGCGCCTGGGGGTGGGGGCCGCGGGGCCGGACATCCGGGTGTTCGCGGGCGGCGAGTGGTTCACCGTCATCGGAATCCTCGAACCCGTGCCGCTCGCACCGGAGTTGAACGCGTCGGCGCTGATCGGGTGGCCGGTGGCGACGGCGTTGCTCGGTTTCGACGGGCATCCGACGACGGTGTACTCGCGGTCGGACGACGGCGCGGTGGAGGCGGTCCGCGACGTGCTGGCGGCGACCGCGAATCCGGCGGCGCCGAACGAGGTGAACGTCTCACGCCCCTCCGACGCGCTCGCCGCACGGCACGCCACCGATCGCGCGTTCACCGGACTGCTGCTGGGCCTTGGCGCGGTCGCACTGCTGGTCGGCGGCGTCGGGGTGGCCAACACGATGGTGATCTCGGTGCTGGAACGCCGCGCGGAGATCGGCCTGCGGCGCTCGTTGGGAGCGACGCGGGGCCAGATCCGCACGCAGTTCCTCGCCGAGTCGCTCCTGCTGTCGGCGCTCGGCGGCGTCGGCGGGGTGCTCCTCGGCGCGGTGGTGACGACGGTGTACGCGGGCACGCGCGGGTGGCCTGCCGTCCTGCCGCTGTGGGCGACGGGCGGGGGCCTGGCGGCGACCTTGGTGATCGGCGCCGTCGCCGGCCTCTACCCGGCGATCCGCGCGTCCCGGCTGCCGCCGACGGAGGCGCTGACGGCGCCTTGAGGACGGGTGCCCTGGGCCGGACCGCGGCGCAGGGCACCCGCTCAGGGAACTCATCGGGGCCACGCTCAAGCCACATGCTCAGGCCACCTGCTCTCGCCACGTGCTCAGGCCAGTGCTCCGGCCGCGCGCTCCAGCCACCTGCTCCAGCCACCTGCTCCGGCGACCGGATCAGGGCCCCGGGTATTCCGGAGCGCGGAAGGATCTGCGGTACACCTGGGGGCTGACCCCGACCGTGCGCTTGAACCTGTCGCGGAACGCGGTGGGTGAGCCGAACCCTGCCTGGACGGCGATGCGTTCGACAGAGTGGGTGGTCGACTCCAGGAGGTACTGGGCCCGGCGCACCCGGGAGCGCTGCAGCCACTGGAGCGGGGTCGTGCCGGTCTGTTCGCGGAAGCGGCGGTTGAGCGTGCGGGTGCTCATACCGGCTTCGGCGGCGACGTCGTCCAGGCTGAGGTCGCGGCCGCAATTGTCCTCCATCCAGCGCAGCAGGGGCTCCATCGCCGAGCCGGCCGGTGCGGGCGGCTTCGTGTGCACGATGAACTGCGCCTGCCCGCCCTCGCGTTCGAGTGGAACGACGGCCAGGCGCGCGGTGTCGGCGGCAACCGCGGAGCCGTAGTCGCGGCGCACCATGTGCAGGCACAGGTCGAGCCCGGCGGCAGCGCCCGCGGAGGTGAGGATCTGCCCGTTGTCGACGTACAGGACGTTGGGGTCGACCTCGATGTCCGGATGCCTCTCGGCGAGGCGGTCGGCGGCCAGCCAGTGGGTGGTGGCGCGGAGGCCGTCGAGAAGACCGGTCTTTGCCAGGACCAGCGCACCCGCGCAGATCGACGCGATGCGGGTACCGTCGGCCGCGGCCTTGCGCAGCGCGTCCAGGATCTCGTCCGGCACGGACGCGGAGAACTCGTGGGTGCCGGGGACGATGACGGTGTCGGCCTGCTCCAGCGCGTCGAGGCCGTACGGCGCGCGGATCCCGAACAGCGCGGACTCCACGTCGGGGGTGGCCGCGCACACGATGACGCGGTAACCGGGCCGCCCGTCCGGGAGGCGGGTCAGGCTGAAGACCTCCATCGGGGTCACGAAGTCGAACGCGACGACCCGGTCGAGCGCGAGGACGGCGACCGTGTGCATGGCGCAACACTAGCCCTCCACCCGATTGCCGCCAACCGCTCTGAACTGGGGTCCTACCTGCCACGCATCGCAACCACCGCCTACAGACGTTGTGGCGAGAACCCGTTGGAACCTGTCACTTTCGCCACTTCTTCGGGCCATGGAGTGCGGCCTAGCGTCGTTGCCGTCGCGTTTCCGCCCATCCGGGAGAACCACCGCCGTGTCCAAATTCCTGCTGATCCTGCACGTCCTGGTGGCGATCGTCGCCATCGGGCCGGTGACCGTCGCGGCGAGCCGCTTCCCGACCGAGGCACGGCGCGCACTCGCCGACCCGGGGGACCCGGGGGCGGTGTCGTCGGTGCGGCAGTTGCACCGCATCTGCGTGACGTACGCCTTCATCGGCGCGGCCGTCCCGGTGTTCGGTTTCGGCACGGCGAGCAGCATGGGCGTTCTCGGCAGCGCATGGCTGATCGTGTCGATCGTGCTCACCGCGTTGGCCGCCGCCGCTTTGGGCGGCCTGATCCTCCCCCGCCAAGCCGCCATCGTGAACGCCCTGTACTCCCCGCCGGCAGACCGCGGTCCCCTCCCGGGCCGCGAAGCGACAGTGCGCCTGGCGATGTTCACGGGCGTCTTCAACGTGCTGTGGGCCGTGGTCACCATCCTGATGATCGTCCGCCCGGGCTCCACCACCGGCGCGTAGCGGCGTCCGCCGCAGGGAGGGAACCGGCTCGGCGGGGAGGGAGTGGGGTTTGGCGGGCCCGGCGGCGGGGCCCGTCCCGTCCACGCTGTGTCCGGTAGTTTCCGAGGCATGGGACGGAAACCTAACCCGGAGCGGCGGCCGGAGATCTTGCGGGCCGTGGTGGACGAGCTGGCTCGTACGGGGCTGGGGGACTTGTCGTTGCGGCCGTTGGCGGGGGCACTGGGGGTGAGTACGTACACGCTCTCCTACCAGTTCGGCTCCAAGGAGGAACTGCTGCGCGCGGTGCTGGAGTTCGTGGAGGCCGAGCAGGTCGCGACGGCTCGCGGCGCGGTGGGCGATGCGGCGGGGGACGTGGGTGCGGTGGTGACCGCGTACTGGAACTGGGTCGCGGTCCCCGAGCATCTGGCGCGTGTGCGGCTGGTGTTCGAGGCGTTGACGATCCCCCGGGTCGCGGACCTGCTCGCGGGGGACTTCCGGGCACGGCTGATGTCGGCGTGGGTCGATCTGCTGGCCGGTGACCTGGTCGTCGCGGGGATGCCGCGCGAGGACGCCGAGGCCGAGGCCACGATCGCCGCCTCGGCGCTGGCCGGGATGCTGCTCGATCTGCTGGCCACGGACGACCGGGAGCGGCTCGGGCGCGCCGCACGGCGGTTGGCGGATCAACTCAGGAGCCACCAACTCTCCTGCCGGGCACGGTAATCGGCTGAGGAACGCCGACCGGAGCGGTCGGCCGCGCAGCCGTTGCCAATTTTCATGACACTCGTTATGTTTATGAGTATGACTACTTCCTTCGCTGCCTCGTCCCGTCGTCCCGCCTCCGCCGACGGGTCCGGCGACGAACGCGCAGTCGCGCGGGCGCGCAGCACCCGCGGCCGACATGCCACGCGCGCCGAGACGCTCCAATGGGAGGGCATCGCCTGGGCCGTCGTCGGCGCGGCCTGGGTCGTCTCCGCGTGGCCCGGCGTGCTCGTCGAGTGGAGCGGCCCCGTGGTGGCCGTCGCCGCCGGGGTCGCCCTGGCCGCGGCCGCCGTCGTCTGCCAAGCCCTCGCCCACGGGGTGCGCGTCGGACGCGTCGGCGAGCGCGTGCTGCGCGTCCGTCCCGGCCGCCGCCGCAAGTCCCGGGGCCACATGCGCGCCACCGTCCTCGCCGACGCCGTCGTCATCGGCGGCTCAGGGGTGCTGTGGTGTGTCGCCGCCCGCGCGTTCGACTGGTCCGAGGCCGTCACCGGCGGTTCCGCCCAAGTCGCGGCGGGGACCGCCTTTCTGCTGTGGAGCGCCCTGCACATCCCCGCCGTCCGCCGCCTCGACGGGAGCCCTGTCGACGCGGACGTCGTCAGCCGCCGCGTGCTGGGGGCGGGCCCGTTGACCGTCGCGCCGACGACCGGCGCGCAAGCCACGGCCCTGGACGCCGCCGACGCGCGCCGCGGCCGCGTGCGGGGCCGCCGGCTCCAGCGCTGGGTACTCAATCCGCCGATGCGGGTGCTCGCGTGCTCGGGCGTACTCCCCCACCACGCCGTCATCGAGACGACCGGCCGCACGACGGGGCGCCCGCGCCGCACGGTCGTCGGGGTGCGCCGCGACCCGGACTCGGTGGTGTGGCTGGTCGCCGAGCACGGTCGACGCGCCGGGTACGTGCGCAATCTGCTGGCCGATCCGAACGTGCGGCTGCACCTGCGCGGCCGCTGGCTGCCCGGCGTCGCGGCGCTCGTCCCGGACGACGACGTGGCCGCCCGGCTCGCCGCCTTCCCGGCCGGTCACGCGCGCACGCTCCGCAGGTTCGCGACGACCCCGGCCACGGTGCGCGTCGATCTCGCCCCGGCAGCCTGAGCGACATCGGCACAACGGGCGGCAGTTCGACACCGTCTCAGTGCCCCGGCGGCCGCTCCGGACGCGCGCCGACCGTGCGCAGCGGGCGTACCGCACGCGCCGACACCGCGACGCACGGGGTGTCCTGCTCGCGGGCCACGAGCATCACGAACTCGGCGCCCGCGTAAGGCGGTCCGAACAGGACCGCCTCGCAGGCCCGGGGCCGCCACGGGGTCGGGTGCCACATCGGCGGGTAGGCGTACTGCGCGGCGCTCGGCGCGGCCCCGGCCTTCTTGGCGAGGTCGACGCCCTCCGTGGCGGGCGACGGCGGGTAGGCCCCGAACGGCGTCGCCCAGTACTCCACCTTCGTGCGGAACAACGGCCACGCGCGCGCCTCGTCGTCCTCCGCGAACACCTGCACGGTCCGGCTGTCGACGAACAGCACCTGCACGCGCAGCGCCGCCACCGCCGACCCGCCGGGACGCAGGCGCCGGGCCCGCCGCCGGGTGCGCAGCGCGCCCGAGGTCAGCATGAGACCCGGGACGGCGCACACCAGGATCCCCAGCCACCACGCGATGCCGTCGAAGCGCTCGTCGGCGAGCCGGGTCCAGTCGCCGTCGACCAGCACGCCGACCCGGTCGCCCACCTCGCGGTCGTAGTCGTCGCTCTCCGACACCCGCGGCTCGCTCTCGCCGTCGACCCGCACGGTGGTCGTCGTGTCGTCGACCTCGACGACGGTCGCCCACACCGTTTCGGCGCGCCGGGCGTGGGCGCGGTCGTCGGCGAAGGCGTCGACCAGGCCCCCCGCGCACAGTCCGGTCGTCACCAGCGCGCCGAGGCCGAACACCAGGCGTACCGCGGCCCGTTGCACGGTGCGCCCGAGGACGGCGGCGGGCACCGGGTGGGACACCGCCCCGGCCGCCTCCTCGGCGGCGTAGCGCTGGTCCCGTACGCGCGTGACGCGCACCGCCGCGGTCACGACGGCCCACGCGAGGCCCGCGAGGAGCAGCCACCACGGCCAGGTGGCGCCGACGTCCTCGGGGCGCGGCGGGTAGAGGACGAGTGCCAGGCCGAGGCCGATGAAGGCGCCGACGACGGCCAGGACGGGTTGGGCGAAGAGCGCGGCGACGGCGAGCAGGAGGCCGCCGAGCAGGACGTAGAGGACCCATTGGGGGCCGCACTCCCCGGCGTCGGCGTCGCATGCGGAGTCCACCGGAACCGAGCCGAGGCCGATGACGCCGACGACGATCGCCGCGACGGGCAGGTACGGGGTCGTCCACCGCGGCGGCCGTATCGCCGCCCACACCTGGGCGGCGGCGGTGGTCCACGGTCGGGTGTCCGGCGGGACCGCCTCGGGCGGCAGCGGTATGGGCGCCCGGGTGTCCGGCTGCGGCGTGCCGCCGGGGGGCATGCCGTACGGGAACTGCGGCGGCACGGCCTGCCCGTGCCACGCGTGGTGCGGCTCCCACGCCTGCCGCGGCCGTGCCGGGTTCCGGCCGGGCTGCTGCGGTGGGAACGGCGAGTTCACCCGGGCAGTATGGCGAAACGGCGCCGGTCCCCGCTTGATGTCCGCACAGGTTCGGGATAGGACACAAGGAACTGACGACCCGTCATACGTCCGGCCGCCCGCGGCCGGGGATCGGATGCCGCGATGACCCAGCCTGGTGCCGTGCCCGCCGACGCGACCGTCCGCCCGTTCCGGATCGAGGTGCCGGACGCCGTCCTGGACGATCTGCGCGACCGCCTGGCGCGCACCCGCTGGCCCGAGCCGGTGCCGGGCACGGGCTGGGACGCCGGTACCGAGACCGCCTACCTGCGCGACCTGTGCGCGTACTGGCGGGACGAGTACGACTGGCGCCGCCACGAGGCGGAGCTGAACGCGCACCCCAACTTCGTCACCGAGATCGACAACCAGGCGCTGCACTTCCTGCACTCCCGCTCGGCCGACCCCGACGCGCTGCCGCTGGTGATCAGCCACGGATGGCCGGGATCCGTCGCGGAGTTCCTGAAGATCGTCGGCCCGCTGACCGAACCGGGCCCGGACGCGTTCCACGTCGTGTGCCCCTCGCTGCCCGGCTACGGGTGGTCGAGCCCGGTCCGCGAGCCCGGCTGGAACCCCGCGCGCATGGCGTCCGCCCTCGCCGGGCTGATGGACCGCCTCGGGTACGCGCGCTACGGCGCGCAGGGCGGCGACTGGGGCTCGATGGTCTCCACCGAGTTGGCCCGCGCTTACCCGTCCCGCGTCGCGGGCCTGCACGTGAACCTGATCATCGCCGGACCGGCGCCGGACGACGACCCCGCCGACTTCACCGAGGCCGAACGCGCGTCGCTCGCGCGCATGCGGGAACTCGGCCGCACCGAGGCCGGCTACCTGCGCCAGCAGGCCACCAAGCCGTACACGCTGGGCCACGGCCTGGTCGACTCCCCCGCCGGACTCGCGTCGTGGATCGTCGAGAAGTTCCGCGGCTGGAGCGACTGCGGGGGCGACGTGGAGAGCCGCTTCACCCGCGACGAACTGCTCACGAACATCACGCTGTACTGGGTGACCGCGACCGCGCACTCGGCCGCGCGGATCTACTACGAGAACGCGAACACCCCGTCCCCCAGGGCCGGGCAGCGCGTCGAGGTGCCGACCGGGTACGCGTACTTCCCCGCCGAGAAGATCGGCACGCCGTCGCGGCGCTGGGCCGAGCGGCAGTACAACGTCACGCACTGGACCGACATGCCGGCGGGCGGGCACTTCGCGGCGATGGAGGAGCCGGGCGCCCTGGTCGAGGACGTCCGGGCGTTCTTCCGCCCCTTGCGCGGCAAGTGACGCTCGGCAAGTGACCGGATCCCGCGGGTGGCGTGCGCCCGGGGAGCGCACAACGTGACTGGCCGGTAACCACTCGTAGGGGTGGGCGGCTCATCATGAAGGTCCCTCGAATGGGTAGGGTGACCCCTGCCCTAATCCCGACCGGGGGAAGCCGTGCTGATCTACCACTTCATGCATCGCGTCGTCGCGCCGACCTCGCGGGCGATCTGGCGTCCCCATGTCGAGGGGACCGAGAACGTGCCGAAGACCGGTGGTGTGATCATCGCCAGCAACCACCTGTCGTTCTGCGACAGCCTGGTGATCCCGATCGTCGCGCCGCGCCAGGTGACATTCCTGGCCAAGGCCGAGTACTTCGACGGCAAGGGCATCAAGGGCCGGGCCAGCCGGGCGTTCTTCGAGGGCCTGGGCGCGGTCCCGGTGCCGCGCGAGCAGAAGCGCGGCGCGATGGCGGCGCTCGAAGCCGGCAAGGGCGTGCTCGACCGCGGGATGGCGTTCGGCATCTACCCCGAGGGCACCCGCTCGCTGGACGGCCGCCTCTACCGCGGCAAGACCGGCGTCGCGTGGCTGGCGCTGACCGCACGCGTGCCGGTCGTGCCGGTGGGCGTCATCGACACCGACAAGGTCCAGCCGGTCGGCACGCGCATCCCCAAATTCAAGCCCAAGGCCCTCGTGCGGTTCGGCGAACCGCTCGACTTCTCCGCGCACTACGAGCGCAAGGACGTGGCCAAGGCCCGCCGCGAGGTCACCGACGAGATCATGGAGGCGATCCAGAAGCTCTCGGGGCAGGACACCGCGGGCGTCTACAACGAGCGGCCGGCCGAAGCCTGACGCCCGGTCAGCGGGGCTCCGGACAGCGGGGTCCCGGCCCGCGGGATCCGGTCTGCCGGGTCGGTCTGCCGGGTCCGGGCCTCGGGGTCCGGGCCCGTGGACTCCGGGCCCGGACCGTCGGGCGGCGGGTCAGGCGCGCAGCGCGAGGCGGTCGTACAGCACCGTGCCGTCGTTGAACATCGTGATCCCGGTCAGCGTGCCCTTGTGGGCCACCGCCGCGACCGCGTTCTGGAACACCCACACCGGCAGGTCCGCGTCCAGGCGGCGCTGCACCTCGGCGTACGCCGCGGCGCGCACTGCGGGGTCGGTGCTGCTCCGCCCGGTGTCCAGCGCGCGGTCCACGTCCGCGTTGCGGTACCCGGTCCACGCCGACGCGCCGCCGCTGTGCAGGAAGGTGTAGAGCGCGGGTTCGGGGTCGTCGATCCACAGTGTGTACACCGAGGCCTGGAAGTCCCGGGAGATCTGGGTCTTGAGGGTCATCGCGCCCGGCTCCAACGTCTCGATGCGCATCGTGGCGTTCCGCAGCGTCTGCAACCTCGACTGGATGTACTCGGCCGTCTTGACGCTCGGCGGCGACGCGTACGTCGTGAAGGTGAATTCGAGCGGACGCCCCTCCTGGGCCAGTTCGTCCAGCAGCCGCTGCGCCTCGGCCGTGTCGTCGTCCGGAGTGCGCAAAGCGGGGTCGTGGAAGGCCGTCCCCGGCGCGAACATCCCTCGGGCGGCCGGCGCCTTGCCCTGGTACACCACCGAGTTGAAGCCCTCCGCGCTGAGCGCGAGGACGACCGCCCGCCGCGCCCGCGGGTCGTCGAACGGCGGCGCGGCCGAGTTGAAGACCACCATCTTGCCGCCGGACAGGTCGAGTTGCTCGACGGTGACGCCGTCCTTGCGGCCCTTGTCGATGAGCTGGTAGTCGACCGTGACCATGCCGGTGGCACCGCCGGTGGCGACCGTGCCCATGGCCTGCTGGATGTCCGCGACGACCTTGAAGGTGACGCGGTCCAGCGCGGGCTTGCCCGGCTGCCAGTACGCCGGGTTGCGCTCCAGCACCATCTGCGCGTCGCGCTGCCACTCCTTGAGCACGAACGGCCCGGCCCCGACGGGTTTGGTGCCGAAGCCCTTCGGGTCCTTGCGGAAGGCCTCGGGCGACCCGATGTAGGTCAGGTTCTTCGCCACCACGCGGTCGAAGTGCGCGTTGGGCGCCGGGAGTTCGATGCGCAGGACGAGCGGTTCCACGACCTGGAGGCGCAGCCCGGCCGCGCTGGAGAGCTGCGGCGAGCGGTTGGCGGGGTCCGCGTGGCGCTCGTAGGTGAAGCGCACGGCCTCGGCGTCGTACGGGGTGCCGTCCGAGAAGCGGACGCCGGGCCTGATGCGCAGCGTCCACACCCGCCCGTCCTCGGAGCCGGTGATGCTCTCGCCGATGCCGGGGCTGACCTGGCCGGTCTTCGGGTCCATCCAGAACAGCACGTCGTAGATCGCGGCGAGGCGGTTGCCGTCGCCGACGCCGGTGACCGCGGCCGCGGTCGGGTCCAGGCCGCGGACGGCCTCGGTGGGCAGCAGGATCGTCGCGGAACCGCCTTGCCGGGCCGGGCCGGAGGCGCCGCTGCCTCCGGTCCCTCCTCCGCCGCCTCCGCATGCGGAGGCGAGGGTGAGGGCCAGGACGGCGGCGGCCGCGGCGAGGGCCCGGCGCGGGTTGCGGCGCAGTGTTCGGTGCGGGGTTCGGTGCGGGCTTGCGGGCGGGGTTCTGTGCAGGATTCGGTACGGGGTTCTGGACGTACGCATGGGGGACTCCCGTCGGTGCTGGGGCACGCCCGGCAGGCCGCCCGGCCCCGGGACGACGGGGTCGGGACGGCAGGACGGGTGGCGGCGGTGCGGGGTGGGGAGGTGGTGGCGGGCGTACGGGGAGCCGGTCAGGCCCAGGGGCCGACCGTGCGGAAGGCGAAGGGGCTGGCACCGGCGGGGACGGCGTCCAGCGGCACGTCGATCTCGTCGCCGGTCATCGCGCCGATCTCCCGGGCGGTGGCGGCGAGGGCGGCCGGGTCGAGGCCGTAGACCTTGGCCGCGGTGCCGCCGAGCATGGCGCGTACGGCCTCGCGGTCGAGCCCGGCGAAGGTCGCGCGGATCGACAGCTTGCCCATCGCGACACGCTCGGCCTCCGGCGTCTCGGGGCGCTGGTACTGGTACGTGCCTTCCATGTGCGGGTAGTCCGAGCCCCACATGATGCGGTCGGCGTACCCGTCCCGGATCGCCCCGACGGCCTCGGTGCGGGAGAGGAAGCTGCCGCCGATGTAGACGTTGCGGTGCAGGTAGTGGCTGGGGAGCTCGGGGACCAGTGCGGCCAGTTTGGCGTTGCCCCGGGTCGCGGACATGTGCACGGTGTCCAGCTCGGTGGCCAGGTACGGCCACCACTCTCCCGGCTGCTCGGTCAGGACCAGCACAAGGCCGGGGTGCCGCTCGAACACGCCCGAGAAGATCATGTGGTGCGCGGCGCGGCGGCTGAACCAGCCGCCGGACTCGATCTGCTGGAGCGCGCCCAGTTCGGGGCCCGCGTACAGCGTCGGGTCGCCGGCCCCGGAGTGGGTGGTGAGCGGCATCGACAGTTCCTCGGCCGCGGCCCAGAAGGGCTCCCAGGCGCGGTCGTTGTAGTGCCGCAGCCACGGACGCGGCGCGGGGAAGTTAACGCCGCGGAGTCCGGCGTCCGCCGCCCAGCGCAGCTCGGCGACGGCGGCGTCGACGTCCCACATCGGCAGGTGCGCGAGACCGACGTGCCGGTTCGGGGCCGCGGCGCACACGTCGGCGAGCCAGCGGTTGTAGATGCGCATCCCGGCGGCGGCGAGGCCGGGGTCGTCGTTGGCGCCGAGCATCGAGGTCTGGAAGGGCACCGGCTGGTCGTTCTGGCTGCCGTGGAAGATGACCTCGGCGGCGACGCCCTCGCGGTCGAGGTCGCGGCGGCGGGCGGCCGGGTCGTGGTGTCCGTCGGTGAGCCGGTTGCGCCAGGGCGAGTCGGGGTCGACGGCGTCGTCGCGCTCCAGGTAGCGGCCGCGCGAGCGGTTCGGGTCGGCGACATACGCGTCGTACGCGTCGAGCAGGTCGGCGGGGCAGTACGGCCGCAGGTCCTCGACCAGGCGCGGACCTATGTGGCAGTCGGCGGAGACCACGGCGACGGGTTCGGTAGTCGTGTCGCTGTCATGCACGGGCACGGGAAACTCCCTTGCTGGGACGGGTGTTCATGGCTCCCGCCGGTCCGCTGCGGCGGCTGGTGCTGTGGCCGGGAGGTTTGCCTGTTCCCGGTGTCCGGTGCCGTGCCTCGCAAGGCGCGGTCCCGAAGCTCGTACTCGCTCGTACTCGCAAGGGCCCGCAACGCCGCGAGGCGTGGTGCCGGGCGCCGGGAACTGGTGAGCCTGCCCGGTCACAGCAGCAAAACGTCGAGGGCGGCGAGGGCGCGCTGCTGAAGGTCGTCGCGGGCTCCCTCGGCGGCCCAGCGCTCGGTGACGTCGTCGAGTACCGCCACGACGGCGGTGGCCAGGACATGTGCGGATTCCCTGGGCAGGCCCCCGCGTTCGGCGACCGCCTCGGCGATGCCGTCGCGCCACTGCCCGAGCAGGCCCAGCGCGCGTCCACGCAGGACGGCGGACGTGCCGATGGCGCGGCGTTGCAGCGCGAGTCGCCGCAGCGACTCGGCGTCCATCGGCGGCTGCCGGGCCACCGCGGCGAGGACGGCGCGCAGCGGTGGCTCGTCGGCGGGACGGTCGAGGATCGCGGCCCGCAAGGCGGGGACGCGCACCCCGCGCTCGGGGAAGAGCAGCGCGTCCTTGGCCGGGAAGTACCGGGCCACGGTCGCCGGAGACACCCCCGCCCGCGCGGCGATCTCGGGCACGGTCGTGGTGTCGTAGCCGCGGTCCGCGAACAGTTCGAGTGCGGCGTCGACGATGGCGGCGCGGACGAGCAGCTTCTTCCGCGCCCGCAGCCCGCTGCCGGCCTCCGCCGCATCGCGGGGGTCGGCGGCGGGGTCGGGGTCGGTGGTGGGGATGGGAAGGATGGGCAGCACGCAGGGATGATCGCCGACTCTCATTTGAGAGTCAACACTCATTTTCTGGCGAGGCAGACGACCCCGACGCCGACCGCGGGTACACGCCGCTGCCGGGCGGCGAAGCGCGCACGACGGGGCGGCCGGACCGCGAAACCGCGCGACGGGCGGGCCGCCAAGGCACGCGGCGGGGCGGCCGGACCGCGAAGGTGTGCGGGGGGCGGGGCGGCCGGGCCGTCGTTGAGCAAGGCGGACCGGTGGCGACCACGGGCACACGCGGCTGCCAGGCCGCGAAGGTACGCGGCGGGGCGGCCGGGCCGTGGTTGAGGAGCGCGGGACCGATGGCGACCACGGGCACACGCGGCTGCCGGCCGCGCAAGCGCACGGCGGGACAGCCGGGCCCGAAGTCGCGCGGCGGGGCGGGCCCTCGTCGGCGACCTACCGCGCGGCGAGGGCCGTGGTGACTGCCGGCCCGTCCGGGCAGCCGCATCCGCGGCGCGGCCCGGCACCTTCCTACTGCGCTCGGCCCCTACTGCGCCCGGCGGACCGTCCCCTGCGCGGTCGCGCAGATGCGCTCGGTTCCGTCCTCTCCCACCGCGACGATCTCGCACGAACACACCGCCTGGGAGCGGGTCGACGTCAGGACCGTGGCGCGGGCGCGGAGGTGGTTGCCCGAGGCGGGGCGGACATAGGTGACCGCGAAGCCGGCGGTCAGGATGGCGGATCCCAGGACCGTGCCCGCGGCGAACGTGATGGTGTTGTCGGCGAGGTACGCCAGCACTCCCCCGTGCACGAACCCGTTCTGCTGCCGCAGTTCCTCGCGTACGTCGACCTCGATCGTCGCGCCGCCCTCGCCGAACGCCGCCAGCCGAGCGCCGACCAGCACGCTGAACGGCTGGGCCTCCAGCGTCTTGGCCGCCGTCCGCAGATCGAGCGGGTGTCCGCCGTCCGCCGCCTGTCGCTCCGCCATGCCGCCGCCCTCCCGAGATCACTACCGGCTGGTAATGCCATCATGCTCGCGGCCGCCGTGCGCCGCGGCAAGCCGCGACACGTCGATTCGTCGGCGCTTCCTGCTTCTCCCGGGGCAGGTCGCGGAGTTACAGTCGTCGCTTCCCTTTGCGGGGGATTTGCCTAGTCATGAGGGGGTTCGTTATGCCGCAGATCGTGCGCGCCGCGCTCGTACAGGCCAAATGGACCGGAGACAGCGCGTCGATGGTGGACGTCCACGAGGCGTACGCCCGGCAGGCCGCCGCCCAGGGCGCCCAGATCATGGGTTTCCAGGAGGTGTTCAACGCCCCCTATTTCTGCCAGGTCCAGGAACCGGAGCACTACGGCTGGGCGGAACCGGTGCCCGAGGGCCCGACCACCACCCGCATGAGCGCCCTCGCGCGCGAGCTCGGCATGGTCCTCGTGGTGCCGGTGTACGAGGTCGAGCAGTCCGGCTTCTACTACAACACCGCGGCGGTCATCGACGCCGACGGCACCGTGCTCGGCAAGTACCGCAAGCACCACATCCCGCAGGTCAAGGGCTTCTGGGAGAAGTACTACTTCCGCCCCGGCAACCTGGGCTGGCCGGTGTTCGACACCGCGGTCGGCAGGATCGGCGTCTACATCTGCTACGACCGCCACTTCCCCGAGGGGTGGCGCGCCCTCGGCCTGGCCGGGGCGCAGCTCGTCTACAACCCGTCGGCCACCAGCCGCGGCCTGTCGGCGTACCTGTGGCAGCTCGAACAGCCCGCGGCCGCCGTCGCCAACGAGTACTTCGTCGCGGCGATCAACCGCGTCGGCGTCGAGGAGTACGGCGACAACGACTTCTACGGCACGAGCTACTTCGTGGACCCGCGCGGCCAGTTCGTCGGCGAGCCGGCCTCCGAGCGGGACGAGGAACTGGTCGTCCGCGACCTCGACTTCGGCCTCATCGACGAGGTCCGCAACCAATGGGCCTTCTACCGCGACCGGCGCCCCGACGCGTACGGCCCGCTCACGGAGGCGTGAGGCCATGGCCCGCACCCTGATCCGCGGCGGCCTCGTGGTGACCGCCGCCGAGGAAACGCACGCGGACGTCCTCGTCGACGGCGAGCGCGTCGCCGCGATCGCCGCGCCCGACGTCGCCGAGGCCTGGGTCCCCGGCGCGGACCGCGTCATCGACGCGACCGGGATGTACGTGATCCCGGGCGGCGTCGACGCGCACACGCACATGGAGATGCCGTTCGGCGGCACGGTCGCCTCCGACACCTTCGAGACCGGAACCCGCGCCGCGGCCTTCGGCGGCACTACGACGATCGTCGACTTCGCGATCCAGCAGGTCGGCGGCACGCTGCGGGCCGGGTTGGACGCGTGGCACGCCAAGGCCGAGGGAAACTGCGCGGTCGACTACGCGTTCCACATGATCCTCGCGGACGTGAACGACGCGGTGCTCAAGGAGATGGACCAGCTCGTCGGCGAGGGCGTCACGAGCTTCAAGATGTTCATGGCGTACCCGGGCGTGCTCTACAGCGACGACGGGCGCATCCTGCGCGCGATGCAGCAGGCCGCGGACAACGGCGCGCTGCCGATGATGCACGCGGAGAACGGCATCGCCATCGACGTCCTGATCGAGCAGGCGCTCGCGGCGGGCCGCACCGACCCGCGCGTGCACGGCGAGGTCCGCAAGGCCCTGCTGGAGGCCGAGGCAACCCACCGCGCGATCCAGCTCGCGCGCGTCGCGGGCAGTCCGCTGTACGTGGTGCACGTGTCGGCGGCCGAGGCGGTCGCCGAACTGACCGCCGCGCGGGACCTCGGCCTCAACGTGTTCGGCGAGACGTGCCCGCAGTACCTGTTCCTGTCGACGGACGACCTGGCGCGCCCCGGCTTCGAGGGCGCGAAGTACGTCTGCTCCACTCCCCTGCGGCCGGTGGAGCACCAGGCCGCCCTGTGGCGCGGGCTGCGGTCCGACGACCTGTCCGTGGTGTCCACCGACCACTGCCCGTTCTGCTTCGCAGGCCAGAAGGACCTGGGGCGCGACGACTTCTCGAAGATCCCCAACGGTCTCCCGGGCGTCGAGAACCGCATGGACCTGCTGCACCAGGCGGTGGTCGACGGGCACATCAGCCGCCGCCGCTGGATCGAGCTGGCGTGCGCCACCCCGGCGCGCATGTTCGGCCTCCACCCGCGCAAGGGGACCATCGCCCCGGGCGCTGACGCCGACCTGGTGGTCTACGACCCGGCCGCCCAGCAGACGGTGTCGGCCGCGACACACCACATGAACGTCGACTACTCGGCCTACGAGGGCCGGCAACTCACGGGCCGCGCAAGGACGGTCCTGTCGCGCGGCACGGTCGTGGTGGACGACGGGCAGTACACGGGGCGCGCCGGACACGGGGCGTACCTCAAGCGCGACACGTGCCAGTACCTGGTGTGAACCGAAGGAGAGAAACACGCATGGACTTCGGTCTGGTGCTCCAGGCGGACCCGCCCGCGTCCGAGGTGGTCGAGCTCATGAAGACCGCCGAACGCGCCGGGTTCACGCACGGCTGGACGTTCGACTCCGTGGTGCTGTGGCAGGAGCCGTTCGTCATCTACAGCCGCGTGCTCGCCGAGACGTCGTCGCTCACCATCGGCCCGATGGTCACCAACCCGCTGACGCGCGACTGGACGGTCACCGCCTCGCTGTTCGCGACGCTGAATGAGATGTACGGCGACCGCACGATCTGCGGCATCGGGCGCGGCGACTCGGCGGTCCGCGTCCCCGGCGGCAAGCCGTCGACGCTGGAACGCCTGGGCGAGGCCATGCGCGTCGTCAAGGAGCTCGCGGAGGGCCGCGAGGTGGACATGCACGGCACCCGGGTGCGGATCCCGTGGGTGCGCGAGGGCTCCGGCCTGCCGATGTGGATGGCGGCGTACGGCCCGAAGGCGCTGGAGCTGGTGGGACGTCAGGCCGACGGGTTCATCCTGCAACTGGCCGACCCCTACCTGACCGAGTACATGGTCAAGGCGGTGCGCACGGCGGCCGTGCGCGCCGGCCGGGACCCGGACGCCATCAAGGTGTGCGTCGCGGCGCCCGCGTACGTCTGCGACGACGACGCGGCCGCGATCGCGCACGCGCGCGAGCAGTGCCGGTGGTTCGGCGGCATGGTCGGCAACCACGTCGCCGACCTGGTGGCGCGGTACGGCGAGCACTCGTCGGCGGTCCCGGAGGAGCTGACCGACTACATCAAGGACCGGCAGGGCTACGACTACGCGCACCACGGCCGGGCCGACAACCCGTCGACGCATTTCGTCCCGGACGAGATCGTCGAGCGGTTCTGCCTCATCGGCCCGGTCGAGGCGCAGATGCAGCGGCTGATGGAGCTGCGCGACCTGGGGGTCGACCAGTTCGCGGTGTACGCGATGCACGACGCGCGCGAGTCCACGATCAAGGCCTACGGCGAGCGGATCATCCCGCTGCTGTCGTAGTGGCGTGTGGTTTCGTGCCGCCCGGTCAGCCTCCCCAACCGCTCGGCGGCGTGTGGTCGCGCAGCATCATCGTGTAGAGCGGGGCGAGCGGGTAGGGACGCGAGAAACCGACCGAGCGATAACCCTGGCTGTCCCAGAACCCCACCGCGGCGGGCGAACTCGCGCGCAGCGTCAGCGTGGTGCGCGTTCCGGTCCACGGCCCGACCAGGGCCTTGTGCATCGCGGTGCCGAGGCCCTGGCGGCGGTACGCGGCTCGCACCGCGAACTCCTGGACCGCGAACGTCTGACGGCCGTCCTCGGCGGTCATCGGCTCCGGCAGCGGGTCGACCATGCCGGCCCACCAGCGGGTGTCGGCGCGCAGCGGCACGCCCAGGCCGAAGCCCATGGGCGTGGAGTCCGCGGTGGTGCGGGCGAAGACCAGTGAGAAGCCGGGCGCGTCCAGGTGTTGGGGCAGCACGTTCTCGATCCAGTCGCGGGCGTCGGACTCGGAGCGAAGATACGGTTCTTCTCCGTACACCTCGGCATATATCGCTCTGATCGTCTGCCGCATCGCCGGAACGGCGACCTCCTGGCCGGTGAGGTGGTCGAGCGTCCAGGGGACGGGCGCGGCGGTCACGGGAACTCCTTTGCGGGGACAGGGCGGAGCGCGGTGGAACGGGCGGTGGGACCGAGGATGGGACTGGAGGTGGCACAGGCGATGGAACGTGTGGACGGACATCGTGGAGGACGGCGTGCCGACGCGACAACTGCCGGTGCGCCCGCTCCGGGAACAGCGCGGCTGCGGGCGACTGGCAGGTGGCGTGAGGGACGCTACCCCCTTGCGGGGATGCCGGGAACGCGTCCGCGGTTCCCGGCGCAGGACAGTCCACGCGGGAGCGCGTGCGGGCGCAAGCGCGACGGCACGTGCGATACGCCACGGGCGGCTGTGCCGGCGGCCGGCGCGCGGCCCCGCGCGTCCCGGCAACGGCGTGGCCCGGCGGGCGAACCACCCGGTACCGTGCCGCACATGATCAGAACCGCCACGCGCGACGACGTCCCGACGATCCTGCGCTTCATCCGCGAACTCGCCGAGTACGAACGGGCCGCGCACGAGGTGCACGCCACCGAGGCCGACCTCGAACGCGACCTGTTCGGCCCGGCCCCGGCGGCGAACGCGCTGATCGCCGAGGATCCGGACGGCACCGCCCGGGGCTTCGCCCTGTGGTTCACCACCTACTCCACGTGGCTCGGCAGGCCCGGCATCTACCTGGAGGACCTGTACGTCACGCCCGACGCGCGCGGCGGCGGCCACGGCCGCGCGCTGCTGGCCGAACTCGCCCGGATCGCGGTCGAGCGCGGGTACGGGCGCGTCGAATGGTCCGTCCTCAACTGGAACGATCCGGCCATCGGCTTCTACAAGTCCCTGGGCGCGGCCCCGCAGGACGAGTGGACGGTCTACCGGCTCACCGGCGAAGCACTCGCCAACCTCGGGACGGCGTCGGAGTCGGGTTCGGCATCATGATCGGGATCGGGATCGGGATCGGTGTCGGCTCGGGCTGAGCGTCACGCGGCCGGGAGCGGCTTGACCCAGCGGGTCCAGTGCGGCTCGGGCTCGTAACCGGACGCCGCCCATGCCGAGCGTCCCAGCGTGTTGCGGTCCAGCACCATGGCGTCGCCGCGTCGTCCGCCGAGCGCGACGAACCGGCGTTCGGCGGCGTCCAGCAGCAGGCGGCCGATGCCGCGGCGCCGGTGGCCCGGATCGACGGCGAGGCGGTAGAGGTGGCAGCGCCAGCCGTCCCACCCGGCGATGACGGTCCCGACGATCGCGCCGTCACCGCCGTCGCCTTCCGCCCCGTCGGAGACGGCGAGCAGCAGCGCCTCGGGGTCGCGGACAAGCAACCGGGCGACGCCGTCATGGTCGTCGCTGATGCTCGTACCCCCGGCGGCGGTCTCCCAGAAGGCCAGCACGTCGTCGATGTCGTCGGCCGTCGCGGCCCGGATGCGGAAGTCGCTCATGAGGACTCTTCTACTGGCCGGGCGCGCCCGGCCCCAACCGG
>NZ_JBPKBH010000004.1:437729-461062 GCF_051388915.1 Yinghuangia sp. YIM S09857 | reverse complement strand
CCCCAACCGGTTTTGATCACGTGCCCCCGGCCCGCGCACTCCGGACCCGGTGGAGCGGTCGGCCCAGGGGTGTCAGCGCGGCGCCATCAGCGCAGGCTCAGCGCCTCGCCCGGAGGCGCCGTGATCAGCTCCCGGCCCGGGGCCTCGGTCAGGCCGGTGAGCAGGCGCGTGTGGACCTCGCGCCCCGCGTCGCTCAGGACGGCGTCGTGGATGAGGATCGCGCGGCGCGGGGCGACCTCGCGTACGTAGTCGGCGGCTTCGGAGAGCTTCATCCAGGGCGCGGCGGCGGGCGTCAGCAGGGTCGGCACGGGGACCTCGGGGACGGTCAGCGCGTCGCCGGGGTGGAACACCTCGCCGTCCACCAGGAATCCGACGTTGTCGACCAGCGGGATGTCGCGGTGGATGGTGGCGTGCTTCTCGCCGTACACGTGCACCGGCACTCCCCCGGCCCCGCCGATCTCGAACACGTCGCCGTGCAGCACGGGCAGCACGCGCCCGCCCAGGTCCGCGAACTGCGCGCTCAGCGCCGGGTTCGTCCACACCTGGAGGTCGGGGTTCGCGGCCAGCGCCGCCCGCAACCGGTCGGGCACCACGTGGTCGAAGTGCTCGTGCGTCACCAGGACCGCGTCCGCCCCGTCGAGGACGTCGGCGGGGTTGAAGGCGCCGGGGTCGATGACGATGGTGATGCCCTTGGCGCTGAGGCGCACGCACGAGTGGCCGATCTTGGTGAGCTGCATGGTCGTACCGTACGCCCGCCCCCGCCTGATCCGGCCGCGGCACGCTCGGGCCCGCCGGCGGCGTAGCGCCGGGCCGGTGGGGGCGGACACGTCAGGCTCCTCCGATGCGCTCGGCTGCGGCCTGCAACTCGCGGATGTACCAGGTCCGTTCGTCGCGGTTCACGGCCGCGCGCAGGGGGCCGATCTGGAGTTCGTGGCGCGGGCGGCCCGCGCTGTCGAACACAGGCGCGGACAGGTAACTGAGGGGCAGCGGCTGATCGTCGTCCAAGTCGGCCTTGGTGTACGGCTGCCCGCCGATGACGGCGAGTTGGTCCAGCACGCGCGAGCGCAGGTCGGCCCGCCCCGGATGCGCGTCCAGCAGGGCGACGACGTCGCGCAGCACGGCCAGCAGTTGCCCGTGCTCGGCCGTTGGCCTCCACAGCGTGACCCGCGTGGCCCCGGCGAGCACCAGCAGTTCCGCCAACTCCTCGCGGCCGCCCCGAGGTGCGCGGGCGAGCCAGCTCTCTCGGTCGGCAGGCGGCCGCCACGGCATCACGGCAGCGCCCCCGGGCGGCCGCAGGGGCAGCCGCGTCCCGACCGCGATGCCGGACGGCAACGCATCGGGCCCGCCCGCGACGGCGACGAAGGTGATCTGCGCCGAACCGATCTCCGACAACGCCACGCCGCACCCGACGCGCTCGGCGAGGTCGTGGAGTTCGCGTACGAGCGTGTCCGCGGCCCCCGCGCGTGCGTGCACCGCTTCCGCTACGCCGAGGAGGCCGGGGCCGAGGGTGTACGCGCGGTCTCCCGGGTCGCGGCGCACCCACCCCGTGGCCTCCAGCGCGGACAGCACGGCGGTCGCGGTCGAGCGGTTGAGATCGAGGCGCGCGGTGATGTCCGCGACCGTCAGCGGCAGCGGATCGGCGGCCAGCAGCTCCACGACGGCCACGACGCGGTCGGTGGGAGGCGAGGGCGAGCCTGAGGGGGTCTCGGTCAAGGGCCGTCCGTTCCGCGAGCCTTGAATCGGCCGCACGCGCGTCTTAGAGTCCGGAACGGAAACGAATATACATCAGTTGAATGACGATTATTCGTCACCTGCGAGAACGTCGAGGAGCTGTCGATGGGTTCCCCTTCCGATCAGTCCGATCAGTCCGCGCTCATGGACGTCCCCGACGTCGAAGGGATCGACTTCGCCTTCGACGACATCGAGGACGTGCACGCGGTCCTCGCCCAACTGCGCGCCAAGAAGCCGTACGCGGTCGTGCCCTACGCCGGGTTCCGCGCGCTGCTGTTCCTCACGCACGGCTGGGTCACCGCCGCGTTCAAGGACGAAACGTCGTTCCCGTCCGCCGCCATCTACGCCGCGACCACGGAAGCCGTGCTCGGCCACACGATCCAGTGCATGAGCGGCGAGGAGCACCGAATCAACCGCGCCCTGGTGGCACCGGCGTTCCGGCGCAGGCTGATGGACGGGCACGTCGCCGGGATCCTCGAACCGCTCGCGCACGAGATCGTCGACCGCTTCGCGGACCGCGGATCCGCCGACCTCGTCGCGGAGTTCACCCACCAGTACCCCATCCAGGTGATCACGCGCCTGCTCGGGCTGCCGGTCGACGACGAGGAGCAATTCCGGCGATGGGCCTACGAGTTGTTCCACTACCCGTTCGCGCCGGAGGCGGCCGAGAGCGCGTCGGCGGAGTTCACCGCGTACGTCACGCCGATCGTGGCCGAACGCCGCGCGGCGCCGGGCGGCGACCTGCTGTCCACTCTCGCCACGATCACGGACGGCGAGGGCCGCACGCTGTCGGACGAGGAGATCCTGTCGTTCCTGCGCCTGCTGTTCCCGGCCGGCGCCGACACGACCTACCTCGGGCTCGGGAACGCGCTGCTGGCCCTGCTCACCCACCCCGACCAGCTCGAAATCCTGCTCTCCGACCCGGAAGAGCACCTCCCCTGGGCCGTCGAGGAGGCGCTGCGCTGGGAGCCCCCGGTCGGCCTCCTGCCGCGCATGTGCCCGGTCCGCGTCCGCGACTGGCACGGCATCGACATACCCGAGGAGACCCCGCTCATCTTCGGCATCACCGCCGCCAACCGGGACCCGCAGATGTACCCCGACCCGGACCGCTTCGACATCACCCGGCGCGCGATGGCCACCCTGGCCTTCGGCGACGGCCCGCACGTCTGCCTCGGCACATTCCTGGCGATCGCGGAAATGCGCGTCGCGCTCAAGGTGCTGCTGGAGCGCCTGCCGAACCTGCGGCTCGTCGGCGGTGCGGAGGTACGCGTGAAGGGGATGCTCACCACGGCCCTGCGCGGGCCCGACCGGCTGCCGGTGACCTTCGGAACCGGCTGAGGTCGGAACAGGCTGAGTGGGGCGCGGAGTTCGCCATCTGTCACCGGCGGCGACCCCTGCCGCGTCGGGCCCGGACATGGTGAAGGCCCGCCTCGTGTGCGAGTTTTCCGAGGCGGGCCCGACACCGTCACCAAGGGCGCAGATTCCTTGGAGATGATGTCCGTGACCCTAGGCGGCCGGACTGACAACGCCGAAAATGCTCGCCCGACAACGCACTTCGGCAACGGCGGGATGCGGGCTATTTGCCGCTGTCCTCGGCGAGCGTGTGCGCCACGAGCGCGTTGGCGTGGCCGTGGCCGAGGCCGTGTTCGCTCTTGAGCCAGCCGACCAGCTCCATGTGCTTGGGCAGCGGCGAGGCGCGGATGAGTTCCTGCCACTCCGCGATGGGACGGCCGTACTTCTTCTCGATCGAGGGGAAGTACGACGCGGGGCCCTTCACCGTCTCGGCCATGTCCGGGGTCCTCTCGAATGCTGTGTCGTCCGGCGCTGTGCCGCCCGGAGCTGTGCGGTCCGTGCGGCTTCGTCCGGCGCACCCGCGCTGTGCGGTGCGCCTGCCTGTACGACCGATGCGACCGCCGGAACTCATCCCTCGCACGGACGTGATCCACACCACATCCGCTGCGCTCCGCGTCCGCGCTACTCCAGGCCCGCCGCGCGCAGAATGTCGGGCTCGGTCAGCGTCCCGGGCTGGAGCAGGTGCCTGGCATGGTGGTTGGCGAGGCGCTGGACGGCCGCGTTCACGGGCGTCGGCACGCCGTGCAGGCGGCCCAGCCGGGCGATCTCGCCGTTGAGGTAGTCGGCCTCGATCCCGCCCGTGCCGCGCAGCAGGCTCTGGTACGACGAGCCACCCGCCCGGTCCGCCCCGCGCACCGGCAGGTCGACGACGAAGCCGCGGCGCGGCGAGTCGGCCGGTTCGAGGAGGGGTTCGATCCCCGCGGCGGCGTAGCAGGCGTCCGTCTCGCTGCGCAGGGCGGCGGCGACCGGGCCCCGGCGGACGGCCGGGCCGCAGAGCGCTTCGGCGGCGTTGGCCAGGTTGTAGAGGAGCTTGCCGTACTTCCAGCGCATGATGTCGTCGCGCGCCTCGGAGGGGAACGTGGCCGTCGACAGCGCGGCGGCGATCTTGCGCGCGGTGTCGTCCGTGCCGCTCGGGTAGCGCCCGAGGTCGAGGGTTCCCGCGACGGGCGTGGAGTGCAGTTGCACGACGCCGGGTTCGGCGTACAGCGCCGGGCACATGACGTTCATGCCGTAGACGTTGTCGAACGACCGAAGGGCCATGTCCTCGTTGGCGACCCCGTTCTGCGCGCAGACCACCGGAGTGGACGCCGGGGCGGCCTCGGCGAGGTCGCGGAGGGCGGCGAGGGTGTCCTGCGTCTTCACGCCGAGGATCACGACGTCCTCCGGCGAGAACTCGATCTCCTCCGGGTGCTCGACCACCGGAACGGCCACCACCTGCTCGCCCGCCGGGTCGAGGATGCGGAGCCCGCCGGCCCGGATCGCCGCGGCGTGCGCGGGACGGGCGACGAGGACCACGTCGTGTCCCGCCGCCGCGAGCCTGCCCCCGACCGCTCCGCCGATCGCCCCTGCACCCAGCATGATGAACCGCATCCACTGCCTCCCGCCGACCGAAGATCGCTTGTCCGCCCGCGGCCCACGATAGAAGCAGCCGCCGTGCGCGAAGTCGAGGCCCGCGGGGGCGCCGCGCCTCAGCAGGGTCCGCGCATCGGCGGGGTCCGCGCCTCAGCGGGCGCGTGCTCAGCAGGGCCGCGCCCCAGCAGGTCCGGGGCCTCAGCGGGGTCCGGGGCCGGCGGCGACGGTGGCGATGAGCTGGACCGGGAGCTCCTTGTCGTACTGGCCGACGCCGATGCCCAGCCAGCGGTCCCGGTCCGCGAACGTCCACACGTACAGCCGGACGACGAAGTTCGTGAGGTGGTCGAGCGGTTCGGGCAGCAGCTCGCCGTTCATCGCGCGCTCGAAGTACGGGGCGAGGCCGACGGTTCGGCGGCCGCCGTCCCGGACGAACGATGCGTACCGTACGTCGAGCGTGTCGGCGAGGGCCGCGGCCCGTGCCTCGTACTCCTCCCAGACGTCCTCACTCAGGTGGCGCTCGGAGTCCTCCCAGAAGTCGCGGCTGACTTCGAGGTCCCGCAGATGCCAGCCCGGGCCGCCCTCGCCGTCCCGGCCCCGGTGGTCGTCGGTGGCGAACGGGCGCGTGCGGAGGTCGTCGACGACGGCGAGGTGGCGGTCCATGGCGCGCAGGCTACCGGCGTCCCCGGGGGGACGGAGCGTACGCGCGCCTGCGGCTCAGCCGATCGACGGCGCCTGCGGCGGGGACACCGGCACCGGTGAGACGTGCACCGGGAAGCCGTTGAGCACCGCCGTGCCCGACAGCGGGTCGATGCGCGAGCCGTCGAGCAACTGGTTGACGTTGACGCCGGGGTGCTCGGCGGCCACCGCGAGTCGGGTTCCGGGGCGGTCGTGGCCCCAGCCGTGCGGCAGGCTCACGACGCCGGGCCGCATCCCGTCGGTGATCTCCACCTCGGCCTCCAGCTCGCCGCCCTCGCCCTTGATCCGGGCGGGAGCGCCGCCGACGAGTCCGAGGCGCGCCGCGTCGTCCGGGTGGACCTGCAAGGTGCAGCGGTTGGAACCGCCGGTCAGGGCCGGGATGTTGTGCATCCAACTGTTGTTCGAGCGCAGGTGGCGGCGGCCGACCAGGCGGAGCGTGTCGGCGGCCAAAACGACGTCGAGGGACGCCCGCAGCCGCGGCAGATCCGCCTCGATCGGCGCCGGGAACAGCTCGACGCGCCCGCTGCGCGTCTTCAGCACGCCGGGCAGGCGCGGTTCGAGCGGGCCGAGGTCGACGCCGTGCGGTGCGGCGCGCAACGCGTCGAGGGTGAGGCCGTACGAGCCGAGCCGCAGCATCATGTCGAGCCGGCGTTCCGGGCCGTTGTCCCCGGTGAGCTCGGCGGCGACCGCCTTCGGGTCCTGGCCGTGCACCGGCGACCGCTCGTCGGCTACCGCCTTTGCGAGGGTTGTGTCGATGGCGAGGTCGTCGACGGCGGAGGGTGGCGCGCCGTGCATGCCGGAGACGGCCAGGATCAGCCGGGCGTGGATCTCGCACTCGTCCATGCGGCCCGGGCCGAGCGGGAGCGCGGGCGGCGTGTACCGGGCCTGGGCGCGTACCGCGAACTGGTTGAAGGCGTAGTCGAAGTGCGGGCTCTGCGACGGCGGGGGCGGCGGCAGCACGACGTCGGCGTGCCGGGTGGTCTCGTTGAGGTACGGGTCGACGGCCACCATGAAGTCGAGCGATTCCAGGGCCGCGTCGAGGCGTTGCCCGTCGGGGGCGGACAGGACGGGATTGGCGGCGATGGCGACGACCACGCGGACCCGGCCCTCGCCGGGCGTCTCGATCTCCTCGGCGAGGGCGGTGAGCGGCATTTCGCCCTTGACCTCGGGGTGGCCGGACACCCGACTGGCCCATCGGCCGAGCGCGAACCCCTTGCCGGGACCGGGCTTTCGGGGCGCCGGGGCGGTCGGGCCGTGCGGGAACAGCGCGCCGCCGGGGCGGTCGAGGTTGCCGGTGAGGACGTTGAGCACGTCGACGAGCCAGTTCCCGAGCGTGCCGTATTCGACCGTGGACGCCCCGACCCGCCCGTAGACGGCGGCGGTGGGCGCGGCGGCCAATTGGCGGGCGGTCTCGCGGATCGCCTCGGCGTCCAGGTCGCACGCGGCGGCCACCGCCTCGGGACTGAACTCCTTGAGCGCCTCACGGAGTTCGTCCACACCCTCGACCTGCCCGGCAAGGTCGCCGAAGCGGACGAGGTCCTCGGCGAAGAGCGTGTGGGCGAGCGCGGCGAGGAACAGGGCGTCGGCACCGGGGCGGATGGCGAGGTGCCGGTCGGCGAGCCGCGCGGTGCGGGTGCGGCGCGGGTCGACCACCGTGAACGTACCGCCTCGTGCGCGCAGCGCCTTGAGCCTGCCCGGGAAGTCCGGCGCGGTGCACAGACTGCCGTTGGAGTCGAGCGGATTGGCGCCGATCATCAGCAGGTGGTCGGTGCGGTCGAGGTCGGGCACCGGGATGGCGAAGGGGTCGCCGAAGAGCAGGCCGCTGGAGACGTGCTTGGGCATCTGGTCGACCGTGGAGGCGGTGTAGAAGTTGCGCGTGCCCAGGGCCCGCAGCAGCAGCGGCGGGTAGAGCGCGCCCGCGACGGTGTGCACGTTGGGATTGCCGAGGATCAGCGCGACGGCGTTCTTCCCGTGGTCCTCGATCAGCGGGCGTACGCGGGCCGCGATGGTGTCGAACGCCTCGTCCCACGTCGCCTCGCGCAGCACCCCCTCCTCGCGCACGAGTGGCCCGGCCAGCCGGTCGGGGTCGTTGTCGACCTCTGGAAACGCCGCCCCCTTCGGGCAGATGAACCCGCGGCTGAACACGTCGTCGCGGTCCCCGCGCGCGCCCGTGACCCGGCCCGCCTCGATCGTGAGCGTCAGCCCGCAGGTCGCTTCACACAACGGGCAGATACGCAGGGCCTTCGACATGGCGATCTCCCAGTGCGGGCGACGGCGAAGCTCACGGGCAATCGCGAGCATACCGACCGGTAGTCGGGGCCCGACAGGCTTCGCCCGGCGCACTGTGGGCGATCACAAGTCCGGGTACGCCCATCGCGGCAACGCCGGATTCGCCGCCGCCGCGGCGGCGACCGAGGGGTCGGGATCCGCAAGCAATCGGGCGACGACTTCTCCGGGCAACCGTGGGTGTTCAGCGGCGAGTTGGCGACTGTAGGCATCTCCCTCCAGACAACGAACCACCGCCTCCGAGGTCGCATCCGGACGCCTGAGCACCGCCCGCGCCACCGCCCGCACCACCGGGCCCCGGTCCGTCAGCTGCTCCAGAAGTTCAGGTGACGCGTCGGGATTGCCCGCCACCCCCGCCAACACGCGAGAACCATGCGCGGCGGCCATGGCGTCCAAGCGCTCGGCCCCGAGCCCCGGATGCCCCGCGATCGCCGACAACACCCGCGCGTCGGAGTCCTCGGCGAGCGCGTCGCGTACGGCCGGCGGCAGCCCACGGTGTCGGGCGACCAGGCGACGCACGCGGGCGTTCGGCGACGCCGCCAACTGCGTGAGTTCGGCGGTCGAAGCGTTTTCGACGCGGGGCAACAAGGCAGGGCCGATCCGCGTGGCGCCGGCCAGGACGACGAGGATGTCGAGCGGCACGCCCGGGTTGTGGGCCAGTGAGCGGGCCACGTCGTGGCCGCGGTCGGCGGCAAGGGTACACATCACCTCGACGCCGATCGCCGGATTGGCTGCCACGGTGGCACGGACGCCGGGGATCGGGTCCACGGCCAGCCTGGCGTACACGGCCGCGGGAAGGTCGCCGCGCGCGGCAACTGCCCAACGCACGAGCGTGGAGGCGTTCCCGGCGAACGGCACGACGGCCTCCGCGGGTGTTGCGGCGTTCGCCAGCGCCGCGAGCAGGATGTCGTACGCGGTCGACTGGTGCGTACCGTCGCAGGCGTCGCCGGGCAAGAGCGTGCAGTCCGGCCGCGGGCAGTCCGGATCGTGCGTGAACGGGATGGCCTCCTGGTCGCACACATGGCATGCGCTCGCGGGCGGCAGGCCCTCGCCGGTGACGAGGGCGGCCAGGGCGCTCGGCGGGGTCGATTCGTTCGCCGCGACGGCGCGGCGCACGCCCATATGTGGGTGCCGCGCGAGATGCGCCACCGTGGACGGCGTTGCCCACAAGGCCAGTTCGGCGACGACCCGCCATTCGGGGTCGGACGCCAGGGCCTCGGTCACATCCGGCGGGAGGTCGGGGCACCCGGCGAGGCTCTCCCGGATCTCGGCACGCGGATCTCCTGCGAGGCGGCGGGCCCACGCGGCCGGAGCGGCCCCTTCGTGGAGGAGCGCGAGCGCGGCGAGGGGTTGGCGTACGGGATCGACGTCGGCGGAGGTGAGGCGGCCGGAACGGGCGAGGCGTACCGCTGCCGCCTCGGCGCGGGCGGCCAGCGCGAGGGCCTGGGGACGGGTGAGGTCGGGGCGGTCGGCGAGTCCGGCGGCGGTGTCGGGGTCCGCGGTCGCGATCAGGCGGTCGAGCAGAGGCTGTGGCAAGGCGGGGTTGGCGGCGAAGGCGCTCAGGACGAAGGGGTCCATGAGGGGCATCGTGCCTTACGTGGCGTCAGGGCGTCGGTTGCCAGCCTCGCCGGACGGAGCGGTGGCAGCGGGCGGGGTCGTCGCCTGCGGCGGTGTAGAGGGCGGTGAGCATGGGCACGGCGTAGGTCAGCGCGTCGTGCGGGAGGGGGCCGGTGACGGTCAGGGACGCGAGGCCGTGGCCGATCGCCCAGCTCTGGGTGGCCAGTTCGAGCGGATCGGTGGTGTCGCCGAAGCGGCCGGACTCTTTCGCGCGGGCGATGTTGCGTACGAGACTGTGCAGCGTGTCGTCGGCCGCCTGGGGGTCTTCCAGTTCGTAGTCCGCGTCGAACATGACGCGGTAGAGGTCCGGCGCGTCCAACGCATTGGCAACGTACGCGGCCCCCTGCGCCGCCAGATCCCGCACCGGATCCGTGCTCGGTGCGACGGCGGCGAGCCGGGTCGCCAGGCGGGTGAAGCCCTCCTGGCGCAGCGCGCTCCAGAGTCCGTCCATGCTCCCGAAGTAGGTGTAGACCGCCATCGTCGACACACCGGTGTCGGCGACGAGGGAACGGAGGGTCACCGGCTCGCGAGCGCGCAGCATGTGCGCCGCTCTCGCGAGAAGCAGGGTGCGTACCGCCGGGTCCTTGGTTCTGGCCATGGCGTCACAATACATAGCGTTGTTATGTTATGAATCGCGGGACGCCCGGATGCGGAGCCGGCGCCGCGGATACACCGCCGACACAACCGCTCCGGCCGAAGGCCGCGGCGCCAGCCGAGTCACTCGAGAGCAGGAGTTCCGACATGGCCGTGCACCTGATGAACCCCGACGGTCTGCCCAAGCCCGAGGTCTACCGGCAGCTGTCCGTCGCTACCGGGTCCCGCCTCGTGTTCCTCGCCGGGCAGGTGGCCCGCGACGCCGGCGGCGGCAAGGTCGGCGAAGGGGACCTCGCCGCGCAGGTGGAGCAGGTCTACCTCAACATCGCCACGGCCATGGCGGCCGTCGGCGGGTCGTTCGACGACGTCGCGAAGCTGACCGCGTACGTCGTCGACTGGACGCCCGACAAGATGCCGCTGCTCGGCGAGGGCGTCGGACGCGCGGCCGCGAAGCTCGGCGTCGACCCGACCAAACCCGTCACGCTCATCGGCGTCGCCGCCCTCGCGGAGCCGGACCTGCTGGTGGAGATCGAGGCCACGGCGGTCCTGGACTGAGCCGGGGTCCTCGTCCGGCCGGGGGCGTTTTCCGACGCCGCCGAGGGGCGGGGCTGTCGGTCGTGCCGACCGGCAGGTAGCTTCGCGGGGTGTTGCTTCATGAGATCTTGCGGTCGGCCGCGGAGACGGCGCCGAACGATGTGGCGCTCATTTGCCCCGAGGACGACGTACGGCTGACGTTTCGTCAGCTTGCGGAGCAGTGCGAAGCGTTGGCCGCGGCCGTCGCGGCGCGGGTGTCCCCGGGCGGGCGGGTGGCGATTGTCGCGCACAATCGTGCCGAGTACGTGGTGGCCTGCTACGCCGTGCCTCGTGCCGGGCGCGTCCTCGTCCCGCTCAACCCGCGTCTGCACCGCAAGGAGCTGGCCGATCTGCTCAACCGCTCGGGCAGCGAACTGGTGCTCGCCGACCCCGCGCTCGCGAACGGGCTCGCGGGGTGCTGGGAGCGCCCGGTGGTCACTTTTGACGCATGGGACGCGCTGCTGGCGGAAGGCCGTGCGGCCGCGGCCGCCGACGGGGCCGCCCCGATGCCGACCGACGACGGCGCGCTGGCCTGGCTGCTGTTCACGTCCGGCTCGACCGGCGTCCCCAAGGGCGTCCGGCTGACACACCGCAGCCTCACCGCCGGGATGCGCACGACGCTCGCGCGCCGCCCGGTACACGCCGACACGGTGTTCCTCACGCCGTTCCCGCTGTGCCACGTCGCCGGGGCATACCAGGTCCCGATGCACCACATGCGCGCCCGCCCGGTCGTAGTGATGCGCAAGTACGACCCCGCGGCGCTGCCCGGGCTCGTGGAGCGGCACGGCGTCACCAGCATGTCGCTCGCCCCGACGATGATCGACGCGCTGCTGGCCGTGGACGGCGTCGAGCGGCTGCGCGGCCGCCTGCGCAGCATCGGGTACGGGGCCTCGCCCATCACCCCGGAGCTGCTGCGCCGTACCGCCGACGTCATCGGCTGCGACCTCGGGCAGGGCTTCGGGTCCACCGAGTTGTCCGGCAACGCGGTGTTCCTCACGCCGGAGGAGCACCGCCCCGAGCTGCTGGGCGCCGCGGGGCGGCCCGGGCCCGGCGTGGGGCTGCGCATCGTCGACGACGCGTGGGCGGACGTCCCGGCCGGGGAGGTCGGCGAGATCGCGGTCCGCGCGGAGCAGGTGTGCGACGGCTACTGGGAGGACCCGAAGGCGACCGACGAGGCGTTCCGGGACGGCTGGTTCCGGACCGGCGACCTCGGGCGCCTCGACGCCGACGGGTACCTCTACGTCGCCGACCGGAAGAAGGACATCGTCATCTCCGGCGGCGAGAACGTCAGCGCCCGCGAGGTCGAGGGCGTGCTGCGCACCCATTCCGGCGTCCGCGATGTCGCGGTCATCGGGGTGCCGGACGCCCGCTGGGGCGAGCGCGTGTGCGCGGTGGTCGTCGCGGGCGACGTGCCGCCGGCCGAGGACGAGCTGGTCGCGCTGTGCCGGGCGCACCTGGCCGGGTTCAAGATCCCGCGCGTGATCCACTTCGTGGACGAGCTGCCGACGACGGGGACCGGGAAGGTCAGCAAGCCCGCCCTGCGGCAGCGCTTCGGGGCGGCGGGCTGAGCGGCCCTTCGCGTGTCACACCCGCGTGACACCCTGCCTCGTCATGATCGCCGCCTTGTCGCTCCGCACCCTGGACCACGCCTTCCGCGCCGCCTGGGCCGCGGACACCTGTTCGCCCGACGACGCCGCGCGCGAGCCGTGGCACCCGGGCAATCCCGCCTGGGGGCACTGCGACATCACCGCGCTCGCGGTGCACGACCTGTTCGGCGGCGACCTGGTCCTCGCACGGGTCGAACTGGAAGGCGGCGCGGACGCGGGCTACCACTGGTGGAACCGCCTGCCGAGCGGTCTGGAACTGGATCTGACCTACGAGCAGTTCCGGCGCGGGCAGCGCCTTGTCGGCGCGGAGACGGTCGTACGCCCGACCGGTCCCCTGAAACGCCGGATGACCGAGTACCACCTGCTGCGCGAGCGCCTCGCCGCGGCCCTCGGCCGGGAGCTGCCGCCCGCCGGCAACTGAACCCCCGGGCTCCCGCCCCCCGGATCCCGGCCGCCGATTCCAGGTGTGCCGCCGTGTCGGACCGGACAAACGGTCATATGACGCGATGATCGGTTCGTAGCGGAGAATTCGCGGACCGCGGACGCCGGACCGCGGACACCGGACCGCAGACACCAGGGAGCCCCGCGCATGGCCAAGCAGACCGTTGCGGAACAGTACGTCGACCTCCTCGCCCGCGCGGGGGTCCGGCGCATGTTCGGGGTGGTGGGCGACAGCCTGAATCCGGTCGTGGACGCGATCCGCCGCAACAGCGCCCTCGAATGGGTGCAGGTGCGCCACGAAGAGGTGGCGGCGTTCGCCGCGAGCGCGGAGGCGCAGCTCACCGGCCGCCTCGCCGCCTGCGCGGGCTCCTGCGGGCCGGGCAACCTGCACCTCATCAACGGCCTGTTCGACGCGCACCGCTCGATGGCGCCGGTGCTCGCGCTCGCCTCGCACATCCCCAGCGGGCAGATCGGCACCGGCTACTTCCAGGAGACGCACCCCGACCGCCTGTTCGAGGAATGCAGCCACTACTCCGAGATGATCTCGACGCCAGAGCAGATGCCGCGCGTCGTGCAGACCGCGATCCAGCACGCGGTGGGGCGGCGCGGGGTGTCGGTCGTGACGCTGCCGGGCGACGTGGCGAGCCTGGCCGCGCCGGAGGGGTCGGTGGAGCTCGCGATGGCGTCGGAGCGTCCGACCATCCGGCCGGGCGACGGCGAGATCGACCGGCTGGCCGAGCTCGTCGACGAGGCGGACAAGGTCACGCTCTTCTGCGGCCGCGGCGTCGCGGGCGCGCACGCCGAGGTCATGGAGCTGGCGGACAAGCTGAAGTCGCCCGTCGGCCACGCGCTGCGCGGCAAGGAGCACATCCAGTACGACAACCCGTACGACGTCGGCATGTCGGGCCTGCTGGGGTACGGGGCGGCCTACGAGGCGATGCACGAGTGCGACCTGCTGATCCTGCTCGGCACCGACTTCCCCTACACCGAGTTCCTGCCGCGCGACGTGCGTACCGTGCAGGTCGACATGCAGCCGGAACGCCTCGGGCGGCGCACGTCGCTGGACCTCGCGGTGTGGGGTGACGTGCGGGAGACGCTGCGCTGCCTGCTGCCGCGTGTGCGGGCGAAGTCCTCGCGGGCGTTCCTGGACCGGATGCTCAAGAAACACGTGGACGCGCTGGAGGGTGTGGTCGGGGCGTACACCAGGAACGTCGAGAAGCACGTGCCGATCCACCCGGAGTACGTCGCGTCGGTCCTCGACGAAGAGGCGGCCGAGGACGCGGTCTTCACCGTGGACACCGGCATGTCGAACGTGTGGGCGGCCCGCTACCTCACGCCGAACGGGAAGCGCCGCGTGCTGGGTTCGTTCGTGCACGGGTCGATGGCGAACGCGATGCCGCAGGCGCTCGGCGCGCAACTGATCGACCGGAAGCGGCAGATCGTGTCGATGTCGGGCGACGGCGGGTTCTCGATGCTGATGGGCGACCTGCTGACGCTCGTGCAGTACGACCTTCCGGTCAAGATCGTGCTCTTCAACAACTCGTCGCTGGGCATGGTCGACCTGGAGATGATGGTCGACGGCCTGCCGCCGCACGGCACGCGCTACCCGCACACCGACTTCGCGGCGATCGCCACGGCGGCCGGGGCGCGCGGCATCCGGGTCGAGAAGCCGGGACAGGTACGCGGCGCCTTGCGCGAGGCGTTCGCGCACCCCGGCCCGGTCCTGGTCGACGTGGTCACGGACCCGGACGCGCTGTCCATCCCGCCGAAGATCACCTCGGCACAGATCAGCGGTTTCGCGCTGTCCGCGAGCCGGATGGTGCTCAACGGCGGGGTGGGCCGGATGGTCCAGATGGCCCGTTCGAACCTGCGCAACATCCCGCGGCCGTAAGGCGGCGGCACGCGCCGGTGGGACCGGCGGGCCTGCGACATCCCGCGGCCGCGAAACGGGCGGCACGCGGGGGTGGGACCGGCAGGCGCGCAGAATCTGCACGCGCGGGATGTGCGCGGAGGATCTGCGCGCGGGATATGGGCGGGGATCTGCGCGCGGATCTGCACGGGGATCTACACCGAGGATCTGCACGCGGATCCGCACGCGGATCCGCCCAGGGACCCGCGCGCAGATCCCGCGCGCGGGACCCGCGTGGAACACGCCCGACGGGTAGGCCGCCGCACGCGGCGGCCGCGCGTGCCGGGCCCGGGCCGCCCCAAGAACCCGAACCCGGCACGCGCAACCACCCGATGCCCCGACTACCCCGGTTACCCGTTGACCTCCAGCGCCGCCCGCACCGCGCTCTCCAGCGAGCCCTCGATCCAAGCGTGCTTGAGCGACGTGTGCTCGCCCGCGAAGTGCACGGGCCCCTCGGGCGTGGTGACGGCCGGGTGCAGGGTCGTCCACTGGCCCGGGGTGAACACCGCGGCCTCGCCGCAGGCGTAGCGGTTGCGCAGCCAGCTCTGCGTCGCGCCGTGCCCGGTGAAGAAGACCTCGACGCGCCGCCCGTAGACCTCCTGCATGCCGCGCAGGGCGTACGCGTACCGCTCGTCGTCGTCCAGCGAGTCCCAGCGCAGCGCGTCGTCGGCCCAGGTGTAGCTGGCCAGGACCACGCCCCCGGGGCTGTTGCCCGCGGTCGGGTGCGACGGGTGGTAGATGAACCTGTTCGCGTTGTCGCTCACCGACCCGCCTCCGACCGCCTGGACCGCGGGCGGCTGGTCCCCGGCGGCCTGCGGTGCGGCCGCGTACCGGCTCAGCAGGCCCGGGGTGATCTGCGCGCGGTCCACGGAGTAGTGCGCGCCGACCAGTTCCGCGTCCTTGCCGGCCCGGCCGGTGCGGTACAGCTCGTACAGCCCCGGGCGGATCGAGTCGAGCTCCTTGCGCCACTGGTCCTCGTCGAACTCCCACCAGCGGCGCGAGAACTCGAGCAGGACCTTGGTGGCCGCGTCGTAGTGCAGCTCGGTGATCGCGCGGCGCTTCGGGTAGGAGAAGGCCGGTTCGACCTGCACGTGGCGCAGGGCCGAGAACGGGATGGTGACGATGGCGACGTCGGCCTGGTAGACCTCGCCGCCCGGGAGCTCGGTGCCCGAGTCCTGGTCGTTGCCGCCGGCCTCGCGCACGGTGTGCACCCACACCGCGCTGCCGCCGGGCGCCAGGTGGGTGGTCCTGGCGGCGGGGTCCGCGGGGTTGCGGTATTCCAGCCGCGTGACGCGGCGGTTCATGACGATGTCGTCCTTGAGCTCCGGCAGCAGCGCGTACGGCAGTTCCGCGGTGCCGCCGGTGATCTCCCAGTAGGTCGCCGACGGGTTGATGTCGGTGTGGCCGAGGAAGCTGTGCAGGAACGACAGCGGCAGGCGCGAGGTCAGGTTCTCCAGGGTGCCGAGCGCCTCGATGGTCGCGGTGTCGAACTTCGCCACCTCGGACATGAAGCGGCGCAGCGAGAACTCGTCGTAGTCGTAGATGAGTTGCGCCCAGCCCTCGATGCGCTGCGGCAGGGGCAGCGGTTCGCGGGTGCCGTCCGGCCGGGTGGCGGTGATCTTCGCGTACGCCGGGGCGAGCGCGTTCGCCCAGCGCTCCCCCATCGTTCCGCCGCCCGCGGGCAGGCCGAAGCCGCCGTGCATGGGGTCGGGGGCCTTGGCGTACTCGTGCTTGCGCTGCTGCACGCCGTTGGCGCGGATCCAGGTGTTGTTGCGCTTGTCGGGGGCGCGGAAGTCGGTGGTCTCGGGCCCGTAGCGCCAGGTCTCGCCGCTGAACGCCTGGTACTCGACCGCGGGCGGCCGTCCGGCCGGGTTGCCGGTGTCGGGGACGACGTCGACGAGGTGGAACGGGCGGCGCTTGAGGCCGAGTTTGTCGATCAGCGCCAGCGTCATGGGGTGGAAGCTGGGCAGCCGCATGGCCCCGGCCTCGGCGGTGGCCTTGGGGTCGGCGAACGGCCGCGCGGAGTCCTGGCCGCCGGGGGCCGAGCGGAAGGTCTTGATCCGGCCCCCGATGCGGTTGCCGTTCGCCTCCAGGATGGTGACACGGTGTCCGGCGCGCTTGAGGAGCGTGCCGGCGACCAGCCCGGCGATGCCCGCGCCGATGATCATGACGTGCTTGGGGGCCGTGGTCTTGGGCAGCCCGTCCTCGATCAGGATCTTGAGGTACTTGAGCTTCAGGTCCTCGTCGCGCTCGCCGACGAGCAGGAGCTGCCGGGCCACCGCGACGCAGGTGTTCCAGCGCACCGGGTCGACGTCGCGCTGCGCCGGGACGCCGACCGCGGTCCCGGGGGCTGACAGCGCACCGGCCGCGGGCAGGACGGCGGTCGCGCCCGCGGCGGTGAGGAACGAACGGCGGGACGGGGCCGTTTGGCCGCTGTCGTCGCCAGGGCGTTCCTGCGTGGTGTCACTCTTGGAGTTGCTCGTGAAGGCCATGGGAACAGACTGGTTGCCCGAATGGCCGCATCCGTACGGGCGCCACCGTGTCGGGTGAAAGGTTCACCCGAAGGCTTGAACCTCCCGGTGCCGCACGGGACATGGCGAACAGGCGGGCGGCGCGGTCCGCGGCGGGGCGGCCGGCAGGGGTGGTCGCCGGCCAAGGCGCCAACTGGGGGCGGATAGGCCGGCGTCCGGCAGAAGCGGTCGGCAAGCGCGGTCAGCGCGCCAGGAGTCCGCCTGTGGCGACGGCGCGCAGGGCCCGCCCGACGGCCTCGTCGGCGGAACGTACGGACGTCTCGCCGCCCGCCCAGCGCTCCATCGCGATGCGCACCGCCGTGTTGACCGTACCGGCGGCGAGCTGCACGTCCAGGTCGTCCGGGGACGCGCCGACGCGCGCGGCGATGGCGGGGCGCAGGCGGTCCTCGGTGTCGCGGTAGACGTTCAGCCACACGGCGCGCAGCGCGGAGTGGCCGCCGACCAGGCGCAGCAGGGCCCGCAGTTGGTCCTCGGCGATACCGTCGGCGGTGCGGGCGTGGCGCACCGAGCCGCGGTACGAGGTGAGCAGCGCGTCGACGAGACCCAGCGACGCGTCGGCGTCGGCGAGCCGGTCCACCCAGTCCCGCGTGCCGGCCGCGAGCAGCGGCGCGATGGTCTCCTCCTTGGCCCGGAAGTAGCGGTAGAAGGTGCGCAGCGCCATGCCGGACGCCGCGGCGATGTCCTCGACGGTCGTCGTGTCGTAGCCGTCCTCGGTGAACAGCCGTGCGGCGACCCGCGACACCTCGGTGCGCGTGTCCTCCTTGCGCCGCTCGGTCAGCGACGGTCGGCCCGGACCCCGGCGCGTACTCGTCATGCGCACAGCCTAGCGTCCGGCTGCGGAATTATCGGCAGATCATGTACGTTTGGCATTACGTGCCAATAATTTCCCGGTGACTCGTCACCGCCCCGGACCGGCGCCGCTCCGGCAAGCACTCGGCCCCGGACCAGAAAGAAGGCTCCCCATGAACCGCTTCGACAACCGCCGCATCCTGGTGACCGGCGCGGGCTCCGGCATCGGCCAGGCCACCGCGCTGCGCCTGCTCGCCGAGGGCGGCACCGTGGTCGCCGCGGACGTCGCCGCCGACGGGCTCAAGTCCACCGAGGCCCGCGCCGCGGACGCCGGGCTCGACACCGCGCGCCTGCACACGCTCGTCCTCGACATCGCGGACGAGGCCGACGTCGTCGCGGGCGTGGCCAAGGCCGTCGACGACCTCGGCGGCCTCGACGTGCTGGTCAACGCGGCCGGGATCCTGCGCGCCGCGCACACCCACGAGACGTCGCTCGACCTGTGGAACCGCATCGTCGGCGTCAACCTGACCGGCACGTTCCTGGTGACGCGCGAGGCCCTGCCGGCGCTGCTGGCGACCGGCCGGGGCGTGGTGGTGAACTTCAGCTCGACATCCGCGGCGTTCGCGCACCCGTACATGGCGGCCTACGCGGCGAGCAAGGGCGGCGTGCAGTCGTTCACCCACGCGCTCGCGCTCGAATACGGCAAGCAGGGCCTGCGCGCGGTGAATGTCGCGCCCGGCAGCATCAAGTCCGGCATCACCGACGCGACCGGCGGCTACCTCCCCGAGGACACCGACTGGTCGCTGTTCGCGAAGCTGAGCCCGATCCTCGACACGGACGTCGAGTCGGCGAGCGGCGCGCCGATGGCCGGGCCGGAGACGGTCGCCGGGGTCATCGCGATGCTGGCGTCCGACGACGGGGCGTTCATCACCGGCACCGAGATCCGCATCGACGGCGGCACGCACGCCTGACGCCGGGTCGGCGGCCCTGTCCACGGCACGCACGCCTGACGCCGGGTCGGCGGCCCTGTCCACGGCGCGCGGGCCGGGTCGCGCGGCGCGCCACGCGGCGCCCCCGACCCGCACGTTCGCGGGGCCGCGCTCATAGGGTGATCAGTCCCGGCGTACGACACGGCGGGGCACGATCCTCGGGGAGCACACCATGGCCAGGCCGGCACGCATCGCGCTGTTCTCGATCTCGGGAGCGCTGTTCGCCGGCCTGGTGGGCTCCGCGGCGTTCACCGGGCTGGTCCTGCTGTCGAGCCACGACGTGTCGGCCGCAACGCAGTTCGACCTGCCGGGCGAGTCGCTGACCGTCGAAAGCGACGACGGCGCGGTCCACCTGGTGCCCGGCGAGCCCGGCCGCGTGCACGTGGACCGCAAGACGACCGAGAGCATCCGCGGGGCCGACCCGGAGTGGTCCCTGACCGACGGCATCCTGAGGCTCGGCACCAACTGCCCGTCCTTCTTCTCCGTCGACTGCGACGGCGACTACACGGTCACCGTGCCGCCGTCCGTGAAGACCGTGAAGGTACGCAGCGGCGACGGCTCCATCTCGGTCCGCTCGCTGACCGCCGACCTCGACCTGCGCAGCGAGGACGGCTCGATGACCGTACGGGACGTCCGCGCCGCGACACTCCGACTGGCCACCTCCGACGGCTCCGTCTCGGTCTCCGGCACGGCGGCCGACGCGGTCGTCGTCTCCTCCGGCGACGGCGGCGTGAGCCTCACCCTCACCGAACCCCCGGCCGGCGTGAAGGCGTCCACGGGCGACGGCAGCCTCCGCCTCACCCTCCCCCGCACCGGGGACGCGTACCGCACCACGGTCAAGGTCGGCGACGGCAGCCAGAGCATCCAGATCAAACAGGACCCCGACGCGACGCGCACCCTCGACCTGAGCACGGGTGACGGCTCGGTGCGCGTGAGGTACGCCGACTAGCGCGCCGCACCCGGCAATCCACTGTCGCCCGGCACGGGCTCCGTCTCCCCGGGACCCGGTCGGACCGGGCGCCGCACCCCGGGCGCCGACTCGGCACGAACGGGCCACCCACCGCCGCGGCGCGCGCGGCCTGCCGGAGTATGCGCTGCCCAACGGGTAGCTTTCGCATCTGACACCCGGTTCGCCCGGTTCACCCCGGTTCCGCGTGGCCGAAGAACGGCCGCACCGTTCGCCCGCGAGCCCAGGCGGCGCCTCCGTCGGCGTGGACCGCCCATCCCCTCCCGCAGGAGCACCGCATGAGCCACGAGGCACCGGAGCCCGGCGATCCCCAGGCCGCCGCGGCACCCGACGGCGGCGAGAGCCTGCGTACCGTCGTCGTCGCGGTCGCGGCCAACCTCGCCATCGCCGTCGCGAAGGCGGTGGCGGCCATGGTGACGGGATCGGCGTCGTTGTGGGCGGAGACCGCACACTCGTTCGCCGACACCGGCAACGAAATGCTGCTGTTCATCGGACTGCGGCGCAGCGACCGCCCCTCCGACCGCCGCCACCCCTTCGGCTACGGTCAGGAGCGCTGGTTCTGGGCGCTCCTCGCCGCCATGGGCATCTTCGTCGTCGGTGGCGTACTGGCGATCCAGGAAGGCATCCGCTCCCTCCTCGACCCCGAACCGCTGGAGTCGGTCTGGGTCGGCGTCGCGGTCCTCCTGGTCTCCGTGGTCCTGGAGGCCGTCTCCTGGCGGCAGGCCCACAAACAGCTCAAGGCCGAGGCGGCAGCCGGCAACCGTACGCTCGCCACCCAGCTCCGCCGCGGCTCCGACCCCACCGCCGCAACCGTGTTCCTGGAGGACTCCGCCGCCCTCGTCGGCCTGGTCTTGGCCCTCGCCGCACTCGGCCTGCACTCCTGGACCGGCTCCGCGATGTGGGACGCGGCGTCCAGCATCCTGATCGGCCTGCTCCTGGTCCTGGTCGCCTGGCAACTGGCCCACCGCAACAAGGCCCTCCTCATCGACGAGTCCGCCCCCGACGAGATCGTCGACCGCCTCCGCACCCGCATCCTCGCCCATCCCTGGATCGCCGAAGCCCCCGAAGTGACGGCAGTATTCGTAGGCCCCCGACAACTCCTGGTATCCGTACGCGTAGTCCCGACCCCAGCCGTCGCCGCGGCCCCCACAACCCAGCTGCTCACCCAAGTGACGCACCTGACAAGCGAATTGGAAGCCGACCCCGCCATCACCCGCGCCGATGTAGTAGTCGTAACCCCCACGCCCTCCGCCTGACGAGCGCCCTCAATGGACGCCGGCCGACGTCCACCGGAGTTGGGAGCCGCAATGACCCACGACCCTTCGAGCGTCTGGAGGCCGACAGGGCTGCGCTGGAACCCGTCCGATTCGAACGCGCCTTCTCTGATGTGGAAGCATCCGAACGCGATTGACGCGGAGATCTCAAGTTCCCTCCGCATTGGGGAGCCATTGGCCTTCGGTGTCGGTGCGGACCGGATGTGCGTCGGCGTGTGGCGCGGCGGACGGCGCATCCCGTGCCTGACGAAATCACCCGTCGCACCCCACATCCGGGGCGGCCAGTGCCTTGGCTGCGTGGCCGCGGACCGTTCCTCGTCCATCGCCGCCGACACCCGGATCGACGACCCGCGCCCGTTCGCCGTCTACCTCGCCTTCCACGGCGAGGGCACGGTCAAGGTCGGCATCACCGCGGTCGAGCGTGGCAGAGCCCGGCTCCTCGAACAGGGCGCGCTCGCGTCCGTGATCATCGGACACGGCTCGCTGCCGACCGCACGTCGGACGGAAAACGTGCTCGGCGCCGTGCTCGGACTGCCCGACCGCGTCACCTCCCGGACGAAGCGCGCCGCGCGCCGGCGACCGGGCGAACCCGCCCAACGCCTCCGCGCATTGGAGGACATGCGAACCACGGCGCACGGCCTGCCGAACTGGCCGGAAACGCTCACTCCGGTTCACCACCCGGCGACCGACCACGGTGCCGCGTACGGCCTGCCGGAAGACGGTGTCGGGGCGTCCCGCGAAGTCGCCGTGCTCGCGCCCGGGGACACCGTCGCCGGACAAATCCGCCACGTCATCGGTCCCGATCTCTACTTGAGCACCGCTGTGGGCCTCGTCCTGGTCGATACCCGCCTCCTCGCGGGCTGGGGGCTTCTGACCGTCGATAACTCCGGGGACTTCACGGCTGCTCTGCGTGAGCCGGAGGCGCGGGAACCTGACGTGCTCTTCTGATCTCCCGTTGGTGCTCAGGTCGGCGTGGGGGTCGGGACGGGAACGGCGTAGCGCCAGAAGCCGTCGGGGGATTGGCGGGTTGTTTCGGTGGTGGTTCGTTCGGAGCGGGGTGCGTTGTCGGGCATGCACTCCAGGACCAGGAGGCCGATGTCGCCTGCTACGCGGTGGTGGCGCAGGCGTACGGTCAGGTCGGGTGCGGTGGACGCTGCGAGGCGTGCGATGACCGTGGCGTCGGGGGTGTTGAAGGCCGCCTCCAATGTGTCGGGAGCGTCCGGGTCTTGGCCCGTGACCGCGCGGCGCACCAGGCGTAGTTCGACGGTGTTGGTGGGGCCGCGCAGCGTTGCGTGGGGTGATGCGGCCATGGGCTCGGATGCCGGGGGCGGGGTGGGTGGGGGCATCGCTGGCGCTCCTGGGGTGGCGGACGGGGTTGGTCGACGGTCTGGTGAGGCCACCCTGGCCCGGCGCGCTGACCGTTCTCTGACCGGGTCCTGACCGGGCTGTTCGCCCCGCTTCGGTGAACTGCCGCGTGTGGCGTTCAGGTGTCATTCATCCGTCGTAGACCCTTACCTGGTATGCACGTCGGGTGACCTCCCCCGACATGCCTCTCCCCGCTTCCGCGCCCTCGACGCGGTCCGCAGTGCTCGCGCGACGCCTCGGTACCGGCGACGCCGTGACGGTCGGCCTCGGATCGATGATCGGTGCGGGCGTATTCGCCGCGTTCGGGCCGGCCGCGCGGGCTGCCGGACCCGGGCTGCTGGTGGGCCTCGGGATCGCGGCGGTGGTGGCGTACTGCAATGCGACCTCGTCGGCGCGGCTCGCGGCGCGGCATCCGGAGTCGGGTGGCACGTACGTCTACGGGCGCGAACGCCTCGGCCCCTTCTGGGGGTACATCGCGGGTTGGGCGTTCGTGGTCGGCAAGACCGCGTCCTGCGCGGCGATGGCGATGACGGCCGGGGCGTACATCTGGCCGGAGTACACGCGGGCGACGGGTGTCGGCGCCGTCGCGCTGCTGACGCTGCTCAATCTGCACGGGGTGCAGAAGGCCGCGTGGCTGACGCGGGTCATCGTGGCCACCACGCTGACCGTGCTCGCGTTCGTCGTCGCGGCGTGCCTGACCACGGCCGACGCCGCACGCCTGGAGCCGTTCCCGGACGCGAGCGCCTACGGCATCCTGCAATCCGCCGGACTGCTGTTCTTCGCCTTCGCCGGTTACGCCCGGATCGCCACCCTCGGCGAGGAGGTACGCGACCCCGCCCGCACGATCCCCCGCGCGATCCCGATCGCCCTGGGCATCACCCTCGTCGTCTACACCGCCGTGGCCCTGGCCGCGCTCCTGGCCGTCGGCGCCCCGCAACTCGCCGCCGTGACGGCCCCGTTGGACGCCGCCGTGGCGGCGACCGATCTGGACGGCGGCACCACCGCGGTACGCGTCGGCGCCGCCGTCGCGGCCCTGGGC
>NZ_JBPKBH010000004.1:408297-437590 GCF_051388915.1 Yinghuangia sp. YIM S09857 | reverse complement strand
CCCCCCCCGCGGCCCTGGGCGCGCTGCTCGGCCTGATGCTGGGCGTCTCCCGCACCGCGCTGGCCATGGCCCGCGACCGGCACCTACCGCGTACGCTCGCCGCCGTCGACACCAAGCACCAGGTCCCGCGCCACGCGGTCATCGCCGTGGGCGCGGCCGTGGTGCTGCTCGTCGGGCTGGTCGACCTGCGCGGCGCGATCGGCTTCTCCTCCTTCGGTGTCCTCGCCTATTACGCGGTGGCCAACGCCGCCGCGCTGCGGCTGCGCCGCGAGGAGAATCCGCCGCCGCGCGCCATCCCGCTGCTCGGCCTCGTCGGCTGCGCCGTCCTGGCTGTCACGCTTCCCTGGCGGTCGGTGGCGTGGGGTGCGGCCGTGCTCGCGGCGGGCGTCGTCGTCTGGTTCGTCCGCAAGTCCCGGGACCCGGAGGGCACGAGGAACTGAAGTCAGGTGCCCGGGACGGCGACGACGCAGGTGGGGCTGCCGGTCCGCAGGACCTCGACCGGGGTCGCCAGGAGGCCGGTGGCAGGGTCGCGGCGCAGCGCGGTGACGGTGTCGGAGCGTTCGCCCGCGATGTAGAGGTGGTCGCCGATGAGGGCGGCGTCGCGGGGCCAGGTGACGCCGGAGGGCGTTTCGGCGAGTACGTGGGCGGTGCCGTCCGCCACGGAGAGCACGGTGACGGTGTCCGGGCCGCGGTTGGCGACATAAAGATGGCGGCCGTCCGGGGCGGCCACGATCGCTGAGGGGTGGTTGCGCGTCGGGCCCGCGGTGGCCAGGTCGACCACGGGGCCGTCGGGGAACGCGTGGACCGCGGGCGTGAGTTCGCCGACGACCCAGACGCGGCCCGGATCCGAGCGCGCGAGGTGCCGCGGGCCGAAGCCGGGCGGCACAACTGCCGGTGCTTCCGCGGCGAGAGTGCCGTCCGCGTGGAGGCGGTGCCGCCAGACGCGGTCCGAACCGAGGTCGCAGACCAGGACCGTGTCGCCGTCGAAGGTCACCTGGTGGGCGTGCGGTCCGGCCTGCCGGTCGCGGTCGGGGCCGTCTCCGTGCAGGTCGAGCACGGCCCTGTGCCGTGCGGCCGCGCCGTGCGCGTCGAGGGGGTGGACGGAGACCCGGCCGTCGCCGTAGTTCGCGGTCAACACGTAGCGCCCGGTGGGATCGACGGCGACGTGGCACGGGGCACTGCCGCCGCTCGGGACGCTGCCGAGCGGGGTGAGCGAGCCGTCCGCGCCCAGGGCGAACGAGCTGAGCGAGCCCCGCGGTTCGAGCTCGTTGACCGCGTAGACCGTACGCCCGGAGGGGTGCGCGGCCAGGAACGACGGCGACGGGGTTGCGGTCGGCTCGCCCAACTGTGTCAGTACGCCGGTCTCCGGGTTCCGGGCGCAGACCGTGATGCCGGATCCGCGTCCGCCGGTGGCGGGGGTGTAGCTGCCGATGCAGACGAGCGGCTGGGCCATGGCGGGTCGTACTCCTGATCCTCGTGCGGTCGGACCGGACCGGACTGCTGGTCTATACCAGTGCCCGGTCCGGTCCGACCGTACGCCAACCGCCGTCAGCCGCGTACGCCGACCTCCACGCGCTCCACATCGTCCCCGGTCCCACCCCAGGTCTCGTCCCCGGCCTCGTCCCCGGCCTCGGAATCGGCCTCGGAGTCGGCGACCGGTCCGGCCCCGTCCTTCGGCGCCCGCTTGAAGGTGAGGGCCGCCAGCGCGCCGAGCAGGAGGGCCGCGGCGACCAGGTAGAGGGTGCTCCGCTGGCCGTCCGCGACCGCGTGTTCGAGCGCCGCGCCGGTCAGGCCGTCGGTGTCGGCGTTCGCGACGGCCACGAAGATCGCCAGGCCGACCGCGGCGCCGACCTGGGACGCCGTCGAGGCCATGCCGGACGCCACGCCCTGCTCGGTCGCGTCGACCCCGGAGGCCGCCGCGATCCACATCGCGGTCCAGGCGATGCCCTGCCCGACACCCATGACGACGAGGCCGGGGACGAGGACGCCGTAAGACCCGTCCTCGCTCACGCCCGTCGCCAGCACCGCGGTGCCGACCGCGCCGAGCACGAACCCGGTGAGCAGCGCCGGGCGGAGCCCCGCGCGGGTGGTCATGCGCTCGCCGATCTGGGTGCCCGCGAAGATCGCCACGGCCGGGACCAGGAAGGCGAAACCGGTCTGGAGCGCGCTGAGGCCCTGGACCTCCTGCCACAGGATGGTCAGGAAGTACGGGATCGCCCCGAACGTGCCCATGAACACGAAGGTGATCACGGTCGCCGCGGCGAGGCTGCGGTTGCGGAACAGCCGCAGCGGCATCAGCGGGTCGGCGATGCGCGACTCGACGACCGCGAACGCGGCCAGCAGCAGCACCGCGAGCGCCGCCGACACGAGGATGCCCGCGGAGGTCCAGCCGACCGCCGGGGCCTCGACGAGGACGTACACCAGCAGGGTGATGCCCGCGGTCGCGGTCAGCGCGCCCGGCAGGTCGAAGCTGCGGCGCGGGCCGGACCGCCGGTCGCGCGGGATGAACGCGAAAGCCCCGGCGATCACGAGTGCGGCCAGCGGCACGTTGACGAAGAAGACGGACGACCACCCGAACCAGCTCGTGAGCACGCCGCCGAACAGCGCGCCGAGCGACAGCCCGCTCGCGCCCGCGCCGCCCCAGACGGCCAGCGCGCGGTTCCGCTCAGGCCCCTCCGCGAACAGCGTGTTGACGAGCGACAGGGTCGCGGGGAACAGGAGAGCGCCGCCTATGCCCTGGACCGCGCGGGCCGCGATCATCATGCCGGGGTTGACGGCGAGTCCGCCGAGGACCGAGGCCCCGGCGTAGAGGCCGAGCGCGGTCACGAGCACGGACCGGCGTCCGAAGAGGTCCGCGGTGCGGCCGCCGAGCAGCAGGAAGCCGCCGAAGGCGACGGCGTAGCCGCTGATCACCCACTGCAGGGACTGTTCGGAGAAGCCGAGTTCGGTGCCGATCTCGGGCAGCGCGACGAAGACGATGTTGTAGTCGACGGCGATGATCAGTTGGGCGAACGCCAGGACGGCGAGCGCCCAGCCGAGATGCCGCGGGCGGGCGGCGGGGACGGTTGTGGGCATGGCGGAGAGACCCCTTGCTGGGTGGACGTGCGGGTGGATTCCGCGGCCGCGGCCGGGGAGGTCGCGGGCTGTGGGCGTGGTGGCGGACCGCGGCTGCGGAGCCGTGAGATTGTGGGACTGTACGTGTACTCCCGTACAGAACGACTGTACGAGGATCCTCGTACAGTCCCGCGGAGCCCGTCAACCCGGTTCCGCGAAATTGTTCGTACGTTCACGAACGGTCGTAATCGCGCTATGGTGGCCGCATGACCCTGTTCCACCCCGCCCCCGAGCAGTTCCAGGTGGAGAACGTGCTGACCGCGCTGGGCAACCCCACGCGGCTGGAGGTCGTGCGCAAGCTCGCCGCCGACTGCGAGCAGGGCCATCCGTGCGGCGCGCTCATGACCAACGTCGCCAAGTCGACGCTCACCCACCACTGGCGGGTGCTGCGCGAGGCCGGTGTCATCCGGCAGGAGCCGGCCGGGCGGGAGATTCTGATCAAGCTGCGGCGGCAGGAGATGGACGGCCGATTCCCCGGATTGCTCGACGCGGTGCTGGCCGCGGCGCAGCCGGCGCCGACCGCCGACGGCGCAGTCACCGGCGGAACCGCAGCCGCCGGCGAGACCGAGGTGGCCTCAGCCGTCTGACGGCTCCGTCCCGGATTCCACCTCCGGCCGCCCGCCCGCCGCATACATCGCCAGGACCGCACGCGCGGCCGCCTCGACGTCCGCCCGCAGCTCGGGCGGTCCCAGGACCTCGACCTCCGGCCCGAAGCGCAGCAGTTCCAGCGCACCGAAGCGCAGGGTCTCCAACGGCAGGACGGCCTTGACCCAGCCCTCCGCGTCCGGCGCGCCCGCCGTCTCCGCGACGACGCGCTCGCGCCGCGGCCCGAACAGGCCCGCGACCGCCGCCCGGGCGCGCGGCGAGAGCCGTACGACCGCCGGGACCTGGTACAGATTCCGCTCGAAGTCCTCCGACCACGTGGTCCAGTAGCCGGACAGCGAGAAGCCCGGATCACGCTCGAACTCCTCGTTCAGAACCGTGAGTTCGAGGATCCGGCCGACGCGGTACGTGCGGTCCTTGCGCGGCTGTCCACCCTCGTCCCCCGCATGCCGCGCCACCAGGTACCAGACGCCCGCCTTGAGGACCAGGCCGTACGGATCGAGCACGCGCGGCGCCACCGCCCCGCCCCACCGCCGGTACGTGATCCGGATCCGCCGCCCGTGCCACACCGCGTTCGCCGCGTCGGCCAGATGCGGCGACCTCTCCGCCTCCGTGTACCAGCCCACCGTGTCCAGGTGGAAGCGCTCCCCCGTCCGGGCGGCCCGCTCGCGCAGCTCCGGCGCCAGCCCCGCCCGCACCTTCAGCTGCGCGGACGCCACCACCGCCCCGAGCCCCAGTTCCGCGGCGGGACCGGGCAGCCCGGCCAGCATCAGTGAGTCGGCCTCGTCCGCGGTCAGGCCGTTGATCCTGGTCCGGAACCCGTCGAGCAGGCGGTAGCCCCCGGCCGGCCCGCGCTCGGCGTACACCGGGATTCCCGCGGCGCTCAGCGACTCGATGTCCCGGTAGACCGTGCGCACCGACACCTCCAGCTCGTCGGCCAGCTCCTGCGCGGTGACATGGCCGCGCGTCTGGAGGGTCAGCAGGACGGACAGCAGTCGGCTCGCGCGCATGACCCCAGTCTGCCTGGTACCTGACAGAGGATGTCAGGTACCTCGGGCATGATCATCACAGGACGGCCGGGACCGGAGGAAGAAGGAGCTGCGGCATGACCAGCGAGATCGGCAAGACCCAGGACGCCGGGTACCAGATCGGCGTCTCCCGGACGCTGCCCTACCCCGCGTCCGTGATCTGGGAGTTCCTCACCGACGACGACGGCCTGGCGGTGTGGCTCGGGCCGGGTGCCGAACTGGGGCGCGACAAGGGGACGCCGTACCGCACCGACGACGGCACCGAGGGCGAGCTGCGCAGTTGGCGCGAGATGGACCGGGTCCGGCTGACCTGGCGCCCCGCCGACTGGGACCACGACACGACGGTCCAGGTGGCGATCCGCGCGTCCGGCGAGAAGACGATGCTGCGCTTCCACCAGGAGTGGCTGGCGGACGGCCGCGAGCGCGAGCGGCAGCGCGAGCACTGGAAGGCGGTCATGGACGCCGTGGTCGAGGCGTTGCGCGACGAGCGTGCCGCCGAGTGATCGGCCGAGCCGGCCCGCCCGGAAATTCATATAACCGGAACGTTGCCTTCCGTGATCAGCGGGTACCAGTTGTGCGTTGAGGCTTGACGGCACGACGAAAGGCTGCGTCATGAGCGGGTTCCTGGACAAGGCGAAGGAAAAGGCCAGGGAAACGGTGGCCACCGGCAAGCAGAAGGCCGACGAATTCCAGGCCAATCGCGCACAGAGCGACCTGTACAAGCAACTCGGCGCGGCCTACTACGCCGAGCAGCGCCAGGGTGCGTCGCACGACGAGGTCTCGCGGCTGCTCACCGCCCTCGACGCCCACGAACGCGAGCACGGGCCGTCGACCGGCGACAGCCCCACCGACGGCCCGGGCCCGGTCGGCCTGGCCTGACCGAACGCCTACCCGGCCCCCGGCGGCGATGCCCCGGCGCCGCCGTCCGCCGCGTCAGCCGCATCCGCGCCCGGGCCGAACCGGACCACCGTGATGGACGGGCGCCGGTTGCGCACCAGCGGGATCAGGTGTGCGTGCGGCGCGATCTTCGTGTAGAAGAAGCCCCGTCCCGGCACCAGGGCGAGGTCGTCGATCTCCACGATGTTGGGGTGCGTGCCGTGCAGCTTCCAGCGCTCGGACGCGTCCATCCCCCACGGCATCGGCGGGGCGACGTACCCCTCGCGCGTCTTCACGCGCCCCTTGACCGTCTGCGCGCTGAACCAGCGCGGCACCGCGTCCAGGACCAGCGAGCCGTTCGGGAACCGCTCGGCGCAGCGGGCGATCAGCGCGCGCACGTCGGAGGGTTGCAGGTACATCAGCAGCCCCTGCGCCGTGACGATGACGCCGCGTGCCGGGTCCACCTGGTCCATCCACGTCTCGTCGAGCGCCGAGGCCGCGACGGGGTGCACCCGGGCCTCGTCCGGCAGCAGGCGGCCGCGCAGCTCGACGATCTCGGGGAGGTCGACCGACAGCCACGTGACGAGGCCGTTGTCGACGCGCCAGAACTGCGTCTCCAGCCCTTCGCCGAGCGCGACCACCGTGCCGTCGGGGTGCTCGTGGAGGAACGCCCGGATCTGCTCGTCGAAGGTGCGCGCCCGCAGCGCCTGGCCCTGCGCGCTGCCCATGTCCGCCTTGCCGAACCGCCGTTCGAACGGGTAGTCGATGCCGTCCAGCAGTTCGACGCCCATCGGGTCGTCGAGCACCGCGTCGGGACGCCGTGCCTCCATCGCGCGGTGGTACAGGGTCCACAGCAGCGTCTCCGGAACCCCGTCGAGCGCGACGCGGGTCTTCGGGCCGTTCGTGGTCGCAGTCGCCATGCCGAGACCTCCTCCCGTGCCCAACGCTAGTACCGCCTCCCGGAAAATACCTGGTGACCGGCGATCGATTCCGCCTAGTGTGAAGCACGTGAACGACGCACCTCCCGGTGCGCAGGGTCCGGATACTTCCTTCCACGAAATCTCCGGTCCCGTCCTTGATCTCGGGAGGGCAGGCGTGGGGTGCCCGGTGCGCAGGCCTCGGTTACTTCGACTGATAATCGCGAGGTTCCGGGTTCGAGTCCCTGGTCGCCGGGCGCAAGTCCGGCGGTAGCTCAATCGGGTAGAGCACGTATGTGCCGGAGCCGCTTGGATCTCGGGCACCCCGCACGCCGCCTCCCCCCAATCCACCATCCCACGGGGGGATTTCGGCATGTCCAAGTTCAACCGCCGGACCGCGCGCGCCGCCGCGGTCGGCCCGGTCCGCACCTCCACGACCACGCCGGTCGCGGCCACGTTCGAGGGCGGAGACGCGTATCTGCGCGAACCGCGGGGCGAGCTCCTGCTGTTCGCGCTCACCAACATGGTCGGCGAGGCCGCGTACTACGAGTCCGCCGACGCCCGCGACCGCCGGTTCCGCGACCTCGTGCACGATGTGGCCGCCGAGGACCCGGCGTGGATGCGCGGCTTCATCGGCTGGCTGCGGGACGCCGCCGGGATGCGCTCGGCGTCGCTGGTCGCGGCCGCCGAGGCGGTCTTCGCGCGGCTGGCGCTCGGGCTGCACGGCGGGAACCGGGCCATCGTGGACGCCGCGCTGCGGCGTCCGGACGAGCCCGGCGAGATGCTGGCGTACTGGCACTCGACGCACGGCCGCACGGTGCCCAAGCCGGTCAAGCGCGGGGTCGCGGACGCGGCCGCGCGGATGTACACCGAGCGCGCGCTGCTGAAGTATGACACCGCGGGCAAGGGCTTCCGCTTCGCCGACGTGCTCGAACTGACGCACGCCTCGCCCGCGCCCGACAAGCCGTGGCAGGGCGGGCTGTTCAAGCACGCGATCGACCGGCGCCACGGGCACGACGCGGAGGTGCCGGAGCGCCTGGGCACGATCGCGGCCAACCGGGTGCTGCGCGCCGAGGCGGCCGAGGACCCGTCCGTCCTGCTGGACGCCGACCGCCTGCGGGCCGCCGGCATGACGTGGGAGGACGTGCTGTCGCTCGGCGGTTCGCGGCTCGACAAGGCGCGGCTGTGGGAGGCGATCGTGCCGTCGATGGGCGTCATGGCGCTGATCCGCAACCTGCGCAACTTCGACGAGGCGGGGCTGTCGGACGAGGTGGCCGAGGACATCGCGCGGCGCATCGCGGACCCGGTGGCGATCGCGGGGTCGCGGCTGTTCCCGTACCGGTTCCTGTCGGCCTACCGGGCCGCGCCCTCGCTGCGGTGGGGCCACGCACTTGACCGGGCGCTGGCCGCGTCGACGGCGAACGTGCCCGCGCTGCCCGGCCGTACGCTCGTGCTGGTCGACACGTCGGGCAGCATGTCGTCGTACGTCTCGGCGAAGTCGAAGGTCACGCACGCCGACATCGGCGCGCTGTTCGGGGTCTCCCTGGCGCACCGCGGCGCGGACGTCGACCTGGTCGGGTTCGCGGACCGGCACTTCACGCACCGGATCACGCGGGGCGGCTCGGTGCTTCGCGACATCGAGGCGTTCTGCAAGCGGAACGGCGAGGTGGGGCACGGCACGGAGACGGTGCCGGCGCTGAGGGCGGCGTACCGGGGCCACGACCGCGTCGTGCTGGTCTCGGACATGCAGGCGTTCCGCTGGGCGGGCTCGGGCGCGGGCGGGGTGACGGTGTCGGACGCGATTCCGGCGCACGTGCCGATGTTCGGCGTCAACACGACCGGGTACGCACCCGCGGTGATCGCGAGCGGCACGCCGAACCGGTACGAGATCGGCGGGTTCAGCGACAAGCTGTTCACGCTGATGGACGTGCTGAGCCGGGGGCGCGACGCCGGGTGGCCTTGGGAGTAGGCGCGCTTTGTGTGGGCGGGCCAAGTGCCTTGTTCGGCGGCGGCGTGCACGTGCCGTGCCGACCGAAGTACCTTGGTAATGCAAGTAGTTGGGCTCCGGACCGGTCGCAGGTCGCCGGTCCGGGGCCCGACGGTGTTCAGCGCGTGATCCCGAGCGCCCCCGCGATGAGGTCGCTCAGCCCCGTCCGTGTCCCGGCGAGGAACCCGCCGTCGACCGCGATGGCCTGGCCGGTCACGAACGACGCGTCGTCGGAGGCCAGGAAGAGCGCCGCCGCGGCGATCTCGTCGGGGCGTCCGAAGCGGCCGAGCATGTGCAGTTCGCGGTACTCCTCGCGGTACTGCGTCATGTTGCCCGAGCCCATCACCGCCCGGAACATCGGCGTGTCGATGAAGCCGGGACAGATGGCGTTCACCCGGATGCCCGCCCGCCCGTAGTCGATGGCCATGTTGCGCGTGAGGGTGACCACGCCGCCCTTGGACGCGTTGTAGGCGCTGCCGCCCTCGGTGCCCTGGAGCCCTTCGACGCTCGCGATGTTGATGATGCTGCCGGACTGCTGCCCGATCATCACGCGCAGCGCGTGCTTCGCGGCGAGGAACGTGCCCTTGAGGTTCACGTCGACGATGCGGTCCCATTCGGCCGTGTCGAGGGCGTGCACCACTCCCCCGCCGGAGACGCCGGCCGAGTTGACGAGGACGTCCAGCCGCCCGTGTTCGGCGGCGATCGCCTCGACGGCCGCGGCGACCGCGCTTTCGTCGCGTACGTCGGCCTCCACCAGGCCGCCCCTGCCCGGGAAGTCCTCTTCCGGCTTGCCCAGGTCGAGGCCGATCACCGTGGCGCCCTCGACGGTGAACCGCTCGACGCACGCGAGGCCGAGGCCCGAGGCGCCGCCGGTCACCAGCGCGACCCTGCCGTGCAGCCTGCCGGTCTGCCCGCCGTTTTCCATGATGGCCTCCCGTACGCGTGGAATCGTGGATCCGGCCGGGGATCCCCCCTACTGCGACCGGGAAGGTCCACCGGTCCCGGCAAACCCTCCCACCCACAGCACTAGACCAACCGGGTGCGCGCGGCAAGCGAAACGCGTGTGCAGTTCCCGTCAGAAGTCCTCGTCGAACGCCACCGTTCCGGTGACCGCGACCTGGTACGCGGACACCCGCCGCTCGAAGAAGTTCGCCAGCTCCTGCACGTCCTGGAGCTCCATGAACGCGAACGGGTTCGCCGCGCCGTACATCGGCTCCATGCCGAGTTGCGCGAGGCGGCGGTCCGCGACGTGTCGGAGGTAGGTCCGCATGTCCGCGACCGTCATGCCCGCGACTCCGCCGCCGAGCAGGTCTTCGGCGAAGGCGGTCTCGGCGTCGACCGCTTCGGCGAGCATGCGGCGTACGTCGTCGGCGAGTTCGTCGTCGAACAGGTCGGGCTCCTCGTCCCGCACGGTCTCGACGACCTGGAACGCGAAGTCCATGTGCGCGGATTCGTCGCGGAACACCCAATTGGTGCCCGAGGCAAGGCCGTTGAGGAGTCCGCGCGAGCGCAGGAAGTAGACGTACGCGAACGCTCCGTAGAAGAACAGCCCTTCGATGCACGCCGCGAAGCAGATCAGGTTGAGGAGGAACTGCCGCCGCTCGTCCCGGCCCGACAGCCGTTGCAGGCCCATCGCGGAGTCGATCCAGCGGAAGCAGAACTCCGCCTTGCGGCGGATCGACGGGATGTGCTCGACGGCCGCGAACGCCTTGGCCCGCTCGTCGGGATCGGGCAGGTAGGTGTCCAGCAGCGTCAGGTAGAACTGGACGTGCACGGCCTCCTCGAAGAGCTGCCGCGACAGGTACAGCCGAGCCTCGGGGGCGTTGATGTGACGGTAGAGGTTGAGCACGAGGTTGTTGGCGACGATGGTGTCGCCGGTGGCGAAGAAGGCCACGAGGCGCTGCACGAGGTGGCGTTCGGCCGGACCCAGCTTGGCGAGGTCGGCGAGGTCCGAGTGCAGCTCGACCTCCTCGACGGTCCAGGTGTTGCGGATCGCGGCGCGGTACTTCTCGTAGAAGTCCGGGTAGCGCATGGGCCGCAGTGTGAGGCTCATGCCGGGGTCGAGCAGCCGCGCCCGGGACGCCCCGGGCGCCGCGTGGGCGCCCGGGGTCTCGTGGGCGCCTGCGGTTTCGTGAGCGCCCGGGGTTTTGTGGGCGCCCGGGGATTCGTGGACGGTCGTCACTGGCACGCCTCGCAGGCCTCGGGGTTCTCCAGGGAGCAGGCGACGGCCTCTTCGTCCGCGACCGCGGGCGCGGCGGCGGCGACGGTCGCCTGCTGGATGCGCGTCGCGGGGCGCGAGCGCAGGTAGTACGTCGTCTTCAGGCCGGTCGACCACGCGTACCGGTACATCGACGACAGCTTGCCGATGGTCGGGTCGGCCATGAACAGGTTGAGCGACTGCGACTGGTCGATGTACGGCGAGCGGGCCGCCGCCAGGTCGATCAGCGCGCGCTGCGGCAGTTCCCACGCGGTGCGGTACAACAGACGTACGTCTTCCGGGAGTTCGGTGATGTCCTGGACGGATCCCTCGGCGCGCTTGATGCGTTCGCGGATCGCCGCCGTCCACAGCCCGCGGCGCTTGAGCTCGCCCACCAGGTAGGTGTTGACCTGGAGGAATTCCCCCGACAGCGTCTCGCGCTTGAACAGGTTGGACACCTGCGGCTCGATGCACTCGTACGCGCCCGCGATGGACGCGATGGTGGCGGTGGGCGCGACGGCGACCAGCAGGGAGTTGCGCAGGCCGTGGGCGGCGACGCGGTCGCGCAGGGCGTCCCAGCGCTTGGTCTGCGTCGGGGTGACGCCCTCCCACAGGTCCGGTTGCAGCCGCCCTCGCGCCGCGTGCGTCTCCGCGTAGGCGGGATGCGGCCCGGCCTCCTTCGCCAGGTCGCAGGACGTCTCCAGCGCCGTCAGGTAGATCTCCTCGGCGATCCGCGTCGACAGTTCGCGCGCCTCGGCGGAGTCGAACGGCAAGCGGAGCCTGAAGAAGACGTCCTGAAGTCCCATGACGCCCAGGCCGACCGGGCGCCAGCGCGGGTTCGACGCGGCGGCCTGACCGGTCGGGTAGTAATTGATGTCGATGACCCGGTCGAGGAAGGTGACCGCGGTGCGCACGGTGGCGCGCAGCTTGCCCCAGTCGACGCCGTTCCCGGTCACGTGCGCCCCGAGTTGCACCGACCCGAGGTTGCACACCGCCGTTTCGCCGTCGCTCGTGACCTCCAGGATCTCCGTGCACAGGTTCGACAGATGCACGACGTTCCCGGGCTCGGCCGCCTGGTTGCACGTGCGATTGGACGCGTCCTTGAACGTCATCCAGCCGTTCCCCGTCTGCGCGAGCGTACGCATCATGCGCGCATACAGATCCCGAGCAGGCATCTGCCGCACGAACCGCCCGTCCAGCTCCGCCTGTTCGTACACCGCGTCGAACTCCGCACCCCAAAGGTCCGGCAGCTCGGGCACCTCGTCCGGATCGAACAGCGACCAAATCCCGTCGGCCTCGACCCGCCGCATGAAGAGGTCCGGAATCCAGTTCGCAAGATTGAGATTGTGCGTCCGCCGCGCGTCCTCCCCCGTGTTGTCCCGGAGTTCCAGGAATTCCAGGACATCGGGATGCCACGGCTCCAAGTACACGCACGCAGCCCCGCGTCGCTTCCCGCCGTTGTGCACGAGGGCAGAGGACGTCATGTACGACTCGTCGCCCTCCACCTTCAGGTCGACCACGACGGGAATGCTGCCGGCGGCGCGTACCGAGCGGACCCGGGAGAAGACGCAGCCCTGCCAGATGAACCAGTTCCGCTTGCCCATCGGCGCACAGCCGACGAGTTCGGCGATTTCCGGAACCGCGGGAATCCGGAGGTCGTAGGAGCGGACGAGGCCGGTGAGGACGACCGGACCGCCGTCCGAACGGATCCCCTCGTGGTCCTGGGTGCGTTCGCGATACCGGCCGGCACACGGAACCCCCAGGCGGAGGAACTGGTAGCGCAGTCCTTCGGCGAGTGGTTCCGAGGTACTGGTGAAGTAGATCTCCTTGCCGCGCAAGACGCCGCCGTCGGTCTCCAGCAGTCCGCGAATCAGCGCCATGGCCTGGGACTTGGGGAGGTGGGCGAAGCGCCGCGCGATGCGCTTGCGCCGGTTGCCGTCGTAGATGTCCTCGCGGGTGAACGGCAGGGTCGCGGGACCGGCGCCGAGCACGCGGCCGGTGACCAGGTCACGCGTGACGCCGCGCCCGGCGGCCCAGCGGACCTGGGCGTACGTCGTCCCTCGTGCGGTCTCCCAATAGTGGATGTCGCGTTCGGCGAGGTAGTCGCGGACGAACTGGAGGTGGGTGTCCTTGTCGGGGTTCCCCGAGACGCCCCATTCGCGGCCGTCGGCGGCGAGGTGTCCGTCGCCGAGCAGGATTCCGTACAGGCGGGCGTCGTCGTCGGTCAGGCCCTCGACCGGCACGGTCTCCGTCGGGATGACCTGCGCGACGAAGTCACCCTTTTGCAGGTGCCCGGCCTCGGTCCAGGCGGCGCGCACCGTGCCCTTCTGCAACTGGCGCATCGTCCGCGCCGGCGTGGTCTCCATGGGTACGCCGGTGACCGCGTAGAAGGGGTGGCCCGCCGTCACGTCCAGCGGCGCGATGCCGTGCTTGACGTCCACCCGCACCATCGGGTCGCGCTGGAGGTACGCGAACTTGCCTTCCACCGCGCGGTATTCGCCGGAGATGCCGAGCACCAGATCGCCGATCTGCACGTCGCCGATGGCCTTGGGGCCGTCGGCGGTGAACACCGGCGTCTCGGGGGCGAAGCACTGGTTGACCGCTTGGACCGAGGCGTCGAGGGTGTTGAGCCAGGGGACGATGCCGTTGGAGTGGCCGTTGGTGCCGCGGATGAGGGCGCCTCGGGAGCGGATGCGGGACCAGGCGACGCCGATGCCGCCGGCGAACTTGGAGAGGCGGGCGATGCGGCCGTACATGTCGTAGATGGACTCGATGTTGTCCTGCGGGGAGTCGAGCAGGTAGCAGGAGGACATCTGGGTGTGGCGCGTGCCGGAGTTGAAGAGGGTCGGGGAGCTGGGCAGGTAGGCGAGGGAGGACATGAGGCGGTAGAAGCCGACGGCCTCGGGGGCGGTCTTGGCGAGGCCGCAGGCTACGCGCATCAGGAAATGCTGCGGGGTCTCGACGACGGCGCGGTTGACGGGGTGACGCAGGAGGTAGCGGTCGTAGACGGTTCGCAGGCCGAAGTACTCGAAGCGGCGGTCGGCGGACGGGTCTACGGCGGCGTCGAGTTCCGCTGCGTGTGCGGCGACGAAGGCGGCGGTCTCGTCGCCGACGAGGCCTTCGGTGTGGCCGAGGGCGATGCCGGAGCTGAAGCCGGCGATGCCGTGGGTGCGGACCTCGGCGTCGATGGTGCGGGCCAGGAGGCGGGCGGCGAGGCGGGAGTACTCGGGTTCCTCGGCGATGAGTTCGGCCGCGGTGCGGACGACGAGGGCGTCGCGTTCGGCGTCCGTGGCTCCGGTGTGGAGTCCGGCGAGGGCCCGGGTGGCGACGCGCCGCGGGTCGACGTCGTGGAGGTCGTCGGCGAGGGCCTCGACGACGGCGACGGTGGCGGCGAGGGCGGCGGCAGGGTCCGCCGGGGATGCCGACAAACCGGTTGATACCGGGTGGTTCTGGGCGCGCGGAATCGCGCTGTCCATGACGGTCACGGGCTCTCTCCTCGCGAGCTCGAAATGCGGTGACCACCGTGCGCCGCCTGACAGGGGGCGGGCACGGGCGGCGAGCAGGTCTTCGGACTCGCGGGCATGCCGGGCACCGGCACACCACGGGTGTGCCGGAGCGCGGAGTTCCTAGTGGCCGTCGCTTCCCCCGGCCGGGGCCGGAGTGCTTGGTGACGGCGGTCGTTCCCGCTCACCGCTGCGGGGGCAGTCCCGGCTTGGCGTACGCGCGCCGCGACGTGTCGCGAGTGCTCGCACCCGGGTTCCCTCTTCAAAGGATCAATGCCGCATGACACGACATCAGCACCTTTTCGCCACCTGCCCCGACAGCGCGGAGCAGGTGAACTCGCTGCGAGCAGGAGCATATATGTAGTGGGTACCCCCGACGCGAACCACCAGTGGTTGTGTTCGGCGTGTCGCGCGGCACGCGTCGCGGCGCGAGGGGTTCCGTCCCGCCCGGGAGCCAGGTATGTTACCCCGGGTAACACCTTCTGTCCGGACCTCCGCCTGGGCCGCTCGCCGCGTGCTCGCGCGCTTCGCGCCCCGTTCCCGCACGGTTCACCTCTCCGAAAGGCGGTCGGCATGGCGACCCCGCTTACGGACCCACCCATCGGCTCGACCGGCCCGGTCGGCAGGGGCGGTTCGGCTCCTTCGGCCGGATCGGCCGGATCGGCCGGCAAGGCTTCTGCGGCCGCCTCGGGCGGACCCGTCGGCGCGTCCGGCATGACCGGTGCCGACCTCGACGGCTTCCGCGTCGCGCAACGCCTGGCCTACGACTGCGCGGAGGCGGTCGCGGCGCGCCTGCGCCCCGGCACGACCGAGCGCGAAGCCACCGCGATGATGCGGCAGTGGCTCGTCGAACACGGCGTACGCGACTGGCTGCACCTGCCGTTCGCGTGGTTCGGCGACCGCACCGCGTTCACCGGCTTCAAGGTCCCGCACCAGTTCTTCGCGACCAACCGGCGGCTCGCCGAGGGCATGCCGTTCATCCTCGACGTGGCCCCGGTGTTCGACGGCTGCACGGCCGACATCGGGTACACGACGTCGCTCGGCCCGAACCCCGTCGTGGACCGCCTCCTCGACGACCTCGCGGCGCACCGCGCGTTCATCCTCGAAGCCGTGCAGGCCGGTCGGACGCTGCGTCAGATCTATTTGGACGTCGACGCCCTGATGGCCCGCCAGGGCTACGAGAACCGGCATCGCGCCTACCCGTTCGGGGTCATCGCGCACCGTGTGGACAAGGTCTCCGACGCCCGACTGCGGCCGCACGCCTTCGGGTTCGGCATGCGCGCGCTGCGCGGCCTGCTGCACGACGGACTGCGCGGCCACCGCGAGGGCTGGTCGCCGCTGTGGAACCACCGCAGACTGTCCGACCATCCGGCGACCCCCGGCCTGTGGGCGGTCGAGCCGCACGTCGGATTCCGGGGCGTGGGAGCGAAGTTCGAGGAGTTGCTGGTCGTCGAGGACGACGGGCACGCGTACTGGCTGGACGACGACCTCCCACACGTGCACCGCTGGGCCGACCGCGGAATCCAGGGCACGGCGGCCACCGGATCCGCGCCCGGGTTCCCGGGGGTCACCGCCGTGCCCGTGCCCGTGGTCGCGGCGCCCGGACCGGCTCCGGACCAGATGTCGGCCGCCGGGCTTCCCACCGTCCCGAAGGAGTCGGCGTGACCTCGCTGTACGAACTCCCGGGAGCCCGCCGCTTCGAGGTCGTCTCGCCCGAGGGCGTCCGCCTCGCCGCCGTGGAAGCCGGGGCCGCCCACGGGCCGACGGTGGTCCTGGTGCACGGCTACCCGGACACCAAGGAAGTGTGGGGCGAGGTCGCGGCGCGGCTCGCCGAGCGGTACCGGGTGGTGGCGTACGACGTGCGCGGGGCAGGCGAGTCCAGCCGCCCGGAGGCGACGTCCGCGTACGCGCTCCGCCGACTCGCCGACGACTTCGAGCGCGTGCTCGACGCGGTCGCACCCGAGGGCCGCGTGCACCTGGTCGGGCACGACTGGGGGTCGGTGCAGAGCTGGGAGTTCGCCACGACACCTGAACTCGCCTCGCGCATCGCCTCGTTCACCACCATCTCCGGACCGAGTCTCGACCATCTCGGCGTGCTCACCCGGGAGGGGCTGACGCGCCCGACGCCGCGCCGCATTTCGCGCACGGTCGAGCAGGGGCTGCGCTCCTGGTACGTGTACGCGCTGCACCTGCCCGTCGTCCCCGACCTCGCGTGGCGCGGCCTGCTGGGCAGGCGCTGGCCCGCGATGATGACGCGGGCCGAGAAGACACTCGGCGCGCCGGAGCCATCGCTTTCCGAGGACGGGGTGTTCGGCGCCAAGCTCTACCGTGCGAACGTCCGCCGCCGCATGGCGAGTCCGCGCCCGGACGCGATCGCCCGGATGCCGGTGCAGCTCGTCGTCCCGGACCGCGAGCGCTACCTGGCCAAGCGGCTGTACGACGAACTCGACCGCTTCGCACCGGATCTGACGCGTCGTCAGGTATCGGGCGGGCACTGGGTGCCGCGTACCAGGCCGGACCTCCTGGCGCGGTGGATCGGGGAGTTCGTGGACCGGGTGGAGAGTGTGGACACCGTCGCGGGCGCCGTGGGTCGCGAGCGCGACGGGCGCGTTGCCGTGGCGGACTTGGTGCACGGCAAGGAGGCGGGGGCGAGGGGGCCCAAGGGCCGCAAGGCCCGCCGCGCCGAGGAGAACCGCCGGCGCTTCACCGGACAGCTCGCGGTGGTCACCGGCGCCGGCAGCGGGATCGGCCGGGCGACGGCACTGTCGCTGGCCGAGGCGGGGGCGCGTCTGGTCCTCGTCGACCGCGACGGGGCCTCCGCCACGCGTACCGCCGATCTTGCCGAAGTACTGGGCGCCGCCGAGGTGTTCGCGGCGAAGGTCGATGTCTCGGACCCGGCGGCCATGGAGCAACTGGCGGGCAAGGTCAAGGCGGCGCACGGGGTTCCGGACCTGGTGGTCAACAACGCGGGGATCGGCATTGCCGGTTCGTTCCTGGAGACCACGCCGGAGGAGTGGAAGCGCACGCTGGACGTGAACCTGTGGGGCGTGATCCACGGCTGCCGGTTGTTCGGCGCGATGATGGTCGAGCGAGGACAGGGCGGGCACATCGTCAACACCGCGTCGGCCGCGGCGTTCCAGCCCTCCAGGTCGCTGCCGGCGTACTCGACCTCCAAGGCCGCGGTGCTGATGCTGAGCGAGTGCCTGCGGGCGGAGTTCGCGGCGTACGGCATCGGAGTGACGGCGGTCTGCCCGGGGTTCGTGGCGACCGGGATCACCGGGGCGACGCGCTTCGTGGGGACGAGTGCGGACCAGGAGCGGTCGCTGCGCGAGAAGACCACGAAGGCGTACAAGCGCCGCGGCTATCCGCCGGAGAAGGTGGCGGACGCGATCCTGCGGGCGGTCGCCGAGAACACCGCTGTACGACCGGTCACCCCCGAGGCGCGTGCCGCGCGGGCCGCATCGCGCTTCACGCCGCGCGTGCTGCGGGCGCTGGCGCGTGTCGATCTGCCCAAGTGACGACCAGGAGGAGTTTCGCACCATGAACCCGATCCACCCGGACGCCGCGGCGGGAGTTGGGTCGCCTGCGGCGGTGATCTCGGTCAGCGACACGCCGATCCGGCCGCGCCGGGTCGCCTTCGACTGGCAGCACACTCCGGTCCACTGGGTCCCCGACGACGCGCCCACCACCCACCTCATCAACGTGCTGCACCTGCTGCTGCCCGCGGGCGAGAAGTGGTTCGTCCACGTGTACAAGGAGGCGCTGCCGTTCGTCACCGACGACAAACTCCGCGAGGACGTACGGGGGTTCATGGGCCAGGAGTCCGTGCACTCGTACTCGCACGCGGCCGTCCTGGAGCACCTGCGCGCGCAGGGGATCGAGACGTCCGGCTACACAAGGAAGTTGGAGTGGTTCTTCTTCGACTTCCTGGGCGACAAGCCGTACCTCCCGATGCCGCAGGCCGAATGGCTGCGCTTCCGACTGTCGCTCATCGCGGCGATCGAGCACTTCACCGCGCTGCTGGGCAAGTGGGTGCTGGAGGCCGAGGAGTTGGACCGCATCGGCGCGGACCCGGTGATGCTGGACCTGCTGCGCTGGCACGGCGCGGAGGAAGTCGAGCACCGGTCGGTGGCCTTCGACCTCTACCAGCACCTGGGCGGCACGTGGACGCGGTATCCGCGGCGCGTGGAGGGCATGTTCTTCACCGCGCCGACCATCATGTGGCTGTGGCACGTCGGCGCGAGCCACCTGATGCGGCAGGACCCGAACATCCCGGACCGCCGATACCGGTTCCGCGACATGCGGCGCGCGGCACGCCAGGGGCGGGCGCCGGACTTCGTCGAACTGCTGTTCTCGATTCCGCGGTACCTGAAGCCGTCGTACCACCCGGAGGGCGAGGCGTCGACGCAGAAGGCGCTCGACTACCTGGCCACCTCGCCGGCGGCACTGGAAGCCGAGCGGCGCGCGGCGGAGCGCCGGGCGCGGCTCTCCGCCTGAAGCGAGCGGGAGACGGGGTGCCGTTCATCCGCGCGCAGGCGCCCGCGTCCGTCCGCGCGGAGGCGCCCGCGTCCGTCCTCAGCGGTGCGCGCCGCCGCTCAGGCGCCCGGTTCGTCAGCCAGGTACGGCGGGGCCGGGTCGTACTGGATGTACCGGCGTACCGCACGCGCGTGGTCGCGGCCGTGCAGCCTGCCGACCAGCCACAGCGCCATGTCGATCCCGGCCGAAACGCCTTGCGAGGTAGCGACGTTGCCGTCCACGACGTAGCGCGCGTCGCGGACCACGGTGATGTCGCCGCGCGCCTCAAGGGTGTCCTCGAAACTCCAGTGCGTGGCGACGCGGCGCCCCTTCGCCGGGCCTGCCTCGTGCAGGAGCAGGGATCCGGTGCAGACGCTGGTCGTCCACTCGGCCGCGGCCGAGGTCTTGGCGATCCAGTCGAGCAGCGGGCGGTTCTCCACCTCGCGCCGGGTGCCCTGTCCGCCGGGAACGAGCAGGACGTCGAGCGGCGGGTGCCCGGCCGTGGTGGCGTCCGGCAGCATGCGCAATCCCTTTGCGGCGCGGACGGGTTCGAGGGATTCGGCGATCGCGACGGCCCGGTCCTCGGTGGTCGGGTCCTGGCTCGCGCGCACCATGGCGGAGGCGGTGAAGACCTCCCACGGGCCGACGAAGTCCAGTTCCTCGGCGCCGTCGAACAACAGCAGTCCATACGTGGTCATGGCCGGCCTTTCGTGCTTCGGAATCGGTCTCTGTAGTCCGTGGGCGACACGCCCACGCGGCGGTGGAAGGTGCGGCGCAGCGTCTCGGCGGTCCCGAACCCGCAGCGGCGTGCGACCGCCTCCACCGGGTCGTCGCCCTCGGCGAGCGCGCGGCGCGCGGCCTCGACGCGGACCTGCTCGACGTACACCGTCGGCGGGACGCCGCACTCGGCGGTGAAGCGCCGCTGGAAGTGCCGAGCGCTGAGCCCGGCGCGCTCGGCGAGCGTTTCGACGGTGTGCCGGGCCGCCGGGTCGGTGGCGACCGCCTCGGTGGCGGCGCGGATCGGGTCGGTGGCGGGACGTACCCCCCACAGCGGTGCGCTGAACTGCGATTGGTTGCCGGGCCTGCGCAGGTAGAGGACAAGGTGCTGGGCGACCAGGTGCGCGAGTGCGCGCCCGTGGTCGTCCTCGACGAGGGCGAGGGCGAGGTCCATGCCGGCCGTGACGCCCGCCGAGGACCAGATGGGCCCGTCGTGGATGAAGATCGGGTCCGGATCGATCGCGATGCCCGGGTACTCGCGCCGGAACTGCGCGACACGGCACCAGTGGGTGGTGACGGTGCGCCCGGCCAGCACTCCGGCGGCCGCGAGGAGGAAGACGCCGCTGCACACGGACGTGGTCCGGCGCGCGTGCCGGGCGACCTCGCGTACCCAGGCCACCAGCACCGGGTCGCGACTCGCCTCGTCGACCCCTCCGCCGCCGACCACGACGAGCGTGTCGACGTCGGCCGGGTCGATGTCGCCGATGCCGTACGCCGCCTGCACCGAAAGCCCGCTCTCCGACACGACCGGCCCGGCGCGCCGGGCGGCGACGAGGCAGCGATAGCCCTCGATGTGCGCCATCACCTCGAAGGGGCCTGCCAGGTCGAGGGACTGGAGGCCGGGGTAGGTGAGGAAGACGACGGTGCGCGGGGCGGGGCGTCGGGGTGCGCGGTCTGCGGTGCCCTGGGGCTCGCGGTGGTCGGCCTGTCGGTCGGCGTCCTGGGGCGTGCCTTGGGGCGTGTCTCGGGACGCGCCTCGGTCGGCGTCCGGCACGGCCTCGCGCTCGGAGCGTTGCTCGGGATCTCTTGCGGTACGTCGGGCCACGCCCACAGCTTCGCGCGTGCGCCCGGTGTCGTCCACGCCACGTACCCCACAGATTGCGCCATCGCGCCGCCGAACGCCGCGGCTGGTGAACCGCACGCCGATCACCTGCCATCCGCCGATGATCACCGCATTGAGATGGCCGTCCATCCGCCCTACGCTCGCCTGACAGTCCGTCAGATTTGTGCGCCGGGGATCTGGCACCGCGCGTGGAGCCCGGCAGGAGGAGGAGCGGATGAGCGTACGTCTGTCCGATGACGAGGCGTGGGAAGCGCTCGCGTCGTCGCACACCGGAATCTTCACGTCGCTGCGGGCGGACGGGTTCCCGGTGTCCCTGCCGGTGTGGTTCGTGGTCGAGGGGCGCGAGGTGTGGGTCGCGGGGGCGGCGTCGACGTACAAGTTCCGACGCGTGCGGCGCGACGACCGGGTGTCGTTCCTGGTCGAGTCGGGGATGAAGTGGTCCGAGCTGCGCGCGGTGCAGATCACCGGCCGCGCGGTACTGGAGCCCGCGCCGGACTGGGCGCACGTCGACGCGCTGTTCGACGCCAAGTACCGCGACTTCCGCACGCCGCGCCCCGAGATGCCCGCGAGCGCGCGGGCACGGTACGACGCAGCCCGCGCACTGCTCCGCATCCGCCCCGACGGCGACGTGCTGACCTGGGACAACGCGCGGCTGGAGACCGGCCGGTGAGCGGCACGAGCAACGGCGCCGACTACGCGACCGAAGGAATGCGGGCGGACCTGGACGACGCCGTCCTCACCCTCACCATCGAGCGTCCCGACGCGAAGAACGCACTCACGCTGGCCATGCGGCAGCAGATCGAACGGGTGTGCGCCGCGGTCGACGCGGACGACGCCGTGGCGGTGGTCGTCCTGGCCGCCGTCGACCCCGTCTTCTGCGCCGGGGCGGACATCAAGGAGATCGCCGCGCTCGGCGCCGGACTGCCGCCGACCAACCCGGGCGCCGCGCTGCGCGCCGTCCGCAAGCCGGTGATCTGCGCGGTGAACGGCGCGTGCGTGTCGGGTGGCCTGGAGCTGGCGCTGAGCTGCGACTGGATCATCGCGTCCGACCGCGCGTTCTTCGCCGACACGCACGCCCGGCTCGGCGTGCTGCCGCGCTGGGGGCTGTCGGCGCTCCTGCCGCGCGCGGTGGGGGTGCGCCTCGCCAAGGAGATGACCGCGACGGGCCGCCGCGTACCGGCCGCCGAGGCACTGCGCGCGGGACTCGTCAACCATGTGGTCCCGCACGCGGAACTCGCCGACCGGGTCCGCGAGTCCGCACGCGCGGCCGGCGCCACGGACCGCGCGGCGGTCGCCGCCTCACTCGCGCTGTACGACGCCGGGGACGGCTCCGGGGACGCCTTGGCCCGCGAGCGCGAGCGGGCACTGACGTGGGCCCCTCCGGCAACGTTCGGCGGCGCCGGGGGCACGGCCGGTCCCCCCTCCTGACCGGGCACGCCCGCGCCGCGCTCCGGCGCGCACGGCCTCGCGTACGCCGCGCAACGCGGAGGACCGGGCGAGCCGCCGGGCCCGGGAGAAGCCCCGGCCAAGAACGCAACCGACGCAACATCCCCAGCCCGCGCCGACCACTCCACCCAACCCCTCAAGAGCCGCCCGCCCCACCCCCGTTCCCCACTCGTCCGACACCCCGTTCCTCGTGCCCGCGGCCCTCACCCGTACGGCTTGCTCCCGTTGCCGATGTGCGGCAACGCGGTGACCATGAGCCAGGGGGCCGACCCGTTACGGCCGCCGGTCTGGAGGACACAGTGCGCGCGGTTGCTGTCGCGAAGCCCGCGGGCGAGCCCGAGCTCATGCGGCTGCCCGTTCCCGAGCCCGGGCCGGGCGAAGTGCTGATCAAGGTGGTCGCGGCGGGGCTGAACCCGCTCGACTGGAAGCTCGCCGACCGGGCGCGTCGCGGCGAGACCGCGGACGAGGCGGTCTACCCGCTCATCTACGGTGTCGACTTCGCCGGCAAGGTGGCGGCGCTCGGGCCCGGCGTGACGCGGTTCGCCGAGGGCGACGCGGTGTTCGGGCAGCCGAAGCGGGTGCCGGTCGGCGCGTACGGAACCTACGCCGAGTACGTCATCGCCGCCGAGGACGGTGTGCTGGCCGCCGCGCCGGAATCGCTGCCCCTGCCGCTGGCCGCCGCGCTGCCGACCGCCGGACTGACGGCGATGTCGATGCTGGACCGGTCCGGTCTGGCCGAAGGGCAGACGCTGCTGCTGGTCGGTGCGGCAGGCGGCGTCGGCTCGTTCGTGACGCAGTTGGCGTCGGCGCGCGACGTACGGGTGGTCGCGGTGACGCGCGGCGTCGGCGAGCACGAGATGGGCGAACTGGGCGCGGCGGACACCGTGGACGCGCGCGGCGGCGTGCCGGCGGACGAGTTGCGGGAGGCGTACCCCGAGGGCGTCGACGCGCTGATCGACCTGGCGTCCGATCCCGAGCGCTTCGCGGCGTACGCGGACCTCGTCGCCGACGGCGGCGTCGCCGTCAGCACAATCGGCGCCGCCGACCCCGAGGCGCTGGCGCGTCGCGGCGTCGAAGGCGTCAACTTCGTCGTCGCCCCCAGCGCCGACCTCCTGACGCGCCTCGCCGCCGAAGTCGACACGGGCCGCGCAACCGTACGCCTCGGCGCCCAGGTCCCCCTCGCCGACGCACCCGACGCCGTAGCCCGAAGCCGAGCCGGCAAAGCCCGCGGCAAAACAGTAATCCTCGTCTGACCCACGCGTCCCCGAAGCTTCCGCGCCCCCGCGGCAGCACGGAAGCCACACGCCCCCACCCCTCCCCCAAATGCTTGACTCGGTCTACTATTGGCGGATGACCGGAAGTCCTTCACATCGTGACGCCTGGAAGCCGCTGCTCGACGATCTCGCGGGACGCCGTACGGCGTCGCGGGCGATGGGCGGGCCGGCGAAAGTCGCCCGCTACGGTGCCGCCGGGCGGCTCAACGCTCGGGCTCGGATCCGCGCGCTTGTCGACCCCGACTCGTTCGAGGAGTTGGGGACGCTCGCGGGTGGCGCGGAGTCGCCCGCGGACGCGTTCGTGGCGGGTTCGGGGCGGATCGGCGGGCGTACCGTCTTTGTCGGCGCCGAGGACTTCACCGTCCAGGGCGGGTCGATCGGTGCGTCGGCGGCGGCCAAGCGCGCCCGGCTCGCGCGGCTCGCGGGTCAGGAGCGGGCGCCGCTCGTGATGATCCTGGAGGGCGCGGGGCACCGCGCGACCAATGCGCTCCAGGGCCACACCGCGTCGCCCAACGACCTCCAGGCGATCACCGAACTGTCCGGGATCGTGCCGACCGTCGCGATCGTCGTCGGACCCTCGGCCGGGCACGGTGCGCTCACCGCGCCGCTGTCGGACTTCGTGATCATGGTCGACGGCGCGGGCGCGCTGTTCACCGCGGGCCCGCCGCTGGTCGCGGCGGCCACCGGCGAGAAGGTCGACAAGCAGACACTCGGCGGCACTGCCGTGCACTGCGTGCGGAGCGGCGTCGCGCACAACGCCGTCGCCGACGACGCGGCCGCCCTGACGCTCGCCCGCCGCTACCTCTCCTACCTGCCGTCGAACGCCTGGCAGCGGCCGCCGTACACGGGTGCCGCGCAGGGCAACGCCGACACCGGGCCGCGTCCGACGGACGAACTGCTCGATCTGATCCCGCCGGACGCGCGGCGGCCGTACGACATGCGGGCCGTGCTCGACACGGTGTTCGACACCAAGACCGTGCTGGAGATCCAGCCGCGCTACGGCGGCTCGGTCCTCACCGCCCTCGCCCGCCTCGGCGGACACGCGGTCGCCGTGCTGGCCAACCAGCCGTCGGTGCGCGCGGGGACCATCGACGCGGACGCGGCGGCCAAGTCGGCGCGGTTCCTCGACGTGTGCGGGGCGTTCCACCTCCCCGTGGTCTTCCTCGCCGACAATCCCGGCGTGCTGGCCGGAACGGCGTCCGAACAGGCCGGGATCCTGCGCGCCTCGGCCCGCATGTTCGCCGCCCAACACCGTTTGCAGGTACCGAAGTTGCACGTGACCCTGCGCAAGGCGTTCGGCTTCGGCTCCTCCGTCATGGCGATGAACCCCTTCGACGCGCAGACCGTCTCGTACGCCTTCCCCGGCGTCACCCTCGGCGGCATCCCCGCCGCGGCCGGCGCCGCGACCGCCAAACAGGACGAGGCCACCCGCGACCGTCTCGTCGCGAACGAGGCCTCCGGCCCCTGGCGTTCGGCCAACGCCCTCTCCTACGACGACGTCATCTCCCCCACCGAACTCCGGAACGCCCTGCTCAACGGCCTGTCCCGAAGCACCGAACGCCACGCAGCCCCGGTCCACCCGGTAACCCGCACCGGCTACCTCCCCTGACCCGCCCCACCGCCCCGAAGCCGCGTCATCCCCCACGCCCGACACGACCCGGCCCCGGACCGCCCCATGCGCGGCGAATGACTCGATGCCCCACCCCACATCGCGAAGACCGCACCGCCGACCCGTCCCGCCCCTGCCGGGAACGGCCCCTCCGACGGCCCGGCCGCTGCCTCTCGGCGGTCATCGCCGGATGCCCGGGGCGGGGCGGACGGGCGGTGCGGCGGCGGTGCGGCGGGCTGTGCGGATGGGCGTCGGGTACGGGAGTCAGGCGAGGTGCCGAGGCCGGAGACGGGGCTGTGTCACTTCCTATCTCGGGGTGGGTCGGGTACGTAGGACGGCATGGTGACACGTGTGACGGTGCTTGACGGACTTTGTTTCGGCGAGGGACCCCGGTGGCATGACGGGCGGCTTTGGCTTTCGGATCTGGTGGGGCATCAGGTCCTCGCCGTGGAGGTGCCCGAGGATTTGGGCTCCCTTGCGGGGGGCGCGAAGGCCGAGACAGTGGTCGCGGAGTACGGGGACCAGCTGTCGGGGCTGGGGTGGCTGCCGGGTGGGGATCTGCTCGTGGTCGCGATGGGTGAGCGGCGGGTGTTGCGGCTCCGGGACGGGGTGCTGACGACGCACGCCGACCTGGACGGGCTCGGGACGCACCACGTCAACGACATGGTGGTGCGGTCGGACGGCTTCGCGTACGTCGGGCAGATGGGGTACGACTTCCACACGCACGGCAGCCGCCCCGAGCCGATGCCGTTGATCGGTGTCGCGCCGGACGGCACCGCGCGGGTGGTCGCCGATGACCTCAACTGCGCCAACGGGATGGCGCTTTCGCCGGACGCGGGGCTGCTGGTGGTGGCCGAGAGTGCGGCGCGGCGGTTGACGGCGTTCGATGTGGCGACGGACGGATCGTTGTCCGGGCGCCGGGTGTTCGCCGCGCTGGGCGACGGCGACCACCCGGACGGGATCTGTCTGGACGCCGAGGGTGCGGTGTGGGTCGCGTGTCCGGTGTCGCGGCGGTTCATCCGGGTGCGGGAGGGCGGCGAGGTCACCGACAGTGTCGAACTGCCGGACGAGCGCCGCGCCATCGCGTGTGTGCTGGGCGGCGGCGATCGGCGCACGCTGCTGATGGTGACCGCCGCGACGCTCGGGGACGCCGCGAAGTCGCGTGAGCTGCGCGCCGGTCGGGTCGAGGCGGTGCGCGTGGCGGTGCCGGGAGCCGGGCGTCCCTGAAGCGCAACGCTGCTGAGGACCGGTCAGCCTGCGGCGAGAAGGATGGTTCCGGCCAGGGCCAGGCCCGCACCCAGGGCCTGGGCCGGTCGCAGGCGTTCCTTGAGGAACACGCAGGCCGCGAGGGCGGTGACGACCGGGTAGAGCGAGCCGAGGACGGCCGCGACGGTGACGGGGCCGTTTTGGGCGGCGGTGGCGTATGTGCCGTTCGCCGCCACGTCGGTCACTCCGACGATGGTGAGGGCGGGGAGCAGGGCCCAGGGGATGACGCGTGGCGGTGAGAGGGAGGGGCGTTCGGGCTCGTGTGACGCCGCGGAGGACGGCTCGGCCGCCGGGAGTTGTGACGGCTTGGCGGTGGGTTGCGTCCGCGCAAGCGTGGGAGTCCGGGCGGGCTCGCGGCGGGGGCTCGGGATCGGGCGGCGTGGGTCGGGTTGGTCGTGCGGCGCGGGTACGGGCGCGGGCGCTGGGCGGCGTCGTTCGGTCGCCAGCATCACGGTGCCGCCGACGGCGATGTTGATCGTGCGCTGCACGAACTGTGCGAGGAACAGCCCCGTCAGGCTCGCGGACGCCTCGGTGATCAGGGCGAACACGCTGCCGAAGCCGAGGGCCGCGCCCGCGGTGAGCAGGAGCGTCCGGCGCTGGATCGCCGCGCCGCCGCCCAGTTTGGCGCCGCCCGCGAGGGCGATCCCGGCGACGGCGACGGCCATGCCGAGGTACTGCGGAACGCCGGGGCGGTCGCCGTCCACGGCAAGGCCGATCGACACCGGGATGACCACTCCGGCTGTGGCCAGCGGCGAGACGACGCCCATGGGTCCGCGGGCCAGGGCCTCGTAGAAGCACAGGAGGGCCAGCGGCCCGACGAATCCGGCCGCGACCGCGAACCACAGGCGCGGCCCGGCCTCGGACACCGCGCCGGTCGCCAGCACGACCACGCCGAGCACCGCACACGCCGCAGTCTGCGAGAGGACGACCACCCGGGCCGTGGGCATACGCCGGGCGAGCAGCCCCGCGCCGAAGTCGGCAAAGCCCCACAGCACGCTCGTGACGAGGGCCAGAGTGACCGTCAAGACGACCTCACAGTGCAGTACGGTGAACCAGGCAGTGCATTACAACGTAGTACTGCACAGTGAACGCTGTCATTCAGAATATTGGACGGTCCGATGCCCGACCTGGAAATCGTCGCCCAGTCGCTCGCGCGCAACACCAAGCGGGTACGGCAGGCCCGCGGCTTCACCCTGGACCGGCTCGCCGCCCGCGCGGGGGTCAGCCGCGGCATCCTCATCCAGATCGAGCAGGCCAGGACCAACCCGAGCATCGGCACCGTGATCCGGGTGGCCGACGCACTCGGCGTCAGCATCGCGCAGTTGCTGGACTACTCCGACGCGCCGACGGTGCGCGTCACCGCGGCCGAGGATGCCGTCGAGTTGTGGCGCACGGACGCGGGGAGCAGCGGGGTCCTGCTCGCCGGCACGGAGGCTCCCGGCCCCCTGGAGCTGTGGACGTGGCGGATCATGCCGGGCGAAGGGCACGACTCGGACGCCCATCCCCCGGGCAGTGCCGAACTCGTCCGGGTCGACGAGGGCGAACTGACGCTGGTGGTCGACGGGCGGGAGTACCGGGTACCGCAGGGGTCGACGGCGCACTTCGAAGCGCATCACGCGCACGCATACCGCAACACGGGGGCCGTGGTCACGGTGATCACGCTCGCGGTGTCGATCCCGCCGCCGGCGTAGGCGCGGGGAGTGCGGCGCGGGGGGCGCGGCACGCAAGCGCGGCACGCGGTGCTGCGCGGGGAGGCGCGGGGGCGCGGCGCGGGGGGGTCCGGTGCACGGGCGCGGGGTCCGGTGCGCGGGTGCGGTGCGGGGCGGGTACGGCGCGCAGGGTGCGGCGCGGGGGTCCGGTGCACGGGTGCGGCACTCTGGGTGCGGAGCGCGGGGGTGCGGAGCGCGGCGTCCGGTGCGGGGGTCCCGGTGCGAGGGGTGCGATACGGGGGTGCGGCGCGCGGGGTGCGGTGCGCGGGGGCGGTGCGTGGTTCGGGGGTGGGGCGTGAGGGCGAGCCGGTGAGTGGCGGAAATTGCCTCTGCCGGGAGGTCCCTTTTTGGCACAGCGTGCCATACCGTGGACCGCGCCGGATCTGACGCGCAGTCAAGCCACCGCGCGGCCCCGGCGGCTCGCCACCGCGTCGTCCAAGGAGCAGCGACCATGAGTGTTACCCCCGCGCAGTCCGCCCGCACCGTCCTGGTCACCGGCGGCGGTTCCGGCATCGGCCGGGCGATGTCCGTCGCGTTCGCGGCGCTCGGCGACCGCGTCGTCGTGGCCGACCTCGCCGAGGAGACGGCGGCCAAGACCGTCGCCGAGATCCAGGCGGCGGGCGGCACGGCGACGGCGGTGCGCGTCGACGTCGCGGACGAGGAGTCGGTGGCGGCGATGGTCGCCGCCACGGTGTCCGCGTACGGCGGCCTCGACGTCGTGTGCAACAACGCGGGCGTGCTCGACTCGATGGGCCTGCTGGAGGACATCTCCCTCGCGGAGTGGCAGCGCACGATCGGCGTCAACCTGACCGGCGTCTTCCTCGTCGCGCGCGCGGCGCTGCCGCACCTGCTGGAGAGCAAGGGCAGCATCATCAACACGGCGTCCGAGGCGGGCATCCGCGGCGGGTGCGGAGGGCCGTCCTACACCGCGTCCAAGCACGGGGTCGTGGGGCTCACGCGCAGCATCGCGTACATGTACCGCGAGCAGGGTGTGCGCGCGAACGCGATATGCCCGGGCGCCGTGAACACCAACATCGTGCAGGGCGAGATGAGCGAGCAGGGCTTCGGCCGCCTGTCCGGCGTGCTGATGAACGCGGGCGCGATGGCCGAGGCGGAGCAGATGGCATCTGTCGCGGTGTTCCTGGCCTCGGACGCGGCGTCGTACGTCAGCGGCGCGATCCTGCCGGTGGACGGCGGCTGGTTCGCGGGCTGAGGCCACGGCTCCGGCGGACAAGCTCATCCTGGCTGCGGGCCCCGGCCTGCCTGTGACCCGGCGGGCTCGGGAAACGAGCGGGGGCAGGGGCGGGGGCAGGGCCCCGGAGGGTCAGCGCAGGGTCGCGGTCGGCGAGGGGATGCCGGCGGCCAACACCTCGGGGCGGCACCGCGCGTGCGGACGCGGCGGTGCCGCC
>NZ_JBPKBH010000004.1:378018-408203 GCF_051388915.1 Yinghuangia sp. YIM S09857 | reverse complement strand
CCCCCCCGTCGCCGCCGCACCCCACCGCTCCGCGCGGTACCCGCCCCCGCCGCCCCTCCCCTCCTCCCACGCCTCCATCGATAGGCCAGAATCGCTGCATGTTCTTCGGCATTCTGGGTCCGGTCGAGGCGCGGCACGAGGACGGTACGCCGGTCGCCGTGGGCGGCCCGCGCGTGCGGTCCCTCCTTGCGCTGCTGCTCCTCGACGCCGGGCGCATCGTGCCCGCGCAGACCCTCGTGGACGGCCTGTACGGCGAGGCTCCGCCCGGGGACGCCGCCAACGCGCTGCAATCGCAGGTCTCCCGCCTGCGCCGCGGCCTGCGGGACGACGCCGGAACCGACAAGCTGGTCGAATTCCACGCCGCCGGGTACCGCCTCTCCGTCGACCCCGAGCAGGTCGACGCGCACCGCTTCGAGCGCCTGTTCCGTGACGGACGCCGCGCGCTCGCATCCGGCCGGCACGCCGACGCGCACCGACTGCTCGACCAGGCCCTGGAGCTGTGGCGCGGACCGGCCTTCGCCGACGTCATGGACGCGCCGTTCGCCGCCGCGCAGGCCTCCGCGTGGGGCGAACAGCGTCTGGACGCCCTCGCCGACCGCGCCGAAGCCGCCCTCGCACTGGGCCGACACGCCCAGGTGGTGGGCGAGTTGCAGCGCCTCGTCGCGGAAAACCCGCTGCGCGAGCGCCTGGTGGGCCAGTTGATGCGCGCGCTGTACGGAGCGGGTCGCCAGGCCGAGGCCCTGGCCGCGTACGAGAGCACCCGCACCCTGCTCGCCGACGAACTCGGCGCCGACCCCGCACCCGAACTTGCCGCCGTACACCTGGACATTCTGCGCGCCGCCCCCTCCCTCACCCCCGCCGCCGCGCCGCCCTCCCCCACTGAGGCCGAACACCTGGGTCTCCCCGCCCAGTTGACGAGCTTCGTCGGGCGCGACGACGAACTGGCGCGCGTCGGCTCGCTGCTCGGCTCCGCCCGCCTCGTCACGCTCATCGGACCGGGCGGCGCCGGCAAGACGCGCCTGTCGGTGGAGGCGGGCCGCCGCTACGCCGGGGACGTCTGCTTCGTCGACCTCGCCGCCGTACGCCGCGACGACGAACTCGTGGCCACCGCGCTCACCGCGCTCGGGCTGCGCGAAGGCGGCCTGATGCCCGCCAACTCCACCGAGACCGGAGTAGCGCGCCTGGTCGCGGGGCTGGCCGCCCGCAAGGTGCTGCTGATCCTCGACAACTGCGAGCAGATCGTCGCCGAAGTCGCCCGGCTGGCCCACACGTTGCTGAGCGCCTGCCCGGACGTGCGCATCCTTGCGACCAGTCGAGAAGCGCTCGGCATCACCGGCGAAACCCTGTGCCCGGTACCGAGGTTGGCGGTGCCGTCCGACGGCGCGCCGCTCGACGAGGCGCTGGCGGCCCCCGCCGTACGCCTGTTCGCGGACCGCGCGCACGCGGTACGCCCCGACTTCACCGTCGACGCCGCCACCCTGCCGACCGTCCTCGCCGTGTGCGCCGCACTCGACGGACTGCCGCTGGCCATCGAACTGGCCGCCGCGCGGCTGCGCGCCCTGCCGCTCGACGAGGTCGCCGCCCGGCTGGACGACCGGTTCCGGCTGCTCTCCCGCGGCAACCGCACCGCCGCGCCCCGGCACCAGACACTGCGCGCCGTCGTCGCCTGGAGCTGGGACCTCCTCGACGCGGCGGAACAGGAACTCGCCCGCAAACTCACGGTGTTCCGGGGCGGCGCCACGATCGCGGCGGCGGCCGCGGTGTGCGGCCTCCCGGAGGACGAGGCCGTCGAACTCCTCGCCGACCTGGCCGACAAGTCCCTGATCGACGGTACCGACGGCCGCTACCGCATGTTCGAGACCATCCGCCTCTACGGATCGGAACGCCTCGACGAGGCCGGTGAGCACGACGCCGTACTCCGGGCACACGCCGAATACTTCCTCGAACTCGCCGAGCAGGCCCAGCCGTTCCTGCGAACCGGCGAGCAAATGACCTGGCTGGACCGGCTGAGCGCGGAACACGCCAACCTGCGCGCGGCGTTGCGCTGGGCGATCACCAACGACCCGGCGCTGGGGCTGCGCCTCAACGCGGCCCTCGCGTGGTACTGGTGGCTGCGCGGCCTGCGGCACGAGGCGGGCGGCCTCGCGGGCCGCCTGCTGGAAGCGGTGGGCGACGAGCCGCCGCCGGGGCTGACGGAGGCATACCTGCTGTGCCTGCTCGCGTCGCTGGCGGAGACGTCCGCGCACGACGACGGCACGCGCGCCCGGCGCATCGCCCGCGCGCAACCGCTGCTGTTCAGCCTGCCCGGCACGCCGCGGCAGCCCCAGGTCTTCATCCTGATGGCCGTGGCACTCGGCCCCGAGGCGTCGGACCGCGAGCGGACCGCCGCGCTCATGGGCGACGACCCGTGGTCCCAGGCGATCCTCAGCCTGGGCTACGGCTTCACCGAGTTGTACGGCGGCGCGATCCCGGAGGCGCGTGCCCTCTTCCAGGAGGCCCTGGAGCGCTTCCGGGCGCTGGGCGACATGTGGGGCATGGCCAACGCGCTCGACCAGCTCGCGGTGGTCGCGGACTGGGCGGGCGACATCGCGGGCGGCCTCGCGCTGATGGACGAAGCACTGGCGATGATGCGGGAGTTGGGCATCACCGAGGACATCGACGACCTGCTGGTGCGTCGCGCCGAGATGTGCCGGCGGCTCGGCGACCCGGACACCGCACGGGAGTTGTACACGCACGTGATGGACTCCGCGCTGCGGACCGGGCGGACGGCGACGCGGGCGCTCGGACGCAGCGGCCTGGGCGATCTGGCACGGCACGCCGGGGATCTCGCCGAGGCGAAGAGGCTCCAGGAGCAGGCACTTTCGGAGTGCCCGTCGGATCTCTTCGACAGCGCGTCCTCGCTCGCGGTCATCCTGGTGTCGCTGGCCTGGACGTCGGCCGCGTCCGGTGACACCCACAAGGCGCGCGGACTGGCCTACGCGGCCGTGGACTTGACCTATCCGCACGGCAACCTGATGCTCGCCGCCGAGGCCGTCGAGGCGCTGGCGGGCGCGGCGGAGCAGGACGGCGACGCTGCCGGGGCGGCCTGGCTGCTCGGGCTCGGCGCCGCCGCCCGGGGCTCGACCGTGCCGGGGCACCTGGACGTGGCCCGGGTGACGGAACGGGCGCGGACGCAGCTGGGCGAGGCGGCGTTCGAGGAGGCGTACGCCCGGGGCCGCGCGGTGCCCCGGGGCGAGACCGGGGAGGCGTTGGAGTCCGTACGGGCGCGGTCGTCCCAATGCCGTGGCCGGAAGGATTAGCCGGTTCCGGACACCGGGCATTACCCGGCCTCACCCTCCGGACCGGCCTCACCCTCCGAACCCGCGTCACCCGCCTGACCGGCCTCAGCCGCTTGGCCGGCCTCGCCCCACCGGACCGGCGTCACCCGAGTGAGCGATCCGCCCGGCAACCGCCCCCGCCTACGCCGTCGCGGTGACCGCACCTGCCGTGTCGACGAGTTCGGCCAGCGACCCGGCGAAGTCGGGGAGCAGGCGGGCCGCGACGGCCCAGGACTCCAGGGAGTCGCCGAGCGGCGCGGCGAGCAACGGCCGGATCTCGGCGGCGGATGCGAGGTTCAGCGCGACCCGCGCCGGACGCATCGTGGCCACCAGCTCCGCGGCGTCGAGGTGGGCGCGCACGGCCCTGGGAAGGCTCCGCAGGTCGTCGGGCGCCGTGCCGCGGATCAGCGCCCGGAACAGGTCCCCCGGGCAGTCGTCGTGTTGGGCCAGGGCCCCCAGCGCGGCGGCGTCCAGCGGTTTGGCCGCGTGCCTGCGCACGACGGCGTCCCACGGTATCGGACCGATCTCCTCCACGACCCGTTCCATGCGGTCGCCCACGACCGCGCCGCCCCTCCCGACCAGGAACGCGGCAACCGCGTCCGGGGTCGACGCATTCGCCAACTCGCCTTGCAGATAGGCGAGTCCGTCGTCCCGGGCGAGCGCGGTTCGAGCGGTGCCGAGCGTCTGCGGCGGCAGCGGGTGCTTGGAGCTGCGCCTGCGCGGGAACTCGGTCTCGTCCAACAGGTCTTGTACGGCCTCGGGCCCCTGCCGCTCCCACAGGTTGACCAGCAGCCGCAGCCGGGCCACTTCGGTGAACACCTTGGCCCGGCCGAGCAGGATCCGTACCAGCTTCGCGTCGCCCGAATAGACGCAGTCGAGCAACCGCGCGCGCACTTCGCTGAGTTCGTAGCCGGACAGAACCGCGTCGACCAGCCGGTCCGCCACCGGGATCTCGCCCGTCCGCGTGGCGGAGCGGGGACGTCCGGCGAGGATGCGCCGGCGCTCGTCCGCGGGGAGGTGGCCGTACTGGAACAGCATCGCGTTGACCTCGGGGTCGTCGAGGTCCAGCAGGAAGTCCCGGGCCACCTCGTCCGGATACGCGGCCGCCCACCAGGCGGCGGCGTCCGGGTACGCCGCGAGGAGGGCGTCCCGCGCCTTCGCGCCCAGCCGGGCGTGTCGCAACAGGTCCTGTACCGCCCGTGCGTCGAGGTGCGGGACGAGGGCAACCACCGCGTCATCGGAGGCCGCTGACAGCAGCACGGACAAACCGGCACGGGCGCCCTCGGGCGAACGCGCGGGGATCTCCGCGTCGGTGTGCCGCGGCCATGACGGCTCGGGTTCGGTACGCGCTCGTTCGACCGCCTCGGCGACCAGGACGGCACACGGACCGCGGAACCGCGGCATCCGTGCGTACAAGTGGATCCACGCCGCCGGATGCGCGCCCAGAGGCGCCACCAACTCCACCAGTGCGTCGGCGACTTGCTGTTCCGGGGCATCCGCGTGGCCGATCGCGGCAAGGACCTCAGCGGCCGTCCCTGTCTCGTGCAGGAGGCGTTTGACGGGGAAGTGCCCCTGCCGGAGCCCCCGGCGGATCGTCTGGGGCCGCAGCTCGGCGCCGTAGGTCTCCTGCGAATGCCGGATGTCCAGCGCGTCGAAGGGCAACGCCGCCGCCTCGGGCACCGAAAGGGGCTCGACACGGTATGCCTCGATCAGCAACTCCCCCGGGCACTCCGGATGTTGGGCCAGCAGCTCAAGCGCCTGCACCGGCAGCGGGTCGACGCGATGGGATGCGATGATGGCGGACCAGTCGACCGCGGAGACCCCGTCCCCGGTGCCGTCCCCGGTGCCGATCCCGATACCGCCGGTGCGCATCGCCGTGAGGAGTTCGGCCGCGGCATCGAACGCCCGGCCCAGGCGCTCCCCCGCCGCGGCAACGAGACCGGCGAACGGCGCGGTCCGGCACGGAAGGAAGTCCAGTGGGTTCCACGGGGTTTCGGCGAGCAGCACCGACACAAGCCCGTCCGGCCTGTGCCACGCCGGGTCCTCCGGGTCCCGCACAGCGGCGAAGACCGCCGTGAGGACGCAATCGCGAACGAAGGGCCCGAGGCGGCTGCCGAAGGGCCGGTGGTGCTGCATTGCGTTGCGGTAGAGCGTCACCGCGACGACCGGGTCGTCCAACAGCGCCAGCTCCCGGACGACTTGCCGCCCCACCGCGTCACGGCGTACCGCGATTGCGGAGTCCGCGAGAACCAGGGCCAGTTCCCCGTCGCCGCGCGCCTGGGCGCAGAGCCAGTTCACCACGCTTACCGTGTGCGGGAGTTCGTTCCTCTGCAAGGCATCACGGACCTCGGCGGGCATCCGGTCGTACAGCAGCGGGAACAGGGACGGGTCGGCGAACTCGTAGGCGAAGCCGGGTGCGGAGGACATGCCGATAACCCTAATGATCGTCGGCGACAGCCATGGCGTCGAGTTCGTCGAGGAACCGGTCGACGATGCGGCGCTGCAACGCCTCGTCCCCGAGCGATTCGGTGACGAGGCGGTCCGCCAGCTCGAGGGCCACCTTGCCGACGTCCTGCCGCAGTGCCGTGGACGCCTGCTTCCGGTCGACCTCAATCTGCGTGTGGCCGGACGCGACGAGCTCGTCCTTGATGCGGGCCCCTTCGGCCCGCATCTCGGCGAGCGCCGCAGCCCCCTGGGCACGCGCTTCCTCGGCGAGGCGGCCCGCTTCGCGACGCGCGTCGGTCAACCGGGCGCGGTACTGCTCAAGTTCGGCCTGGGCTTCCGCCTGGGCCTCCTCCGCACGCGCCAGGCCGCCCTCGATGGCGTCCGTCCGCTCCTCCAACATTGTCCGGATCCTCGGCAGCAGAACCCTGCCGAGGAAGAAGAAGACGATGAGGAAGGCCACGCCGCCGATGACGATCTCGTCGAGCGGCGGGAGGAAGGGGTCCATCGGCTCGTGCTTCGGCGCGCAGGGCTTGGCCGGGTCGGGTGTCGGCGGGCACGTAGCCGGACCGTCGGCGTCGGCGGGGAGCGACGTCATGGCGGATACCTCCGCCGCGAAGGTTTCGATCACACCCATTTCGATCACACCCATTTCGATCACCGATTTCGATCACACCTATAGAGACGGTCGAGACCCGCGAAACGCTGTGCCGCAGCGACCGGGGAACCGCCGCACCGCACCCGCCCGGCCCCGGCTGTCAGCGGACCGTCAGCACCTGGTCAGCGCCCGGCGGCACCGTCGGGGCCATGGACATCACGCACACCTCCGCCTCCCCCGCCGGTCAGCCGCCGCAATACTCGGCCGCCCGCAAATGGGCCACCGTGGCAGTCGGCTGCCTCGCGGTCGTCGTCCTGTCGGTGGACCTCACCGCGCTGCACCTGGCCATCCCGGGATTGGTGTCGGACGTCGACCCGTCGGCCAACCAGATCCTGTGGATCGCCGACGCGTACGGCTTCGCGCTCGCGGGCCTGCTGGTGACCATGGGCGTGCTCGGCGACCGCGTGGGCCGCAAGAAGCTGTTCCTGGTCGGCACGGTGGCCTTCGGCGCCGCGTCGCTGCTGACCGCGTACGCCTGGAACGCCGAGACGCTGATCGCGGCCCGCACCCTGCTCGGCGTGGCGGGCGCCACGATCATGCCGTCGACGCTGTCGATCGTGCGGAACGTCTTCACCGACCCGAAGGAACGCACCGCCGCGGTCGGCATCAGCATGGGCGTGGGCGCGCTCGGGGTCGGCCTCGGCCCGGTGTTCGGCGGGCTGCTGCTGGACCACTTCTGGTGGGGCTCGGTGTTCCTGGTCAACGTCCCGCTGATGGCGCTGGCGTTCGTGGCCGGGGCCGTCATCCTGCCCGAGTCGCGCGACCCGCGGCCGCGGCGCCTGGACGTCGTGAGCGTCCCGCTGTCGATCGCCGCCGTGATCGGGACGGTGTACGCGGTGAAGGAGGCGGCGTCCGGCGGCCCGATGCAGGGGCGGGTCGCGGTCGCGCTCGTGGTCGGCGTGGTCGCGGCGGCCGTGTTCGTACGCCGCCAGCAGCGCATCGAGAACCCGCTGATCGACGTCGCGCTGTTCCGCCGCAAGGCGTTCACCGGGTCGATCCTGGCCAACCTGATGGCGATGTTCGCCCTCGTGGCGCAGTCGCTGCTGTTCGCCCAGTACTTCCAGCTCGTGCTGGGATGGTCGCCGCTCAAGGCCGGTCTCGCCGGGCTGCCCGGCGGCGTCTTCGCGATGCTCGGCGGGGTCGCCGCGGCGCCGCTGATCACCGTGCTGGGCCGGGCACGGCTGGTCGCGCTCGGGATGACGCTCGCGGCGGGCGGTTTCTCCCTCTACACACTGTCGGGGGCGTCCTCGAACTACCCGCTGTTGGTGCTCGGGATGGTGCCGTGCGCGCTCGGCATGGGGATGGCCATGACGGTCACCGGCGACACCATCCTGGCGTCGGTCCCGAAGGACCGGGCGGGGGCGGCGTCGGCGATCTCCGAGACCGCGACGGAACTGGGCGCGGCCCTGGGCATGGCGCTGCTGGGCAGCATCCTGAACGCGGTCTACCGCAGGTCGGTCGACGTCCCCGCCGACGTGCCGGAGCCGGCGCGCGGCGCGGTCGAGGACTCGATCGGCGCGGCGCAGCACAGCGCGGCGGCCATGCCGGCCGACCTCGCGTCGCGGGTCGTGGACGCCTCGCGCGACGCGTTCGTCACGGGCATGCACGTGGCACTGCTGACCAGTGCCGCGCTGGCCCTCGCGGCGGGGATCGCGGCGCTGTTCCTGCTTCGGGACGTCCCGAAGGTGCTGCACGACGACCCGGAGCCGGTGCCCGACGAGGCGGGGCGGGACGCGGCTCCGGTCGTGGCAGCGGAGAAGGCGACCTGAGCACGGGCCATGGCCGTGTCCTTGGGGTCTCGATGCCGCTCACGCCCTGGCACGCCCCTCGCGGCGTTACGGGACCTCGCGAGTACGACCTGGTGCGGTGGCCGCAAACCTTCACCGGTTCTCCGGCAAACGTTAGTGGCCACCGCACTAGCCGCGCGGTGTCCAGTATTCGAGCCGGGCCCGCACGCTCGTCGCGTAGGCGCTGCCCGCTCCCTGGGAGGACTGTGTCTCGCCGACGAGCAGGGTGTAGAGGTGGGCCGCACGGGCGGCGTCGCCCTGGACGCCGATCCAGTGCGCGAAGGCGTTCTTGACGTCGAGCGTCACCAGGGAGTCCTCGCCCAGCGCGGTGCGGCAGTCGCCGACCAGGCGTTCGAAGTGGCGTACTCCGCGGTCGACATCGCCCGCCTTGGCGATCCACATCGCCCACTCGGCACGCACCGACAGCGTGTCCGCGGCCAGCTCCCCCATCGTGCGGAGGTAGTCGCCCGCGAGATGGCCCGTCGCCTCCGCGGCCCCCGGGACGTCGCCGGAGTGGCCGAGCCAGTACGCGTGCTCGCCGCGCAGCAGCAGGGTGAACGGGTGGTCCGCGCCGAGCGCCCGGAACGCGCCCTGGGCGGCGGAAAACGCCTGGTCCCGCGCGGCGGCCGCCCAGCCGAGGCGTCCCGCCGCGTGGATGCTCCCGAGGAGCGAGCAGACGGCGTACGCATGCCACGGCCCGAACACCTGTCCGGCAACCTGCGTCGCCTGCCGGAACGCATCCGCCGCGTCGCTGACGTGCCCGTCGTGGAGCAGGCGGCACGCGCGGTCGTAGTGCGCGATGGTGGCGTGCTCGGACGAGGACTGCGGCGGGACGTACGCCCGGGCCGCCGCGTACCGCTTCGACCGGGCCTCCGGCGGCTCGGGCGGTACCGCGGCCTGCGGACGCGCGGCGTGCGGATGGGCCACGGGAGGCGGCCCCGCCTGCGGGCGGGCGCCGGGCGGCACCGGCATCTGGCCGGTCACCGCCGGGGGCGCGGGGGCCGCCGGGTGATGGCCGGTGGGACCCGCGACGACGGGGTGGTGGCCCGTCGGCACCGGCGGCACGACGGGGTGTTGGCCGGTGGGACCGGGCGGCACGACTCCGGGCGGGGCCACGACCTGCGGGGCGGCCCCTGGCATCGCCCCGGGACCGGCCGCCCCGGGGCCGGCCATCCCAGGGCCGGCCATCCCGGGCGGCACGCGCGGCGGCGGCGGAACGGTCTGGGTGCGCTGCTCCGGCATCGCGGGCATCGGTGCGTCCCGGAACGCGCGCACCAGCTCCCATTCCTGGTCGCCGAGCCAACCGCGCGCGTTGTCGTGGGCGACAAGGTCGACCTCGGCGGCGAGCAGGCGGATGACCTCGGCGGGCTCGGGGCGGTGCCGGGCGTCCCGGCGCAGGCAGCGCTCCACGATGCCGCGCAGCGGCTCGTCCAGCTCGGTGGGCGCGTGCACCGGCAGCTCGTGCTGGCCGGTGGCCAGGCAGATGAGGGTGAGGCCGAGCGCGTAGACGTCGCTGGCGGTGGTGACGGGCACGTTGCCGTACGCCTGCTCCGGCGACATGTAGCCCGGCGTGCCGATGGCGGCCGTGCCGCCGGTGGAGACGTACGTGCCCTCCGCGTGGACCACGCCGAAGTCGATGACCCGCGGGCCGTGTTCGTCCAGCAGGATGTTGGACGGCTTGAGGTCGCGGTGCACGACGCCGACCGCGTGGATGGACTGGAGCGCCTCCGCGATGCCCGCGCCGAGCCACATGACGGTGTCCGCCGGCTGCGGCCCGCACGTCTTGATCAGGCGCTTGAGGGACGGGGCGGGGACGTACGCGGTCGCGATCCACGGCACGCGCGCACCGGGGTCGCTGTCGACCACGGACGCGGTGAACACGCCGCTGACGCGGGCCGCGGCCTGCGCCTCGTGGGCGAAGCGCCGCCGGAACTCGCCGACGGTCGTGAACTCGGGACGTATGGTCTTGACCGCCACCCACCGGCCCGCGGCCGAGCGCGCGAGGTAGACGCGTCCCATGCCGCCCGCGCCGAGCCGGGCCAGCACCTGGTACGGCCCCACCTCGGCGGGATCGCCGGCCTCCAACGGCTCCCACGCCAACATCGCCCTCACCCCCCTCCGCAGCCGCTCGCTCCCGCATCCGCGCCGTCGCCGGGGCGGTTTCCGCACCGCCCCCCGCGTCGCAGATCAGCGAAGCTTTTCACATTCGCGGGGGCGTGTTCTCGCGGGCGGGCGACGGACGCGAACCGGCGGCGCGCCGCGGCCGAAACCGGGCCCGGATCGGCGCCGCCGTGGACACGGCCCTACTCGCGACAGACGCGGCACGCGCCCTACCGGCGGAACGTCGAGGGCAAGCCTCGCCGTGGTCAGAACCCACCCCGGTAACGTACCGCTGCCCCACCGCGTTTGGCATGCGGCGCACGCCTGGTGGACAGGGCCGGACTGGGCCGAACGTGTCGAAGTCTCGGGGTGCCGCGCGGCAGAACGCCGTGCCGGGGGCCGTCGGTGCTTGATTGGACGGCGGCGGCGGGTACCCGCCCGGCCGCCGGCGCACGAAAGGCCGAGGCGATGCCCGACACTCCCCCTGCCCCTTCCGGCGCGGCCGGTCCCGGCGACGCGGCGCCGTCCCGCGCGAAGTCCCCTGTCGCCCCCGACACCCCCGACGCGCGCGCGAACGGAGCCGCGGCCGCGGTCACGGGCTATGGGCCCGCGGGCGGCGGGGAGCCGTCGCGGGAGCCGTACCGGCATCCGAGTGCCGGGTGGGGCGCGGCCAAGTCGGTGGCCAAGGTGGTCGCGCGTGCCGAGGAGCCGGTGAACGCGGTGCGGCTGATGGACACCATGAATCACGCCGGGCGCGGCTTCGACTGCCCGGGGTGCGCGTGGCCGGACGCGTATGACGGGCTGCACCTGGACCTGTGCGAGAACGGCATCAAGCACGCCACGTGGGAGATGACGCACAAACGCGTCGGCCCCGAGTTCTTCGCCGCGCACACCGTCACCGAGCTGCTGTCGTGGCCGGACTTCGCGCTGGAGGACCAGGGCAGGCTGACCCAGCCGATGGTGTACGACCCCGACTCGGACCGCTACGTCCCCATCGCCTGGCCCGACGCGTTCGCCCTCGTCGGCGACACGCTGCGCGCGCTGGACTCCCCCGATCGCGCGATGTTCTACACCTCGGGGCGCCTGAGCAACGAGGCGAGTTTCCTCTACCAGTTGTTCGTACGGGAGTTCGGCACCAACAACCTGCCCGACTGCTCCAACATGTGCCACGAGGCCAGCGGTCGCGCGCTGACCGCCGCGATCGGCACCGGCAAGGGCACCGTCGACCTCCAGGACCTCGAACTCGCCGACGCCATCTTCGTGATGGGGGTGAACGCCGCCTCCAACGTGCCGCGCATGCTGACCGCGCTCGCCGACGCGTACCGGCGCGGCGCCCAGGTCGTGCACATCAATCCGCTGCTGGAGGCGGCCTCGGGGCGCACGATCGTGCCGCACGAGTTCCGCGCGATGGCCGCGTTCAAGGCGACGCCGACCGGAACTCTCGACCTCCAGCCGCGCATCGGCGGCGACCAGGCGCTGCTGCGCGGCGTCGCGAAGGCGGTGTTGGCCGCGGCCGACGAGGAACCGGCCGTGCTGGACCGGGAGTTCCTGGATCGCTTCACCACGGGGTTCGAGGCGTACCGGGATCTGTGCCGGGCAACGCCGTGGGAGGACATCGAGTCGGCCTCCGGGGTGCCGCGGCGGAGCATCGAGGAGGCCGCGGCGGTCTACACGGCCGCGTCGCGCACCGTGGTGAGTTGGTGTCTCGGCATCACTCAGCAGGAACACGGCGTCGACACGATCCGCGAGATCGTCAACTTGCTGCTCCTGCGCGGCAATCTGGGCCGCGAGGGCGCGGGGCCGTGCCCGATCCGCGGGCACAGCAACGTACAGGGCAACCGGACGTGCGGCATCAACCACCGTCCGGACGCCGCCTTTCTCGACCGCCTCGCCGAGGTGTGCGGCATCGAGCCGCCGCGCGAGCCCGGGTACGACACGGTGCGCGGAATCGAGGCGATGCTGCGCGGGGACGTCCGCGTATTCGTCGGCATGGGCGGCAACTTCGCGCGCGCCGCGCCCGACACCGAGCGCACGGCCGAGGCACTGCGGGGCTGCGAACTGACCGTCCACGTTTCGACCAAGCTCAACCGCAGCCACCTGGTGCACGGCGACAAGGCGCTCATCCTGCCGTGCCTGGGACGTACCGAGAAGGACGTGCAGGCGACCGGCACGCAGTCGGTCTCCGTGGAGGACTCGATGAGCATGGTGCACCTGTCTCGCGGGATGAAGCGTCCCGCATCGACACACCTGTTCTCCGAGCCCGCCATCATCGGCGGCATCGCGCGGGCCGCACTCCCGGACAGCGCGACGCCGTGGCAGGACTACGTCGACGACTACGACCGCATCCGCGACGTCATGCAGCGGGCGCTGGACGGCTTCGAGGACTTCAACCGCCGCGTGCGCGGCCCGCACGGGTTCCGGCTGCGCCAGCCCGCGCGCGAGCGGATCTTCCTGACGCCGTCGGAACGCGCGGAGTTCTCGCTCGCGCCGCTGACCGACCCGAACCCGGGCGAGGGGCTGCTGACGCTGGCGACCGTGCGCTCGCACGACCAGTGGAACACCACGATCTATTCCGCCGACGACCGCTACCGGGGCGTGCGCAACCTGCGGACGCTGGTGTTCCTGAACCCGGCGGACATGCGCGAGCGGGGGCTGTCGGCGATGGACCGCGTGGACATCACCAGCCTCGCCAAGGACGGCGGCCGCCGCATCGTGCACGGCTATCTGGCGATCCCGTACGAACTCCCGCGCGGCTGCGCGGTCGGGTACATGCCGGAGCTCAACGTCCTGTGCCCGCTGGGCGACTTCAGCCCGCAGAGCGACCAGCCGCTGATGAAGCACCTGACCGTGGAGATCGTGCCTTCGACCGCGGCCGCCACGGACGTCCCCGCGGCCGACCCCACATCATCCTGAATTCCCTTGCAGCGCAAAGGTGATCGCCACGAACCGCCCCCGAGGCAACCACCCGATTGCCCACCGAACTTGCGGGTAACTTCGGCGTGCACGGGCACCAATGGTGCAGAGACGACGACACTTGGAGGCGAGGATGCCCCAGGCAAGCGCGAAGTCCGAGCCCTTGGCCGTCCGTGCGGTGGACAAACTCACCGTCGGCCTGGGTGCGTTGCTGTTCACGCAGTGCCTGGCCTGGCTGACGTACGCCATGCTCGTCACCCCCGAACGCTTCGCCCTGGCCCCCGACTTGGCCCAACCACTCACCGGCCCGTACCCGGTCCCCGGAAACCCCGGCGACATCTCGGCAGCCGTCGCCCTGGCCATGGTCGTCCTGAACTGGTGGGGCGGCTTCGGCGCCGTCAAACGCTCCGTCGGCCGCAAGTCCCTCGGCTTCACCACCTGCGCCACCGCCAACACCGCCCTACTCGCCTGGTCCTTGGCCCTCACTTTCACCGGCCACGCAATGTGGCCCCTGGCCTTCGCCACCCTCCCCGTAGTAACCCTCTCCGCAATCATGAGGGCCGCAGTCCGCCCCGCCCCACCCCGCGTCATCTGAGACCCCGGCGAGCTTGTCCCGGACGGACCAACCCGCTCGTCGGCGACGACGGTACGGCGGCGTTGTACGTCGGGTGGCGCGGCGGGCTTGGTCGGCGGGGGTATGGCTCCTTGTCGGGTTGTCGGCTACGTTGCGCGGCACGAACGTTCGTTAGTGGCTGATACAGCTGATGGCGATCCCCTGGGGGTTCCTTCGATGTCCGTGCACCCGACGTCCGGTCCGGCCGTGTCCTCCGAGCCGCAACCCGTCGACCCGCTGTCACCCACGGTGAACCCCGCGGAACTGGACGCCCTTCGCTCGGGCTGCCCGGTCAGCCGTACCGAGCGCGGGTGGTGGTATCTGGCCCGTCACGACGACGTTCTCGCCGCCACGGAGGACATCCCCGGCTACCGCGCGAGTTTCCGGGATCCCGGGGTCGTGGTCCCGGACGAGGAACAGTTCATCAACGAGATACCCGAGCCCCGGCACGGCGAGATCCGGCGGCTGATCAACTCGGCCATCGCCACGCACCGGCTCACCCGCGTCGAGCCCTTCTGCCGCGAGCTGTGCGGGGAACTGCTCGACGCCATGCGGGAGTCGGGGACGGCGAACGACCTCACGCCGTCGTACATCGAGCCGATCCCCAACAACGTGATCGCCAGGCTCCTCGGCGCCGAGCCGACCGACTATCCGCGCTGGCTCGCCTGGTCCGAGGAGCTGGTGCGCGGCACCTACCCGACGCAGTACCGGAACGAGCGGGGGGCCGGACTCGCGGGCGCACACCCGGAGTTCACCGCGTACGTGGACGCCCTCATAGCCGACCGCCGCGCGGAGCCACGCGACGACTTCGTCACGCGTCTGCTCGACACCGTGATCGAAGGACGCCGGCTCACGGACGTCGAGGCGCGGACACAGTTGGTGTTCCTGTTCATCTCCGGCAACGAGACGACCCGGCACCTGATCGGCAACCTGCTGTACCGACTGGCCGCCGATCCGGGGCTGTTCGCGACGCTGAGCGCGGATCGGTCGCTCATTCCGGCGGCCGTCGAGGAGAGCCTGCGGCTCGACCCGCCGGTACGGTTTCTGCTGCGTGACTGCACGGAGGCACGTGCCCCTCGCGGCGTTCCCATCGTGACCGGCGACAAGGTCGTGTTCGGCATCGAACCGGCCAACCGCGACCCCGAACGGTTCGAAGCACCCACTGAGTTCCGGCTCGATCGCGGCCCCGACTCGCGTCGGCACCTGTCGTTCGGCGGCGGCCCGCACGTTTGCCCGGGTGCCCTGCTGGCACGCCTCGAAGCCCGGGTCGCGGTCGAGGAACTGCTGACGCGGGCAACAGGGATGCGGCTCAGGGACGGGCACGCGTTCGAGAACGTCCCGACCTTCTGGGCACGTGGTCCGCAGTCGGTGCCCGTGGACATCTCATGGCGGTGAGCGTCCCGACCGCGGACACCGTCGTGCCCGCGCGGGGCCGCGACCGGCGCGAACACGTCGTCACGACCGCTGCCACCTTGTTTGCCGAGCGGGGCTTCCACGGGACGTCGATGCGCGACCTCGCCCAGGCGTGCGGCCTCCGCGCGTCATCGCTCTACAACCATGTGCGCGACAAGAACGACCTGCTGGTGCGGATCGTCAGCCCCTACCTGGCCGCCGTCGGCAGCGAGCTGACGGCAGCCGCGGACAAGGGAGGCGACGGTGCGACCCGCGTCTCGGCAATGCTCCACGCGGCGCTGCGCGTCGCACGTGAGCACCGCAACGGCTTCCTCAGCCTCTCCAACAGCTGGACCCACATCCGCGACACCCCCGAACTCGCCGGTCTGCTGCGGAGCGGTGAAGACGACCGCCGCATGTGGACGGACGCCCTGCGCACCGGCATCGCGGACGGCTCCCTGCAACCCGACCTCCACGTCGACGGCACGCTGCGCGTCGTCTTCAGCGCCATCCACGGTTCCCTCGACAGCCGCTACGACGCCGTGGCCCCGCCACCCGACGCCGAGCAGGCCGCGAAGACAGTGGTCGGCCTGCTCCTGAACGGGATGCGCAACTCGGAACGCAGGTGAGGTTGCGAGGTCGTCGTCCATGCGATGGTTCCGGCGAACCGGCGCGGTCCGAGGGAGCGCGGCGAAGACGAGCGGCGCCGAGCGACGGCCGCGGACCGACGGCCGTCCGGTCACATGATCGGCCGGCCATCACGACACAATCCTGCGGCGAAATGCCCTTTGGGTTGACAAAGTTCTTGTTTGAGTAACTTGATCCCTCCAGCGCCGTTAGCACCTTGGCGGGAACAAGGTCCCGCCTCAAGTTCTGAAGGGGCCGGGGATTCTCTGTGCAGCGCAATGCCAGGAAGAGACTGTTGGCTGCCACGGCCGTGTCGGGCGCGTTCGTCGCCATGGCAGGCGGCGTGGCCCATGCCGACGGCGGTGACGGCGGAGGTGCCGACGGGACGGCCGCGGGTTCACCCGGAGTGGGCAGCGGAAACGCAGTGGCGGTCCCCGTCGACATTCCGGTGAACGTGTGCGGCAACGGCCTTCAGGTAGTGGGTCTGCTGAACCCGACTGTCGGAGGCGCCGCGTGCGTCAACGCCACCACTCCGACGCCCGCGCCGCCGACGCCGCGGCCGCGCGTGATTCCACCTGAGCCTCCGCGGGTCACCGTCCCGCCGACCCCGGTGGTGGCCGGCACTCCGGTCCCGGTCCGGGCGCCCGCACCGGCGCCGCGGCCGAGTACGCCCCCCGCGCCCCAGGGCGAGCGCCTTGCGGAGACCGGCGCCGAGACCACCGGGTTGGCCGTGGCCGGCATCGCGTTCCTGCTCGGCGGCACGATCCTGTACCGACGGGCCGGGGCTGTGCGGGCCTGACGGCCGCCGGCGAACCGCGGCCGTCCGCCCTCTCGGGGAGGACGGCCGCCGTCGGTTGCGGCGGAGCGGGTTCCCTGGATCGGCGGGGTGCCGCCGGGAGTCGGCTCGGCCTTCGGCGGTGGGCTCAGCCTTCGGCGGTCGGCTCGGCCTCGGCGCGCAGGAGGGCGAATTCTTCGGCGAGGGTCTGGGCGGTGAAGTGGGCGTTGAGGCCGCTGGGGTTGGGGAGGACCCAGACTCCGGTTTCGCCCAGGGTGAGGGGCTGGCGGCCAAGGGCGGCCTTGGGTTGTGCGAAGGCGACGCGGTAGGCGCCGATGCCCACGACGGCAAGCCAACGGGGTTGGTACGCCTCGACCTTCGCTCGCAGGAGGGTTCCGCCTTCGCGGTACTCGTCCGCGGTCAGTTCGGCCGCGCCGGCAGTGGCGCGGGCGACGACGTTGGTGATGCCGAGGCCCAGGGCGAGGAGTTCGTCCTGCTCGTCCGGCCGCAGCAGGCGAGGCGTGAAGCCGGAGAGGTGCAGCGCGGGCCAGAAGCGGTTGCCGGGGCGGGCGAAGTGATGGCCCGTCACCGCCGACATGAGCCCGGGGTTGATGCCGCAAAAGAGCACGCCGAGGTTCGGGCCGATGACGTCGGGGATGGTCCTGCCGGTTGCGGCGGTGAGTTCTTCGCGGGTGTAGCGCTTGGTCACGGGCACATTCTGCCGTGGAGCACGCGCCGGGTTCGCGGGCGGGCGTTCACGGCGGCGGGCGTGGTCCGGTCCGTCCAGTCGCACGGGCCGGACCGGCTCGGGTTTCGGGTGCGTGCGGCGGCGGGCGAGTTCGGTCCGTCCAGTGGCACGGGCCGGACCCGGCTCGGGATTCGGGTGCGTGCGGCGGCGGGCGTGGTCCGGTCCGTCCAGTCGCACGGGCCGGACCCGGCTCGGGATTCGGGTGCGTGGAAGCCGCCGCTCCCCCGCCCTTGCGCTCGCCGACCGAGGCGACGCCGCAGAGGCGACGCGCCGGGGACACTTGCTGGACGCCAGGGCCCGCCCGTTCTAGCGTCGGGCGCGGTGCCCGCCCACTCCGGCGTCGGGCTCTGTGTCCCATACCGCCGCCCACCTCGCGGGGAGAAGCATGAGCATTCCGTCCGACGGCCCCCAGTCGTCCCCTGTCACCCTCGTGACGGGCGGCACCAGCGGTATCGGGGAGGCCGCCGTGCGCGGCCTGCTGGCCGCCGGCCACCGGGTCGCGGTGACCGGCCGCAACGAGAAGAAGCTGGCCGGCGCGGTCGAGCGGTTCGACGCGGGCGACCGGGTGCTCGGCCTGCCGGGCGACGCCTCGGACTGGGACGCGGTGCGGAAGGCCGTCGAAACGACCGTGGACACGTACGGACGCCTCGACAACGCCGTGGCCAACGCGGGCTTCGCGACCAAGGGCACGGTCGAGTCGGGCGACCCGGCGGAGTGGCACGACATGGTGCTGACGAACGTCCTCGGCCCGAGCCTGCTCATCAAGGCCGCGCTGCCCGCGCTGCGGGCCACGCGGGGCCGGATCGTGCTGGTCGGCAGCGTGGCGGGCTTCAAGAACACGCCGGGCAACTTCTACTCGGCCACCAAGTGGGCGGTCACCGCTCTCGCCGAGAACACGCGCATGCTGGTCACCAAGGACGGCGTGGGCGTGACCCTCGTCGCGCCGGGGCGGGTGCTGACGCCCTTCTGGGACGGCCGCCCGGACGGCCCCAACGCGGGCCCGATGCTGACCCCGGAACAGATCGGGGACACCATCGTCTGGGCCGTGTCACAGCCGGAGGGCGTCGACGTGAACACGGTGGTGGTACGCCCCCAGGGCCAGGCGAACTGAGGCCTCAGCGGTGCGCCGCCCCGTCGTGGCCCACCGCGAACAGGCGTTCCTCGGCCCGGTCCAAGGCGACCCGCAGCGCACCCAGCGAGATACCGTCCGCGCCCAGCGCGGACAGCTCCACCCTCGGCAACCGCAAACAGAACCGGGCGAGTTCGCTGCGCAGCGGTTCGACCACGTCGTCCAGCCCGGCGGCCCAGCCGCCGACCACCACTATCTCCGGGTCCAGCGTCAACACCAGCGCCGTGATGTCGTGCACGAGCCGCTGGACGAAGCGGTCCACCGCCTCGCGCGCGACCCCGTCTCCGGTGCGCGCGAGGCGGAAGACCTCGGCGACGGCGTTCTCGTCCAGCGGCACCAGCGGCGTCCCGGTCGTCGAGAGCAGGCTCTCGGGCGGCGCCTGGCGGCCGAGCAGGTGCAGCGCGCCGATCTCCCCCGCGGCGCCTCCGAAGCCGCGGTGCACGCGCCCGTCGATCAGGGATCCGGCGCCGGGGCTGAGCCCGGCCAGCACGTAGACGACGTCGTCCGAGCCCGTCGCGACGCCTTGCCAGCGCTCGCCGATGACCGCGAGGTTGGCGTCGTTCTCGACCAGCACCGGGCAGCGCAGCGAGCGGCCGAGGCGACCGGCGAGGTCGGTCCCGGTCCACCCCGGCATCGCGGCGCTGAAGGTGACCACGCCCTTGCGGTCCACGATCCCCGGCGTGCCGACGCCCGCCGCCCACAGCCGGTCGCGGGCCACGTGGGCGCGCCGCAGCAGTTCGGCCACCGCCGTGCGCGCGCGGTCGAGGCGGTCTTCGGGGCCGAGGCCGTCCGCGGGCCGGGTGTGCCGGGCGACGACGGTGCCGGTCAGGTCGGCGAGGACGCAACGTACGTCGTGGATGCCGATGTCGAGGCCGAGGACGTAGCCGGCCTCGGCGTGGAAGCGCAGCCGTCGGGCCGGCCGGCCGCGGCGGCGTCCGGCGGCGGGTGTGTCGGGCTCGGACTCGACGACCAGTCCCTCGTGCAGGAGTCCGTCCACGACGCCTTCGACCGTGGGCCGGGACAGCCCCGTGGCGTCCATGAGTTCGGTCACGGTGAGGTGCGCGCCGCCGCGCAGCGCGCGCAGGGTCGCGGCGGAGTTGATGCGCCGCAGCAGCGAGGAATCCCCGCCGGTCAATCCCGCCACGGCGGCCGCTCCTTCCCGTTCCGCTCGATCCGCGTCGGCGGATGGTATCCGACCCGCCCGACGAGGTTCAGGGTGCTGAGCGTCACGAGGCGATCACAAGGCGGTCACGAGGCGGAGCGGGCCCCGATCGGGGCGTCCTCGCCGAAGGCCAGGCGGCAGGTGTCGGCGCGGTACGTGGCGACGGCCAGCGCCGCGGTCCGCCCGCCGGACGTGTACGCGGTGGTGACCACGAGCACGGCGGTGCCGGGCGGCCGTTCGAGCAGCCGGGCCTCCTCGGGCTCGGCGACGCCGACCTCGACCGAGCGGGTGAGCCCTTCGAGGGTGTTGTTGCGCAGGTGGCGGAGCACGAGCGCGGCGCGGCGGTTGTCGCCGAGGAGTTCGGGGACGCGCGGGACCACCGCGCGCGGCACGTACAGACACTCGATTCCCACAGGCTGGCGCATCGAGAGCTGACGGCGGCGGACACGGTGCACCATCGCACGCGGGCGGACGCCGAGTTGGGCGGCGAGGCGTCCGGGGAGGGCGGCCGTGGTGCCGTCGACGAGGTCGCGGTCGCCGGGGTCGACGCCGGGCCAGCCTTCGCCGTGCGTGCCGATGGCGATGTCGACACGCGGTCCGGCGACGACGGTCCCGGCGCCGCGGCGGCGGTGCAGGCGGCCTTCGAGCTCAAGCTGTTCGAGGGCCTGGCGCAGCGTCGCGCGGGCCACGCCGAAGCGGGCCGAGAGGTCGCGCTCGTTGGGGAGGGTCTGGCCCGCGCTGAACTCGGATTCGATCGCCTGGACCAGCACGGTGCGCAGGTGCCAGTACTTCGGCTCGGCCGCCACCTCGACGGTCGCCGTCGTCGCCATGCCGCCCCCCTGGCGGGAATTACGCTTCCCGCTTTATTAAAGGTGCTTGGACTTATCCCCGGCGACAGTACGCAGGTCCAGACCAGTGGTCAAGGATCCACCCGATCAACCGAACGGTTTGACTGACGGACCGTCACTTCTCCTCGCCGCACCCGGCCCGCCGCCGGTCCGCCGCCGCCCCGTCACCGGGCTCGCCGCCAACCCCTCACAACTCCCGTACGCCCCTCACAAATCCCGTACGAAGCACACGCGCGCCAGCCCCTCGCCGTCGTAGTCGGCCTTGGCCGCCACGCCGTCCACCTCGTGGTCGCCGTCCTCGATCCGGAACCCCATGCGTGTGTGATACGCCACGGACGCGAGGTTCGCGGGCCCCGTGATGCACCGCACACGGCTGCGCCCGGCCCCGCGGGCCAACGCGAAGAAGCGCTCGTACAGCGCCGACCCGACGCCCGCCCTCTTGTGCTCGGGCGCGACGCCGACGAAGTGGATGTACGCCTCGTCGCGGCGGTCCTGCGACAGGAAGCCGATCAGGAACGCCGCGAGCGGACCGCCCGGGTCCGCCGCGTCCTCGACCACCAGGCTCGTGCCGGTGAAGTGCTGGAGGAACAGGCGCGGCACGAGCAACCGCCGCTGCTGCGCGCCCGCGTCGCCGCCCAGGCCACCCCACCAGTGCGTCAGGCCGTACTGGACGCGGGCGAAGTCGTCCTCGACCGGGCGGCGCACGACGAGGCCGCCGCCGATCGGCTCCGATGGGTTCGCCCGCTCCGCCGAAGCTCCACGGTCCGTGTGGCCGGTCGGGTCGATGCTGCTCGCGGTCATGCCGTCTCCTCGCCTTTCAGGTGCGATCCTCGCGGTCCCGGGCGTCGGCGGTCTGACGTCCGGGTGTCCTGATCCTTACCGCTGGGAACACGCCCGACCAGCGGATATCCGCGGACGTGTCGGGTCGGTCGGGTAGGCAGGAGGCATGACGACGCCTGACAACGCAGCCCTGGCCGCGGACATCGACGCCGCCCTTGCCGCCCTCTCCGACCCCGTCCGCGCCGAGGGCGCGAAGCGGTACCTGCGCAGCGAACTCACCCACTACGGAGTCGCGGTGCCGGATGTGCGGGCCGTCGTCAGAGCCCGCCGCAAGGCCCACCCCGACCTGACGCACACCGACATCGTCGAGGTCACCCGGTCCCTGTGGGAGCCGCCCGTGCACGAATCACGACTCGCGGCGTGCCTGTGGCTGGAGGCGTACGCGGACCGCCTCGTGCTGGACGACACCGCGCTGCTCGCCGAGTTGATCGGGGATTCGGGCACCTGGGCGCTCGTGGACGTCCTGGCGGGCTCGGTGGCCGGACGCCTGCTGCTGCGCGTTCCGCGGGCGGAGGCGGCGTACCGCGCGTGGGCGGAGCAGGACGAGATGTGGCTGCGGCGCTCCGGCGTGCTGGCGTTCCTGCTCCCGCTGCGGTCGGTGCAGGCGTACCCGCGCTGGTTCCCGGTGTTCTGCGAGGTGGCCGACCCGCTGCTGACCGACACCCGGTTCTTCGTGCGCAAGGCGATCGGGTGGGTGCTGCGCGAGGCGTCCAAGCACCATCCCGACGAAGTGGTGGCGTGGGTGGCCGCGCGGCTGGACCGCATCTCGGGGCTGACGCTGCGCGAAGGACTGAAGCGCGTGCCGGAGGACCAGAAGGCGGCGGTGCTGCTGGCATACCGCGGACCGCGGGACACCCCGGCGACGGACGACGCGGCGGACGACTCGGGGAACGACGCACGGGAACCCGCGTAAAAAAAAACTCGTTGCCGGACCGACCACCCTGCCGTAACTTCTCCAGAGCCCGAGCCCCGTGCCCATCGGACTTGAAGGAGAAGGCCGTTGCTCTGTTGAGGACGGAGACCCGCACCGCACCCGACACCCCTGGTGTCGCGGTGGCGCGCGTTCTCGTCCTCGGCATGGAGCCGCCCTCCTGATCCCGGGCTCTTCCCTGCCTCTCCAGGCGATGCCGCGTGCCCGCGCGTCTCCAGACGCCTTCCTGTCCGCGAGCCCCGGAGGCATCCACCATGTCAACGTCCACCGTATCCATCGTCTGCACCGACCTCGGCTTCGCCTGGCCGGACGGCGGCACCCTCTTCGACGACTTCCAGATGGCCGTCGGCCCGGGCCGCACCGGCCTCGTCGGCCTCAACGGCGCCGGCAAGTCCACCCTGCTGCGCCTGATGGCCGGGGACCTCGCCCCCACCCGCGGCTCGGTGCGCGTCACCGGCGAACTCGGCTACCTGCCACAGAACTTGACCCTCGACACCGACGCGCGGGTAGACGCCGTCCTCGGCATCGCCGGGCAGCGGGCCGCGCTGCACGCGATCGAGGCGGGCGACGTGGACCCCGCGCACTTCACCGCGATCGGCGACGACTGGGACGTGGAGGAACGCGCCCTGGCCACGCTCGACCGCCTCGGCCTCGCGCATCTCGACCTCGACCGCCCGACCGGCCTGCTCTCCGGCGGCGAGTCGGTGATGCTGTCGCTGGCAAGCCAGTTGATGCGCGGACCCGACGTACTGCTCCTCGACGAGCCGACCAACAACCTCGACATCGTGGCGCGCGAGCGGCTGTACGACGCGGTCGAGGGCTGGCCGGGCGTCCTGGTCGTGGTCAGCCACGACCGCCACCTGCTCGATCTGGTCGACCAGGTCGCCGACCTGCGGGACGGCGAAGTGCGGTGGTTCGGCGGCACGTTCAGCTCGTACGAGAACGCCCTCGAAGTGGAGCAGGACGCCGCCGAGCGCATGCTGCGGGTGGCCGAGTCGGACGTCCGGCGGCAGAAGCGCGAACTCGCCGAGGCGCACGACAAACTCGCGCGCCGCAAGCGCTACGGCCAGAAGATGTGGGACAACAAGCGCGAGCCGAAGGTCATCATGGCCCAGCGCAAGCGCGCGGCCCAGGTGTCCGCGGGCAAGCACCGCACACTGCACGGCGACCGGCTCGCGGACGCCCGGGACCGGCGCGCCGAGGCCGAGCGCGCGGTGCGCGACGACGACGTGATCCGCGTCGACCTGCCGGAGACGGTGGTGCCGGACGACCGCCAGGTCGTCGCCCTGCCGGGCGTCGGGCTGCGGTTCGGACCGCGCGTCAAGTTCGACGTCCGCGGGTCGGAGCGCATCGCGCTGCTGGGCCGCAACGGCGCGGGCAAGACCACGCTGCTGCGGACCATCGCGGGACTGGTCGAGCCGCGCACCGGCGAGGTGCGCCGGGAGGTGCCGATGCGCTACCTGCCGCAGCGCCTCGACCTCCTGTTCGACGACCTGACGGTGGCGGAGAACGTGGGCCGGTTCGCCCCGGGCGCGACCGACAACGAGATCCGCGCACGGCTGGCGCGGTTCCTGTTCAAGGGCCGCCGCGCGGACCAGCGGGCCGACACGCTCTCGGGTGGCGAGCGCTTCCGGGCGACCCTGGCGGCGCTGCTTCTGGCCGAGCCCGCCCCGCAGTTGCTGATGCTGGACGAGCCGACGAACAACCTCGACATGGCGAGCGTACGACAGCTCACGACCGCGCTGGAGTCCTACCGCGGCGCCCTGATCGTGGCCAGCCACGACGTGCCGTTCCTGCGCGGGCTGGGCGTGACGCGGTGGCTCGACCTGAGCCCGGACGGCCTGACGGAGGTGGCCCCGCTGTAACACTCGCCCGGCGCTCCGGATCCGACCCGCACCCGCCGGGTCGGATCCGGAGCGTTTGTGTTGCCCCCCAACCTCCCGTCTGCTGTGGGCAGTTCGTCGCTGTTCCCGTACGCCGGGCGCAAAGCCCCCAACCCCGACGTGACCGATCACCGGCACAATGAGCGGCAATGACTCCTCCATCGCCCCGCCCTGAGGCGGCTGATCCCACCACGCCCACCACCGCTCCACTCCCGATCGCCGCCGAGCCGCGGCTTCGCGCTCTCGACTCGCTCCGCGGCCTGGCCGTCGGCGACGCGCTCGGCGCCCAGCACTTCGTCCCCGCCAACCTGCCGCGGCTGCGCCGCCGCCAACTGCCGGACGCGCCCTGGCCGTGGACCGACGACACCGAAATGGCCTGCGCGGTGTACGCGGAACTCGCCGCGCACGGCCGCGTCGACCAGGACCGCCTGGCCGCCTCGTTCGCCCGGCACCACGACTTCGACCGCGGCTACGGGCCCACCGTGAACCGCATGCTGCGCCTGGTCCGGGCCGGCGGTTCGTGGCGCGAGCTGGCCGCGGAACCGTTCGACGGGACGGGGTCGTGGGGCAACGGCGCGGCGATGCGCGTGGCCCCGCTGGGCGCGTGGTTCGCGGACGACCCGGAGCGGGCGGTGTACGAGGCGGCCCGCTCCGCGGAAGTGACACACCGTCACCCCGAGGGTGTCGCCGGGGCCGTCGCGGTCGCCGTCGCCACCGCGCTGGCCTGCGACCCCGATGCGCACCTGCCACCCGACGCATTCGTGGCGGCGGTCGCCGGAGCGACGCCGCCCGGTCTGGTGCGCACCCGCCTCGGCGCGGCACAGCGCCTCATCGACCGCGAGGACCCGGCCCAGGTCGGCAGGACGCTGGGCAACGGGCGGCGGGTCAGCGCCCCGGACACCGTGCCGTTCACGATCTGGGTGGCCGCCCGGTACCGCGACGACTTCGAGGCGGCCTTCTGGGCCACCGCGGCCGCGGGCGGTGACGTGGACACGACCTGCGCAATCGTCGGCGGCATCACCGGCGCACGCATCGGCAAGGCGGGGTTGCCTCCGGGCTGGTGGGACCACGTCGAGGCCCTGCCGGCCTGGGCGTTCGGCGGCCGGAAGGAATCCGGCGGGCGAGGCGACGCGGTCACCCGGGCAACCTCATAGTCGCGCCCTCGCGGACCGGCCGTCGCTGGACGGCCCCCGGCCGCACCCGCGCGACCGGTCACCGGTCGCCGCCCTGGCAGCCACCGCCCGCCCCCCCGCGACCGCGCGACCGGCCGTGGACCGGGCCGCCCCACAGGGGCAGGATGTGCCCATGACCAGGGACTCCCGGCTTCCGGGCCGACTGCTGCTCGCCGAACGCGACGCTCTGCTGCCCATCCTCCGGGCGGCGGAGCCGTCCGCGTTCACCCTCCCCACGGTGCTGCCGGGATGGTGTGTGCGGGACGTGTTGGCGCACTGCGCGGCGGCGCTGACCATGGCCGCGACCGACACGCTGCACGACTTCGGCGACGACGCCAACGCCGCGGACATCGCCGCGCGGGCCGATCTGCCGATCTCCGACGTGCTCGACGAACTCGAAGCGGGCTACGAGAGCGCGGCCGAGGCGATCGTGGCGCGCGGCGGCGCGTGGGACGCGCTGGCGCTCGGCGAGTGGGTGCACGGCGGGGACGTGCGCGAGGCGTTCGGGATCGGGGACGCGTACGCGAGCGCGGGGATCGACGAAGCGCTCACCCTGCTGTGCGAGCGCATGGCGCAGCCGTCCCGCGCCGTGCCGCCCACGGACGTGCGCCTGCCCGACCGCGCGTTCCGCCTCGGCGCGCCCGAGGCCGAGGCCGCCGCGACGCTGGACACCGACGCGGGGACGCTCATGCGCATGATCGCGGGCCGCGCTCCCGATCCGGGGCGGTACACCCTCAAGGGCGCGGCCCCGGAGGCGTACGTCACCTTCCACTGACCGCGCGTCGCCCCGCCCGCTACCGTCCGGTGCGCAACAGCCAGCGCCAGCGCGGCAGTTCGAGGACGACAGCGACCGCGACCAACCCGCACACCGCCACGGCCGCCCAGCGCGGCCACGCGGCCCACGCTCCCGCCACCGCCGCGCCGAACTGCACCAGCATGATCACGATGGTCACCACGCCCGGGACCGCGACGACGACCTGGTTCTTGTCGCCCGGCGTCGAGAAGACCGTCGGGAGCAGGATCAGCAGCACCACGGCGGCGAGCGCGAGGACCCACGACACGGCGGCCAGCGCCCACGGCGCCGCGACCCACGCGATGATCTCGGTGGCGAAGCGGAAGACCGACGAGAGACGGTCGTCGGGCCGTCCGGCAGCCGTCCCCGGCTCCGTCGGGCTCGTCACGGGGTCTCCGGGACCAGCAGCGTCATCGTGCTCTCGGTGTGCGTGAACCCGACCTTCTCGTACGTCGCCCGCGCCGGGTTGCCCTCGGTCACCGTGAGCCCCACGGTCGGCACGCCGTCCGCCGCGGCGCGGGCCAGGGTCGCGCGCAGGGCGGTCGCGCCCAGACCCGCGTAGGCCGGGTCCGGGTCGCGGAACACCTCGGTGATCCACGGGCCGAGCAGCGGCGGATCACCGGGGCGGTCGTTGACCAGGCACACGGCGACCGGGCGGGAGCCGTCCTGGAGCACGCAACTGGCGGGCATCAGCGCGCCGATGAGCGAGCCGTCGTACAGCGTCGCGAGTTGCTCCCGTGCGGAGTCGAAGGTCTCGCCGCGCGGGTTGTCCGGGTGTCCGGGCGGGTAGGCGGCGATCCACGTTGCGGTCAGGTCGGCGGGCTCGCGGTCGACGGCCGGGGCGAGGGTGACGCCCGCCGGGAGAGCGGGCCGGGCCCATGACGGGTCCGGCGGGCGGGCCGCCAGGTCCCAGGTGTAGCAGTGCGCGTGGCGCTTCGACACCGCCCCGGCCGCGGCCAGCGCGCGGCCCTCGCGTTCCTGCGCGCACACCGCCCAGCCGGGCAGCGCGCACAGGACCGCGGCCGCCACGTCCGCAGGCGGTACGCCGGGACCCGGCAGCAGGTCGTCGGCGAGGCGGTGGCCGCGCCAGGTGCCCGTCACGAAGCGGGCGACCTCGCGGCCGTCGTCGTCGCGGAGCGTGCGTCGTTCGTCCATCGGCACATTGTGCGTGGTCAGGTGCCACGGGCGGGAGCCGATTCACGCGGCGCCGCCACGTCGGTGCACGGTGTGACGGGTGCCACGTGAACGGCTTCACAAGCCCGCCGATAGAGTGTCCCCCATGGGACCTCTGACGCCTGATGGCGCCGAACTCGTAGTCGCCGTCATATGCTTCGCGCTTGTTTTCCTTATTGTCGGGAAAGTCCTGATTCCCCGGATCACGCGCACCCTTGACGAACGCCACGAAAAGCTCGAAGGCGGCTTCGACCGCGCCGAAGGCCTCCAGGAGGAGGTCGCCGAGCTGGCCCGGCAGATCGGACAGGAGAACGCGGAAGGGCGCCGCGAGGCCGCCCGGGTGCGCCAGGAACTGATCGAGGAGGGCGCCGAGTCCATCGCGGAGTCGCGCGCCGAGGGTCAGCGCGTCCGCGACGAGCTTGTGGTCTCCGGCCACAACGCCATCGCCGAGGAGCGCGCGCTGGCCGAGGCCGCCCTGCACGCGGAACTCGGCATGATCGCCACCGAGCTGGCCGGCAAGATCGTCGGTGAGCCGCTGGGGGACTTCGTCGCCTCGGGTGACACGGTCGAACGCTTCCTCGCCGAGACCGAGAACCGCAAGGCCGCGAACTCCGCCTCCTGAACGACAGCCAGACCGCAAGCCGCAAGACCGCATCACCACCGGACAACAGCGGCACCGCAAGCCCCCGCGGCACCGCAGAACGACACACCGCAACACCCCAGCGGCATCGCAAGCCCCCGCGGCACCGCAAGACCCCCGCGGCATCGCAAGACCCCGCCTCCCCGTCGGCTCCTCTACCATCGACAATGCGGTTGTCCGCACGGACACCGCGACGGTCGACGACACGAGGAGCCGGCGAGGTGGCGACGGGACCGAACGGCACCCCGGGCGATCCCCCCGGCTTCGAACTCCCCCTCCGCCTGTTCATGGCGTTCCGCACCATCATCGACGAGGTGCACGAGGAGCTGGCCCGGCACGGGCACCCCGACGCCCGCCCGATGCACGGCTTCGTCTTCCAGGCCATCGGCCCGCACGGCACCACCGCCGCGGAGCTGGGCCGCACCCTCGGGGTCAGCAAGCAGGCCGCCGGCAAGACGATCGCCAACCTCGAAGAGCTCGGGTACGTCTCCATCGGCCAGGACCCGCACGACGCGCGCCGCAAGCTGGTCCGCCTCACCCACCGCGGCTACGACCTCCTCGCCCTCTCCGCCCGCGAGTTCGACAAGGCCCGCGCCCGCCGCGCCACCGCCCTCGGCCCCGAGCGCCTGCGCGCGCTGGACGAGGACCTGCGCCGCATCACTCCGGACGACTTCTTCCGCCTCGATTTCCCCGGCTGGTTCGGCTCCGCCTCCTGACCGGCGAGCGCGCGGCGCGTCCACTTGACTTGAAGCGCACTTCAACTACCAGGCTGGGCGCATGACTTCCTCAACGCCCTTCACCGACGCCGAGATCGCCTACCTCCTGTCCCAGCGCCTCGGGCGGCTCGCCACGGTGGACGCCGACGGCTTCCCGCAGAACAACCCCGTCGCCTACAAGGTCGACAACATCCGCGGCACCATCGACATCGCCGGGTACAACATGGGCGCCAGCCGCAAGTTCCGGAACGTCGAGGGCAATCCCGGCGTGGCGCTGGTGGTCGACGACATCGCGTCCCTCGACCCGTGGACGGTACGCGGCATCGAGATCCGCGGCACCGCCGAGGCCCTGCGCGGCGTGGCGAGCAGGCTGCCGGGCACCAGCCCGGAGGTCATCCGCATCCACCCGCGCCGCATCATCGCCTGGGGCATCGTCCCCGGCGACGGGTCGGGCATGCGCGGCCGCGACGTCGGCGCCGCCCGTACGCCCGATGGCGGATCATGGGGTGATGCCCCGTAAGCCGGATTCCGACCAGCGCCGCGCGCCGTCCCCGGAGCCGCCCGCCCCGCCGCCCTCGGCGCCGACGGCACCCGGCGCCGATCCCGGCCCGCCGACGCTGTCCCACGTGCTCGCCGTCGTCGGCGGCGACGTGCTGGAACTGGTGCACGCTCCACACGGCACCGGTGTGCCGGTGCGCGGCGTGGCGCTGTACGACGCTGGTGAGGCCGTCTGGGACACGGGGACCGGCGGGGCCGCGGCCCCCGCGGGCGGCTCCCCCGCGCCACGAACCTCCCGGGGCGACGAGTCCGCCGGACGGCACACCGGCGACGGACTCCTCCTGCTCGCGGTCGGCGTCGACGTCGCATCGGCGGCCGCACCGGACGTGCTGCTGGCCGCCGACCGCGCCGGAGCCGCCGCCGTCGTGATGCGGCGCGGCGCGCTGCCCGCCGGTGCCGCGCTGTCCGCCACCGCACGCCGGGTGGACACCGCGCTGCTCGCCCGCGGGCCGGGCACGGACTGGACCGAGCTGCTGGCGCTCCTGCGCGCGGGCGTGTCGTACGCCGACCAGGTCGGCCGCGACGGAGGCGACGCCGACCCCGCCGACGGCCCGGACCTGCGACGGGGCCTGGACCAGGTGCGGCTGGGCGACCTGTCCGCGCTGGCCAACGTGCTCGCCGACCTGGTCGGCGGGGCCATCACCATCGAGGACACGCGCTCGCGGGTGCTTGCCTACTCGCGCACCGACGACGCCGCCGATCCGCTGCGCCGGCTCACGATCCTCGGCCAGCGGGTGCCGGAGTGGCGGGTGGCCCAGTTGCGCGAGAGCGGGTTCCTGCGCGAGCTGTGGACCTCGTACGACGTGGTGCACCTCCCCGCAGACGGGGACTTCGCCGAGCGCCTGGCCGTCGCCGTCCGGGTGGGCGACGAGGTCCTCGGCTCGCTGTGGGCCGCGGCGTCCGGCGGCGGTAGTTTGGCGGACGGCTCCCGGGCCGCGCTGCGGGCCGCCGCCCGGGCGGCGGTGCCG